>JAJQFS010000014.1 GCA_021200995.1 Lachnospiraceae bacterium | reverse complement strand
ATGAAACACAGAAGGAAAGTGCTGCGATCTGGGGAGCAACCAATGCTGCACAATATAAAGTCCCGCCGATCACACCGACTGAGGAGGAGAGTAAAGAATACTCTGCGAATATGAATAAAATCAATACATATTGTGATGAAATGACGCTGAAATTTATCTTTGGTGATGAAAGTACGGATTCCTTTGATACATTTGCGAAGACGCTTTATGATCTGGGACTGGAGCGTGTGCTGGAAATTCAGAATGCAGCGCTTGCACGATACAATGCGCGATAATTGCGCAGCAATTCTGAAATTCTGCGATTGAAGAGAAAGGAAAAATTTGAATAGTGATGAAGGTGAATGAAAATGCCGTGTATCAGGAAGCATATCGTCAGGAACTTGCACGAATTGAATACATACTGAAGGAAAACCTGGATCTGTTCGTGGGAAAATATCCGCATGTCAGTGAGCACAATCGTTATCAGCCACAGGAAAATGTCCTGTGGACTTCCTCCTTCTTTGTCGGTATGTGTTTTCTGGCTTATGAAGACAGTCATGATCCGGTTTATCTGAAATATGAAAAAGAACATCTGAAAAGCTTTGAGGACAGGCTGTTAAAACGAGAGCATATCAGCCATGATCTGGGCTTTGAGTATACGCTGTCCTGTGTGGCGGATTACCTGGTGACAGGCAATCCTGAGGGGGAGAGAATCGCGCGGATGGCGGCGCAGATGCTGACGGAACGATACAATGCGAAAGGCAAATATATTCAGGCGTGGGGAGAGATGGGGATTACTTACCCGAATGTGAAGATTATTATTGATACCATGTTAAATCTTCCTCTTCTGTACCGGACTGGTGATGAAACCTGTATTGAGATTGCAAAAAATCATGCGATGACTGCATCGAAAACGCTGGTGCGCAAAGATTTTTCTACTTTCCATACCTATCTGATGAATCCGGATACGGGAGAGGCGGTTATGGGAAAAACCCACCAGGGACATCGGGATGCGTCTACATGGGCCAGAGGCCAGGCGTGGGCTGTTTATGGTTATGCGTTGTCTTACCGGTATACACGGGAACCATGGTTTTTGGAGGTGGCGCGGCGCACGGAGGAAGTCTTTGAACAGAATCTGCCGCGGGATCTGGTCCCATACTGGGATTTTGATTTTACGGATGAAAACCCGGATATCAGGGACACTTCCGCGGCTTCCATTTTTGTCTGCGGGCTGCTGGAACTTTGTGAACATGTGGAACCGGATCAGACAAAAAAATATTTAAAGCTCGCGGAAGCGGTTATGAAAAGTCTGCGGGAGCATTATTCTACGCGTAATCTGCCGGATTCCAATGGCGTTCTGACAGAAGGAATGTATCACAGGCATGATGGTGCGCGGGAATGCACGATCTGGGGTGACTATTTTTACATGGAGGCGCTGATGCGCCTGACGAGAGAATGGAGGAGCTACTGGTGATCAGAACAAGAGAAGATGTCGTTTTGCTGCTGCTTGACTGGGTAAGGCCCTTAAAAGCGCATTACAGCGCGGGAGGCGCGCAGCTGCATATTGGAAATACTTCGGCACATTATGGAGAATCTTCCATTCTGATGGAGGGGTATGCGCGTGTGCTGTGGGGACTGGCGCCGCTGTTTTCACAGGAAAACGAAGAGCTTCCGCTTTTGTACAGGCAGGAAATAGAGGATTGGAAGACGCTGACACGGGCAGGGCTCATTCACGGAACGGATCCGACCCATGGAGAGTATTGGCTGGATGTCTGGGATCACGACCAGAAGATGGTCGAGATGGCGTCGATCGTGAACGCGGTCATGCTGGCGCCAAAGGTGTTCTGGGAGCCGTTGACAGATGTACAGAAGGCAAATGTTTATCATTGGCTCAATCAGATCAATAGCCATCAGGTGCACCCCAATAACTGGCGTTTTTTCCGTATTCTGGTCAATACCATGTTTCGCTGCCTTGGTCTTCCGGCAAGCGAAGAATGTCTGAAAGATGATTTTGGGGTGATCGAGGGATGTTATGAGGGGGATGGATGGTATTATGACGGGCATCCGGGACAGAAAGATTATTACATTCCATTTGCCATGCATTACTATGGCCTGCTGTACGCAAAGTGGATGGAGGAGCGGGAACCGGAGTATGCACAGACATTGAAAGCACGGGCGGCACAGTTCTATCCGGATTTTCTTCACTGGTTTAACGAAGAGGGCAGAGAGGTGCCATACGGGCGCAGCCTGACTTATCGTTTCGCGCACAGCGCCTGTTTTGCGGCGATGGCTTATGCAGGCGCAGATGTACCGATGGGAGAATTAAAGCATATGGTGCTGGGTAATCTGCGTTACTGGAGTGAGTAGCCGATTCTGGACAATGGAGGGGTTTTCACCATTGGCTATCAGTATCCGAATCTGTTGATGAGCGAGCGGTACAATGCGCCCGGTTCTCCTTACTGGAGCTTCAAGACATTTTTGATTCTGGCTTTGCCAAAGGAACATCCTTTCTGGAAAACGCAGGAGCAGGAGCCGGTGCTTAAGGCCAAAAGGTTTCTGGCACATCCGAATATGATCGCTGTCCATGAAAGCGGCGGCCATACGCTTTTGTATCCTACGGGACAGCGTTCAGCCAACTTTGGATGTACTACGGAAAAGTATCAGAAGTTTGTATATTCAAACCTCTATGGGTTCAGTGTTTCCAGGGGTGCGCAGCTGGAGGATGGGGCGTTCGATAATACGCTCGCGGCAACAGCGGCAGGCGAAAATTTCTGGAGAATGCGTCGTGACATGCAGCGCTTTGAGGTAACGATAGATACGGTCAGAACACTGTATGAGCTGATGCCAGGCGTGACGGTGGAAAGTCTGATTGTACCGTGCGAATACGGCCATCTGCGCATTCATTTTATCAAGACAACAGTTACGGCGGAGATGGTCGACGGAGGCTTCGCGATTCCTGCGGAGGATGGCCAAAGGCGCATGGAAAATGACATGGTAAGTCTTAAAAAAGCGGAAATTTGCTGTCATTTTCCGTGGGCGAATGCGCTGGCTGTGAATCTGGAAGGGGATGGAGAGGCGAGACTCATAAGACCATTCCCGAACACCAACCTGATGGCGCCGCTGACCGTGATTCCTACTATATATTATAAGCTGGAGCTGGGACAGCACTGTCTGGTGGATTATTTCTATAGTGGGAAAAAACGTTTGACAAAGAGGTGTTTATTCCGCAATATGAATCCTGGAAGTCGCCAAAATGGATATGATCAGGGTTTTCAGTTCATTTATGACACAGAAAAATAAGATTGAGAAAAACGGGATGAATACGGAAGAGATAATGATGGCACAGTTATTTGATGTGAACCGATACGCAGCAATTGCCAGGCAGGCGGCCGCTGAAGGAATTGTTCTTTTGAAAAATGACAGGGAGGCGCTGCCGCTTGCGAAGGGTGTGAAGGCGGCGGTTTTTGGCAGGAGTCAGTTTCATTATTATAAGAGTGGGACAGGTTCAGGGGGGAAGGTGAATGCGCCTTACGTAGTGGGCATTCTGGATGCACTGCAGGATAGTGAGGAGATTCAGGTCAACGCCGCAGTGCTGACTGCCTATCAGGAGTGGCTGAAAACCCATCCGTTCGACATGGGAAGCGGCTGGGCGAGCGAACCCTGGTATCAGGAGGAAATGCCGCTTACAGAGGAACTGGTAAAAGCGGCCGCGGCAGAATCGGAGACAGCCATTGTGATAATCGGCAGGACGGCCGGTGAGGACAGGGATAATTTCGCCGGCGAGGGTGGATATCTGCTGGCGAAGGAAGAGGAGAGAATGCTTCAGCTGGTGTGCGGGCATTTTTCAAAAACCGTGGTCTTGCTGAATGTGGGAAATATTATCGACATGAAATGGGTATTCCACTATGATCCCGCCGCGGTTCTTTATGTCTGGCAGGGAGGTCAGGAGGGCGGCAATGCGGTGCTGGACGTATTGACAGGACGGGTGAATCCCTGCGGCAAGCTGACGGATACGATCTGCGGCGACATTACGGATTGCCCGGCTTCCGATTTTGGAAGAGAAGATCAGTCTGTATATACAGAAGATATTTATGTAGGCTATCGTTATTTTGAGACCTTTGCGCCCGAAAAGGTACTGTATCCGTTCGGCTTTGGATTATCCTATACACAGTTTGAGATCAATCCGGTCAGTTTGTTTTGTGGGGATAATACCTCTTCCTACCCCGGAGAAAAAGAAGTCCGCGTGACAGTCTCCGTAAAAAATGTGGGCAGCTTAGCCGGAAAGGAAATAGTGCAGCTGTACTGTGAGGCCCCATGCGGCAAGCTGGGAAAAGCGGTCAGAAGCCTTTGCGGCTTTGTTAAAACGCGGGAGCTTATGCCGGGGGAGGAAGAAGAGCTGACTATTTCCTGCCCGGAGTATCTGCTGGCTTCCTACGATGACAGCGGAAAGAGCGGAGAACGGTTCTGTTATGTGCTGGAAGCGGGGACATATCGGTTTTTCAGTGGAACGAATGTCAGAAGTGCGGTTCTGGCGGGGAGCATCACATTAGAGCAGATGAAAGTGGTGCAGAAACTGCGCCAGGCTATGGCTCCTGTTGAACATTTTGAGAGGCTTTACACGCAAGAAGGGGCAGAAGGAAATCCGGGATGGGAAGATATTCCACTTCGGGAGTACGACCTGAAGGAACGGATGGAAGCAGAGAAACCTGTCAGTGTTCCCTGTGCGGGAGATAAAGGACTGCGGTTGGCTGACGCTGCGGCGTTGGCCGATCAGGCTGCTGTTCTGCCTGGTCCGGATACAGCTATTTTGTCTTGTTCGGATATGGCTGCTTTCTCTGATCCGGCAGTGCCGGTTTGTAATGATAATGCGCTGTATGATTTTCTGGGTCAGCTTTCCGATGAGGAGCTGTGCATCCTCCTTCGCGGTGAGGGTATGAGCTCTCCTAAGGTGACGGCGGGAACGGCCGGAGCCTTCGGCGGCGTGTGCGATTCTTTGCAAAAGCATGGCATTCCGCTTGCCTGCTGCTCGGACGGCCCCAGCGGCATCCGCATGGACTGCGGCACGATTGCTTTTTCCATGCCGAACGGGACATGCCTGGCCTCTTCTTTCAATGAAGCATTGTCTGAGGAACTGTTTGCCATGGCCGGCCTGGAGTTGTTGAAAAACAGGATCGACACGCTTTTGGGTCCGGGTATGAACATACACAGACATCCCTTAAACGGCAGGAATTTCGAATATTTTTCGGAGGATCCGTTCCTGACCGGAAAGATGGCGATTGCGCAGCTAAAGGGTCTGCACCGATATAGTGTGACTGGGACGATTAAGCACTTTGCCTGCAATAATCAGGAGTTTCATCGCCATGATGTGAACGCGGTTGTGTCTGAGCGGGCACTGAGGGAAATCTATCTCAAGGGCTTTGAAATGGCAGTTCGTGAAGGCGGCGCGTTCAGCATTATGTCCAGCTATAACCTGGTCAACGGGATCCATGCTGCCAGCAACTATGATCTGCTGACGACGATTCTGCGCGGAGAGTGGGGCTATACCGGTATCGTGATGACGGACTGGTGGGCCAGAGGAAATGAGGAAGGGGGCGAGTCGGACAGAAGAAACTTTGCATCCATGGTACGGGCACAGAATGATCTATATATGGTAACCAGGGATGCGACGGCCAATACAAATCAGGATAATCTAAGCGAGGCACTTGCAGATGGAAGTCTTACCAGGGGTGAGCTTGTAAGGTGTGCCGTCAATCTCTGCCGTGTCCTGGTAAAGCTGCCGGTGATGGCACGTCAGGAAGGAAGGTCGCTTCCGGTGGAGGAGGCTCTGGCAAAAGAACCGTCTCTGGAGTCAAATATTGCCGTGCGTGTGGCAGAGATTTCTTTTTCTGCAAAGACGGAACTGCCTGTGGACAGGCTGAAAAGCAGGGAAGGAGCGGATTATTTGTATGTGCTCATCCCTGCAAACGAGGGGAGTTATCAACTGAAAATGACTGTCCGCAGCGGTTCCGTGAGTGACCTGGCGCAGCTGCCACTGTTTATCTTTTTGAATAATGTATTAAAGGGCAGTGTGACATTGTCCGGATCGGACAGGGAGTGGCGTCAGGTCTGTGTGGAACTCGGCAGCATACCTGCAAAAGAATGCAGCCTGAGACTGCATTTCGGAGAGAACAGCCTGGAAATATGCGGCCTCGAAGTGGCTGTCAAGCCGACGAATAAAACGATATAAAAGCAGAAACGGGAACCAGGAAGAGGCAGAATGTAAATTCTGTTTCATCAGGAAAGAAAAATGAACGCTTATTTTGCATTATTACAGGAATGGTGCGATACACTGGAAAGTCTGCAGATCAAAGAGAATCACCGCCCGGAGCTTGCGGGCGGGATTCTCTGCCCGGCCTGCGCCCGTGTGCACGGCAGGTGTGCCGACGCCATGTATCCAATGCTGTATCTGTATCGCGAGACCGGTGAGAAAAAATATAAGGATTGTGCCATGCGGCTTTTTTCATGGAGCGATAATATGTATCATGAAGAGGGTTATTTTTATAATGATACCAACAGTGCATGGCGCGGCATTACGGTTTTTGCCGCGGCCTGTCTTGGAGAGTGCCTGCTGGATTTCGGGAATATTTTTTCGGATCAGGAGTACAGGGGCGTTCAGCGTCGTTTCCTGAAATGTGCGGAATACCTGCGGGACCATATTGAACAAATTGGGGGAAATGTCAATTATCCTGTGACTTGTGCCTACACGATGGCGATTGCGCATGCGCTGACAGGAGAGGAATCGTATCGGATCAAAGCATGGAAACTGGGTCATCAGGCAATGGACTATTTCTCGGAGGACGGTCTGCTGTACGGGGAAGGGCATAATCGGCAGGAAATCAGTCCGAAGGGTTGTCGACCGGTTGATATCGGCTATAATGTGGAAGAATCTCTGCCGTCGCTTTATCTCTATGCTCTGATGGAGAAGGATGAGGAGGTCCGCGTTTTTACTGAGAAGGCGATGCGTACGCATCTGGAATTTATGCTCCCGGACGGGGCGTGGGACAACAGCTTCGGCACGAGAAATTATAAATGGAGCTACTGGGGCAGCAGAACTTCTGACGGCTGTCTTTGCGGCTTTGGTCTTTCTGATGATCCGGCATGCCAGGAGGCAGTCAGGAGAAATTTCCTGCTGCTGAGACAGTGTACAAAGGATGGACTACTGAGCGGAGGTCTGATGTTTGCGGACGCAGGGGAGCCGACTTGTGTGCATCATACATTCTGTCATGCGAAGGGGCTTGCCATGCTGCTGAAAAAGGCGACTCCTGAGCGCATGGAGACGTTATGTCGTTTTAAAGAGAATGTTTCCCTACCATGTGATCTGCGGGATGGCATTCGTAATTTTCCATCTGTGCAGACATTGTTGCTGGGCAAAGGTGACTGGCGTGCAACCATTACCGGCTATGATGTGGAATATTGCCGTCATGGTCATCCGTCAGGCGGCGCGGTGAGTTTGTTATGGCATCGTAAGCTGGGGCCGGTTCTGATCGGTACAATGGGCGAGTACCAGATGGTAGAGTCAAATAATATGCAGCTTCTGCGCAATGGTATGCCCGCATGTCTGACACCTCGAATTGAATATCAGATGGACGGTGTGCTGTTCAGAAGCATTTATGATAAGGCTGCACGGGTATGGTGGGAAGATACCATGCAGGAGCTGCGAGTGCATGTGAATGGACGGATGACCTCAGCGGATAATGTTATGGGAAAACTGTTCGAACTGGACTACAGGATGGATCAGCATTGTTTTGAGATTAGTGTCGGTTGTGAAGTCGCTTCTGCCGTTTTGGTTTTGCCGGTGATTTCCAAACCTGGAGAAGAGATAGTATTAGAAAAAGACGGTAGTGGAATTTTTGTAATAAAAGAAAATGGTGCTGTGCTGACCATATATTTGGATTCAGAATGGAAGCTGTCCGGAATAGAAAAAAGGGCGTTTTCACCTGTCGGAGGTATGCAGGCTTTCGAGCTTCAGTTGCTAATACCGCTAAATAAAAAGGTGATATGCAGATTTGTGAGTATTTGACAGATCCGCACAAAAAACCATATAAGAGCCGCGTCTTTATTTTGGAAGGCGCGGTTTTTTGGTTGATTTGAAAATGACTCTATGTTAATCTGAATATAATGAGCGCAAGCGAGAAGGGCGTGCTCGCACGTCCGGCGGCGCTAGACGTCCGGGGGACGTCTGTTCAGCGCGGACCGTAGTGAAACGGAGACCGGCGAATTCTGGAGAAATAAAACAGGGAGTGCCCTTCATCCGCCTTTTACGAGGGAGGGTCCGGCACTCTTTGAGGCAAACGGCGTCAAGTATCTGCTAACCAGCGGCATGACCGGCTAGCTGGAGAGTTAGGAGTGAGTAAGGGCGGATGTACGCCTGAAGGATCAGTTTGTCCGTTCGCATGAGTGTTGTTGACTGTCTTGCCTCCCGCGATTATAATAATATCGGCAGCAGTTCAAAAGGAGGTGTGATTATTATGAAAACCTGTTTGATGCTGAAGGACGAACCCGTACTGGAAGTTGACAATTATAATTGCAGAATTCTTGACTATGATCGCCTCCCGGTATCATTGAGATATCACGACGTCAATTATGATGATGCAATGCATTACTGGACGCGCTCCCGGTGCATATCTATGTCCAGAACATATGCAAAAAATCTTGCCGCATTATATCATGGGATACGCCATGACTCTTATTCCATGGCAAAATTATATCATTTTGCAACACTGACAGATTCCTATTGGATGAAAGATGAGGTCGAAAACTTAAAATGGAAGGATGTCAGTCTTTTTGATAATCCGTTTGATAAACAGATATCGCGAACCGCGCTGACAGGAGAGTATACCGATATATCTCTTCCTTATGGCAGATTGCATACCCCGGAAACTACTACTCAGGGAATGAGTGCAAAATGCTGGGTAAAGGAAAATAGCGGAATATATCTGTACAAAATAGGGAGAAAAGAAATTGCGGCATCAGAAATCCTTACCCAGTTAAATATTCCCCACGTTGATTATACTGAGGCGGATCCGAATGTTTTGGCTGAAATTGCAAGAGACAAAAAGATCAGAGAAATCGAAACTGCTGGAGAAATTGTTGCCAGATGCCCGCTTATTACTTCGGAAGACATTTCCATTGTGACATGGGAAGATCTCCAGGTGGGATGTGACCGTAATGATATTACTCCAATTAAATATATTGAAAATGAACCCGCTTACAAGCAAATGCAGATTGCTGACTATATTTTGGGAAACAGTGACAGGCACGAGCAAAACTGGGGATTCTTCATGGATAATAATACCGGAAGAATTACTGGTTTTTGTCCATTAATGGATCATGATCATGCATTTGATAACACCGAAAATATTCCTTCTCAAACATCTGAGAAAAAGGAAACCCTGAAAGAAGCTGCTTTTCGATCTATTCAATCAAGCAACTTAAACATTCAAATCAAACGGCCCCATTATCTGACTGATAGCGAATGGTTTGGAGTACAGGCTAGAACGTCGCTGCTCAGAGACTTTCAGCTGTATAAATCACAAAATGTTGAGGGAAATGATTGCAGGAATAAGCAATGACAGACTTGGAAAAATGAGGGGGCGCTGCAAATTCGCAGCGCCCCCTCACTATTTCGCTAATCCTCATATCTCACATTCTCACACAGCTCGGTATTGATCCCCAGTCCGCCGGTGATTTTGACATCCTTAAATAAAACGTTACGCACCGGATGCGCCTCATCGAAGCCGATCAGCTCGATGGCCTTGCAGTCCGTGAATTCTTCTAAGAGGCTGCGGCCGGTGACGGTCACACGCTCATAGGTGAAATCCTCGAAATACGGAGGCTCCGGAGCCGGGACGCCGTCGTCATTATAACCCACAGAGACAGCTAACAGGCAGGGAACGATACAGTCTTGAACATGCAGGCCGCGTACGTAGCCGCCGCGCTTTTTGGTGCCTTTGACCTGGATGCCGACCATGGAGTTTTTCAGGTCGCAGTCCCAGATTTTCACATCCTCGACGCCGCCGCTCATCTCGCTGCCGATGCACAGGCCGTGGCCGAAGGAGCTGTAACAGTCGAAGATGCGGATGTGGCGGGTGGGACGGTTGATTTCGTTGCCCTCCGGGTTTTTGCCGGATTTGATGGCGACGGAATCATCCTCAGTATGAAATACACAGGCAAAGAGTGTGCAGTTCTCGCTTGAGTCCGGATCCCAGCCATCCCCGTTCCAGGTGCCTTTGGAGCTGAAGGTGCAGTGGTCGGTGACGATGTGATCACTGTAGACCATGTGCAGATTCCAGCTGGCGCCGTCGGCGAGGGTCAGGCCGCTGATGCGGATGTTGCTGCAGTTGCTCATGTTGATGAGGCGACCGCGGACACGGCCGGGGATGGTGTTGTCATTCTCACAGGTCGCTACATAGTCTGCGTTGGCGGCTAGGTATTCCTTTAAAAGTTCCTTTTCAGACTGGATGGTGGCCCAGGCGAGCGGGAAGCCGCCGCCTTTGATGGCACCCTTGCCGCGGATGATGACATTCGAGCAGTTGGGGCCGGAGGTATGATCCAGCTCGCCTAAATTGAGCAGGCTCTGGTAGCACTCCATCTCTGTGCCTTCAAAGCGGCTTTTGATACGGGGCAGATAATCCGCCGGGTCAGCGGTGCCCTGTAATACGGCACCTTCGTCCAGATACAGTTCCATGTCGCTGTGGAGCCTGAGTGCGCCGGTGAGATAAGTACCTGCTGGCAGATAGACCGCGCCGCCCGCAGGGCAGTCATCGAAGGCTTTCTGCAAAGCCGCCGTGTTCATGGTCTGCCCATCGCCGTTTGCGAAATAGGGGGCGGCGGTGACGTCGATGCGGGTGCGGGGCAGGGGTGTGGTGAGGGTGACAGAAGCTGCCTGAGGCAAATGACCTGCAGACGTTGTCGATGGCTCATATGTAAGTTGCTGACTGGCCGTATTGGTAGTGGTGGTCTCGTCACAGGCGGTCAGTACACTGACAGCGGCGGTATACTCATTTCCACTTTCCAGACCTTCTAGAGTGAAATGTGTTTTATCTGTCTCTCCGCATACATTTCCATTTAGGGAGACCTGGTATCGGGTGTCTGGGGTCGCGCCTGCAGGCTTTTCCCACCATAATTCGGCCCGATCCGGGTCAGTATAATACATGATCTGTTCAATTGGGTTCATGATATTCTCCTCCTTAAATGCCTTATCCGCCTGCACAAGGTATGCCCTTTGGGTGTACACTCATTGTATTCATTATATATAGTAAGAATCGTTCACGCAAGTGAAAAAAGTGTCCAAAATAATAATGAAAAGAGTGTGGAATTTATCCCGTTTTTTTGGAATGTCAAGCTTTACTGTCTGCTTTTGAAATGTTATACTTTCGAAGAAGGGCAGAATCTCTGCCCGCATATTCAGAAAGGACATCACAGAATGAAACTTTTGGAAATGCTTCACAGTCCGGGGGACGAATACACACCGATCCCGTTCTGGTTTTTAAACGGCAATCTTTCCAGTCAGGAAATTGTCCACCAGATGGAGGATTTCGCGGCGCACGGCGTATCAGGTGTGGTGCTGCACCCCCGCATGGGACTGCCGAAGCGCATCAAATATCTGTCAAAGGCCTACTTCAGTTATATCCGCACGGCTGTAGAGACAGCCGACCGTCTGCATATGTCAGTTGTGCTTTATGATGAGGGTATGTATCCATCCGGTTCCGCCAACGGACAGGTTGTGGATAGACATCCGGAGCTGGCGAGCGAGGGCATTACCCTGACGAGAAAGGTACAGCCCGGCGATGAGTTCCTCGCGGAGGCGGGTGACCGGTTTTTAGTGGCGCGTAAGACCGGCGGCACCATGCGCGGTATCCACTGGGATCAGGAGGACGGCGAACCAAACGCGCCTTTGACCGCAGACCTGTTGAATCCTGTGGCCGTGGATCGCTTTATTGAACTGACGCATGAGGCGTATTACAGGGAGTTCTCGGAATATTTCGGCAACACGATCATCGCCTTTTTCACGGATGAACCCAGTATTATGGGAAGGAATGTCCGCGGCATGTTTGCCTGGAGCCATAACTTCGCGGAAGTCTTTACCCAGGCCGGCGGCAATCTTTCCAATCTGCAGGAAATGTTTTTCGGCAGGGAAAATGATGATACCCGTCTGTATGACAAACTGATTTTACAGCGGGAAAGCGAGGTTTACTATGAGAAGCTGAGCGCCTGGTGCGCGGATCACGGCATCTGCCTGATGGGACATCCGCATCAGAGTGATGATATTGAGGTGGAGCACTATTTCCATATACCGGGTCAGGATCTGGTGCTGCGCTGGATCAGTCCGGAGAAGGGCGGTCTCAAGGGCATGGATTCCACTATGGCCAAGTGCAGCGCGGACGCGGCCAGGCTGATGGGACGCAGACGCAACGCCAACGAGTGCTTTGGTGCCTGCAACGCGGACAATAATCCCTGGCAGTTTTCAGGCGGGGATATGAAGTGGTATCTGGACTGGCTGGCGGTGCGCGGTGTTAATCTTTTCGTGCCGCACGCCTTCTATTATTCCATTGAAGGCAAGCGGAAAGAGGAGCGTCCGCCGGATGTGGGTCCGAATAATATCTGGTGGCCGCATTATAATCGCTGGTCTTCTTATATGCGCAGGCTGTCCTGCCTGATGACGGACGCGGATTTAAAGACTCCCGTCGCGGTTCTGTGCAGAAATCGCGCGCTCTGTCCGGAGATTGTGGCCCCCTTATTTGAGAGCCAGACCGGCTTCCAGTACATACCGGAGAGTTACTGGGACAGATGCACAGTCGATGAACAGACACATGAGCTGATTTTAAACGACAATCGGTATCAGGCGGTCTTAAACGATACGGAGAATGTATTTCCCCAGGCGTCTCATCAGGTGACGGCGGCCATGGCGGATGTGCAGTGTTTTCCGGCCGCGCCCTCGCTTCGCTGCGCGCATTTTCTCCGCGGCGGTGTGGAATGCTGGTTTTTGACGAATGAAGGAAACCGGATCATTGAGACAACGCTGACTTTACCGGGTGTCACAGGAAAAGTCGGGAAATATGATCTGTGGAACGATGAGGCTTATCGTCAGGCGACCTTACAGAGCGAGGACGGCGCGCAGATCCGTTTGAGTCTGCGTCCCAGACAGAGCAAGCTTTTATTCCTCTGCAGTGAGGAGGAATATGAGGAGTTGCCCGTGTCGCCGAAGAAGGTCTGGCTGCCGAAGCCGAAGTTTACCCTTGTCGGCCGCAACACCTTTGAATGCACCAGAACCTATACGGCCACGATGGAGGTAAGCGCTGAGGAGCTTGAAGAAGGCGTAGTGCCCATGATCACGTTCGATGGCTATGATATGGCGGAGCTGAAAATCAACGGGCAGGACGCGGGCGTATCCTTCTGGCCGACGCATCGTTTCGCGGTGCAGGGTCTTCTGCATGAGGGTGAAAATGAGATCGAGGTGACCATGACAGGAAGCCTGGCGAATAAACACGGAATTCGCGCGGTGCCTTATGGGGTGAGGTAACGCGAAGCCGGAAGAAAGAGAGGTTATTGTATGGAGTTACAGAGTGTATTGGAGAAGGCGCGCGCTTATATCGATGGTCTGACCGTGGATTCAAAGGAAAACGTGCCCAGGGAAGTCGTGGCGGACGAGCATAAATTTTTTACCTGGGATAACGAGTACAGAACCCCGTCCGTCAAGCCTTACCTCTTTGACTGGAGCTATTACAACGGCGTGGTGATGGAGGGACTTTATGACATCTATGCCGTGGATCCGGAAAAGGGAAAGCACTATTATGATTATGTGAAAGAGTACCTGGACGCCATGCTGGTGAAGGGAGAGGACGGTTCCGTGTCCTTAAATCCCAGGCTGGCCGGCTATGTGGACCATCACGGGGCGGATTGCTATAAGACAGCGGCTGTTGTCATGAAGATGACGGACGGGCATGACGATTATATGAAGCTCGCGTCCACCCTTTACCGTGATCTGACCGACACGACACATGTGAATTCGAAGGGCAATATTGTCCCGCTGGATTTCATGGAGGAGAACCTTGGTTACAATTACTGGCACTCCTGGGCAGGCGGCAAACCACCCATGTTCAAAGTCTGGCTGGACGGCATTTACATGCTGCAGCCGTTCCTGGCAAGCTACGCGGCAAAGACCGGCGACACGGCGCAGCTGGAGCTGATCAAAAAGCGCTTCCAGTGGGTGGCGGAGACGATGCTGGCTGAGAACGGCATGTATGTCCATGCCTGCAACAGTAAGGATGATGCCTGCGCGTTCCACTGGACCCGCGCCATGGGCTGGTACGCGATGGCCATGGTGGATGTCATGGATGTGGCTGGCGGTGAACTGGTCGATGTGATCAAGCCCAACCTGAAGCTTTTTGTGGACGGTATGCTGCCGTATCAGGATAAGAGCGGTATGTGGGCAAACGTCGCGGACTGGCCGGTGACGGAGACAAACCGTCTGGAGACGAGCGGAACATCCATGATGGTGTATACCATTTTAAAGGGCGTGCGCAAGGGCTGGCTGGACGCTTCTTATCGTGACGCGGCGGTGAAGGCGTTCACGGCAATGACGGAGCTGAAATTAAAGGACGACGGCCTGGAGGATATTTATATGAAGGCGGCGGCCAATAATACCAATAATTACGAGAACACGGAATATTATATGCCGGATGAAGGGAAGGGCAGCGGACCTTATATCATGGCGTATTCGGAGATGATTCAGCTGTGACGGGGGAGAAAAAATGCCGGTAAAAGAATATTTCCCCGATGGGACTCCCATCGACGACTGGTTTTATGATACAACCATTCCTTCCATAGAGGAACTGGGCAGGCAGTACGTATTGACGCAGTTCGGGATTTTGGACGATGGACGGGTGCATACGAAAGAGATTCAGTTATTGATCGATCAGGCTGCGGCAGAGGGCGGCGGCGTCATAGTTGTTCCTGCCGGAACCTACCTGACAGGATCCTTATTTTTTAAGCAGAGCGTGAATCTGTATGTGGCACAGGGCGGAACCTTAAAGGGCAGCGACGACATCGCGGACTATCCAGTCTGTGAGACACGCATTGAGGGTGAGACCTGCCAGTATTTCGCGGCGCTGATCAACGTGGACGGCGTCGACGGCTTTACCATGTGCGGTCCTGGCACTATCGATGGCAATGGCCTGCGTTCCTGGAAGGCCTTCTGGCTGCGGCGGCAGTGGAATCCGCAGTGTACGAATAAAGACGAGCAGCGTCCGCACCTTGTTTATATTTCAAACTCAGCTCATGTGCTGGTGGCGGGCTTAAGCCTTCAGAATTCTCATTTCTGGACCAATCACATTTACAGAAGCCATCATGTGAAATATTTAGGCTGCCGTATCTTTTCACCGGTGTCGCCTGTGAAGGCACCCAGCACGGACGCGATCGACATCGATGTATGCTCGGATTTTCTGATTAAAAACTGCTATATGGAGGTCAATGACGACTCTGTGGTCTTAAAGGGCGGCAAAGGTCCCTGGGCGGACACACAGCCGGAAAATGGCGCCAACGAGCGGATTTTAGTGGAAGACTGCACCTACGGCTTTTGTCACGGCTGCCTGACCTGCGGCTCGGAGTCTGTTCATAACCGCAATATCCTCATCCGCAGGATCAACGTGCTGGCCGGCAGTAACCTGTTATGGCTGAAGCTTCGCCCCGACACGCCGCAGCTGTACGAATACATTACAGTGGAGCAGGTGACAGGCAGGATGGCGACTTTTCTCAAAGTCAAACCCTGGACACAGTTTTATGATCTGAAAGGCCGGACGGACAAGCCTCTTTCCAAGGCGCAGCATATCGTGATGAGAGATTGTCAGTGCGACTGTCAGATCTGTTTTGATGTGGAGCCGTCTCCCGGACAATATCAGCTTTGTGATTTTACGTTTGAGAATCTGAAGGTGAACGCGCAGGTGAATGGTTTCTCAGAAAATATGATTGAGAACATGACACTGAAAAAGTGAACGTCACGGCAGAGAAGCTTGCAGATCCGGAAGCTGTGGCGCATTCCGGGGATCCGGATTAAGAGGGAAGATAACATGACGCTCACACAATTGTCTTATATGATCACGATTGCCGAGACCGGCTCCTTAAATAAGGCTGCGGAGCAGCTCTACGTCTCCCAGCCCTCCTTAACCAACGCCATCAAAGAGCTGGAAAAAGAACTGGGCGTCACGCTCCTAAACCGCAGCGGCCGGGGCGTCACGCTGACCAACGATGGCGTGGACTTCCTCTACCAGGCCAAGGAAATTTACAGCCAGTATGAAAATCTGATGCACAAATACGGAAAGGGCGGGTCGCTCAAAAAGAAGTTCGCCGTTTCCACGCAGCACTATTCCTTTGCCACCAAAGCGTTTGTGGATATGGCGCAGAATTATGACCTTTCCGAGTATGAGTTCGCCATCAAAGAGACCAAAACCAGAGAGGTCATCGACGACGTCAGCACCTTGAAAAGTGAGATCGGCGTCCTGTATTTAAGCGAATTCAACCGCAAGGCCATGACCAGAATTCTGAATAATGCCAACCTGGTTTTTCATCATCTGGTGGACTGTAAGCCTTACGTGTATTTATGGAAAGAACACCCGCTGGCAAAAGAAAAATCAGTAAATTTAAAGCAGCTGGCGCCATATCCCTGCCTGACCTTTGACCAGGGCGACAACAGTACCCTTTATTATGCGGAGGAAATCTTTACCACAGGAGAATCCTCCCAGACAATCCGCGCCAACGACCGCGCTACCATGCTGAACCTGATGGTGGGCGTCAACGGCTACACCCTCTGCTCCGGCATCATCTGCGAGGAATTGAACGGCAGCGACTACGTGGCGGTGCCGTTTGTGGATGAAAGCCAGGGCGAAGACATCACCATGGAAATCGGCTATATCACCCACAAAAATATGACCTTAAGCCGCATCGGGGAGGAATATATCGCCTCCATGAAGCAGTATCTGGAGAACGCTTAAGAGCATAAAAGTGGAGTAGAACGCACAAAATCCGAACTCATCGAGTTCGGATTTTGCATATTGAAATGGAAGTAAAGGGGCTCGAACCCTTGGCCTCCCGCTAGTCAGGCGAG
>JAJQFS010000009.1 GCA_021200995.1 Lachnospiraceae bacterium | reverse complement strand
GATGAATCGGGGATTCTGCATATGGGATTGTATGAGTTTCTGCTTAATGATAATGTGAACTCTGCAAATAAGTTACACTAAAATTCATTGAAATGGTGAAAAAACCCAAAAATAAAGGGTAAAATTGAACCTTAAAAAAAGTCGTTTTAGTGTAACTATTACACTAAAATAGCTCTGTCAGGATCATCTTATATCCGCATAAATATTGGATTTTCTAAATTTAGTGTAACTTTCATGCAAAGTTCACAGATAACGCATTAGAATTATAGATTAAGTGTGGATGCAAGTGAGCTGCTGATGAGCTAGTATAACGTCTCAAAAGAAGACAAATCCCTTTTCTCTTTTAGAGGATTGTGTTACAATATGGTGAGTTGCCGGATACTCACATGGTATTAATCTGAGAAGATTTCTGTAAATGGAAATTGTGAGAAGACGCGTGTACAAATGATGATAGCAAAAATGGAGCCGTTGCAGGAAGAAGATAAGGGTTCATTTCTACTAGGCAGCTGCTTTTTTTGAATTATGAAACTGTATTATATGGAACCCGTGGCAGGGGCTTCATCTTCGGACACGGACACTTTTGGCTGCCAATCTGAAGTTGGCAGTGCTGAAGAACTGAATTCTTCTGCGGATATAGAGACAGAGCAGGCATCATCGCTTCATGATGAATATGATCAAATTACACCGCAAGAAGATACATCGCAAGGAGAGAAAGCGTCATCACAAACGACGCACAAGTGAATTTCAGACATGAATGATTCAACTACAAAAGAAAATAAAATCCCCGGCCTGGTCATCACTGGAGCAGTGCTGGCCGTGACGCTGGTCTTTGATTATTTCCTGGTGAAGTGCGGAATGGTGCCGTGGAAATATCTGGTTCTGGCGTTGATTTTGCTCCTGCTCCCGACCGTACTGGTGTGGGCGGGGACGAGGCGCCTGTTAAAAAGGCTGCGCTTCGCGCTGGGGACGGTGCTGGCCGTTGTAACCTGCGGTGTGCTGATTTATGGCAGTACGGTGCTGGCAAAGGTGACGGGGACGCTCACTTCCATCACGACGATGCAGACGGAGGTGGCGAATGTGGGCGTTTATGTGCTGGCGGAGGATGACGCGGAGGCGGTCAGCCAGCTGACAGAGTACGCGTTCGGGATATTGTCCCAGATTGACAGAAGCAGCACGGACGCCGCGATCGAACAGTTTGAGGCGGAGCTGGATACCGACCTTGGCACGATAGAATACGAAGGGCTGACGTCGCTGGCGGATGCGCTTTTGACCGGTGAGTGTAGGGTAATTTTATTAAACAGTGCGTTTCTGGAGGTCCTGGAAGAAATCGAAGGGTATGAGGATATTTTCGAGAAGCTTCGCGAGGTGACTTTGATAGAGGTGGTGGAGGAGATCACAGTGGCAGCCGCACCACAGGAAGATACTTCGCAGGAACAGGAGACTTCAGATGAGATTTCAGAGAATGCCTTTATCGTTTATATCAGCGGGATAGACAGCCGCAACGGCCTGAAGGCCAAAAGCCGCAGCGATGTGAACATCCTGGCAGTGGTGAACCCCGATACGCATACAGTGCTGCTGGTTTCCACGCCCCGGGATTATTATGTGCCGCTCTCTATTTCCAATGGGATATGCGATAAGCTGACGCACGCGGGTATTTACGGGGTGAGTGTATCCATGGACACACTGGAGATGCTCTATGACATCGAGGTGGACTACTATGTCCGGATTTGCTTCGAGGGGTTGGAGGAAGTCGTGGACGCGCTGGGCGGTGTGACCGTGTATTCGGAATATTCCTTTCAGTCCAGCTTTGACAAAAATCTGTATTTCACCGCAGGATATAATGAGATGAACGGGGACGAGGCGCTGTTGTTTTCGCGGGAGCGTTATGCCTTCGCGTCCGGGGACCGTCAGCGCGGCAAAAACCAGATGCAGGTGATCAAGGCCATCATCAACAAGGCCATGTCGCCGGACATCCTGGTGAAATATAACTCTTTGCTGGAGGCGGCGGAGAATAATTTTGAGACCAGCGTGCCTTATGACCTGATTGCTTCCCTGGTCAGTGACCAGCTTTCGAGCGGGGCGGACTGGAATATCGTTACCTATAGTGTGGACGGAACGGGTTCTTCCCAGGTGCCATATTCCATGAGTGTGAGAGCGTATGTGATGATACCGGATGAATCTACAGTGGCCACAGCGCAGGAACTCATGCAGGCGGTGCTTCGGGGTGAGGAGGTTGAGCAGCCGTGAGGCTGGTTATACTCTGCGCCTGCGATTTTTACATCATGAATATCCCAGTTCCATGGCCCAGAAGCCGCCGGCCGAGACTTCAAAATAGGAGACGTAAATGGTAGTCGCCTGATCCCATTCGATATTTTCCCGATGACCGGGTGAGGCCATCCAGGCTGCAAAGACTTCCTCGGCGCTGTCGTAGCCCTTGGCGAGGTTCTCGCCCTTGACAAGGTCGCTGACGGTGTACCAGTTCTCGCCGTTGGGGCGGGTGTGGGACCAGTTGAGGGTTGCTTCGGCGGCTCTGATTTCCGCTGCTTCCCGCATGTCTTCATCCCAGGCGAGGGCGTTCAGCCCCAGGGATTCGCGGTGCTCATTTACCAGCTCCAGCACCTTATATGCCTCTGCGTAGTGAAAGGCGCCGGTGACCGTCTGCGTGCTGGTCTGGATCGTGACGATTTGATCCTCCGGGGCGGAGGGTATGCTTTCTCCCATGACCGCGGACTGCGTTTCCATGGTCTCTTCCGCTGTCTCAAGTGTTTCCAACGCCAGTTCAACCGTTTCGACACGCGGCGACTGCGCCTGGTCGGAACATCCGGCGAGCATGGCTGCGGCCAGGATGGCGGCAGTGAAAACAATTGTCAGCTTCCTTTTCATGAGAAAGATACCTTCTTTCACGCAGTTTTGTGCTTCTTTCCTTCCAGTTTATCACCTTCCCATGTTCTTTTCAATGAAATGATATCGACGGTTTTCTTAAGATTTGCTGAAGATTTTCTGTGAGAAGATTTTGTGCTGAAGATTTTGCGTTGAAGATTTTCTGCCTGAACAATCTGGACTGAAGAATTTCCTGAAAAAGAGCTTCGAGGCTGGCTTGAACATTTGTTCGGCATGTGGTATAGTTGCGGTACATAGTGTGTTTACCCGGGGAGCCGGGGGACGTGCTCTCACCCAAGCCGAGACCCTTACGGAAAGAGGTGATGATTATGAGTACATACGAGGAATTCATGGTTTTACTGACGTTTGAGTCGTTGATCGTTGCGATTCTGAATATGAAAAATAAGAAATAGCCGTCCTGATCACTCGCAAAGTCCGGAACGGCTATTTCAAATAGCAACTTAAAGATTTTCGCCGGTTCGGGTGATCCGCACTCACCTTCCGGCTCCCTCGTTAAATGTATTATACACGAAGGATAAACGATTTGCAACACGAAAAATACAAAAGATAAAACAGATAAAATAACGCCAGATAAAATAACAGCAGAAAAAGCAACAGCAAATAAAGCAATAGCAGAAAAAGGACGAATATCACGTTCGATAAGAGAAGTGAGGGAGACCTACTCGGATAAATGAGAGAAAAACATGCCGTGACCGGAGACAAACCAGAAAAGAGAAAGAATAATCGAAGAAAATTACGGGCATGCCTGACCGTTTTGATCGGGCTTTTGATTCTCTGCGGCATTTTTGGGCTCAGGCAGTTCGGACCCGGACTGCTGCGGCAGTACCGGCAGCAGCAGAGGCTTTTAGCGCTGCCGGAGGGCAGCACGCTGGAGGTGATTTACCTCGATGTGGGGCAGGCGGACGCGACGCTCTTGCTCTGCGATGGTGAGACGATGCTGATCGACACCGGTTACTGGGAGGATGTGGACATTCTGCTGGATTACCTTAAGGCGTATGAAGTGGAAACGATCGAGTATCTGGTGCTGACACACTCGGATTCGGATCATATCGGAGGCGCGGCGGATGTGCTGCGTCAGTTTGAGGTGGAGGAGGTTTTTTTCTCGGATTTTGAGAAGGAGAATTCGTCTTATTCCAGTCTGCTGGACGCGCTCTCTGAGAAAGGGCTGACAGCCTGGCTGCCTGAACCCGGCTATACGGTGGATTTTGGCGGCGCGACCGTCACCTTCCTGGGACCCGTCGGGGAGTGGGACACGCCGAATAATACGTCGATTTGCTTACGAATCGACCATGGCGCCAACAGCTTTCTATTCACCGGCGACGCGGAAGAGGAAGCGGAGGAAGCACTGGTGGGGAGCGGGCAGGAGCTTGCGGCCACAGTCTACAAGGCGGGTCACCACGGCTCTTATACCTCCTCCACGGAGACGCTCCTGAATGCGGTCAGGCCGCAGTACGCGGTAATCAGCTGCGGCGCGGAGAATGATTACGGGCATCCGCATGCCTCGACGCTTAAGCGTCTGGAGGCGGTCGGCGCGCAGATTTACCGGACGGATACGCAGGGGACGCTGGTGTTTGTGTCAGATGGGAGTACGCTGATGGTGCCGCAGTGACGCTGTGTCGGGGGCGATTGCTTTCAGGGACTGTCTGAGCACGGTGAATGTTTTTTCTGCGGCTGCATTTATGGGCTGCGTGGACGCGGCACATTGTGTCCCGTGAGCTCATCCAGGGAAATCTGGAAGAGGTCAGCGAGCAGAATCAGCGCCTCCATATTGGGCAGATAGATGCCGTTCTCATAATTCGAATAAGTAGAGGGACTGATATGCAGGCTGGCCGCCACGGCCTTCTGCTGCAGACCCCGCTCCAGGCGCAGCGCGCGCAGCCGCTGCCCAAAGAGCGCACGGTATGTCGGGTTCATGGGACCTCCCGGAAGAGACCGTACAGCTATTGCTCATGCGGCCTGCTCGTTTCTTTTTTTATTTGATAGAACCATATTTCTATAATAAAATCCAATATTTCAAGAATGTTGTCGATTTTGGGGCGATGTATCGACTTTGCCATATGATTCAATTGACTTTTCGGTATGGCTTTGATAAAATTTTGCCAGCACAGAAGCAGATGAAAAGAAAGGAAGACACCCATGATCGATAAACTCATCTCCAAAATCAAAAAGACCCAGGCGCCCATCGTGGTGGGGCTGGATCCGACATTGAAGTTCATTCCGGAACAGATTTTAGATAAAGCGTTCGCGGAGTACGGCGAGACTCTTGAGGGCGCCGCCCAGGCCGTCTGGCAGTTTAATAAGGAAATCGTGGATGCGATTTACGACATCGTTCCGGCAGTGAAGCCGCAGATCGCCATGTACGAGCAGTTCGGCTTAGAGGGCGTGAAGGCGTTCTGCAAAACAGTAGAATACTGCAAGAGCAAAGACCTGGTTGTGATCGGCGACATCAAGCGCGGCGATATCGGTTCTACTTCGGAGGCTTACGCGGTGGGACATCTGGGCCGGGTCCAGGTGGGCAGTCAGAAGCTGTATGGCTTTGACGAGGACTTTGCCACGCTCAATCCCTATATGGGCACCGACGCGGTGGCTCCCTTTGTGAAGGTCTGTAAGGAAGAAAAGAAAGGCCTGTTTATCCTGACCAAGACCTCCAATCCCAGCAGCGGCGAATTTCAGGATCGCCTGATCGACGACCGCCCGCTCTATGAGTGGGTCGGGGAGAAGGTGACGGAGTGGGGCAGCGATTTCATCGGTGAGAGCGGCTACAGCTATGTGGGCGCTGTCGTGGGCGCGACCTATCCTGAGCAGGGCAGAATCCTGCGTCAGATCATGCCGAAAGCCTACATCCTTGTGCCCGGCTATGGCGCGCAGGGAGCGAAGGGCGCTGACCTGGTTCACTTTTTCAATGAGGATGGCCTGGGCGCGATCGTGAACTCCTCCCGCGACATCATCGCCGCCTGGCAGCAGGAGAAATATCAGGCATTCGGCCCGGAGCACTTCGCGGAAGCCTCCAGACAGGCTGTGTTGGACATGCGCGCGGATCTGATGCAGGCGCTGGCCGGCAGGTGATGAATAAACGCCGCAGACACAGGCTTGCATCTACCTGATCTGCGGCGTTTTCAGATTATTACTGCGCCTTCTTCTGGCATTTCTGCTTGATGCTTAAGTAATTCTCACCCCACTCGCACATGGCGTCCAGGATCGGAATGAGGCTCTCACCGAAGGCGGTCAGGGCGTATTCTGTCCGCGGCGGCACGACAGGGTAGACCGTGCGGGTGATCAGCTCATCGCGCTCAAGCTCGCGCAGCTGCTGTGCCAGCATCTTGTCGGTGGCTTTGGGCATATAGCGGTGCAGTTCGCTGTAGCGCAATGTCCCGTGTTCCATCAGATTCCACAGGATCTCGGTTTTATATTTGCCGCCGATCATCGACATGGTGGTGTGCAGTGGGCAGAAGCAGGGGATGCTGTTTTCTTTGCAGTTTTCTTTATTTCCCATACAGAAGGACTCCTTTCGCATATATTGCCCGGCTGCGCTGCGTTCAGGGCCGGGACGAGGATATACGCTTACTTTTTGGTAAGTATCTATAAAAAAAGTGCATTCTTGATTTATGGATTGCTATGTGTATACTATATGAAAGGAATCGAAAAAAAGCAAGTGTTTTTACAGACTGGTGGCGTAAAAAGTTGTATGGCTGAGATACACCGCTGAGTCGTACGGTGTAGTCGTATCAGTCATTGTGCGGTCTGTTTTGTCATTTTGTAAACAGAAAGATATATAATCATGGATGAACGTGTGATAAAAATTCTGGTGGAGGCCTTCCCCAAGCTGATGAACGCGGCCGTGAAAACGATGGTCCCGCTCACCATCCTGGGCTTTTCCTTTGCCATGGTCATTTCCCTGGTCGTAGCCTTAGTCCAGGTCGCGCGCATGCCGGTTTTCAGACAGCTGGCCCGCGTTTACATCTGGATTTTCCGCGGCACGCCGCTTCTGGTGCAGCTTTTTGTCGTCTTTTACGGCCTGCCGAAGGTCGGCATCCTGATAGACGCTTTCCCCGCGGCGGTGCTCGTATTTGCCTTAAATGAGGGCGCTTACGCCGCCGAGACCATGCGAGCGGCCATCGAATCGGTGTCTGAGGGCCAGATTGAGGCCGGCTACTGCGTGGGGCTGAATTATATCCAGATCATGTGGCACATCGTCCTGCCGCAGGCCATGCGCACCGCGTTTCCATCCCTGTCCAATGCTCTGATCAGCATGGTGAAGGACACTTCGCTGGCATCCGTGATTACGGTGCAGGAGATTATGATGACCGCGCAGAGGGTCAACGCTACATACTATGAGCCGCTGCTTTTGTATTGTGAGGCGGGGTTCGTATACCTGATCTTTTCTACCGCTCTGACGTGGCTGCAGAGTGTGGGAGAGAAATATTTAAATAAATACCGGGGAGGGAACGGATCATGATGCTTGAGATTCACGATATCCACAAAAGCTTCGGCGATCTTAAGGTCCTCCGCGGGCTGGATATTTCCGTGGACAAAGGAGATGTGGTCGCGGTTTTGGGTCCCAGCGGCTCCGGCAAGACGACGCTGCTGCGCTGCATTAATTTTCTGGAAACAGCGGACAGCGGCAGGCTTGTCTTTGACGGCGAGGAGTTTTCCTTTGGCCATATTTCCAAAAAGGACATCGCGCGTCTGCGCAAAAAGACTGCCTTTGTATTTCAGAGCTACAACCTTTTCTTAAATAAAACCGCGCTGCAAAATGTGACCATCGGTCTGACCGTCGGCAGGAAAATGGAGAAGGGGCAGGCTGACGAGATCGGGCGCATGATGCTGGATAAGGTAGGGCTTTCCGACCGGTATGACTATTATCCCTACCAGCTTTCCGGCGGACAGCAGCAGCGTGTCGCCATCGCCCGCGCGTTGGCCACGGATCCGGAGATTATCTTTTTCGACGAGCCGACGTCGGCGCTGGATCCGGAGCTGATCGGGGAGGTGCTCTCCGTGATGCGCGACCTGGCGAATGAGGGCAGGACCATGGTGGTGGTCACGCACGAGATGAGCTTCGCCCGCGACGTCTCCAAAAAGGTGATTTTCATGGAAGGCGGCCGCATTGTGGAGCAGGGAGAGAGTAAGGAATTCTTCGCCCATCCGAAGATGGAGCGGACGAGGGAGTTTTTGAAGATAGGATAAAAGTGTTGTCGATAGACAGGCTCGTGCCATGCTTACATGGCTAAGAGCATGGATATCAGACAACCTGACCATATGAGCAAGCAGCCATTTTCCAGAGGAAAATGTGCGGATTGCGAATATGGGCAGCGATTGCGGGATAAGTGAGACAGAAAATCTTTGATTTTCGTAGTCGAACTTATGCGTTAGCTACACGTAGTGTGAAGCAATCGACTTTTATTATAAAAGTTAAAAAAGGTAAGAAGGAGGAGCATTATGAAAAAGAAAATTCTGGCACTGCTCATGGCCTGCGCGATGACTGTGGGCGTCCTGGCGGGCTGCTCGACAAGCAGCAGCTCTGAGGCCGACACGACAGAAGCAGAAACCACAGAAGCAGAGACCGCGGAGGAGACTGAAGCCGCTGAGACAGAGACTTCTCAGGAGACCGAAACCGCTGCGGAGACGGAAAGCGCTGATGACCAGCTGGCCGCCATTTTAGAGGCGGGCGAGATCGTTGTAGCCCTGGAAGGCAACTGGGCGCCTTGGAGCTATCACGACGAGGATGACAACCTCGTGGGCTTTGACGCGGACGTAGCGCGCGCTATCGCGGCTGAGCTGGGCGTGGAGGTCACCTTTGTGGAAGGCGACTGGGACAGCCTTTTAGCCGGACTGGACGCGGGACGTTATGACCTCGTGGTCAACGGCGTCGAGTATACCGAGGAGCGCGCGGAGAAATATGATTTCACCGATCCCTATGCCTACATCCGCACCGCACTGATCGTGCGCTCGGATAATGAGGATATTTTAAGCTTTGAGGACCTGGACGGCAAATCGACCGCCAACAGCATCGCCAGCACCTACATGGACCTGGCGGAGAGCTACGGAGCGGAGGTGACCGGCGTGGACAGCCTGGATGAGACCCTGGAGCTGGTGCTTTCCGGCCGCGTGGACGCGACCTTAAACGCTGAGGTGTCCTTCTATGATTACATGGACGTGCATCCGGAGGCGGAGTTAAAGGTTGTGGCGCTGACAGAGGAAGCCTCCAACGTCGTCATCCCCACCAGAAAGGGTGATGATTCCGCGTCCTTACGCGAAGCCATCAACGAGGCCATTGCGACCCTCTCTGAGAACGGAACGCTCTCCGAGCTTTCCATGCAGTATTTCGGGAGCGATATCACGCAGGAGTAAGAGTTTCCTGACATTTTCATCTACGAAAGAGAAAAGCAATCAGCATATCTGCCGGATAGCGGCGGTGTACTGGTTGCTTTTTATGATCATGGCTATTTTGGCTTGCAAATCTTTTGCGGAATGTTAAAATGAAGGGAATAGATCGTTGATTACGATCTGACAATAAAATATTCCTTATTTTACCCGCTTTTTATAGCGGAATGGGGAATACTATGTTAGAATGAACTACAAAGCAACTGTGAATCATTACGAATATAAGCGGAGGAAACAGCTATGTGCAAAACCAAGATTATCTGTACCATCGGCCCTGCGAGTGACAACGAGCAGGTGCTGACAGACATGTGCCACGCGGGCATGGATGTCGCCAGACTGAACTTTTCTCACGGCACCCACGAGGGCCACGGGGCGACGATTGCCCGGATTAAAGCGGTGCGGGAGAAGCTGAATCTTCCCATCGCCATCATGCTGGACACTAAGGGTCCGGAGTACCGGATCAAGACCTTCGAGAGCGGCAAAGTAACCCTTAAGGAGGGCGCGCTTTTCACGCTTACCTGTGACGATGTGGTGGGCGATGAGACAAAGGTTTCAGTGACCTACGACAAGCTGACTGAGAACTTGAACCCCGGCGATACCGTCCTGGTGAATAATGGTCTGATCATCCTGGAGGTACAGGAAATCAAGGGCAGGGATGCGGTCTGTAAGGTGCTGGCGGGCGGCGTCTTAAGCGACCGCAAGAGCATGAATTTCCCCAATAAAATCATGGACCACGACTACCTGAGCGAGCAGGACAAGGCGGACATTCTCTTCGGCATTGAGAATGACGTGGACTTTGTGGCGGCTTCCTTTGTTTCCACCAAAAAGGACGTGATGGACCTGCGCAATTTCTTAAACGCGCATGGCGGTCAGGATGTGGAAATCGTGGCCAAAATCGAGAACCGCTCCGGTGTGGACAATATCGACGCTATCTGCGAGGTGGCAGACGGCGTGATGGTGGCCAGAGGCGACCTGGGCGTAGAGATTCCCGGCGTGGAAGTGCCCTCCGTGCAGAAATATCTGATCAATAAATGCCGCATGCTCGGCAGCCGCGTCATCACCGCGACCGAGATGCTGGAAAGCATGATTCAGAATCCCCGCCCCACCAGGGCGGAGCTCTCCGACGTGGCCAACGCCGTCTATGACGGCACCTCCGCCATTATGCTCTCCGGAGAGACCACCGCGGGCAAATATCCCGTGAAGGCCGTGAAGACGATGGCCGAGATCGCGGAGTTTACAGAGAAGCAGATTAATTACAAGAGCCAGTTCTATAAGACAGACTTTGAGGCGCAGAACAATCTGGACGCCATTTCTCACGCTACCGCGGCCATGGCGATTGACGTGGGCGCAAAGGCCATCGTGGTCAATTCCATGAGCGGCAGAACCGCGCATTTGGTCAGCCGCTTCCGCTGTCCGGTGGACATCCTGGGTATGACCACGTCCGAGAAGGTCTGGCGCAAGCTGAATTTAAGCTGGGGCGTGACGCCGGAGCTTTGCGAGGAGGTCAATTCCATGGACGTCATGTTCTATTTCGCCATGCTGAAGGTGAAGGAGACCTTCCATCTGGAGAAAGGCGACAATGTCGTGCTGACCGGCGGCGCGCTCGGCGGCAGGGGCGGCAGCACCAATACGATCAAGGTCGAGGCGGTTTCGCGCTAGTGCGTTTTATCCGTTCAGGCAGAGACGATCATGAGGTAAAGCAACGCACGGGAATTTGCTTTGCAGTACAGGTTATTGGCTGCTGCAGAGCATGAGAAAATGATACGAGTTTGAATAGCCGTCCGGATGAGACGGATGGAGGAAGAGAGTGTTATGAAGTGGCTGATTGCATCGGATATTCATGGCTCCGCCTTATACTGCGACAGATTGTTAAAAGCGTTTGAGAGGGAGCAGGCAGACCGCCTGCTTCTTCTGGGAGATCTGCTTTATCACGGGCCGCGCAACGATCTGCCGGAGGGGTATGACCCGAAGCGGGTGATTGAACAACTGAATTCCGTGAAAAATCATATTCTCTGTGTGCGCGGTAACTGCGACACGGAGGTGGACCAGATGGTGCTGGACTTCCCGATTATGGCGGAGTACGCGCTGCTTCCGATCAAGGACCGATTGATTTTCGTCACACACGGTCATCATTTCCATGAAAAGAATCTGCCGCCGCTGTGTGAAGGCGATATTCTGCTTGCCGGTCATACCCATATTCCCAGGTGTGAGGAACATGGGTATTACATATATATGAATCCGGGGTCTGTCTCCATTCCCAAGGAAGGGAGCTGGCACGGGTATATGACGCTGGAGGACGGGATATTTACCTGGAAGAATCTGGAGGGGGAGCCTCAGATGACGTATCGTCTGTAAGGATAACGCGGCAATTGTGAAACGCCTCTGCTGAATGGCGAAAACAATTGCTGGCGGATAGAAGTTTTACGGATTGAAAATCTTATATAAATATGATAAGATCGAAACGACAAAAACAGGCAGGAGGAACGGGATGGAACAGTATAAGCAGGAGTTTATAGAATTTATGGTGGACTCTCATGTGCTCAAATTTGGCGAGTTTACGTTAAAGAGCGGCAGGAAGAGTCCCTTTTTTATGAACGCGGGGGCGTATGTGACAGGCACGCAGTTGATGAAGCTGGGCGAGTATTACGCGCAGGCGATTCATACGCATTTCGGGGATGATTTTGATGTGCTCTTCGGCCCAGCGTATAAGGGCATTCCGCTGTCTGTGGCGACTGTCATCGCGTACGCGAAGCTGTATGGCAAGGATATCCGCTATTGCTCCAACCGCAAGGAGATCAAGGACCACGGTGACGTGGGAATTCTGCTTGGAAGCAGCTTACAGGATGGCGACAGAGTGGTAATCATCGAGGATGTGACGACCTCCGGCAAGTCCATCGAGGAGACCTGCCCGATTTTAAAGGCTCAGGCCGATGTGGAGATCAAGGGTCTGATGGTGTCCTTAAACCGCATGGAGAAGGGCAGCGACGGCAAGGTCAGCGCCCTCCGGGAGATTAAGGAAAAATACGGCATCGAGGCGAGCGCGATCGTGACCATGGCGGAGGTGACAGAGTATCTGTACAACAGACCCTGTCATGGCGAGATTGTGATCGACGATACCCTGAAGGCGGCTATTGACGCGTACTATGCGCAGTACGGCGCGTGAGGTCATGCGGTCTGCGGGTACATGAGAGCAGGCGGGAGCGCGAAACGCGTCAGGAAATGACTGAAATCTTGAAAATAATGTATTGGGAGAAATAAAATGCAGGAAAAAATTCATAAAATAATGACATTCGTTGGAAATATGAGCATCATCATCGGTGTTGTCGCCATCGTGGTGGGCGTGGCCGGCGGCGTGCTGATGATTGTGGGCGGCGGGAAGTTGCTCAATGAAAGAAAGACGCTGATCTTTTAACGGGCGGCTGTGAATTAAGGATCATCATATTATGAAACGAAAATACAAGTACGCGGTAAAAGTCTATAAACCGACGAGCATCCTGGGCTTTGCGTTTGGCCTTATCAGCGTCGTCGGCATGTGTCTGCTGATCTACCGCTCTTTTTCCATGCGCGGAGACGCCACCCTCTCGATGGGCTTTGCCGCTTTTCTGATGATGGCGATGTCGCTGGCGGGCATGGTGATGTCCGTGATGTGTGTTTCGGACCAAGAGCAGTTTCACCGTCTGGGATGGGCGGGCATTCTATGCAATGCGGCAGTGCTGGTGAGCCTGGCGTGGATTTTTAACGCGGGGCTGGCGTGACGGCGGCATTTGTAAAAGGAAGTGCCGGGGCATGGGAGCGCATGCCCGCAGCTGGGAGACAAATAAACTACATCAGGAGGACTGAACAATGGCACAGGTTGGAATTGTGATGGGCAGCGATTCAGATATGCCCGTAATGGCGAAGGCGGCGGATATTCTCGATCAGCTGGGAATTTCTTACGAGATGAATATCATTTCCGCGCACAGGGAGCCGGATGCGTTTTTCGCTTACGCGAAGGGCGCGGAGGCGAAAGGTTTTAAAGTGATCATCGCGGGCGCGGGCATGGCAGCGCATCTGCCGGGCATGTGCGCGGCAATTTTCCCCATGCCGGTGATTGGTATTCCGATGCATACGACGAGTCTGGGAGGCAGAGATTCTCTGTATTCCATCGTGCAGATGCCGACAGGTATTCCGGTGGCGACGGTGGCGATCAACGGAGGCGCGAACGCGGGGCTTTTAGCGGCGAAGATTCTGGCGACGTCGGATGAGGCGCTTTTGCAGCGGCTGAAGGAGTATTCCGCTTCCTTAAAAGAGTCGGTGCAGAAAAAGGACGCGCGGCTGCAGGAGGTCGGGTACCAGAATTATTGATAGTCATACATATAAGGAGATTGTGAGAATGGACTACAAGAAGGCGGGAGTGGACATCGAGGCGGGCTATCGTTCGGTGGAGCTGATGAAGGAGCATGTGAAAAAGACGATGCGCCCTGAAGTGCTGGGCGGGATCGGTGGTTTTTCCGGCGCTTTTTCTCTGGAGAAAATCAGTCAGATGAAAGAGCCGGTGCTTCTGTCCGGCACGGACGGTGTGGGCACCAAGATCAAGCTGGCTTTTATTCTGGATAAGCATGACACGGTCGGCATTGACTGTGTGGCCATGTGCGTCAACGACGTGGCCTGCGCGGGCGGTGAACCATTATTTTTCCTGGATTATATCGCCTGCGGCAAAAATGTTCCGGAGAAGATCGCAGAGATTGTGAAGGGAGTGGCGGAAGGCTGTTTACAGGCCGGTGCGGCGCTGATCGGCGGCGAGACCGCGGAGCATCCGGATTTGATGCCGGTGGATGAGTATGACCTGGCCGGTTTTACCGTGGGTGTGGCTGAGCGCTCTGAGATGATTACAGGAGAGAATATCAAAGCGGGAGATGTTCTGGTGGGCATTGCTTCCTCCGGCGTGCATTCCAATGGATTTTCCCTGGTGCGCAAGGTCTTTGAGATGACGGCGGAGAGTCTGAATACCTATTATGAAGAGTTGGGTACTACCCTGGGCGAAGCGCTGCTGACGCCAACCCGCATTTATGTGAAGGCCTTAAAGCAGGTGAAGGAAGCCGGTATTGCCATCAAGGGCTGCAGCCATATTACCGGCGGCGGCTTCTATGAGAACATTCCGCGCATGCTGCCGGACGGCGTGAGGGCTGTCGTGGAGAAAGACAGCTACCCGGTATTACCGATTTTTACCCTGCTGCAGCAGAAGGGCGATATCGCGGAGCAGATGATGTATAATACCTATAATATGGGCCTCGGTATGGTGCTGGCCGTGGACGCGGCGGACGCCGGCGCGACAGTGAAGGCGCTGAAAGAGGCTGGCGAGCAGGCATATATTGTGGGACGATGCGAAGCCGGGGAGAAGGGTGTGACTTTGTGCTGAAAACCGGTTTTACAAAACGATCCTGACAGGCGGGCTCACAGCCCGGTAAAAGGAGCATTGATATGTTAAAAATCGTAGTGTGTGTCTCCGGCGGCGGCACCAATTTACAGGCGATACTGGATGCCATTGACAGCGGAAAGATCACGAACACAGAGATTATGGCGGTGATCAGCAATAACGCAAAAGCGTATGCCTTGGAACGGGCCCGCAATCACAGTATCCCGGCCTTGTGCATGTCTCCGAAGCGATATCCTGACCGCGCGGCGTTCAATGAGGCGTTTATGGAGAAAATGAAGGAGCTGAATCCGGATCTGATCGTTCTGGCGGGCTTTTTAGTGGCAATTCCGCCGGCAATGGTGGACGCCTTTGAGGGACGTATCATCAACATTCATCCGGCGCTGATTCCTTCCTTCTGCGGCGTGGGATATTACGGCCTGCATGTGCATGAGAAAGCACTGGAGTATGGCGTCAAGGTGACCGGAGCTACCGTGCATTTCGTGGATAAAGGTATGGACACCGGTCGGATTATTTCACAGAAAGCGGTGTATGTACAGGAAGGCGATACACCAGAGGTATTACAGAGACGCGTGATGGAGGAGGCAGAGTGGGTATTGCTGCCGCAGGCCATCGATGATATCGCGAACGGACGGATTCAACTGCCGGAGAAGAAGGCATGACAGAGATTGGAGAAGAAAATGAAAGTATTAATCGTAGGCGGCGGCGGCCGCGAACACGCCATCGCCATGAGTGTGGCAAAGAGCAAAAAAGTGACAAAGATTTACTGTGCGCCCGGCAACGCCGGTATCGCGCAGGTCGCGGAGTGTGTGCCGATCGGCGCCATGGAGTTTGACGCGCTGGCGGCTTTCGCGAAAGAGAAAGCGATCGACCTGGCTATCGTCGGCATGGACGATCCGCTGGTGGGCGGTCTGGTGGACGTCTTTGAGGCAAACGGGATCCGCGCGTTCGGTCCGAAGGCGAACGCGGCTATCCTGGAGGGCAGCAAGGCCTTTTCCAAGGATCTGATGAAGAAATATCACATTCCCACCGCGGCTTATGAGACCTTCGATGACGCGGATACCGCACTTACATACCTGGAGACCGCGAAGATGCCCATTGTGTTAAAGGCGGACGGCTTGGCTTTGGGCAAGGGCGTTTTGATCTGCAACACCTTAGAGGAAGCGCAGGCAGGCGTGAAAACCATCATGCTTGACAAGCAGTTCGGCAGTGCCGGCAACCATATGGTTGTGGAGGAATTCCTGACCGGCCGTGAGGTCAGCGTCCTTTCTTTCGTGGACGGCAAAACGATTAAGACCATGACCAGCGCCCAGGACCATAAGCGGGCGGGCGACGGCGATACCGGCTTGAATACCGGCGGCATGGGGACCTTCTCTCCCAGCCCCTTCTATACGAAAGAAATCGACGCAATCTGCCAGGAGACGATTTATAAGCCCACCGTGGCGGCGATGGCAGCTGAGGGCAGACCCTTCAAGGGCGTCATTTTCTTCGGCCTGATGCTGACGGCGGACGGCCCGAAGGTTTTAGAGTACAACGCGCGCTTCGGCGACCCGGAGGCCCAGGTGGTCCTGCCCCGTATGGAGAATGACATCATTGAAGTGATGGAAGCCTGTATCGACGGCACACTCGATCAGATTGACCTGAAATTCACCGACAACGCGGCGGTGTGCGTGGTCCTGGCGAGTGACGGCTACCCGGTGCATTATGAAAAAGGAAAGCTGATGACTGGTTTTGAGGCCTTTGACGGTAAGGATGACTATTTCTGTTTCCACGCCGGTACGAAGGCGACCGAGAACGGCATCGTCACGAACGGCGGCCGTGTCGTGGGTATTACCGCCACCGGCGCGGATTTAAAGGAAGCCCGCGCGAAGGCTTATCAGGCTGCTGAGTGGATTGATTTTGAAGGGAAATATATGCGCCATGATATCGGCGCGGCGATTCTGGAAGCGTAATATGCATTCAGGATGATTGTAATCTTTTATAGTTTCTGCTGCAGAAACTCGAATGAAATACAATATAAAACTGCCATGTTTAAGTCACGAAGAGTTGAGACTTAAGCATGGCAGTTTTGGTATCTCACCCCAGCACAAACTGGTACGCGCAGAAAGCCGCGTAAATCGCCAGCAGTGAAATCCCCTGTGCGCGGCTCGTTTTTCCTTTGACCAGTGGAATAACGGTCAGCAGGATCATCACCAGAAGCATTACCGGTAGGTCCACCACGAGGGAAGCGTTGATCCCGAAGAGCGTCGAGTTCTCCGGAATGCTGAAGGGTGACACGGTGATCGACAGGCCGCAGACCAGCACAAGATTGAAGACATTCGCGCCGATCACGTTGCCCAGGGAGAGGGAGCTGTGTCCCTTGATGAGGGAGGTGATGGCGGTGACTAACTCCGGCAGCGAGGTGCCGAGCGCCACGAAGGTCAGGGCAATGACGGATTCGGGAACGCCGAGCGCTTGCGCGATCAGGGTACCGTTGTCCACTAAGAGATCCGCGCCGATGGCAATCAGCGCCGCGCCGACAACCAGCAGCAGGATCATTTTCCAGACGGGGCCGTCCTCACTTTCCGCCGCGGCAGCTTTGCCGTTTTCGGGATCATCGCTTTTCGCATCATGGAGCTGATCGGGATTGCCGTTGTTGGTCGTGGATGCGGCAACCGACCCGCCCGGCTCATTTTTCATCCCCATCACATTCGCGATCATATACAGCACAAATATAATCAGTAAAATAACGCCGATCGGCCGTGAAAAATAACCGGAGGTGTAGGCGACTGCCACATAAAAGGCGGCCGCGATGAAAAAGAAGGCCACGGGCGTGCGAAGAGTCTTTTTATTGACAGCGGATGGTCTGACAGCCGCGCTGATGGCAGCGATGAGGGCCGTGTTGCAGATGATGGAGCCAATGGCGTTGCCATAGGCAATCTGGCTGTGCCCCTGAATGGCGGAGGTGGTGGAGACCATGACCTCCGGCAGCGTCGTGCCGATGGACACCACGGTGGCGCCGATTAAAAGCTCCGGCAGGTGAAAGCGCCGGGCGATGCCGGTCGCGCCGTCCACGAACCAGTCGCCGCCATAAATCAGCAATACAAGTCCGACGATAAAAAGCAGGTACATCATAAAAAAATTCCTTCCTTTCTCAGAGGGAGAAGTCTGCGCCGCACCGGTTGCCCTGGCGCTGTAAACTCTCCTTATTTAACCTGAATTATTCACGGCGGTATAAAATACCTGTATGCCAGCCATCATGATAACTTTGA
>JAJQFS010000085.1 GCA_021200995.1 Lachnospiraceae bacterium | reverse complement strand
GTGGATGAGCGGACACTTAGAGAATTATATCTGACAGGCTTTGTGATCGCTGTGTAGGAGGGCCATACGAAGGCCGTCATGAGTGCCTACAATCAGGTGAACGGGTTTTATGCCAATGAAAATAAACATCTTTTAAAAGAAATCCTCAGGGATGAGTGGGGATTTGACGGCGCGGTAATCACGGACTGGGGCGGCGGCAATGATATTGTCGAGGGTACGAAAAACGGCTCCAATCTGGAGATGCCGGGCGCCGGGCTGGGCAGCGCGAGGGAGCTGTTAAAGGGTGTGAAGGACGGCAGAATCACGGAAGCGGAGATTGATGCGCGGGTGGATGAACTGCTGGGATTGATTTTCAGTACATATGAAAAAGTGACAGAAACGTCGGAAATGCTGAAAGCGCAGGCAGACAAACCGCTAAGAAGGAAGAAGGCGACGCGGAGAAAACGGAAAAGAGCGGAATAGGGGACGGTGAAGCGGAAAATGGCTCAATCGGGAACAGTATAATTGAGAATGGCGAAAAAGAAGATACAGCTTCCGCAGACATATATGCCGTACACCACGCTGTCGCGAAAAAGGCGGCTGCCGAGTCCATCGTCCTTCTGAAAAACGAGGACAATATACTCCCACTGAAACCGGGCACGAAGGTCGCTGTTCTGGGCGACTTCGCGTTCAAACCTCGTTTTCAGGGCGCGGGCAGCTCCACAGTCAATGCCGTAAAGGTGGAGGATACCTTTGACGCGCTTGAACACGAGGGTCTGCAGATTATATCAAAATGCAGTGCTTTCGCAAGAGACGGTTCTGAAAACAAAGCGCTGGAGCGGGAGGCTGTGGAAGCAGCGAAGCGGGCTGAAACTGTGCTCTTTTACATGGGCCTGGACGAGATTTCAGAGTCGGAAGGCCGCGACCGCGATCACATGAAGCTGCATGAGAATCAGGCGAGCGTGCTCGAGGCGGTGGCGGCGGTCAATCCGAATGTGGCAATTATTTTAAGCGCGGGCAGTCCGGTGGAGATGCCCTGGCTTGCGCATGCAAAGGCCCTTCTGGATGGGTATCTGGGTGGAGAAGCGGGCGCGGCGGCCATGGCGGAGGTGATTACAGGGAAGGTGAATCCCTGCGGAAAACTGGCGGAGACACTGCCTTTTGCCTATGAGGACGTACCGGGTCATCAGGAGTATCCGGCTCAGGAATGGAACGCTTGTTATAAGGAAAGTCTTTATGTGGGTTATCGCTATTATGATACGGCGGGAGTGCCGGTGCGGTTCCCGTTCGGGTATGGGTTGAGCTATACAACGTTTGCTTATTCGGATATTTGCGTTGCTCCCCAGTCCGTTTCCTTCACTTTGACGAACATCGGCGACTGTTCTGGCAGCGAAATCACGCAGCTTTACATTTCCAAACCGGATTCTGAGATTTTTCGCCCACGCAAAGAGCTGAAAGGGTTTGCGAAAACCTGTTTGCAGCCCGGCGAGAGCAAACGGGTGACCATCGCCCTGGATGACAAGGCATTCCGTTATTTCAATATCAGGACGGAAAAGTGGGAGGTTGAAGACGGCGTGTACCGGCTCACGATTGCCGCGTCCAGCGCGGAGCCAAAGCTGTCGGCCTTGATCGAAGTGAATGGAACAGGAGCGCCGAACCCTTACGCGCATATCCAGCTGCCGTCCTGTTACCGGACTGGAAAGGTGCAGTCTGTCAGCGACAGGGATTTTGAGACCCTGCTGGGGCGCACCATTCCGCAGCCGCCAAAGGGCATACACCGCAACAGCGCGATCCGCGACTTAAAACACAGTAGGGCGCCGCTAGGCTTCATTGCGGCCGGTGCGCTGGCAGCCGTGGAAAAAAGGAACGTCGAAAAAGGAACACCTGACCTGAATACAGATTTTATCTATAATATGCCTTTGCGTGGGATCGCAAAATATATCGACCTGATCGATATGGCTGTAGCGGATGGCCTGGTCATGGAGGCGAAGGGCTTCTGGATTATCGGTTTGCTGCGGGCGCTTGCGGCGCTGATTCACAATCAGGCAGCAAACGCGACGCTGGCTAAGACGCTGGAAAAACAGGCAAAACATGGAGAAAGGCTGCCGGAAGGGTCTGGAAATTAAATCCCGATTGTGCTTCTGTATGGGAAAAGAGATGCATGGAAGAGCTTGCTGCTATGAAAAACGAAGAAACAGAATTGATCAGTCGGCTTGAAGCTGCGGTAAAGGAGGGAATATGATCACTGCGTTAAATCGGGCCTGGAGCGGCTTTGCCGTGAAATACCCATCCGCTGCCAAATGGATCAGGGAGGGCGGACTGTTCGTCATCGTCAGCAACCTGATTACGGTTTTAAAATATCTCCTGCTGCAGTTTCTGCCGGCTGCTTTCACCTTTCTGGGCGACCGGGCTTTCGGCTGGCCCGGCATTGAGATGACGCTCTTCGGAGAAACCTTTGAATGGAATATCTTAGGCTACGATCAGGTGCACGGCGGACTCGCGTATTTTTGCGCGTACATGGTGGCCATGGTCATTGGCGAGTGCATCAATTTCCCGATCCAGCGCAATTTCGTCTTCCGCAGCAAGGGAAATCTAAGGAAACACTGAAAAATAGCACTTTCAGCTCAACTAACCATCCATGTGGAT
>JAJQFS010000065.1 GCA_021200995.1 Lachnospiraceae bacterium | reverse complement strand
CTAATTCCAATTTATACCGCACGGATTGTGAGTAGTCATTGGTTGCATTCAGATCTATCTGGCTGGAAGTACTATATGTTTCATTTTCAGCGGTCGCCTCTTTCTCTGATGTCAGAATCTTCTTTGATAGATTTCCCGAGATAATCGGTGCTGAATCTATTTCATCATATAGTGCAGAATAAAACCTAGAGTATCCATCAGCATCCCAATAATAATAATTCGAAACCTGTATATAACGATTTAAATAGACGGCATTGCTTGCTCTCATTTTGTATCCCGAATTGTTATAATAAATAAGCGTCAGATAATTCAAATTTCCTGCAGCCGTTCCATTCAGCTGATCATCATAACAATAAGTGATAACCGTACAGATATCACTCAAATAATAACCGCCATCTGCTACATATTCACCTGTAAAGTCTACCATGGCTTCGGACAAACAATGGGTATCGTCTATCCATACATCGTAATAATGACCACTAAACATTAGCGGCACATATTCTTCGCCATCAATCATAAGCGTTCTTTCATCATACCAATCAGTAGAACCATAACCCGGCCACTTACCAGCCCTTACACTTGCTTTATTGGCAGCATTCCATGGTACCAGCAGATATTGGCCATACAATACATCATTCACAATCATATCTTCAGCTTCCCCGTTGCCGATATGATCAACCTTAATATTATACTGAATGATAGAATTATCATAAAAATAATCGACTGTATCGCCAGCTGACACATCTTCACCGTTAACCTGTTTAATACTTTTTGTTAAACGGAAGTCAATACTGATCTTTGTATACTCTGCCGTTGCTGATTCGTCCTTTTTTTCGTCTGTATATTCCAGATAAACGATATTGTCCGCCGTATTATATGCAGATGCTACATTCAAATATAGATTTTCATAATACTGGAATGTGTTTTTTAAAGATGAATAAACCTTGTAATGCCTTGTTTCGCCACCATTCAGCTGATGGCCGGTTAAGTCCCATACCGCACTGTATGTCGCACTGTTGGTTACAACATACCCCATCTCGTTTAATTTCAGTTCCAGGTCCTCTGCATCGTAAGTGGAAAAGCTATAAAACATTGTCGCAGAATCCGCCAAGCTTTCATTTTCTATATCATCATCCCAGAACTCCACAAGAATTTCCTTTGATCCGTCTTCTGTCTTCACCTTTGTTATTTTTATTGTTGCGCCAGCATTGTCAGTACTGCAATAATGAGCCGGCGTATCTGTTATTAAATAATTCGATTCAGTCTTATATACTGTCCCCTCGTTTCCCCCAATATCTGTCATGGTCTCCAACTCCTGCAGCTTATCATAATACACGCAGGCGTCTGTAATCGTAATCGTCAGATAATCCCCCGAATCTGTCGCCAGGTACTTATCATAAGAACTGCTTGTTGGATCCGCTTCCACCGTAGTTTCCGGGAAAAACATTTTCCAGATGTTTTCCGGACTGATATACTGCTCCTTGCTCAATGCGCTGTCGTTTAAAGCTGACAGATCTGTGGTCGCCTGCGTACTCTGGTTATACAGCGAAATGGTATAGTAAGCGTCCTCTCCCATAAACACTGACTCGCCGCTGCGATCCGCAGTCTTTGTCAGAACCACATTTCCATCTGTTACGCTGATCTCAATAGTTGTTTCGGCCGTTGATTCCCCGTCTTTAGACCAGGTATAATGGTAGTCATAAATGACCGTATTGGTGATTGTGTGCGAATCCTTCGCATTCTCAAAGTCCGAACCGTACGGATCAGAATATGTCAGGTATTTTCCATTCAGTTGCACCTGCCAGTCTCCGTTATCAATCTCACTTGTCGCAAAGTTGCCACTGGTGTTGAAATTCAGGATCTCCCATGTGATGGTCAGCTCATTGCTGTCAGAATCATAGGTGAAGGTAAAGCTATTCTCATCTACGGTGTTATTGCTTTCGTTTATCAGGGTTAACAGCTCATTGCCGCTTCCATCGCTGAACGTGATATAGCCGTTGCTTCCCACATCCACATTGATATCTGACATATCCCCTGTCCATGTAATACCTGTGGGCAACTCAATGATATCTGTCACAGAGATTCCTGTGATCAGATCTTCCCCGATATTTTTATACTCACTTGAACCATCAGAATTTGTCATGCTGATATTCCAGATGATGGGCTGATCCGGGTTATTCGTAACCGCTACGTAGATATTACCGTCCTCATCAGCGGACATAGTCAGCCCATTCGGCTGCTGCGAGGTGTTCTCAATCGAAACATCGAATTCATGACGATCAGTTGTCCATGATGCAAGAAAGGCTTCTCCGCTGGCGCTGACAATTCCGCCCGAAGCCGTATTATAAATTACACCATAAATCGCCAGATCGCCGCCCGGTGTATACTTGGACGGGTAAGTTACTTTCAGTGTGCCGCTGGCCGTATCGTTCTGCGTCACGGGAAATTCTACATAATAAGCTCCATAAGTTCCAACAGAACCATCCCAGTATAATTCGGACGAATAATCACCCAGTGTAACTACATTATTGGTGTTCAGAGTAAAAGAAACCTGCGTCTTCAGACTTTCTCCATACAGAAGAGAATCCTGTTCTGTGAAGAGTTTGTCATATAAACCCGCCAGATCCATCAACTCAAAATAAATCCGGTAGGTATAATTTCCTGGTTGTCCACCGGAAATATCGAAAGTCAATTCCAACGTCTCACCCGTTAAGTAGGAATAATATTCATATTCATCCTCTGCATAATTTTTGTCAGTGACAGAAAGCGTCAGAATCGCAACATTTGTACCAGCAAATTCGTCCGGTTCAATTGTGATAGACCGACCGAACACATAAGATAACGAGGAACTGCCAAGAGCACTCTCATTATCGGACGTCAGGCTGATCCCCGCGTTACCATTACTACCGGTTTCTCCCGCTGTGAGTGCATTCTGTTCCATCTCAGAAGCCGCATTTACCTCTGCATTCCCAGAATCCGCGCTTTCCACACTTTCTCCATCCGAATCTGCGCTTTCGCTGCCTGTACTGTTTCCGGCATCATCCGTTGAATCGTCTCCGCTGCTTTCGCCGCCATTGGCATCAGCGGTATCCCCTGTACCTTCCGCAGAGCCGCTGCTGGAACCTCCCGTTGAATCACTGCTGCCTTCACCATCTGTCCCTTCGTCTTTAGCATCTTCATCTGAATCTGATGCATAGCACGCAGCAGTATGTACATGCTCTTCATGTCCGCAAATCAGGACTGTTTCCGTCGAATAACGGGAATCATTATGCGTATGTTCGTCGCTTTCCTCCTGGCCGCAGGTCAGGACTAACTGTTCTTCGTAGCACTCAGAAGTATGTGTGTGCTCTTCCTGTCCGCAACTCGCCTCATTTGCCAGCGCGATACCAGTATAATGCAGACTCCAGGATACGCCGAACACCACCAGGGCAGCCAGCGCCAGCAGGGTGCAGATCTGCCTGTTTCTCCTCCGCTTTTCACGCAAGAACCTGTTCACATATGTATTTACGATGTCTTTCATATTCCCTCCTGCCTTTCTATCGGATGATGGATATGCTGTTTCACGGCGATATTCTCAAAATGACTTTGCCTGCGATCTGATCCTTCTCTATGCAGCCGATCGCGCTGCTGCGGGAGATGACGGACGCGACGCCTGGAATGATGATATTAGCACGCTTTAGTGTCTTCATATACCTTTTGTCCGCAAATATCTTTTATAAATGCTGATGCACCTATTCTTTTGTATATTACTCGATTTCCGCCCTTACGTCAACGGGGATTTGAAATTTTTCTTAAATTTTTCTGAAGGCTTTTCACCAAACGAAATCATTCTCTTTTTATATACTTCAGTTCACCACGACCCAGTTCTTCGATTTCATTATTGTATATTTCATCCAGCAGTCGGCTACTTGGAATGCTGGTTCTCTTCCATCCCCTGTCTTCTATCCAGACTTTAAAATCATACTGTTTACATTGATGGCAGAATTTCTCGTAAGAACGATAATACGGCTCTATATCCTCCTTTGCAAATCCCCTGTATTTCAGTTCGCAGAAAAGTGACAGGACACTCACGCACTTTACATCGCCGATGCCAATCATATTTTTTCTCGCGTCCCTGTCATCAGAACAAAAATCTTTTAATTCTGTTTCAGCATTTCATAAAGTTCGGCAATGCGTTTTTCATCTGTCTGAAGCCGATGCTCATTCAGGGCGTCCAGCTGCTTATTGACCTCAAAATTCTCCATCAGGCTTCCGAAACCAATCCGGTCTGAGGGAATACGATACCAGCGCTTCCCTTTTCCGGTAATTTTGATCTGCCTTATAACCTCAGCTTCCCCAATTGAAAACAGATCACGCACTCTCGCTTCGTTCAGATATTTTTCTTCATACAGACGCAGCAACATGGCTTTATAGGGAATCGCAAACAAATCAATCAGTTTCAGAATATCCGCGAACAGAATATTTTTCGTATCTATTCCGTAAATATCCATCCGCTCACTTATTTGTACTGACGGCGCAAGAAACAGTCCCGCGAAGGCGTTCGCCTCCATATCTTCAGCTTCAATTTCTTCCGCGTCCATCGAGGAGGACGTCAGGATTGACCCATGCCTTGACAGGTTCATATTCTCGCCTTCAAAATAACAGTAAATATGGTACAGCTCATGTGCAGCGGCAAATATCTGTTTGGCCAGGATCATATTTGAATTGATCATGGCAAAAATCCTGTCTCCACGCAAAAAAGTGCAGGCACACAATTCCTGGTCCTCAATCGGTATGTGGAACAGCTCCAGTGGCCTGCCTTCTCTTCCTGTATAATTCTCGATAATGCCAAACACATCATCCTGCACAATGTTGTTTCCATTGTATGCGCCGTTAAATTCCCTCGCTATCACCCGAATATTCTCAAATTTCTCCGGTTTTCTTGAAAACAGGCTATTCTCTAACGCTTTATACATATCACATCCTCCATGGCTTCATCATGAGTTCCGCATTTTCGCGTACACCCGCGTGAAAAACCACGAGATCCGCCAGTTCATCAACAATTTCCAGCGCCTGCTTCGCAGATGCTGATCCCACTTTTCCCATAAATGCACGGACCGCATTACTGTCAGGCACATTCTGTGGAAATGCCACCAGTTCTTCCATGGAAACATTACAGAAATCAGCAATTCTGCTCAGTTCAACCGCGTTGATGATCCTTGTGCCGCTAAGCATTTTGCTCACAGTCTGTTTGCTTACACCAAGCGCGTCTGCAAGATCCACCTGTTTTTTTCCATTCTCCTTTAGCTTATTCACAATATTATTGGCAATCGTAACATTCATATCTACCATTACAGACACCTCCTGAAAATCAACCTTACATGCTTTCTTCATTTTTATATATTATATCCTTGTCGCCAGTTGAAAGTCAATATTTTAGATACTTTTATCGTAAAATAACACCATTTTTTGTGGATGTGAGCCATGATTCGTTACGACTTTGGAAACTTTCCAATTAACTGATCAATATACGCGTATATTTCCTCCCTGCCCTGTTTCGTCAAGGCAGAATACGGGAAAATCTCCGTGCCCTTCTCCAGTCCCAGGCCGGTGCGCAGAAGTTTTTTGTGTTTATCCAGCTGGCTGCGGTTGATTTTGTCGGCCTTGGTGGCGATGATCACAGGATGAAAGCCCTGCGAGCAGATCCAGGAATACATCAGGCGGTCGTTGGCGGAGGGCTCGTGGCGGATATCCACGAGAAGGAAAACCGCGGCGAGCATTTTGGAGGAGTGGAGGTATTTCTCGATCATCTTGCCCCACTGAGCCTTGATTTCTTCGTTGGCGCTGGCGTAGCCGTAGCCGGGCAGGTCAACGAAGTAGAGCTCGCCGGGGGTGCGGTCAGACTGCTTCTGTCCGGAGAGCCGCCTGGCAACTTCGCTATGCACAGTCGACGCATTTTCCGGTTGGCGCTCATAGTAACAGCTCACATGATAGAAATTGACTGTCCGGGTCTTGCCGGGCTGCGCGCTGGTGCGGGCCAGGTTTTTGCGGTTTAAAAGTCCGTTGATCAGGCTGGATTTGCCGACGTTGCTCTTGCCCGCGAAGGCGATTTCCATATGGGAATTGTCAGGGAAGGTAGAGGTGATACCGCATACCGTCTCCAGTTGTGCGTCTTTGATAATCATGTATGTTTCCTTTCGCTAAGGTAAGACAAGCGCCGCCGCCAGCACTTCCTCCATCTGCGACACCAGCACAATCTTCATATCGCCGATGATCTCCTCGCTCAGCTCCTCCAGGTCCTTCTGATTCTCCTGCGGGATCAGCACCTGCTTCATGCCGGCCATATTGGCGGCGAGCATTTTTTCCTTCAGGCCGCCGATGGGCAGAACCCTGCCGCGCAGGTTGATTTCCCCTGTCATGGCAGTCAGGTGATCGACTGGGATCTCCGCAACCGCGCTCACCAACGCCGTGGCCATCGTGATGCCGGCGCTGGGGCCGTCCTTGGGCACCGCGCCCTCCGGAATGTGGAGATGAAAATCATGTTTTTCAAAATAATCGTCCGAAACTGCATATTTTCCTGCAATACTGCGGACATAGCTGTAGGCAATGCGGGCAGATTCCTGCATGACGTCGCCCATCTGGCCGGTCAGGCGAAGATCTCCCTTGCCGGGCATGGTGTTGACCTGAATCTCTAACGTCACGCCGCCCACGCTCGTCCAGGCCAAACCCCTGACGATACCGATCTCCGGCTTTGCGTTCACGTGCTCCGGATCATATTTTTCCTTACCCAGGTATTCTTTTAAATCAGAAGCGTCAATGCAAAGGCTCCCCGGCTGCGCTGTGCCGCTGACAAATTTGCGCGCGGCCTTGCGGTAGAGGTCGGCCAGGCAGCGCTCTAAGCTTCTGACGCCGGCTTCCCTAGTATAGTTCGCGATCAGCTTCTGTATCGCGGCGTCGGTGATCTGCACGCCGCCGTCCTCCATGCCGTGGTCGAGCGCCTGCTTCGGTACCAGATGTTCGCGCGCGATGTGAAATTTCTCGTTGGCGGTGTAGCCGCTGATCTGGATTATGTCCATTCTGTCGAGCAGCGGGCCCGGCACATGGGAAGTGTCGTTGGCCGTAGCGATAAAAAGCACCTCGCTCAAATCAATCGGCAGCTCCACATAATGGTCCCGGAACTGGTGATTCTGCTCACTGTCCAGAACTTCCAGCAAGGCCGAGTAGGCGTCCCCGCGGTAGTCTGAGCCGACCTTATCGATTTCATCCAATAAAAGAACCGGATTTTTCACTCCCGCCTGGCGGATCGCGGCCGCGACGCGGCCGGGCATGGCGCCGACATAGGTCTTTCTGTGACCTCTGATCTCCGCCTCGTCATGGACGCCACCGAGACTGATGCGGACATATTCCTTCTGCAACGCTTCCGCCACGGACTTTGCGATGGAGGTTTTGCCGGTGCCGGGAGGCCCCACCAGACAGAGGATGGAGCTGTGGCTCTCCGGGTGATAAGCCCGCACCGCCAGAAATTCCAGGATGCGCTCCTTGACCTTTTCCAGGCCGTAATGGTCACACTCTAAAATCTCTTCCGCACGGTGGATGTTCAGGCAATCCTCGCTCTTTTTCTCCCATGGCATGTCCAGGAGCATTTCAATATAATTACGTTCCACGCTGGCCTCGGCGCTGTTGCCGGCCACACTGCGCATACGCTTGATTTCCTTATAAATCTTTTCCTTGATTTCGTCAGAAGCCTGCAGCTTATCTACCCTGGCCTCGAACTGGTCCGCGTCGGAGCCCAGGGCGTCCTCGCCCAGCTCTTCCCTGATGGCGCGCATCTGCTCGCGCAGCATGTATTCGCGCTGCTGTTTGTCCACCCGCTCTCTGACCTTCGCGTTTAACTCCGCCTGGGATTTGCCGATATAGGTTTCATCCGCCAGGATCTGGCAGAGTGTATCATAGCGCTCCTGTAAAGACAGGCAGTTTAGCACCTGTTGTTTTTTCTGTACAGGGAAGGGCAGGGTGGCCGCCGCGTAATCGAGGCAGCCTGCCAGATCGTCGTTTTTTTCCAGGTATTCCACCAGACCGCCGCCGGCCTTGGGATAGACCTGGAAATATTCCGCCAGCAGAATCTCCAGCTCCCGCCGCAGGGCTTCCTGATCCAGCCCCTCCTGCGAAGTATCCTCCATCGTCGGCTCCAGCTCCACAAGGGCCTGCAGATATCCGTCTGTCTCCTCCATGTGTATGAGCCGCGCTCTGTTCACCCCGGTCACCGTCATCCGCTGCGTCTTGTTCGGCAGCTTGGAAATCTGGCGAATCTGCACAAGCGTGCCGATCGCCTCCACGTCGTCCTCGCCCGGATCGTCCGTGCTGACATATTTCTGGCAGGTCACAAAGAGCATCTGGTCTGTATCCATGGCATGCTCCGCCGCCCGTTTGGATTCCTCCCGCACGATATCCACGTTGATTTTCATATCCGGGAAAATCACCACGCCCCGCAGGGCTACCATGGGGATCTCCCTTAAATCCGTCTTCTCTTCTGTCAATACATCATCGAGTGCAAAAATGTTTTCTTCTGTCATCATGTTCTCTTTTGTAATCATATTCAAAAAATTGAGGCGCTTTTAAAAAGCGCCTCGTGCCATTCATCTGCTGCGGTGTATAATCCGCGGAGCTTCCTGCTTCTCCACTGCCGCTTTTGTGATAATGCATTTTTCAATCGTCGGATCGCTGGGAACCTGGTACATGGTGTCCATCAGGATGTTCTCCACGATGGTCCGAAGGCCCCTGGCGCCGGTCTTTTTCTCCACCGCCTGATCGGCGATAGCCTCGATCGCGTCCGGTTCAAACTCCAGCGTGACGTTGTCATATTTCATCAGCTTCTGGTACTGCTTGACCAGCGCGTTTTTGGGTTCCTGCAGGATACGCACCAGCGCGTCCTTATCCAGTCCCTCGAGATTCACGATCACCGGCACACGGCCGATAAATTCCGGAATCAGGCCGAACTTGATCAAATCCTGCGTCGTCACCTCCGCAAAGAGCTCGCCAGCCTCGCGGGTAATTTTGTGCGTCACATCCTGGTTAAAGCCGATGGCCGAGCGATCCAGGCGGGAAGCGATGATCTGCTCCAGACCCGAAAAAGCGCCGCCGCAGATAAAGAGGATATTCGTCGTGTTGATGGGAATCAGCTCCTGCTGGGGATGCTTGCGCCCGCCCTGGGGAGGTACGCTCGCCTCCGTGCCCTCGATCAGCTTTAAAAGCGCCTGCTGCACACCCTCGCCGGAAACGTCCCTGGTGATGGAGACGTTCTCGCCTTTTTTGGTGATTTTGTCAATCTCATCAATGTAAACGATGCCGTGCTCCGCCTTGGTGACGTCATAGTCCGCGGCCTGGATGAGCTTTAAGAGAATATTCTCCACATCCTCGCCCACATAGCCGGCCTCGGTCAGCGTCGTGGCGTCCGCGATGGCAAATGGCACATTGATGATTTTGGCCAGTGTCTGGGCGATATAGGTCTTGCCGCAGCCGGTCGGACCCAGGAGCAGAATATTGCTCTTCTGAATCTCCACATCGTCCACATAGTGCTCAGCCAGCACCCGCTTGTAGTGGTTATACACCGCCACGGAGAGCACCTTTTTGGCCTGCTCCTGGCCAATCACATACTCGTCCAGAAACCGCTTGATTTCCTGTGGTTTTAAGAGATTGATATCCAGATCGTTGCCCGCGCCCGACTCGTCGTCATCATAGAGCTCATCCTCTAAAATCTCCGAGCAGAGGCCGACACATTCGTCACAAATATAAATTCCGTCAGGACCCGCGATAATCTTGCGCACAGCATCCTGAGATTTCCCGCAAAAAGAACATCGGATCCGATTAGAATTCTTTCCCGCCATGTTTCCCTCTCAACAATTAATTATCCTTCCTTGTCACCACGCTGTCGATCAGACCGTACGCCATGGCTTCCTCGGCTGTCAGCCAGTTGTCGCGCTCGGTGTCCCTGGCAACCTCCTCATAGGTTTTGCCGCAGTTTTCCGCCAGGATGCGGTTCATTCTCTCTTTAATGAAAAGAATGTGCTTCGCGGTGATCTCGATCTCCGTCGCCTGTCCCTGCGCGCCGCCGGAGGGCTGATGAATCATAACCTCCGAATTGGGCAGAGCCATACGCTTGCCCTTCGTGCCGCCCGCAAGCAGGAACGCGCCCATGCTGGCCGCCATGCCCACGCAGATGGTGGATACGTCGCACTTGATGTACTGCATGGTATCATAAATCGCCATGCCGGCGCTGATGCTGCCGCCGGGGCTGTTGATATATAAATGAATGTCCTTGTCCGGATCCTCCGCCTCCAGGAAAAGCAGCTGCGCCACCACCAAAGAAGCGCTGGTGTCGTTGACTTCCTCTCCCAGGAAAATAATCCTGTCCTTTAACAGTCTGGAATAAATATCGTAGGATCTTTCTCCTCTGCTCGTCTGTTCAATGACATAAGGTACTAAACTCATCGTGATCTCCTTTCTGATCCCTTCAGAATCCATTTTAAACAGCACAAATCAAAAATTACTCTGCTGCCTCGGCTTCGTTCTCCTCCGCTTCAGCATCCTCCGCCTCAGTTTCTGCAGGCTCTACCTCTACAGCGTTCTCTACCAGGAACTGCACGGCCTTGTTGATCGCCAGGTCATCTTTGACCTGCTTCTCGCCGCCCTCACCGAGTGCGGTCTCGATGGCATCAACTTCCATGCTGTATTCCTTGCTCATACGCTCAAGCTCTTCTTTGTACTCCTCGTCGGTGACTTCAATCTGCTCCGCCACGGCTACCGCCTCCAGCACCAGGCTTGACTTGATGCGCTGCTCCGCCTGAGGTTTCACCTGATCCATCATGTTGGACATGGTGCTGTTGGTGAACTGCAGGTACTGCTCGAAGGACAGGCCCTGGGACTGAATTCTCTGGGCAAAGTCCTCGATCATCTGTCTCTGCTGGTACTCCAGCATCGGCGCGGGAATCTCCATCTCGGCGTTCGCCACAACAGCGTCCACCACCGCGTTTTCCTTCGCGCGCTTCACATCCGCTTCCTTTTTCTCCTGAAGCTGCTTTTTCACATCTTCTCTGTACTCTTCCATGGTGTCGAACTCGGATACCTCGGAGGCGAACTCGTCATCCAAGTCCGGAAGCTCCTTCACCTTGATCTGCTTCACGGTGCACTTAAATACCGCTGCCGCGCCGGCGAGATCCTCTGCCTGATAATCCTCCGGGAAGGTCACATTCACTTCCAGCTCTTTGTCAATCTCAGCGCCAATCAGCTGCTCCTCAAAGCCCGGAATGAAGGAACCGGAACCGATGGTCAGGGGATAATCCTCACCCTTGCCGCCCTCGAATGCGACGCCGTCCTTAAATCCCTCAAAGTCCAGGATCACTTCATCACCGTCCTGCACCGGTCTGTCGTCCACATCGATCTCACGGGAATTGGTCTCGCGCTCTTTCTCGATTTCAGCGTCAACCTCGGCCTCGGTCACCTCGGCCTCCACTTTCTCAGCCTCTACGCCCTTATACTGTCCAAGCGTTACATCCGGCTTCACGGCCACTTCCGCGGTGAAAATGAAATTCTCACCCTCGCCGATCTGCACCGGATCCACCTCGGGGCGGGACACGATTTCTTTGCCCTTGTACTCATCGAGCGCTTTCTCATACGCGCCAGGGATCACCTCATTGGCGGCGTCCTCGTAAAATACGCCCTTGCCGTACATGCTCTCGATCATCTTGCGGGGCGCCTTGCCCTTGCGGAAGCCGGGAATGCTGTATTTCGCCTTGTTCTGCTGATAAACCTTGTTCAGGGCTTTATCAAACTCGGCCGCCTCCACCTCTATGGTCATTTTAATCATGTTTTTCTCTAAGTTCTCTACCTTTAAACTCATAACTTCCTCCCAGGTTTCCTTATGTTCGCTTTTGTGCGGCTGTCAGTTTTCCCGCATGCTGTCCTACAGCGCAGGCTTTTCTTTCACCCTCCTGACCGCACTCATTTCATGATTGTATCATAGTTTTCCAGCGAATACCAGCATTTTTCTCGAATAATTAAAGCAAAGTTTCTTAAATCTTTGTGAAGCTTAACGCTGCGCGCGGTCCGGTTGTCACTGTTCACGGCTCTCCTCGGCGAGACGCCCTTCGTGTGCATCACACATACGCAAAAGCTGTCAGCAAAGCTGTCGTTCTACGCTTCGCTCCGGTTTTGCTTTCCCAGCTTTCGGTACGCGGTCAGCATAAAGACTGTAAAGCAGGTCACGGCCGAAATCGTGTCCGCCACCGGCTCCGCCGCGAAGACTCCCACGACCCCAAAGCCGATTCTCGGCAGGATAAGCGTCAGCGGAATCAGCAGAATCACCTTCCGGAATAAAGCGAAAAAGGTCGCTTTTCTGCTCTCCTCCATGGCCACGAAGGTGTTCTGGGCCGCCATCTGCAGGCACATGATAAAGTTCATGCAAAAGAAAATCCGGAACATAGGAACCGCCGTCGCAATCAGCTCGGCGTCATTATTAAATATGGAAATAATCTGCGCCGGGAACAGCATCAGAATCGCCCACGCCGCCGTTGCGTAAATACCGCAGGCCTTTGTCAGAAAACGGAAGGATTCCTTCACTCTGCCGTACTGACCGGCCCCGTAATTATAACCCGTCACGGGCTGCGCTCCCTGGGCAAAACCACTCATGGGCATATACACAACCTGTGAAACCGAAGTGGCCACCGTCATCACGGTCACATAAATATCGCCGCCAAACTGACTTAAGGAAGCGTTGAACACCGCCGATACCGCCGCTTCCGTGATATTCATAATAAAGCTGGAAAAGCCAAGGCTCGTGATGCGTCTGACTGTTTTCAGCTCAGGCTTTAAGTTTTTGACCCGCACACGGATCAGGTTCTTTTTACCAAATAAAAAGAGGATAACCCAGACGGCGGACACTGTCTGGGAAATGACCGTGGCAACGGCCGCGCCGGATACGCCCAGATGCAACGCAAAAATAAAAACCGGATCCAGTATAATATTACAGACCGCGCCGATCAGCACCGTCATCATGCCAATTCTGGTAAAGCCCTGCGCGTTTAAGAACGGATTTAAGCCCAGCGTCAGCATCACGGAAATGGAGCCGAGCAGGTAAATCGTGATATACGCGTTCGCGTAAGGGTAGGTGGCGTCGCTGGCTCCGAAGAGATATAAAACCGGCTCTTTGATAAAAAGACAGATGACGGGGACAATGATCCCGAGGGAAACTAAGAGTGTGATGCTGTTGCCGAGGATTTTCTCCGCGCCCTCGTCGTCTGACGCGCCGCGCAAAATTGAAGTCAGCGGCCCGCCGCCGTTCCCCACCAGATAGGAAAATGCCGCTACTGACATGGTGATGGGATAGCAGAGACCGACACCGGTCAGCGCCAGCTGCCCGACGTCCTCCAGATGCCCGATATAGATACGGTCCACCACCGAGTAGAGCGCGTTCACCAGCATGGCCGCGATCATGGGGATTGCCAGGCGCGTGACGGTGCGGGGAATATTTCCTTTTGAAAAATCATTTTGCTGCGGCATGGGGCGCCTCTTGTTGTATATAGTGTTGCCCGCGTATACGGACATGTTTGTTTTGATGAAAAGTATTGTAGCACCTTAGAATTTGATTGACAAGCACCTGTTATTCGCAGCAGCTGCACCCGCAGTTTTTCAGACACAAATTTCCAGCATAATTCTTTTTTGCTTTCACATACTATTGCCAGGATAAGAAACACAGAACCGACTTGCATCGTTCCAACGCCAGAGGCCAGACATGTGAGGGATGGGACTGCGCGCCTTATCCTTCACGATAGATATCCTAAGACACGGAGGTGAAAACTATGGCAAGTTCAAGCAAGACCAACCAGATGGAAGTGCCCGAAGCGAAAGCCGCGATGGACAAGTTCAAGACTGAGGTTGCTGGTGAGCTGGGTGTGAACCTGAAAGAGGGTTACAACGGCGACTTAACTTCCAAGGAGGCCGGTTCCATCGGCGGCGAGATGGTTCGCCGCATGATCAAGGCTCAGGAAGAGACCATGAGCAACCAGTAAGAAGCTGCCGGAAAGTAACCCGCGCGGCAGGCGCAGGTGATAATCGGTAAGTTCGGCCATTTGGCTGAAAGAACGAAGACGTAGATAAAAACACGAAGCGGGAGGGCCTCAGATTGCCCTCCCGCGATTTAATGTCATTGTCCTTTTTCCGCAATTATCCCATATTCATTTCAGTCATTTTATTTCAATCCTGCGATGCCGAAGAATCTGCGCTGATCTTTTTAATCCATTTCCCGCTCCGAAGCCGGAACAGACACCAGACTGCCTTAATGAACTGGTCGATCCGCAGAAAGATATAAATCCAGAAACCCGGCAAATGCCAGACCAGCCCCGCAAGCGCGCCCAGCGGAATCGAGCAGACCCATAAAAAGAGAATGTCCGCTACCATCAGAAAGCGCGTATCTCCGCCTCCGCGCAGGACTCCCTTGGTCAGAATGCTGTTCGTCGTCTGAAACAACACCACAAGAGAAAGCGCGTTCATCAGCTGTCTGGCTAACAGCGCGGTTTCTTCCGTAATATTATAAAAGTCAATGATCGGGTCCCGCAGCAGCCGGATGATGACACAGCCCACGCAGCCGATCAGAAAACCGATGGCCGCAAAGGTAATGCCCTGCTCCTGCGCCTGCTTCGTCTTGCCTTCCCCCAGCGTAATCCCCGTGATCGCGCAGCTGGCCTGGCTGATGCCCTGGATGACGACCGTCGCCATTTGCATCACAACTGACGCAATGGCGTTCGCGGCCACAAAGCTCGCCCCGATATGTCCCATGACAACTGAAACCGCGCTGTTGCCCAGGCCAAGGAGCGTATCGCTGATCAGAACCGGAATGGAGATGCGGATGTACTCCCCCTGTATCTCTTTCACACTCATGGTCAGATCTTTCAGACGCAGCCCAATGTTAGTATCTCTGAAAAACAGATAACCCATGGTCACAGAAAATTCCACAATCCTCGCGATCAGTGTGCCCAGCGCGGCGCCGTTCACGCCCATCTCGGGCGCGCCAAGATTTCCGAAGATAAACACCCAGTTGAAGAAAATATTGATAAAAAGGAGCTGATACTCGAAATCAGCGGAACAGTGGCTTTTCCAACGCTTCTCAGAACCAGGCTCGACGTCACAGCATAACCATTCAGGTAATAGCATGGAATGGAAATCAGCAGGTATCCCGTCCCCGCAGCGATCACCGCGCTTTCCGTGGTGTAGATGCTCATAATCAGGGAAGGCGCCAGCGCCGTGGCCAGAGCAAAACAGGTGGCGATGACAAACTCCAGCCGCAACATGAGGTTCACAGCTTTTTTCATACTGTTCTGATCTTTCATGCCAAAGAAGCGGCTGATCAGAACATTCGCGCCCATGCCCATACCCATGCACATGACCTGAAAAACACTGATAAAATTATTGGCCAGAGTGGCGCCGCTCATCGGCACTTCACCCAGCTGCCCCAGCATGATATTGTCAGCCATGTTTACGCCCACTGTAATCAACTGCTGGGCGGCAATGGGCAGCGCGAACGAGGCCATCATTCGATAAAATTTCCTGTCTCGCACAAAAATCTGCATCCTTTACCTCCATGGTATTCCGTGAATGTTACACTTTCATGTTTCTGCCGTCGACATCCGGCATATTTTCTGTCCTCAGGTCACATTTTGTTGTTTATTTTTGAAAACCTCTTATAAAGCCAAAAGCTGGCTTGGATGGGTAATTACTTTGTCAGCGCAAGGGTCGCTGGCAGCATCACCGCCAAAGGCGATGGCAAGCATTCCAGCAGCTTTTGCGGCCTGAATGCCTGCAGATGCATCCTCCACCACAGCGCATACACCGGGCTCCAATCCCAGCTTCCCCGCAGCACAGAGGAATACTTCCGGATCAGGTTTAGATCGGGTAATGTCCGAGCCATCAGCAATAGCATCGAAGATGTCCAGCAGGTCTAAGCGACCCAAGATATCCTTAGTGTTCTTAGAAGAAGATCCGATGGCGATTTTCATGTCCCTTTCCCTCAATGCTTTCAGAGTCTCCGGTATTTCAGGCAGGGCATCTTCTGGGTGAATGTTGCACAAGAGTTTCCTGTAAATAGCGTTCTTTTTCTCCGCAAGATCAACCTTTTCTTCAGCAGAATATTCTATTTTGCTCTCCTCCAGTACAATTTCCAGAGATGCCATCCGGCTGATGCCTCGCAGCCTGTCATTCTTTGCACGAGAGAACTCCAGCCCCAACTCATTTGCCAGGGTCTTCCATGCCTGATAGTGATACTCATCAGTGGTACAAATAACCCCGTCCAGATCAAAAATAAAGGCTTCAATCATGTTTTGCACCTCTCATAAATTATCGTTTATATACTGTAAATCGCTTTTCGATTGAGCAGTATCATAGGGATCATGCATATGGCATAGTCCCTTTTTAAGTACGTCGAGTTGTCATCTGATATTCCGACTGACTTTAAAGCTTATCCAGACTTAGACAGTACCAATCGTCCGGGTGAAGCCACACCTAAACCCAACTCCAGTACCAAAGGTTTCGTGATCCCCATATTTACATTTCCTTTTTCTGCTCGAGAGACTCCAGCTTATCCAAGCGGGCGTTTCGAAAATAGACGACTAAATTGGCTGTCAGCATAACCAGGTTCAAAATATAAATCGCCATAAGATACCATGTCGGGTTTTTCAGGCTTGGATTGAGCAACTGCAGACACTTGGCGGTAACACCTGACACATATCCAAACCAGATCAGGAACAAAAAAGATAGGCTCATTCCTTTTGCGCTACGAATCCGCAGACTTTTCAATAGATTAATTGGCCAGGATATACCAAAGCATATTAACATAATCGTTTCAAAAATCTCAACATACTGCATATAGTTTTCTCTATACTTTCTTATTTATTTTGCACAAAAACCCTTTATTCAAGTCATTTGTGCAATGGTTTACAAAGTTATCAGCACTGACTCTGTATTCAATTAGCGTTATTTCTGAATTATAGGAATGCTCCTCTATCCGCCGTTCAGGTCCATTGAGGTTCCTTGACAAACTTCATAACATCATTGTGAACTCTGCAAATAAGTTACACTAAAATTCATTGAAATGGTGAAAAAACCCAAAAATAAAGGGTAAAATTGAACCTTAAAAAAAGTCGTTTTAGTGTAACTATTACACTAAAATAGCTCTGTCAGGATCATCTTATATCCGCATAAATATTGGATTTTCTAAATTTAGTGTAACTTTCATGCAAAGTTCACAATCATCGTAGATCGCACGGTATCCGCCCTCGTTCAAATGAAGACCTTCAATGGTGTATTCGCTGCGCAACAGGCCATTCTCATCCTTTAACGCTGCATTGACGTCGATGTAACGCATCCCCATCTGCGCTGCTAAAGCCTTAACAGCCAGATTCGCCTGCTCGATTCTTTCATTGGAGCGCGCTGCGAGTACTTCCTTCATGAAGCCAGTGGCAACATTCGGATTTACAGGATAGTAAGCCATCAAGTATACCTCAATGCACGGAAGTTCCTCCACAATACACTTCAAAATGCGCTTATATCGATTGGTAAGCTCCTCGATAGCCAAATCTGGGTCATTCAAATCATTGGTCCCTATATTGATAAACAACCGGGCAGGCTTCAGGTCCAATACACAGACGTCCAGTGCTTGCTCCAGTTCTGCAGTAACAAATCCTGCAACTCCACGATTATAAATCGTTGTTCCATCGTGGTGCTCCTCCAGAAGCTTATTGATTGGGAATCCTTCCATCAGCGAAGATCCTGCAAAAACAATTTTTCCCTGTGCTGCCGATTTATTCTGCTGTCGGTAGAACTCCACAGTATCGGCCTTCCGTTTCATGCTTGTTTGCTGTCTTTCATCCATTGTGATTACGCCTTCCTTTGCATTTTTTTACATAGTTGAATTCGGTTTTAGTTGCCATTTACTTGCGATTTAATAAGCTGAATCAATTGACATATACGATAATTTCTTGACATCATTCGGCCAAACTGGTATAGTTAAATCCCGTTTTCGACACTTGATGACGTCAAAAGAGGTGAGAACCCTTGAAAATA
>JAJQFS010000055.1 GCA_021200995.1 Lachnospiraceae bacterium | reverse complement strand
TAATATGAGTACAATCAAAGGTGTAGACGTATCATCATATCAGGGGAATATTGACTGGGCAAAGGCGGGCGCCGCGGGTGTACAGTTCGCCATCCTGAAGGTGATCCGCAAAGACCTGAATCCGGATAAGCAGTTTGAAAATAACTGGGCCGGCTGCACAGAGGCCGGTGTGCCGATTCAGGGCGTGTATAACTACAGCTACACTACCACTGTAGCAAAAGCGAAGAGCGATGCACAGAAGGTCCTGGACATCCTGAACGGCCGCAAGCCGATGGTGTGGCTGGATGTGGAAGACAGCTGCCAGAAGAACCTCGGCCAGCTGCTGATCAATATCATCAATGAGTACGGCGCGATCATCACCGCGGCCGGGCTTAAGTTTGGCGTGTACACCGGCCTGTATTTTTACAAGACCTACATCAAACCGTATGGATCCGATATCACATATCCCTTCTGGATCGCCCGCTATCCGTCCAGTACATCCATGCCAATCACCACGGACCCATCCAGCAGCTATAAACCGGCCATTGACCATAATCTGTACGGCTGGCAGTATTCCAGCAAAGGCAGTGTGGACGGCATCGCTGGGAACTGCGACCTGGATGAGCTGTATGTGGCGGTAGAGACGGAAAACGTGTATGAAGACACGACCGCGGAGGCATCCGGGACCACTTACAAGGTGGGAGATGAGATCACAGTATCTTCCTACTACGCGTCCAGCACCGACGGCATTGAGAAAGCGATTATCAAAAATAATTCCGGCACGATTATGAAGATCAAGGGCGGCACCCACAACCCGTACTGCTTTGGCAGGAATGGTGTGGCGATCGGCTGGTGCAATGACGGCGATATCCGGTCCGTGGAAACAACTGATACGGCGGACAACACAGCGGCAGCAGAATATTACACGGTCAAATCCGGTGATACGCTGTCAAAGATTGCAAAGACATACGGCACCACGGTAGACGCGATCATGGCCTTAAACTCCAAGATCACAAATAAAAATGTGATCTATGCTGGCCAAAGCATCCGGGTGAAATAAAAGAAACAGAAAGATATTTTACTGTACCAATCATATTCAATTTGTGATAAACTATCCACATCAGAAGACAGCAGTTACGCAATATTTATTTTCAGGACGATGTAAGTTGAAAATACAACAGGTATGTTCGGTTGCAATTTTACAGGGTCCACTTTATGATACCGCAGTCGAACATTTTAAGCTATCGGTATCCAGTATCGCAGGGCTGTCGTTGTGAGAAACGACAGTCTTTTTCTTTCTGAGAATACAGATATGCTCTGAAAGACATAAGAGGAATATGGAGTGATATAGATCAGGTGGCCGGAAAATCAGTGACGCAAGAACAACATAAAAAAACAGAAGAGATTGAAGCTCTGGCGGACGAAGTCATGCAGCTGGCGCGCGACAGCGTCGCGGTGCGTTTCCGCTTCTTTGACAGCGCGCTTTCCCGAATCAGAGTGGAATGGGTACATGGTCTTCGCGGCGCTGGTCTTTCGGCGAAACAGGATGCCCTGCGGATGGATCCGGTCTGGATTCTGCAGGCCTATATGGAGGAGCAGGGGTTCCCGGTCAGAATTCTTTTGCACAGCTTGCTGCATATGGTTTTTCTGCATCCGTTTCAATCAGAGAGACTTTCTATGAGGGATTGGGATCTGGCCTGTGATATCGCGGTGGAAAGCAGCGTTCTTGAAATGGGACTCGAAGTTCCGGCACTGATTTTGGACAGTGAGAAGAGAAATGCGATCGAACACCTATCGCAGCATGTTTCCGCGATAACTGCGGATGGGCTCTACAGAGAATTTACGGCGAATCGTCTTTCTGATCTTGCGTATGGAGAACTGAACTGACTTTTTTCGATGGACACGCATGATGGGTGGTATGCGTCAAAGCAAAGCGTTCGTCCGGCGGAAATGACCGTCAGCGAGGAGGACTGGAAAAAGATCACCCGCAAAATAAGGGCTGAGTTAAAATCCTTTTCCCGGAATAAAAGCGGCAGTGAAAGCTTTGAAAAAAATATGGACATCGCCCTGAAGGAGCGTTACAATTACAGGGAAATTCTGCAGAATTTTATGGTGACAGGCGAGGAAATCGGCGTCAGTGACGAGGAATTCGATTATGTCTATTATACCTATGGCCTCTCCACATATGGCAACATGCCGCTGATAGAACCATTGGAATATAAAGAAACAAAAAAGATCCGCGAGTTTGTGATTGCCATCGACACATCCGCTTCCTGCCGGGGAGAGACGGTAAAGCAGTTTGTGCGGAAGACATACCAAATTCTGAAGGATTCTGAGACCTTTTTTCAGAAAATCAACATCCATATCATTCAGTGTGACGCGCAGATTCGTTCTGATATCATTCTGACCTCACAGGAGGATTTTGACGAATTTATTGAGCGAGGCCAGATCAGAGGCTTTGGCTCCACGGATTTTCGACCGGTGTTTGATTATGTGGACACGCTGATAGAAGAGGGCGCGTTTGAAAATCTGGCGGGTCTGATTTATTTCACGGACGGATATGGCATCTATCCGGAGCGGATGCCGATGTATGATGTGATTTTCGCGTTTCTTAACGAGGATGAAAACAGGTTGCCGCTCCCGCCCTGGGCTGTCAAAGTCGTTCTGGATGAGGACATGCTTTCGCAGGTCAGTTCTTTTTCATGCATATGAAAAAGCAACAAAGCATCTGAAAATCTGACCAGAAGGGGCTTGCAAAACGCAGAATGAAGCGCACACTGGAGGATATACTTCATGAATATGCAGGAAGCGAAAATTGACATAAAAAATACCATAGAAATCTATCTGAAGAAAGATGAGTTCGGCGATTACCGTATTCCGCTCGTGCGCCAGCGTCCCATTTTTTTGCTGGGCGCGCCGGGTATTGGCAAGACTGCCATTGTAGAACAGATCGCGCAGGAGCTTCATCTGGCGTTGGTCAGTTATTCCATGACGCACCATACCCGCCAGTCCGCGCTGGGACTTCCCTTTATCAAACAGAAAACGTATGGCGGACGGCCGTATGACGTCTCCGAATATACCATGAGCGAGATCATTGCTTCCATTTATGAGACGATGGAGGCAAGCGGTGTCAGGGAGGGTATTCTGTTTCTGGATGAAATTAATTGTGTCTCCGAGACGCTGGCTCCGGCCATGCTGCAGTTTTTGCAGTATAAGGTCTTTGGCAGACATCAGGTGCCGGAGGGCTGGGTCATTGTGACTGCCGGAAACCCGCCCATGTACAATAAATCTGTCAGAGAATTCGATATCGTGACCATGGACCGCTTAAAGATCATGGAGGTAGAGGCGGATTATAAGGCGTTTAAGGCATATGCCCAGGAGCGCGGTGTGCATCCCGCGATTTTAAGCTTTCTCGAGCTGCATCCCGAGTTTTTTTATCAGGTTGAGGCGACCGGAAAGGGCAAAAGCTACGTGACCGCCAGGGGCTGGGAGGATGTCAGTCAGATCATCACTCTCTATGAAGAGTCCGGGCTGGAGGCCAAAGAAAGCCTTGTGGGGCAGTATCTGCGCAATGAGACGATCGTCAGAGAATTCTGCGCCTATTATGACCTGTATCAGAAATACAAATCGGACTATCAGATCAGAGACATCCTGAGCGGACATGTTTCCGAAGAAACAGGCAAAAAAGCGCGGCAGGCGTCGTTTGATGAACGGTTAAGCCTGCTGGGGATGCTGCTCGATCAGGTCCTGCATGATATGCGGGAGGCTGTGCAGACAAGCGATTATCTGCAGGCTCTTCTGCCGGGGCTTCGTTCATTAAAAGATGCGGAGAATATTTTAACAAGACTGGAGCAGCTGACACAGGCGCGGGAGAAGCTGCTTACAAACGCCGAGGCAGCCAATAACCTGTCCAAAGAAGAAAAAAACAAAAATAAAAGGATACATCGCTTCCTTCTGCAGGCACAGAAGCTGGCCCGCGTATCACAGAATCAGAGCGAAGCTTTTGCCAGTATAAAGGCGAAATTTGACGATGAAGTCCGCGATATGAAGTCGCTTGTTTTAAGAACGCAGGAAGAGACAGGGCAGTTGTTTGCCTTTGTGGAGACGGCTTTTGGGCAGGAAAATGAGATGCTGATTCTGGTAACGGAACTCACCGCCAGTCAGGCCGGCGCCCGTTTTATCGCCCTTTTTGGCTGTGAGGCATACCGGCGCAACAGCGATGTTCTGTTACTCAGTGAACGTCAGAACCGGATACAGGAAAAAATCAGAGAACTGGAGCTGTAAGGATGTCTGTTCATAACCTATTCTCAACAAAATATCTGGATCGCATGAAGGCGAATATTCCCTTCCTGATTTCCGCGGCGGCGGCGGGGCTGCTCATGTTTTTTTCCGTGACGGATTACTGGGATTTTATTCTTTTTTGTCTGGTGATGTGCGTTGTTTCCGCCTTTTTTGACTTCAATATAGAAGAAATCCGTAAAAATATGACGCCGTGGAAGGCTGTGGCCTCCCTACTGATCCTGTTTTTTATCGGTCGGATTTTCTTCACGACGACTGTGAACAGCTATAAACTGCAGAATCTCGCGGCCGCGGCGGGATTTCACATCACGCCATTCGCGCTGTTCGCAACTGTTCTGATTGCACTTTTTGCCGCGTATTTTGTGTTATCCATGATTTGCTTTCTGGCTCCGAAAACGGACTGGCATGCATTGATTTATCGTGTTCGGGAGCGCTTTTTGCAATATCAGAATGCGTCCAGAGCCTTTGCGGCGGTTTTGATCCTGTATTTGCTGGCCATCAGCGCCATTCTCAGGGCGGATGTGGACTATCTGGACGATATGCGGCGGATTGCCAATGGAATTCCGGGCTGGGAGGACTGTAGTCGTTATCTGTCCAATTTCCTGAGCCAGATTCTCAATACAAATTCTTATCTGGCGGATATTTCACCCTTGACACAGATCATTGCGGTTCTTTTGATTTCTGCCGCCAGTGTGATTGTGCTCTGTACTTTTTCACAGAATGGCAGAATCTCTGCCTGGAGCGTGATCGCGGTGCTGCCGCTTGGCATTTCCCCATATTTTCTGGAGTGTCTTTCCTATAAATTTGACTCGCCTTATATGGCGCTGTCTGTTCTGGCGGCTGTGTTCCCGTTGCTGTTTATCAGGGAGAATAAGCGGATTTATCTTCTGATGGTTATCCTTTGCACTCTGGTGTCCTGTATGACCTATCAGGCATCTCTTGGTATTTTCCCGATGCTGGTTCTTTTCCTCTCGTTCCTGAGGTGGATGAGGAGAGAGGACGGCAAAGAGATTGGGAGACTGATCGGATATTCTGTATCAGGATATCTGACCGGCGGCGTGATTTACTCCTGTTTCCTGATGACGTCCATTGAATCCTATGCGGGCAGCGACCTTTATCCGTGGAATGAGATGGCGGCTGGCATTGTGTCCAATCTGCAGAAATATTATGCGAATGTGCTGAGCGATTTTGATTTAAAATGGCTGTTGTTCATCGGCGTGATACTGATTTCATTTATCGTATTGTCGGTCATGTATTCCGACAGGCAAAAGTGGCTGACCGCGCTTCTTGCGATTCTGACTGTTTTTGCGGCGCTGTGCATGGCGTTTGGCCCCTACATTGCGCTTGACTATGCGCTGTTTCAATGTCGCGCCATGTTTGGGTTTGGCGCGTGTATCGCCATGGTTGCAGTAATCTGTGTCAATTTTCCGCGCTCAGGCATTGCAAAAGCGATGAGCCTTTGCTTAAGCTGGTGTTTTTTCGTCTTTGCATTTGTGTATGGCAATGCGCTGGCGGAGCAGCAGCGCTATGTGGATTTCAGAACGGAGATGGTGATTTCAGATCTGGCGGATTATGTGGACGGCGATTTAGAGGAGCCGGTTGCGCTGCAGATCATCGGGACTATAGGAGATTCTCCGATACTGGAAAACATGCCGCAGTATGACGGTGTGCTTGGCCGCCTCATCCAGACGACTTTTTCCGGGGACTCCTGGGTGTTCGATACATATTATTTCTGTTACTATTATGATTTAAATAATGCCAATGGAAATAACAGTTTCACGATTGTGACAGATCTTAACGGACAGGAGCTGCCGGTGCTGTACGATGGGTATTACGAGACTATCTATGGGGATGAGACGCATATCCTGATCGAATTGAAGGAATACTGAAAAAGACCGCTGTCTGTATAAGGGATACAGGCAGCGGTTTTCTGATAATTGTGAAAATATTTCAGTTCTGTATTGACATATGGATATTACAGGACTATAATCATCATATAAACAAATTCACATATGAGAAATTGAGAAATTAAAATAATACGATAGCGTTCCACGTGTGAAGGAACAGCGTGTTATGAGATATGAGATATGAGACATGGGACTAGGAGCATGGTCATAGAAACATGGAGCATGGTAATGAGTCGGAAAGAAAGGAGGAATTCTTTATGTCGGATCAGGAACAGAGAAATGAGACGGATTTTCTGGCGACACATGAGGATGTAGTCAGGCAGGTTTTAAATGATCAGCCGGCGGATGAATATCTGTATGACCTGGCGGAGCTGTTTAAGGTGTTTGGGGATACAACCAGAATCCGGATATTATACGCGCTTTTTGTCAGTGAGCTGTGTGTGAGTGACATCGCGCAGCTTTTGAACTTAAGCCAGCCGGCGATCAGCCATCAGTTAAAGATTTTGAAGGACGCGAAGCTGGTGAAATTCAGGCGGGAGGGCAAGATTATTTTTTACTCCCTCGACGACGACCATGTGCGCACCATCATCAGCATGGGAATGGAGCACGTGGAAGAGTAGCGTTTCAGAATAAAAACAGCATCATGCGGTTTTCCCTCAGCCGGGAAGGAACAGGCCGCAAAAGTATAAAATGAAAACCTTAAGGAGACAGAATCATGAAAAAGACCTACAAAGTAGAAGTCGACTGCGCAAACTGTGCCGCAAAAATGGAGGCCGCTGTCAAGGCGACCGAGGGAGTAAAGGACGCTTCCTTAAGTTTTATGACATTGAAATTAAAGGTAGAGTTTGAGGACGGCGCCGACGCGGAAACAGTTATGAAAAACGCGCTGGCCAATTGCAAGAAAGTCGAGGATGACTGCGAGATTTTCCTATAGGATACATATCCTGAAAAACATGGAAAATATCCCTTTTAATTGCAGTCTGTTCAAAAATTTATCGATGGGAGATACCTGATGAATCAAAAGCAGAAAAAAATACTGTACCGGATCATTACTTCATTTTCTTTGCTGATTGTACTCACAATCGTGTGCAGGATCGTGGAACTGCCAACTGTTCTGCGGGGCGTCCTCTATCTGATTCCCTATCTGGTGATTGGTTACGATATCCTGCGCAAGGCATGGAAGGGCATCCGCAATCATCAGGTTTTCGATGAAAATTTCCTGATGGCTGTTGCGACAGTCGGCGCGTTTCTCTTAGGCGAGTATGCCGAGGGCAGCGCGGTTATGCTCTTTTATCAGATCGGGGAGCTCTTCCAGAGCGTCGCGGTCGGAAAGAGTCGTCAGAACATCGCGGATCTGATGGATATCCGTCCCGATTACGCGAATCTGCTGACAGACGGACAGATCGAGAAGGTAGATCCGGATGATGTGGAAATCGGCGCGGTCATTGTTGTCAATCCCGGCGAGAAGATTCCGATTGACGGCACTGTCATTGAAGGAAAGACCAGCCTGGATACCAGCGCCCTGACCGGCGAGAGCGTACCAAGAGACGCGGCAGAAGGCGACACGGTGATCAGCGGCTGCATTAATCTGACGGGTGTTATTCATATTGAGACGACAAAAGAGTTTGGCGAGTCTACAGTTTCCAAAATCCTGGATCTGGTCGAAAATTCCAGCATGAAAAAGGCCCGAATGGAGAATTTTATCACGCGTTTCGCCAGATATTACACGCCGGCGGTCTGCTATGGCGCGCTGGCGCTGGCCATCCTGCCGCCGCTTTTTCTCACTCTGACCGGCATGACAGGTACAGCGGGAGTGTTCCAGGTATGGGCGGACTGGATTACCAGAGCCCTGACATTCCTGGTCATCAGCTGCCCCTGTGCTCTGGTGATTTCCGTGCCCTTAAGCTTTTTTGGCGGAATTGGCTGTACGTCCTCGAAGGGAATACTCGTAAAAGGCTCCAATTATCTGGAAGCCCTTGCCAATACAAAATATGTGGTCTTTGACAAAACGGGCACCCTGACGAAGGGCGTGTTTGAAGTGACGGAAATACATCCGGCTGAGGGGATGGATGAAAAGGAACTTCTGCAGGCAGCCGCATACGCGGAGAGCGCGTCCAGTCATCCCATCAGTCTGAGCCTCCGCAAGGCGTATGGACAGGAGATTGATATCAGTCGTGTGAAGGATATTGAGGAGCTGGCCGGGCATGGCGTCAGGGCCTGTGTCGACGGTCGGATCGTCCTCGCGGGAAACGAAAAGCTGATGCGCAGGGAAGGCATTCTCTGTGAGACCGGTCCGGATGCCGACACTCTGGTCTATGTGGCCGCAGACGGCACATACGTAGGCTGCATCGTGATCTCTGATGTCATCAAGCCAACTGCGCGACAGGCTATATTATCTCTCAAAAACAGCGGCGTGAAGCGAACCGTCATGCTGACCGGCGATTCTCAAAGCGCGGCAGCAAAGGCAGCGAGGGAAACCGGTGTCGATGAGGTGAAGAGCGAACTCCTTCCCGCGGATAAAGTTTCCGAAGTAGAAAAGATCCTTCAGCAAAAAGGAGAAAAAGAAATGCTCGCCTTCGTCGGCGACGGCATCAACGACGCTCCGGTTCTCTCCAGAGCGGACGTCGGCATCGCCATGGGAGCGTTAGGAAGCGACGCCGCCATTGAAGCCGCGGATATCGTTCTGACGGACGATGACCCCGCGAAAATCGCCCTCGCCATGAAAATATCCGTCAAAACCCTGCGCATCGTGAAAGAAAACATCATCTTTGCCCTGACAGTCAAAGCCATCTGTCTGATTCTCGGTGCCTTCGGCATCGCGGGCATGTGGCTGGCCATTTTTGCGGATGTCGGCGTGATGGTGCTGGCGGTGCTGAACGCGACGCGGGCGCTGCGAATGAAATAGCTGTCAAAGTAAGTGAAAAAAATAAAACTGCTGAACGATTATATCCGCGAAGCAGTTTTATTTTGTTCACGACCCTTTGAAGCGAGATAAGAAGTGCAGATATTTTGCAGATATTTTCATAATAGTTTCACAAATCTCGGTATCCTAAATTTAAAACTTATGCTATAATCCTTTTGGTGTACCTCACAAACTTTACTGCAAGGAGGTGTATTGTAATGGCAGAAGAATATGATAAAGCTTTAAAAAGCGGCAAACTATATGTAACAACCAGGCAGTTAAAAGGCGAAAACCCCTACCTGCCTGTTCTGGATGATATCCTAAAAGAAAAAGAAGAAGAAACCTCAGAAGCTCCGCTTGGCCTGGTGCAGATTCCCTTAGAGCAGGTCGTGGGGACCGTAACCGACGGGCGCAGCCACGCCTTCGCGGGGAACTTTATGCCCATTTTACCGGATAAAACAGAGCTGAGCCAGAAATGGCAGAATCTCTGCAACTCCCATCTGGAAGAAGGAATCCGCGACCCGATCGTCGCTTACGAATATATGAATCGTTTCTATGTCATGGAAGGCAATAAGCGCGTCAGCGTCCTGAAGTTTTTTGACGCGACCAGCATTGCCGGCAACGTGACCAGAGTGATTCCCAAACGCTCAGACGAGAAGGAAAATAAAATCTATTACGAATTTATGGATTTCTACAAGGCTTCCCGTATCAATTTCCTCTGGTTTGGCGAGGAAGGACATTTCACGAAGCTGCAGACCCTCGTGGGCAAGGAACCGGACGAAACCTGGACGGACGATGAGCGAAAGGATTTTCACTACATTTACGAGGTTTTCGAGAAGGCACACAAAAAGATCGAAGGGAAAGCAGAATGGACGGAGATCTGCGACGCGCTTGTGGACTTTATCGAGCTGTACGGCTACGAGGAAGTCAAGGCCATGAACGGCGTCGATCTGGAGAAAAAGATTTTCAACAGCAAAAAAGTCTTCGACGCTTTGAGCGAGGAAACGCCGGAAATCAAAATGGAACAGACCGAGGAACCGAAGGAGAAGCCGACCCTCTTACAGAAAATGATTCCCTCTCTGGCGGCCAAAAACACAAACCCTGCAGAGCGCATTGCCTTTGTCCATGAAGTCAACCCCAAACAGTCGGCCTGGACCTACGCGCATGACCTGGGGCGGACACATGTGGAGCAGGTATTTGTGGAAAAATGCGAATTTGAAGTCTTTATTGCCTCCGGGTATGAATCGCCTGAAGCCGCGATTGAGGCCGCGATTGCGGAGGGCAACACTCTGATTTTCACCACTTCGCCTGTGCTTTATAATGCCAGCGTGAAGGTGGCGCTCGAACATCCGGACGTCAAAATCCTCAACTGTTCCCTCTGGCCTGACAAGGGTGTGATCCGGACCTATTCCGCCAGAATGTACGAGGCGAAATTCCTGATCGGCGCTATCGCCGGAGGACTCACAGAGAACGACAGACTCGGCTATGTGGCGGATTATCCGATCTACGGCACAGTCGCCAGCGTAAACGCCTTTGCCCTGGGCGCGAAGATGATCAATCCCCGCGTGAAGGTCTACCTGGAATGGATCAGCAGAAAGCGGGCTGACATCCGCCAGACCTTCGCGGACAATGACGTTTCCTATGTTTCCGGACGCGATATCATCATTCCGGATAAGGATGAGGGAGCCAGACATTTCGGCCTTTACAGGAGAGAGGACGACGTCAAGTCAAACCTTGCCATGCCGGTCTGGGACTGGGGCAAGTTCTACGAGCAGGCGATCAGAAACGTCATGGACGGCGCCTGGAAAAACGATGTGGGCAGCAACCGTCCTGTCAATTACTGGTGGGGCATGTCCATGGGTGTCGTGGATGTCATTACTTCACAGAACCTGCCAATCGGCACCACGAGGCTGGTCAAGCTTTTAAAATCCGTGATCTGCAAGGGTGATTTTAACCCCTTTGCGGGTATTATATATTCGCAGGACGGCGTCATTCAGGGAGACGAGGATGAGATTATGGCTCCGGAGAAAATCGTGACCATGGACTGGCTGGCGGAAAACGTCATCGGTTCCATCCCGAAGCTGTCCGACCTGGAAGAAAAAGCAAAGCCTGTGGTAGCCCAGCAGGGCGTGGAAACTGTGGAGGAAGAGTAAGGTACATCTGTTGTCCGGACGATATGGTCCGTATTTGCTGTATCTGAAGAAAAATAACGCATGAAGATACTGGCGATCGCGGACGAGGAGTCCCGATTACTGTGGGATTATTATAAAGAAGGCTGTCTGGACGGCGTGGATCTGATTTTGTCGGCGGGAGATCTCTCCAGTGATTACCTGGAATTTCTGGTCACCATGACCAATCTGCCCGTGTATTATATTCACGGCAACCATGATATCCGTTATGATGTGAAGGAGCCGGGCGGCTGCACCTGTATCGACGATGACATCGTGGTATTCAATGGCGTACGTATTCTGGGGCTTGGCGGTTCCATGTGCTATAACAAAAAGAAATACCAGTACACGGATGAGCAGATGACCAGGAGAGTACTGAAGCTTTTGCCGAAAATCTGCCACTACGGCGGCTTTGACATCCTGCTGACACATTCCCCGGCGAGGGGAATTCACGACGCGGAGGATCTGCCGCACAGGGGGTTCAAAATTTTTAACTGGCTGCTCAGTCGGTTTAAACCGAAATATTTTATTTACGGACATGTACATCAGAGCTACGGCGGGAAGTACGCCAGATACGATAAAATTGAGGACACCGAACTGATTAACGCGTATGAGCGCTGTATCTTTGAGTATGGGGACGAGGATCTGAAGGAACATGTTATCTGGTAGAACAGGAGGGATCATGGAACAGTTAAAAATTCTGGTCGTGGACGATGAAATGAGAATGCGCAAACTCGTCAGGGACTTTCTCACCAAGAGCGGCTACAGAGTGATTGAAGCTGCCGACGGACAGGAAGCCGTGGACACCTTCTTTAAAGAAGGCGATATCGCGCTTGTGATTCTGGACGTGATGATGCCCAAAATGGACGGTTATCAGGTCGTGAAGGAAATCCGTTCCTTTTCCCAGGTTCCCATCCTGATGCTTACCGCCAAGGGCGAAGAGCGGGATGAACTCAAAAGCTTTGAGACCGGCGCGGATGAGTTTATCGCCAAGCCCTTCAGCCCCAGAGTGCTGGTGGCGAGGGTGGAGGCGCTGCTCAGGCGGGCAGGCGTTTTAGACAAAAAGGACATTCTGGAAGCCGGCGGCATTGTGGTCAATAAGGGCGCGCATACGGTGACAGTGGACGGCGAGGCGGTGGAATTAAGCTACAAGGAGTTCGAACTGCTCTCTTATTTCATGGAAAATCAGGGCATCGCGCTTTCCAGAGAAAAAATTCTCAACAACGTCTGGAATTTCGATTATTTCGGCGACGCCAGAACCGTTGACACACATGTCAAAAAAGTGCGCAGCAAACTAAAAGATAAGGGCGAATATATCAAGACCATCTGGGGGATGGGCTACAAATTCGAGTGCTGATTGATGAAACACGGATCCATACGGACACAGATTACACTGACAAACCTCATATTGCTGACAGCCACCATACTGGTCTGTGTGCTGGCGAATCTTTTCTTCCTGGAGCGATACTATGTCTCCAATAAAATGGACAATCTTCTGCAGGTGCGTGCGCTCGTGCTGGAAGGCGCGGCGAACGGCGCGCTGATGAAGATGGGGGAAGACAGTACACAGGAGGAGCTTGCCACACAGGAGGACTTCGTGGATGAGCTGGAACAAATGTGCCAGCAGTACAATCTGACGGCTCTGATTGTGGATGATACTTACAATCCTCTGGTTTATTCCACCATGGATATGGAAAATGTCAGAAACAGACTGTACCGGTATATCCTGGCCTACAGGATCATGGGAAATTCTGGAATTGAGATATCCGGCGCGGAGATCTTAGAGCAGGGGGAGGATTACTTTATCATTGATACCGTTGGGGAAAAGAATACCTCCCGCCAGATTGAGATCTGGGGGTGGACTGCCAGCGGATATATGTATCTGTTCGCGGTCTCCAGGGAGAGTATTTCGGAGAGCGCCGAGCTTTCCAACCGTTTTCTGATTGGCATCGGGATTTCCGCGGGCCTGATTGCCGCGATCATCGGCTGGATCACCTCCAGCAGGATCAGCAAGCCCATTCTGAAGCTGGCTGATATCTCAGAGCGGATTACCCACCTGGATTTTGAAGCGAAATATACCGGCAAAGATAAAAATGAAATCGGCGTGCTGGGCCAGAATATGAACGCGCTCTCCGAGTCGTTAGAGGAGACGATTTCCCAGTTAAAGACCGCCAACAATGAGCTGAAACGCGATCTGGAACAGAAAACGGCCATCGATGAACAGCGCCAGGAGCTTTTATCCAATGTTTCCCATGAGCTGAAAACCCCGATTGCTCTGATTCAGGGCTACGCGGAAGGATTAAAGGACGGCATTGCGGATGATCCGGAGACCTTAAACGAGTATCTGGACGTCATTCTGGATGAGAGCGAGCGGATGAGCCGGATGGTGAAGAGCCTGATGAGCTTAAACGAGCTGGAAGAGGGGCGCGACAGTTTTACCATGGAGCGCTTCGACATCGCGGAGCTGGTGCGCAATTATTTATCCAGCGCGGAAATCCTGATCGAGGATTCAGGTGCGGCTCTTACCCTGAACTGCCCGCAGAGCCTTTACGCCTGGGGCGATGAATTCAAGGTGGAAGAAGTCGTCATGAATTATGTCAGCAACGCGACGCATTATGTCTGCGGCGATGACAAACGAATCGAAGTCAATGTGGAGGATACGGGTAAGCAGGTCCGGATTTCTGTCTACAATTCCGGCAGTCATATCCCGGAGGAGAGTCTTTCCAGGATATGGGAGAAGTTTTATAAGGTGGACAAGGCGCGAACCAGAACCTACGGCGGAAGCGGCGTGGGATTATCTATCGTCAAGGCCATTGTGGAAGGTATGGGACAGCAATACGGCGTGGACAATGTGGAGGACGGTGTCAGATTCTGGTTTACTTTAGAGAAGGTGGAGCAGGTATGACGGGGATTATCGATTACGACGCGGGCAATGTTAAGAGCGTGGAAAAAGCGCTGCAATATCTTGGGGAGAAAGTTGTGGTCAGCAGAGACTCGCAGGTCCTTCTTGGCGCGGACAGGGTGATTTTGCCCGGCGTGGGCGCTTTTGGCGCGGCGATGGAAAGACTTGACCAGTATGGGCTGATTCCTGTGATTCGTCAGATTACGGACAGAGGGACGCCGTTTCTGGGAATTTGTCTGGGACTTCAGCTTTTGTTTGAGGAAAGCGAGGAAAGCCCCGGAGTGAAGGGACTGGAAATTTTGCCGGGCAGAATTGTACGTTTCCCGGAAGAACAGACGGAACCTGAAATGCGTGCACAGAATGATCCGGATACTTTTCAGGCGCGGACCGCACCTGACAGCGGACGAACTTTAAAAGTACCGCAGATCGGTTGGAATGATCTGCATTTTCCTAGGGAAAGCCGCCTGTTTCAGGGTATTCCGGAAGGCAGCTATGTGTATTTCGTGCATTCCTATTATCTGTCGGCAGCAAATGAAGGAGACGTAGCGGCAACCGCGGACTATGGCGTCACATTTCACGCGGCTGTGGAGCATGACAATATATTTGCCTGCCAGTTTCATCCGGAAAAGAGCGACCGCGTGGGATTACAGATCTTAAGAAACTTTATTTCCATTTCATAGAGGGGACTTTCATGCATACGAAAAGAATCATTCCCTGCCTCGACGTCAATAACGGCAGAGTCGTCAAGGGTGTGAACTTTGTGAATTTAAGAGACGCCGGTGATCCGGTGGAGGTGGGCCGCATCTACGGGGAGGCCAGCGCGGACGAGCTGGTGTTTCTGGATATTACGGCTTCCAGTGACGCGAGGGCGATCCGTGCGGACATGGTGAGAAGGGTCGCTGAAACGGTGTTTATTCCGTTTACAGTCGGCGGTGGCATCCGCACAATCGACGATTTCAGGCAGATTTTAAGAGAGGGCGCGGACAAGGTATCGGTCAACAGCGCGGCTATCGATCGTCCGGAGCTGATCCGGGAGGCGGCGGAGATTTTCGGCTCCCAGTGTGTGGTGTTGGCGATTGACGCCAGGCGAAACACGGATGGGATCTTCCATGTGTATAAACACGGAGGGCGGATTGACACGGGGCTTGACGCGGTGGAATGGGCAAAACAGGGCGTTGCACTGGGCGCGGGGGAAATCCTGCTGACCAGTATGGACGGGGACGGCACCAAGGCCGGGTATGATATCGCGCTGACGAAGGCCGTATCGGCAGTTGTGAATGTGCCGGTGATCGCCAGCGGCGGCGCGGGAAGTAGTGAACACTTCTATGAGGCGCTGACAGAGGGCGGCGCGGACGCGGCCCTGGCCGCCAGCCTGTTTCACTATCACGAGTTAGATATCACGGATTTAAAAAAATACTTAAAGGAGCGGGGCGTCAGTGCGCGCCTGTGAGAAACTATGCCGCCGATTTCCGATGACTGGCTGGAGGCTTTAAAGCCCGAATTCAGCAAAGCATACTACAGAAAACTATATCAGACCGTACAGTATGAGTACCAGCATTATCAGATATTTCCGGAGGCGGACGATCTGTTCAATGCCTTTCATCTGACGCCGCTGCATGAGGTGAAAGCGGTAATCCTGGGACAGGATCCGTATCACAATATCGGCCAGGCCCATGGGCTTTGCTTTTCCGTCAAACCTGGCGTGGATATTCCACCATCCCTGGAGAATATTTACAAAGAGCTGCACGACGATCTGGGCTGTTATATTCCAAATAACGGGTATCTCGTAAAATGGGCAGAGCAGGGCGTATTGCTCTTAAATACAGTGCTGACAGTGCGCGCGCACCAGGCGAACTCTCACCGCAATATCGGCTGGGAGGAATTTACGGATGCGGCGATCCGCGCCCTGAATCAGGAGGACCGGCCGATTGTCTTTTTGCTGTGGGGGACGCCCGCGCGGCAGAAAAAGAGCATGCTGCATAATCCAAAGCATCTGATTTTGGAGGCGCCGCACCCGAGTCCGTTGTCGGCGTACAGGGGATTTTTCGGATGCCGGCATTTCAGTCAGTGCAACGAATACCTTAAGAAAAATGGGGTAGAGCCTATTGACTGGCAGATTGAAGATATATAGAATAAGAAAACTAACATACACAATGAGGGAGACTTATGAAAAAAACACCATTTGTAACAAAAGAACAGATCAAGGAAATCGCGAAGGAGTATCCGACTCCATTTCACATTTATGATGAGAAAGGCATCAGGGAGAACGCACAGAAATTAAAAGAGGCGTTCGCCTGGAATCCGGGTTATAAGGAATATTTCGCGGTAAAGGCGACACCGAATCCGTATATTATCGATGTTCTGCGGGATTATGGATGCGGAACGGACTGCTCCTCGCTGACAGAGCTGATGCTTTCTCATGCCCTGGGGATGAAGGGGGAGGACATCATGTTTTCCTCCAACGATACACCGGCGGAGGAATTTGCGTACGCGGCGAAAATCGGCGCGATCATCAATCTGGATGATTTCACGCATATTGACTTTCTGGAAAAAACGATCGGCAAAATTCCGGAGACAATCAGCTGCCGTTACAATCCGGGCGGATATTTTTCCATTGCCAATAATATTATGGATAACCCCGGCGACGCCAAATACGGCTTCACAACAGAGCAGATTTTCGAGGGTTTTAAGATATTAAAAGAAAAGGGCGCGAAAAACTTCGGCATTCATTCGTTCCTGGTTTCCAACACGATTACAAACGAGTATTATCTGGCGTTGGCACGTACACTTTTTGAGCTTGCCGTGAAGCTGCATGAGGAGACCGGCGCGCATATTTCCTTCATCAATCTCTCCGGCGGCATTGGCATTCCTTACAGACCGGATCAGGAACCGGTGGATATCATGGAGGTCGGCGAGGGCGTGCACAAAGCCTATGAGGAAGTGCTCGTTCCGGCAGGCATGGGAGATGTAGCCATTTATACCGAGCTTGGCCGTTACATGCTTGGCCCCTACGGCGCGCTGGTGACGCAGGTCCTGCATGAGAAGCACACTTACAAAGAATATATCGGCGTGGACGCCTGCGCGGCCAACCTGATGCGTCCTGCCATGTACGGCGCTTACCATCACATCACTGTCCTGGGCAAGGAAAATGAGCCGCTTGACCATGTTTACGACGTGACCGGCTCTCTCTGTGAGAATAACGACAAATTCGCCATTGACCGGCAGCTGCCGAAAATCGACATCGGCGATTATCTGGTCATCCACGACACCGGGGCGCACGGCTTTTCCATGGGTTATAACTATAACGGAAGGCTGCGCAGCGCGGAGCTTCTCTTAAAAGAGGACGGTTCTGTTCAGCTGATTCGCCGCGCGGAGACGCCGAAGGATTATTTTGCCACCTTTGACGGCCTGGATATTTACAAAAAGCTGGGATACTGATTTTTCGGAGATTGATTTCCTGGACTTTTCCACTTTTCAAATATCTGAGATTTTAACTTGCAATGACCTGATTTTTATGGTATCATCAGTTTTGCTGTGGAACTGCTATTGTTTAACTGGTAATTCTACAGAAAAACGCAGGAGTGGCGGAATGGCAGACGCAGCAGACTCAAAATCTGCCGTAGGTGACTATGTGTGGGTTCGAGTCCCATCTCCTGCATTCATGTAAATAAGAGCACAGCCCAGGGAGAACTGGACTGTGTTTTTATTTATGTGCTTGATATTTCTTGCACATTTGATTTAACAGATCCATTCGAAGATTTGACGCGAGATGGGATTCTTCATGGAATCAAACTTTAAGACTTAGGGTCCAGGCAAAATGCTTGGATAAAAATTATACAGGAATACTGGAATAGTATAAATCGTCCGGACACACGTCCTGCCCGTCTGCCCACTCAATACTTAATCCGGCGATATGCACCGTGTTGAAAAATTTTAGATCTTTCAGCTTTCCAAACCAGTCACCTTTAATTAAAGGTTTTGCATCATAAATTCGCCGTTCTCCATTGTCAAATAATAAAAGAAGAGTATAATTTTCTAATGGCTGAACGCTGACAGCTTTAGGTCTCATGTTTAACCTCCTTACTGCAGTGGCGGGATGCGGAAAAATTCCTGCCCGTTCTGAAGTAACTCCCAATTTGCTTTTAGGTCGTCTTCATGGATAGCGATCCATGCAGCCATATACTTCTTTTGCTTATTTGGAAGAGTACCTTCGAGTAAATTGCCATCGAAATCAAACACAGCTTCCTTACCCTGATATTCTGCATGAAGATGTGGCATCTTATGTTTCCCATTCGGCTCGCTATACATTCGAACAATAATTCCATAAAAAAGGCTTAATACTGGCATTATGCTACCTCCTTCATTTTGTCTTTTTTACAGTATAAACGAAAAATCAATTGATAACAACTGTTTTTAATCCGAAATATTTAATCCGTATTTTTGCGCATCCTTTCCTTTTTTTGCGCATTCTTTCTGAATTGACAAGAATAATGCTGTATGCTAAACTCCCGTTTTCGACACTTGATGACGTCAAAAGAGGTGAGAACCCTTGAAAATAA
>JAJQFS010000023.1 GCA_021200995.1 Lachnospiraceae bacterium | reverse complement strand
AGCCATCACCGCCACAAGTGTCAATCCGAAAACAGTACGGATAAAATGCGCCTCCATCATGCTTATTTCTCTCTGTCAGACGTTTCATCTTCTCCGCTCCCTTCTATCTCCTTCCCCTCTTCCGGCGGCTCAATCAACCCCATAACCATAAGCGCCATGTTGGCGCCGCGCACCTGGTGCTTATACAGCTTTGTCTTGACCGGATAATCATACATGGGCACAGGATCAGGGTTTAATCGTTCCCTGTCCACCGCAGCCTGCACAGCATTCAGCCGCTGCCGCTCTGCTTCGATGGATGCCGGCAGCCGCACCAGCCCGGCCAGCTGGTTTAAAAGTTCTGCGTCCGCAGGGCCGCTCAGCATCTGCTCCGCCCTGCTCCAGCACATCTTATTCCATGATCTGATAATCGCAAACTGCGTGCTGTCGGCATCCTTAATCAGAACCTGCCCGTCCTTCAACGCCATCTTCATCTTCTGCGTCCTCCGGCGTAATACCGCTCATTTATCGAAAAATAAAGGAGCAGCCATGCGCCAGACGTCATCACCATGATTCCCGGAATTACTAAGCTTTCGCTGTCCATCATAGCCATCCCGGTTACGAATACCAGACCGGCTATCCCGGTTACTACCTTCAGAATTGTGTCTTTCATTTCTGCTCCTTTTTCTTGCCTGCGTATATGCAGACACATCTTTTGCTCGTATTTTCTTTTGCATCCCAAACTGAAATTGTGTACTCTGTTTTCTTCGTCGGGCTTTCCCATGTTCGAATGTATCCGCCCTCTGCCAGAAGCTTCCTCGCCAGCCTCGGCCGGATGTTGCTCTCCTTGCAGATCGCGTTGAACTTATCGGCTGGGATCCTGAACTCATCATCCGCCGGAATAATGTCTCCTCTGGCAACCGCCTTATCAACTATATTCAGAACAAACTCCCCGGTGTCGATCAGCCTCGCCTGGTGGTCCAGCCCGGCCTCTGTGAGCATCTCGTCCAGCCCCTCAATGTCAACGCCGGCTTTCGAGAAGATATCCATAATCAATGGCAGCCTCTCCTCCGGTGCCGTGGCCACGATCTTTGCAATCTGTATGGCCTGCTTAATGTCCAGTTCGGTGATTTCTTTGGTTGTCGTTGTATCACCCATGTTATCGTCCTCCTTAAATCTTAAATAAAATGTCCCTGATCATAGCCGCTCCGCTGTCCGCGGTAACGTTGATCCTTCTGACTCCGCCGCCCTGAAACGTGGCTGTCACGGTCTCTCCGGATAAATCCATGTCGTAAAACAAATCTTCCAGGTCATGGTACTGCCTCGTCGCCTGGAGGGCCTGGCACAGCAGGTCGCAGATTTCCTGTTTGTTTTCGTCCATCCCTTAAAGCCCTCCGGATATCCTGTCCATGTAACGGTCCAGGATCGTAAAATTAAAGCGCACAGATTTGCCTATCCTTACGATGGCCCCGGCCTCGTTGCCAACCCTGCGCATGTTGGTCTCGCCGAGGCTGTAGCGCTTCATGGCCTGCTCTACCGTCCCCAGCTTCTGGAGGACGTCGTCTTCTTTCTGTAATAATTCCTTCATGATGTCTCCTGATTGACTTTTTGAATTATTTCTCATATTCTTCAGATACAGGCTGTTGCCGCAGCCGAGTTCAAAAGAAAGGAGTTTTATTATGTCTGAAATGTATCCCGATGAGTGTCCGCTACTTGGAATCTGCGTTCAATCGCTGCCCAAACATTACTTCGATGAATGTAAGCAGAGTGAAAACCAGTGTAGCAAGCGCGACATGGTCCTTATTGAACTTGCGAATGAACTTCTTGCGGAACTTCGCGAACGGGGTAAGTGAATTCCACCACTCTTGATATTCCCGCTCTTTTTCTTCACACATAGACCTGAATTCATCCTCGGTCATCATCTTTCCGCCTCGGCCCCTTATCATCCGGGGCGGATTGTTTAGGACTTTTTCCTCTTTCATACCGTCTCCTTTGCGCCGCGGCCATCTTCTTCGATCGCTTTCTGAGTCTCCATGCCATTCATAAAGGCGATGACCACAGCCTTCTTGTTCTTTGGAAGCTTGGAAAACCTCTCTGCATCTCTGTCTGCATTCTGCAGATTTTTCTTTACTAAAGTGTCCATGCTGATTACCTCCTTTTATATATTGAACTTTTCCACCTCGGCTGATATAATGCAGCCACAGGAGGTGGTTTATATGACTTTTGGTGATTGGGATGAAACCCTGCACCGCGACCCTGACCAAATCGTGAAACGGAAAAATTCTAAATCCGTGGTTCTGAAAGATATTGATCGGGAAACTGGTAGCGCACTCGCTGTTGGTTCTGCTGATGAGCCTTACGTCGTAACCCTGAATGAATGTACCTGCGGCTCATTTAAGACCGGGAAACCGTGCAAGCACATGTACAGGCTCGCCAGCGAGCTCGGTCTGATTGAAGATCTTCCGGAACCAAACCGCGAAGCTGCAAAGGCTTTTAAGGAAAATCTTCCCTCTGAAATAAAGCATTTCGAAGATCTGTATTTCAGAGGCGCAATATCGGCGGAGAAATATGCCGCTATTGCAAAAGCCCTCAAAAAGTAGTTTCTTAAGGGGTCTGCCCGCGCTGGCCCCTTAAGCCATCTGCGCTACCTGCCATCTGAATGGTGTATAGTCTGCATACCAGCAGGCCCTTGAGTTATACCATTTGAAACCGGCATTCTTCATATCGCGCCTTGTTGCCTCCGAGGGTTTTTCTGCAAAGTAAACGATAATCTTGTTGCCGTATTCACTCTTAACTACTTTCTTTCTTCCGAACATCCTCTTGTCTCCTCCTTGCTTTTCGCCTCGGCCTCCTTTATATTTAGATTGCAGGCCGCTGGCACGGCCGAGCATTATGAAAGGAGACCGATTATGTCGCTTATTAAATATCGTATTGATGCAAGCATATTGCCGCCCGGCGAACGGGAAGAATCTATGGAATTTATTGAAAGCAGATCTTTCAATCACAGCTTCATCCCTGGCTCTAACGGTGCTTACGAATGTTTCTGGGAAGAAACTGTCAATCCGTTGGATTTCCCTTTAATTTCTCGATGCATCGTTCAAAGACTTCCTTAGGCATGTAAATTCGCTCAACCGTTCTCGCCTTTTCAGGGTCATATTCAATCTCGACCTTGAAAGGGTGAGAAAAATCCAGCTTTTCTGTCATGATTCGAAACAGCTGAATCATGTGCGCAAAAGATTCAGTAAAGCAGTAGCTCTCCAGTGGTTCTTTGGCCCACTCTACATTGTCGCCATTTTTTTCTCTACAAATTTCCATCTGCGTCACCTCCCTTCGCGTTCAATGGTTTTTCTTTATCTGTCAAGTAGTGGCAGATAAAAAATTTTGTTATATCCTTGTGTGAGCAAGGATGCTTTTTTACCTGTTACTTGAATCTTTTTCCTCTACATGCTAAGATTTTTTCATTACATCTCAAAGGAACATATTGCCATGTATTATGAGGATTACTGCAAAACCGAAAATCAAAAGCTTGTATACCGCGAAATCCTGCATCTCTCAAAAGATGGTAACTTTATCGCGATTCAGGAACTTGATCATCTTCCGATACCGCATCAGGAACTGTGCGAGATTCTGTCGTATTTTGAACGTTGCAACATCCTAACGGATATACAACACTTAGGAGAAAGCCATCCGTCTTTATTCCGGCTTCGATAATCTTTTGAACATACTCTTTGTTCTTCTGGTACTGCGCCTCCAGCTCTTCGATCGGCGTTTCTTCAATGTACCTTTCAGAAAGATTGAACGCCCCGCCATAATCCTTAAATGAATAGATATACTTAATCGGTTCCGGAAATGGCTTTGCCCCTATGCGGCTTAGCCATTCCTCTTTTTCCTTGTCCATCAGTTTTCTCTCCCTTCTTATCCTTGTGTGAGCAAGGATATTTTTGTTGTTTGCAAGACGATTATATGTCATGAAATGACGTTTGTCAATATATTTTTTGTTGTTTAAATGACTTTTTGTTGTTTAAATGACTTTTTCGTTGACATTTTGTAATTCACTATGTATAATGGGTGACGAGAAGAATGGAGGTGATTCCATGAATGAAAGAATAAGGAAGCTTAGAAGAACACTCGACTTAACTCAGCAGAAATTTGCCGACAGGCTGGGTGTAAAGAGAAATACTGTCGCTCAATGGGAATCTGGTATCAATGCAATTACCGATCAGATGGTTAATTCCATCTGCAGAGAATTTAATGTCAACGAAGAATGGCTTAGATATGGCACAGGAGATCCCTTTCTACCGGAACCAAGCAGTGAAATAGACGCCCTGGCGCGTAAATATAACATGTCTAAGGGAGAAAGGATCTTCCTGGAGAAATACTTCAACCTTAATAATGATGAGAGAAAGGCCGTGTCAAAGCTCTTAGATGAGCTGACTGCAGAGGTTGAGCGGGAAGGTGAAGTGGGAAATGAAGATACCCTTTCCGAAGCTGAAATTGATCGAGAAGTTGAAAGTTACCGAGAGGAGCTGATACTCGAGGCAAGAGCGGAGGGAGAATCCGGAGCTTCACGAAAAGACGCTTAGAAAAGATGCGAATACATATATAAATGGAGATTTCACTGTTGATCTTGGAGGACTGAAATGGCAGAAAAATGCAAATCGAATAGGCAAAGGATAGGTTGCTTTTCTTCTGCCGTTATCCAGGCACTTGGACTTGACATCAAGCCGGGCACGCCAATTTATATAGCCGATACAAATATCGAGCATATGAAAGCATCCCATCCGGCAGACTTTGAAAAATACGGCTCCGATATTTCTTCTATCATTGCCAACCCGGACTATGTTGGGAAAAATATTGCCGATGAATCTATTGAGTTTACAAAGGAATACTATCTGAATGGTGATTTTGTAAAAGTTGCTGTTCGCGTGTCTCTGCACAATACATATTATGCAAGGTCTATGTATATTTTAAATCCAAATCGCGTGAAAAACTTCATAGCAAAGGGGACACTGATAAAGCTAGATAAGACAAGATAAAACAAGATAGGGCAATCTTATTGCTTGACAAAAATTCAAATAAATGTATAATAAGGTTACAGCTACATAAACTGTACTGAATGGATCAGAGGACGGAACGGGCAGCCGTCACCCTCGATGGAGATGTGGGAGTGTCGCCCCACCTGATTTGTTCGGTTGTTAAGCAGGTAACCCCGGTTACCTGCTTTTTATTTTCTCAACAATTTAAAAAGCGCCCCTGCTGCAAACAGGAGCGCCCTCGGTGCATCAAAGAAGATGATACAATCCGACAACCAACTGTATTGTATCATCTTCCGAGACAGTCCACAAGCAGAACTTTTGTTCTGGGCTGTTATTTTTGTACCCAAAATTCCAAAAGGAGGATGATAATATGGCAACTGACAAGAAGGGACGCAAGCTCCCGAAGGGAATCCGCCAGCGCGGCACAGGCTACGAGGGCCGATTCAATTACAAGTACAAAGAATACGTCGTGCATGGCCGCACGATCACGGAGACACAGAAGGCCATCGTCGATCTGAAGTATCAGCTGGAGCACGGCACCTATATTCCGAAGTCCAAGCTGACGCTGGATGAATGGTTTGATACCTGGATGGAGGAATATAAGAAGAATAATGTCAAGAGGGGAACTTTAATCACTTACCGGGATATTTACAAGAACATGATTCAGGAAGACCTCGGCGCAGCTAAGCTGTCGGATATTCACCCTGAGCATGTGCAACGACTGTACAATCATCTTCGAAGCGAAGAATATTCCGCTTCAAGCCTGTCTTTGGCGGCAATGATTTTAGACGGCTGTCTGAAACAGGCATATAAGAATGGCATTATTGAGACCAATCCTGCGTCTAAAGTACAGGCTCCGTCGCGTAAAAAAGGAAAACGGAATTCACACATAGCCTTGACCAAAGACCAGCAGGCGCTCTTTATGGAATATGCAAAGGATAGTTATCTGTATAATTTCTTCGCCGTCATGCTCCGTACTGGGATGCGCTGCGGGGAAATGCGTGGCCTGAAATACACAGACATTGACAAGGAAAAAAATGTAATTCACGTTCAAAGGACATTGAAGTACGCATCTGGAGAGGGCATATTTGAAGACACGCCTAAGACCTCTTCTTCTGTCCGCGACATTCCTTTAACCGAGGATGTCCTGGCGCTCATTGAGGCACAGCGCAAATACTGGCATTTCAAAGTTGAAAAGCTGGACAGATATCTGTTTTGTACTGGGGAAGGGAATGCATTGAGTTATAACCAGGTTGAGAGCGAAATAGATCGAATTGTAAAACGTATTAACGAGGATGGAAACGAATTTCCGCACACGACCTCTCATGTGTTCCGGCACACCTTCGCGACCAGGGCGATCGAAGCTGGCATGCAGCCACAGGTTCTGAAAACAATCCTCGGACACAGTTCCCTGGCAATGACGATGGATCTGTATTCTCATGTCCTGCCGGATGCTAAAGCAGAAGCAATGGAAAGCATAGCAAGCGCATTTTAAGGAGGGTTTTACCCCTCCTTTTTTGTCCGAAATTTGTCCGAGATTTGTCCGACCTTGCCAGCGTCGTGGCAAAACATGATATTTTCAAAAAGCCCCATTTTAAAGGATTCTTAGAGTCCAAGCAAGGCTGATGAAGCCGTGGTAAAACCTGCTTTTCTTAGAAATTTCTTAAGATTCGGAATTTCAAAATATTTTCAATAGATATGCTGAAAGGCGGCCCGATACCATGTAATCTGATCATTGTCAATCACGACGCAGTCATATCGGATGGGCGAAAAATCCCCGATTCCATGTCGGATCCTGTAATAATCCGCGACTCGGCAGATTTTGCGCTGCTTTTGCAGTGTGACAGCCTCCGCGCCGGAACCGGCAGTCTTTTTTCTGCGCGCCTTCACCTCAAAAAACACTGTAAAGTCACCGTCTGAGCCGATCACGTCAATTTCCCCGATGGAACAGCGAAAATTCCGTTCCAGAATCACAATACCCTGACCGGAAGGATATTCACAGGCCAGGGTCTCGTAGTAATTTCCCATTTCTCTTTGATTCATAGTTCCCCCGCTCATAAAACACCAGACATGTGACTAAAACGTCTTCGCTGCGCTTTAATCCAGAAAGCCAAAGCCAGAAAACGGCCAGATGTGGAATACTGCTTTGCCGAAAATGTCGCTTCGGCTGACTGTCCCCACAATCTCATAACGACTGTCCAGGCTTTCATTGCGGTTATCTCCCATCACAAAGTATTCGTCTTCTCCAAGGGTAATCTCCCCACTGGCCAGACTTCCCCTGTTCTCGGCCCGGATGACTTCCTTGCCGTAGTCTTCTGTGAGGATCTCACCATCTATATAAATATTGCCTTCCTCATCGATTGAAATGGTCTCGCCGGGCAGCCCGATAATGCGTTTGATATACTTGGAATCCGAGTCATACCGCGGTGGAAAAATAATGATGTCAAAGCGCTGCGGATCACTGAAGCGATATGTGAGCTTATCCGCCCAGAGCCTGTCGCCGTCGTGCAGGGTATTTTCCATGCTGGAGCCGTCGACCGTGCAGAGCGTCCCCACATAGGTCACAAGGAACATCACCGCCACCCAGGCTACCGCAAGACTGATCACAAAACCGATGGCTTCCCTGAAAACAGCCTTAAGAATCCTGCCGGCTTTTCCGGAAGCGGAAGATATCATCTCCTGCCCGTCATGAGCATCAAACTCCTCTTCCGGATCCGGGAACGCATCCTCCATGTTCTCACCGAAAGCCAGCAGCTCAGGATCAGGCATCTCCTCCGATTCGCTGAAATCATAATCACTTGGAATATTCTGTTCTCTTCCCTTCATCGCAAACCTCCCCGGGCCACTCCAGGGTCATTCTGCCAAGTCTCCCACTCCTGAAATCCTCCATCAGAAGCGCGGAGGCACGGGCATAATCCGGCTCCTCGCCCTTTTTGATCAGATGCTTTCTGTGGGCAATCTCCGTCAGCACTTCGGCCGGCTCTCCCAGATCTTCCAGCCCGTAACGCCCCTGTATCGCAGAACCGTATCTGCCCTCCACGGAGCGGATAAAGTCCGCGGCCAGCTCCTCCACAATCAGAATATCGTCATTTACAGAGCCAATAAAGGCCAGCATCATACCTGTTCTCTGATCCTCGAATTTAGGCCACAGAATCCCGGGTGTGTCCAAAAGCTCCAGATCCTTATTCAGCCGGATCCACTGCTTGCCCTTCGTGACGCCGGGTTTATTCCCCGTCTTGGTACATGCCTTGCCGGCAAAAGAATTGATAAACGTAGACTTGCCTACATTTGGGATACCCACCACCATGGCGCGCATGGGGCGATTGACAATGCCCCTTTTTTTATTGCGCTCGATTTTATCCTGACAGGCCTGTACCACCAGGCCATTGATGCCTTTCACGCCCTGACCGGAGCGGGAATTGACCTCCAGCACGTGGAAGCCCTTCTGACGGAAATACTCCGTCCAGGCTTTGGTTGCTGCCGGATCCGCCAGATCCGCCTTATTTAACAAAATAATCCTGGCCTTCCCCTTTGCCAGCGTATCAATATCAGGATTACGGCTGCTGAAGGGTACCCTGGCGTCCACCAGCTCGATGACCAGGTCAATCCACTGGATATTCTCCTGCATCATACGCCGCGCCTTTGTCATATGGCCGGGATACCATTGATAGTTCATATACTCCCCTTTTCTCAGAAAAAATATATCATACAAAATGTCCGATAAAGCTTCGCCGGTGGATCGGGCACGGACCGTACTGCTGAAGCGCCTCAATATGCGCCTTTGTGCCATAGCCTTTATTGGCGTCAAAACCGTACTGCGGATAAAGGCTGTGATATTCCACCATCATGCGGTCTCTTGTCACCTTCGCTATAATGCTGGCCGCACCGATGGAAGCGCTTTTGGCGTCTCCCTTGATAATGGGAACCTGCGGGATATCCACTCCCGGAATGGTGACCGCGTCGTTTAATAACAGATCCGGCGCGGTGGACAAAGCGGCAATCGCCTGGCGCATGGCCTCATAGGTCGCCTGCAGAATATTGATCTCATCAATCCTCTCCCAGGAGACACAGCCAATGCCGACGGCGACGGCCTTTTCCATGATCTCATCATACAGCAGACTGCGCTTTTTTTCACTCAGTTTTTTGGAATCGTTGATATATAAAATATCGCAGTTTTTCGGCAGAATGACCGCGCCGGCCACCACCGGTCCCGCGAGCGGCCCGCGGCCCACCTCGTCGATCCCGCAGATGGCGGTATATGCGGCATATTCCCGCTCATAGGAAAATAAGAGCGACATGCGTTCTTTTTCTTTTGCCAGCGCCAGGGCTTTTCTGGCTTCCCGTTCTTCCTTTGTGCTCATCGTGATACCGATCTTTTCACGTACATAACTTTAATGCTCATCATGATGCCATTCTTTTCCTGTATAAATCGCTACAATGTCTTCATCCGGCTGTCACCGTAAGACAGCGCAAGCCATACTCTTCCGGAAATCTGGGATTTCTCCACAATTCCGACGGAGCTGACCCGGCTGTCCTCGCTGTTATTGCGGTTGTCGCCCAGCACGATATACTCATTCTCTCCCAGGGTGATCTCATCCGCTAAAAGACCGGCTTCCGCCATTTTCTCATAATCGCCGCTTTCCTGTTCGCCGTTGACGTAAAGATAACCATCCCGTATCTGCACAGTATCTCCCGGAACCGCCACAACGCGCTTAATATAAGTATGCGTCCCGCCTGCCTTGAAAATGACCACATCGCCCCGCCTGGGCGAGAAAAGCACATAGGCGGTCCTGTTGACCAGCACCTTCTGCCCATGTACCAGACTGCTCTCCATGGAAACGCCAACATTGGTCGCCGTATAGCCAAAGGCAGCCACCAGTACGACGCCTAAAAGCGCGGCGGCAAGACAGCCGCCCAGGTAAAGCGCAATTCTGTGCAGGACGCGGCTGTTTAGCCGCTTCTTTTTACGAAAGGAAAATTCTTTCGTCATGATTCTCCTCTGTATAGATAAAGGGCAACCGAATGCCCGGCTACCCTCTCTCTGAACTACCTCATTAACTCTTTCACCTTAGCGCTCTTGCCAACGCGTTTTCTCAGATATGTCAGCTTGGCACGTCTTACCTTACCTCTTCTGACCACTTCGATTTTCTCCACGTTCGGGCTGTGTACCGGCCATGTCTTCTCCACGCCGACACCGTTGGATGTCTTTCTGACGGTGAAGGTCTCCCTGCATCCGCCGTTCTGACGCTTCAGCACAGTTCCTTCAAAAACCTGAATACGCTCGCGGTTGCCCTCTTTGATCTTACCGTATACTCTAACGGTATCGCCTACTGAGAAATCATCCACGGCGGATTTCATCTGCTCCGCTTCGATGTTTTTAATAATGTCGTTCATTGTGTCTCCTCCTTCATATATTGATGTTCTTAAGGCATATCCGCGCCACAGAGGACCATCTCAATTTCCACAACTATTACAATCTACCATAACAGGTCATGCTTGTCAAGCAAGGAGTTCCAAAACGGGAAAAGATTTTACACCGTCATTTACCAAGCCATTTAACATGCCATTTACGGAAAGCGACGGTCGGCAAACTGTGCGCTACCAGCATTCCCGCATGTACTCCTGCATCCATATATAGCAGTCATAATACTCTGACGGCAGCAGTCTTCTGCCAAAGAAATCCGCGCACCTGGCCTCATCCTCCAGTGTTCCGTATCCCTGGGAAAGACGTTCCAGCGCTGCCAGCACAGCTGTACAGACCACAAAGTCCGTGGCAAAACGGCTCACCAGGCCAAAGGGCATGGGTCTGACAAATGGCCTGCGCCGCCTTCTCGCCGGGCCATGCGGCGCCGGTGCCGGTCTTCCTGCTGCCGGACGTGGTCCTCCTGCAGGTCTACCTGCTCCTGTCGGACGTGCCGCGCCGCCTGCTGGTCTCCCCGCTCCTGTCAGATGCCCGCCGCCTGCAGGTCTTCCCGCTCCTGTCGGACGTGCTGTTCCTCCTGACGGTCTCCCCGCTCCTGTCGGACGCCCGCCGCCTGCGGGTTTCCCTGCTCCGCCTGAACGTCCCGCGCTGCCGCTGCCGCCCGCTGAACGACCGCCCGCTCCATTGCCTGAACCCATTCCGGATCTGCCCATACCTTTTTCCTCTCTTTCTGCTATTTTATGATACAAGGGACAAAAATCATCCTGCACGTCTGTAAAACCGCATATACAGTCCATCTGTTACAGCAGTATAGCCAAACTCATTTTCAATATATTCCATGATCCAGCTGTCTGATTCTGTCAAAAGCTCGCCAAACCAGGTATCCACCACGATCACATCCGGCTGTTTATCCGGATACAGCTCCCAGTAGGTCAGAAGCTTTTCGTCATAATCAGTAGGATCCACCACGGAATAATGACAGACTTCACAGTTTTCAAACAGATACGCGGTCGTACTCTCCGAGAGCATGGAGGTGGTCACAATCAGGATCCTGTCTCCTTCCTCAATATTGGCCGTAAAATCCTCATAATTGGCATTGTAAATCCAGGCATTCCAGTCATCTGTCAGAATGCCGGCAGCCGGTCCGTACCTCATAATCGAACCCGTCTGCAGGATAGTCTGGTAATCTCTGCCGTTTTTGATCGCATACCCCTTACCGACCAGACAGGTCAGACATAGTGTGATCAGCAAAAAATAAATCCAGCGCTCCGCCTGTTCTCCCAGCTGCTTTTCCAGCGCCAGGACAAGAACCACGACACAAAACAATACACCCAGCCAACCATGCGCGAGCGCGTTATACAGCTCCAGGTCACTGATATAATATACAGCCGCAATAGAAAGAAAGCCGCCAACAATCCCCATAAACAGCGTCTTTTTCACATCTTTCGCGTAACGCCAGGCAACGACGCCCACAATCAATATCACCAGGAAGTGAATGTGAGGCCGCTCATAGCCGGTTTCCAAAATCATCCAGTAAAAAAGCTGCACCAGTTCGGATACCGCCACGCAAATCACGCAAAAGCGTAAAAGATCCTCAGATTTGAGCCCCTTTTTCTGATACTGACCGACCCGGGAATCCTCAGGGCGCGCATCTAAAGCGGCCATACCTTTTCGCCTCCTGCCGTCCTGTATCCGCAGAAGCAGGAAAATCACCGCGCTGATCCCCACAATCAGAGCAATTAACCCCGCGAAGGTCCGCAGATTGGATAAAAGGCTTGCCGCCTTTCCTTCCGTTACCCCGGAAATATCATGTGTCGCATCAAACGAAAGCACATACCGCGCATTGCGCACAAAGTCGGAAAAACTGATATTTCGCAGTACCAGCATAAGCCAGATCAGGGCGCACAGGCCACACGTTCCGGCAAAGAGAAGGCTGTCTCTCCATCTGTCTTTTTCAGATCGGATGAAAATATAAACCAGAAAAAACGGAAACAGAAGGACACACGAGGGATAGGAAAGCACTTCCAGCGACATGCTGATCCCAGCCAGCACCAGCAGGAAAATATTCCGCTTTTGAACCGCTGAAATTGTGTATGCGCCGCTCTGACCGCCCGCGACCGAAACCGGCCGCATATCTATACCGGCACATTCACACGTGTCAGGAACCGCCCTTGCGCCATTACCGGCACAGCCGAAATAATACTGCATAAGCGCCAGCACTATCAGAGTAAAAAACCACAGCTGCATGTTGGAAAATTCCGGTATCTCAATCGCCTTGGGCACCACATTGAAGAAAATCAGAGCCAGCAGAAACGCGTACCTTTCCCGCGTCAGGCCGCGCAGCACCCTGTACAAAGCATACGCAACCACTGCCTGGATCAGAGTGGTACAGACACGCAGATAGAGAACCAGGTATGTCCAGGTTCCCGTCACCGCATAATACAGGCGCATCAGAATGGCGGTCAGAAATGCGGAGGTCTGGTGCGGTTCCCACATCTCCACAAAGAGAGAATCTCCGCTGATACTCCGGTAAGCCATCACAATCTGGTATTCCTCATCCATGGTATAGTCAAAAAATATCATTTTGACAGCCGCAAGAAACGTACCAAGCAGCAGAATTCTCCTGATCCACTTCCATTTTTGATCGGTCATACTCATTTATTGCCCTCATGAAGGAGGCTCATTTTCAGTTCAAACATGGCCGGACTCATATCCAGATAATGAATATGCGCATTTTCAAAGCGCTGCTCCTCCTGCCAGATCTCATGATCCAGCTGATGGCGGACATATTTTTTGATTTCCTCCAGAGGCGGGAGCTCATATACCAGTTCCCCGTTTTTAAAAATCTGCTGCTGCAGAGGTTTGAAGGTGCAGTTTACGAAACTTCTGTTTTTCCAGTACTGGACAGGGTCTACATAGCGGACAGGCTGCGAGGCGTCGATCTTCTCTCCCTTCACGGCCAGATAATCGGCCACGGCCTTGCCGTTTTCATCATAAACACGGTAGATTTCCTTGATGCCGGGGTTGGTAATCTTCTCCGCAGTCTCGGAAATCTTGATTTTGGGAACAAACTTCCCACCTTCACTGATCGCCGCCAGCTTGTAAACCGCGCCGAAGACCGGCTGCGTGGAGGATGTAATCAGCTTTTCTCCCACCCCGTAGCTGTCAATGACAGCCCCCTGCACGCGAAGCGACCGGATGGTATACTCATCCAGGGAATTGGAAGCGACAATCATGCAGTCCTGAAGGCCCGCCTCATCCAGCATTTTTCGGGCTTCCTTGGACAGATACGCCAGGTCACCAGAATCCAGACGGATGCTTTTTAAGCGCTTCCCCATTGGCTCCAGCACCTCTTTGGCTACGCGAATGGCGTTTGGCACACCGCTCTTTAAGACATCGTAAGTATCGACCAGAAGAGAGGAAGCATCCGGATAGTTCGACGCAAAGGCTTTAAATGCCTCGTACTCGCTGTCGTAAGCCATCACCCAACTGTGCGCCATAGTCCCCGTAATCGGGATCCCGAACAGCTCCCCCGCCAGTACAGTAGCTGTTGAAGCCGCGCCGCCGATATAAGCCGCCCTGGCGCCGTACACCGCCGCGTCAACATTATGCGCGCGTCTGGCGCCGAAGTCGGAAACCGGTTTGCCGGCTGCCGACCGCACGATCCGGTTCGTCTTGGTGGCAATCAGCGACTGATGATTAATTTCCAAAAGAACAGCCGTCTCAATCAGCTGCGCGTCGATTAAAGGCGCGACTACGGTCATGATGGGCTCATTGGGATACATAATCGTTCCCTCCGGCATGGCGTAAATGTCACCCCGGAAACGAAACTCCTTCAGATAATTCAGAAAATCATCGCTGTACATGTGCAGAGAGCGCAGATACGCGATATCCTCCTCGTCAAAATGAAGATTCTGAATGTATTCCACAACCTGTTCTAAGCCCGCAAAGACAGCGAAACCGGCCTGGTCCGGATTGTTGCGGTAAAACACATCAAAGGCCGCCATTCTGTCCTGTAAGCCTTCGTGAAAATACCCGTTGGACATGGTCATCTCATACATATCCATGACCATGGAAATATTTCTTTTATCAAATTGTGTGCTCATTTCAAAACCTCTTTTCTTTCCGTTCCGCCAGTTCCTGGTCAGAGGGCTGTATGGAATGACCGCCTTTGTCATCCGTACGTCCCTACGATACCCACCACAAAATCACATCCGTAACATTCAGTCCCAGTTTTCTCTGCAATTGAAGCGACGCCTCATTTCCCTCAAAAATATGGCCGAAGGGAATTTCATCCCTCCCTAACGCCTGATTGATCATGAACGATTCCAGCGCAACCGCAATACCCCTGCCCCGATACGGAGGGCGAACCTGCAGCATGCCCAGAGCACCCTCGGAGTGAGTGTCGATAAATCCCGCCAGTCTTGCCTCTCCGGTCTCTGATCGCACGAATGCCCCGTACATGGTACCGGACGCAAGGCAGTCCTGCAGCTCCTCAAACGTCACCAGTTCATGATATTCAGCAAAAATTTCCTCCGCGAAGCTGATATCCAGTCTGCGAATATCCATATCCTTCGGCACCGGCAGCGGCACCCCTCGTGTGTAATAAGCCTGATAACAGCCCCGTGTCTCAGTCAGACCATAGCGTTCATACAATACCGGAAGAATTTCCTGCTGGCAGACGCAGAAGAGCCTGCCTGAGAGGTCGACAGGTGACTGATCTAAAAGCCGCTCCCCCGCCTCAGCGCTGGTGCAGGTCAGCATGACGGCGCCGCCGTTTTCCAAAAGGAGCGCTCCATCCCGCGGATCGAAGCACAGGGCTTCTCCCCGCCCGCGCTTTAACAGCTCCATCATGTGAATGTGCTGTCTCTTTTTGCGGGAGAGCCATTTGATCACAGTCTGCCGGTACTCATATCGGGCATACAGATCCGGTCTGATTTCCTTTGTCCGTTCCTTTGCCTGTTCCAGCCGCCAGGCGGAGATTTTTCTGTGATCTCCGGTCAGGAGTACCGGCGGCACTTCTTTCTCATGCCAGCGTTCAGGGCGTGTGTACTGCGGATATTCCAGTAAATCATTATCAAAGGATTCGGTCTCAGCCGATTCCTCATTGTGCAGTACGCCCGGCACCAGACGGGAGACGGCGTCCATCATAACCATGGCGGGAAGCTCGCCGCCGGTCAGCACATAATCTCCGATCGAAATCCGGTCCGTCACAATCTCATCGAGCACTCTCTCGTCAATGCCTTCATAATGCCCGCAGAGAAAAATCAGGTTTTCCTCCCGCGAAAGCTCGGCCGCAAGCTTCTGATCAAAGACACGACCCTGAGGCGTCACATAAATCGTCCGGGTGTTCTCTGTACAGCGCTCTGCCGCCGCTTTCCAGGCGTCATAGACAGGCTGTGCCTGCATCAGCATACCCGCTCCGCCGCCGTAGGTGTAATCGTCCACCCGCCTGTGCGGATCCTTCGTATAATCCCTGATATCTATGGTTTCTAATTCAATCAGTCCCCGCTTAAGCGCCCTGGCGAAAATGCTGTCATGAAGCCCCGCCTCAATCATCTGTGGGAACAGGGTCAATACGCAAAATCTCATCACTCATTTACCAACATTATGATTCATCACAGATCCAGCAGTCCATCCATCACATGTACACGCATCAGGCGTTTCTCCATGTCTATGTTCAGAACGCACTCTTTAATCGCCGGCAGCAGCAGCTCCCTGCCATCTGTCATTCTGACCGCGTAGACATCATTTGCCCCTGTCTGCAGAACATCGGTCACCACGCCGAGCAGCTGATCTGCATCGTCATAAACCTCAAGATTAATCAGGTCGGCGATAAAATACTCATCCTTTTTCAGGCGCACGGCGTCCTGCCTTCTGACCAGCAGACTTTTGCCCTTAAATGGGAGCGCCGCGTCCATATCATCAATGCCCTGAAACTTGAGAATCACGAACTGCTTGAAAAAACGGACGCTCTCAATCTTCATTTCCCGCGTTTGCGCGCCGGTGTCCAGAAGCACTGTTTTTAATTTTTTAAATCGTTTGGCGTCATCGGTCGTGGGGAAAACCTTGACCTCTCCCCGCACGCCGTGCGTATTTGAGATGACGCCTACCTGCAATAAGTCCTCCAAAAAGTCCTCCGAATTTCCTTAAGCCGTCAAAGTCGGTCCTTCAACGGTTGCTGACTGCCGCGTACCGCTGATCTCCTCACATGCACGAAAAGGCGCCCTTCCGAAGAAAGGTGCCTTTTATTCATAACCGGTCAGTCCTACTGAATCTCCACATTGACAATCAGGTGCTCCTTGTTGGAGGCAGCGTTCACCACTGAGCGGATTGCTTTGGCAATTCTGCCCTGCTTGCCGATCACCTTACCCATATCAGAGGGCGCCACATGAAGCTCAACCGTCACATGATTGCCGTCTCTTTCCTCTGTTACCACAACCTCATCCGGATTATCAACGAGTGCTTTTGCAATAACTTCTACTAATTCTTTCATAATCTACCTCCGGATGCGCGCGGTTTATTTCTCGATACCGGCAACCTTGAAGAGTTTGGCTACCACATCCGTCGGCTGAGCACCGTTGTTAAGCCACTTTTTGGCAAGCTCTTCATTGATCTTGATCTCGCTGGGATTCTTGTTGGGATCATAGGTACCGATCTCCTCAATGAATCTGCCGTCTCTCGGAGAACGGGAATCCACCACAATGATTCTGTAAAGGGGCTTCTTTTTCGCTCCAAGCCTGGTTAATCTGATTTTTACTGCCATTTTTGATTTTCCTCCATTATGTTGAAATCATAAGATATATTTAACAACAGCATCTGCCTCACATATGGGCATCTCAGGTTTACACGCCCACAGGCTGTGCTGCTATCATCAGAAATATCTGCCGCGGCGTCTGCCGCCGCCCAGCATGCCCATCATGTTGCCCATACCGCGTTTACCGCCGCCCATCTGCTTCATCATCTTCTGCGACTGCTCAAACTGCTTGATGAAGCGGTTGACAACCGCCAGATCCACGCCCGCACCCGCCGCGATCCTGCGCTTCCTGCTCAAATTGAGAAGCTTCGGATTGCGCCGTTCCTTGGGCGTCATGGAATAAATGATTGCTTCCGTACGCGCCAGCTGCTTCTCGTCGATCATGCCTTCCAGGTCGCCGGCCTTGACCCCTAAACCCGGCAGCATGCCCAGGATGGAAGACAGGCCGCCCATGTTGCGCATCTGTTTCATACTCTCCAGGTAGTCGTTGAAATCAAACTTGCCCTTCTGCATGCGGTCGGCCATGTCCCTGCCCTGCTCCTCGTCCATATCAATGGACTCGGAGGCTTTCTCAATCAGGGAAAGAACGTCGCCCATGCCCAGAATACGGCTGGCCATACGGTCCGGATAAAACTGCTCCAGGTCAGAGAGCTTCTCGCCCATACCGCAGTACAGAATCGGCTTGCCGGTGACCGCCTTCACAGAGAGGGCCGCGCCGCCTCTGGTGTCGCCGTCCATCTTGGAGAGGATAATGCCGTCCACACCGACTTTCTCATTGAATTCATTCGCCACATTGACCGCGTCCTGACCGGTCATGGCGTCCACAACCAGCAGTGTCTGGTGTACGGTTACATGCTCTTTAATCTCCTGCAGCTCCGCCATCATGGCCTCATCGATGTGCAGACGGCCGGCGGTATCCAGAATAACGAGATTATGGCCGTTCTTCGCGGCGTGCTCCAGGGAAGCCTTCGCGATGTCCACCGGTTTATGACCGGTACCCATGGAAAAAACGTCCACGCCCAATTTCTCGCCGTTGATCTGTAACTGTTCAATGGCGGCAGGACGGTAGATGTCGCAGGCAACCAGAAGCGGCTTTTTGCCCTTCTGGCGGAGCTTGGCCGCAAGCTTTGCGGCCGTAGTCGTCTTACCTGCACCCTGCAAGCCTGCCATCATGATCACGGTAGTCTGCTGGCCCGGCGCGAATTTGATCTCGGTAGTCTCGCTGCCCATCAGGGAAATCATCTCTTCATTGACGATTTTAATCACCATCTGGGCGGGATTTAAACCGTTCATGACGTCCTGGCCGATGGCGCGCTCTTCCACTCTTTTCACGAACTGTCTGACAACCTTGAAGTTGACGTCTGCCTCCAGAAGGGCCATTTTGACCTCCTTGAGCGCGGCTTTGACGTCATCCTCTGTCAGCTTACCCTTGGAACGGAGGTTTTTGAATACATTCTGCAGTTTCTCAGTTAAGCTTTCAAAAGCCATGCTTTATATCTCCTCTAAAAGCTGACGGACCAGCTTCAGCAACTCGTCCAGTGTCTCCTCCTCAGAAGACACTACCCTGTCTGTTTCCCGACTGTCTCCGGTCTGTGAATCCGGCCGGTCCGGTTTCCCTGCTGCATACAGAGACTTCAGCTTCAAAGACATCTTTTCAATGGATTCGCCGAGCGCCATTGCCTGTTCATGCTTCTCAAGCAGATGCAGGGTTTCCTCATACTGCGCAAGCTTTACATCGCAGCGCCTGATCAGGTCATGTACGCCCTGACGGCTGATCCCCGACTCTTCGGCAATCTCGCCAAGAGACAGATTCTCAAATACCGCAGCCTCATAAATCCGGCGCTGGTGCTTCGTCAGAAGCTCCCCGTAATAGTCATATAACAGACTCTGCTCTACCACTCTCTCGACAGATGACATAGGCACTACCTCAAGGTGTAAAGCAAAAAAGCTTGACACCTCTGCGATGATACCAGATATCCACAGGGGTGTCAAGTATTTTTTCTTTACGAATCATTTTCGATGTAACCATTTTAGAACGTAAGCTCTGCAAAATTTCCTCGG
>JAJQFS010000039.1 GCA_021200995.1 Lachnospiraceae bacterium | reverse complement strand
GAACTTTCATTACTATTTGTGCCGCCGACTTGGCGGCGGAATGGAGATTAGTATGGCAGACAAGCAGATTAACAGTATGATTGACACCCTGCTGCAGGGGATTGACGGACTGGTTTCCACCAAAACGGTGGTGGGAGAGCCCACGCAGATCGGCGATACCATCATCATTCCGCTCGTAGATGTGTCCTTCGGGATGGGCGTGGGCGCGGGAGCTGTTGCCGACTCCAAAAAAGAAGCCGCAGGGGGCGGCGGTGTGACCGGCAAAATGTCCCCCAGCGCGGTTTTAGTCATCAGCAACGGGATGACCCGTCTGATCAATGTCAGGAGTACGGACAATGTCTCCAGGGCGCTTGATCTGATTCCGGAGATTATTCATAAGATCAAACCGGACAAGGTAAGTGACGACGATATCCTGGATCAGGCATTTCCGGAAGAGTAGTTTCGTCTTCCGAAAATCGCGGTGCCCAGACGGATCATGGTAGAGCCGCAGGCGATGGCTTCCTCGAAGTCATCTGTCATTCCCATGGAAAGAATGTCAGCCTGTACATTTGGGTAATCACAGTCTTTCAGCTCTTCATAAAGCTGCTTCATCTGCTGAAAATATCGGGTATTGCCGCTATCTGTGTCTGCGACGGGCGGAATGGCCATCAGACCGCGGATTCGCAGGCTGGGGAGCACAGACAGTTCCTCTATGCAGGAGAAGAGATCCTGCGGCAGAAGACCGCTTTTGGCCTCCTCCAGGCCGATATTGACTTCAATCAGGATGTCCTGGACAATATTCTTTTTGGAGGCTTCCTTTGAGATTGTTTGTCCCAGATGAATACTGCCTACAGATTGGATCAGGGAAACTTTGCCGATTAAATATTTGACCTTGTTGGTCTGGAGCGTTCCGATGAACTGCAGATCTGCGCCCTCGTAGGCGTTCTGTTCGTATTTGTCTAAAAGCTCCTGCACCTTATTTTCCCCACAGAAGTGGATGCCGCAGTGGATGGCCGCCTGCACGCGGTCGGTGTTGTTCATTTTGGTGGCGGCTAAGAGGGTGATGTCCTGTGGATCACGGCCAGCTTTTATCGCCGCGCGTTCGATTCGGGCCTTGATTTCCTCGATATTTGATTTTATAGCAGTCATTTCCTGCTTGGTCATTTTCTGTATTCCTCCATATTTTCCTATTCAAGAGAGGTACTATTATGAAATTTGTCATCCAACGTGTCAATCATGCAGAAGTAACAGTAGATGGAGAGACTGTCGGCAGTATTCAGAAAGGCTTTCTGGTGCTGGTTGGCGTCTGCAATGAAGATACAAAGGCAACCGCGGATAAAATGATCCATAAAATGACCGGACTGCGTATTTTTGAGGACAGTCAGGGCAAAACCAATCTCGCCTTAAAAGACGTCGGCGGTTCGCTTCTGTTAGTATCCCAGTTTACCCTGTACGCCAACTGTAAAAAAGGCTTTCGTCCAAGCTTCACGGACGCGGGTTCCCCTGAACACGCGAATGAACTCTATGAATATATCATAGAAGAGTGCCGCAAACTGGATTTTCAGGTGGAGACAGGTATTTTCGGCGCGCATATGACCGTGTCTTTGGAAAATAACGGACCATTTACCATTGTGCTGGACAGCGCGGCACTGTAATCACTGCGGTTTGATTACTCAAACCGCCCTTTCATTTTAACCTCTCCCTTCCAGAGAGCTGTTTTTCCTCTTAAGAAAAAGCTTTCAATATTCAGGTCCTCATCCAGTACCAGCAGATCCGCATCCGCGTTTTCCGCGATGCATCCCTTCTTACCGTCAAGGCACAACAGACTTGCCGGCGTTGTGGTGACCAGCTTCAGCGCTTCCTCTAACGGGAGACCCTTCTGCGCCATGCAGCGGATCATTTTGTGCATGTATTCGGGTGAGGCATAGATCATACCGATGTACTGGCCATTTTTGTCAAAGCGGGGCAGACTGCCGAAGGAATCGCTGGACATGGACACATGGTCAGCGGTAACGCCTTCCGTGCGCAGCAGTTCGATCATCATATCCGCCTTTTCCTCCAGACGGCTTTCCACAGAGGGCGTGGAGCAGTCAATATAACCGCCGCGGCGGATCAGCTTGATTCCCTCATTCAGTAAATCCCAGGAATAGAGCATATGTGTAGGCAAAAGCGTCTTTAAAGGCAGGTCAGAGTGATCCAGCGCATAGAAGATGGGATCCAGCTTTCCCTTGCCGCCGCCCATATGGATGGTCACCAGACCTGCAGTGCCGGAAAGCAGGCCGCCCCGTCTGGCGGCAACCGCCGCGTCTATCAGGTCCTCGCCGCTTGGATTGTCGCCTCTGTGGTCGGAGACGGCGATCTTGACGCCGACCATGGGCCGCACCATTACGATATCCTTCTCAATGCTGCCGGTCAGCGTAACCGAAGGGTAAGCATAGGAACCGGTCAGTGTATAGACCGTCATGCCTTCCTCGGTCAGAGCCTGTGCTTTTGCAACCAGGTTCTCCAGGCTTCTGGTGACACCGTCTGTGCCCAGCAGGCCGAGAGCGGTGGAAATTCCGTTTTTGACAAAGATACTGAGCTGCGCTTCCGGAACACGGGTGGTGAAACCGCCTTCCCCGCCGCCTCCGGTGATATGCACATGCATATCGATATAGCCGGGTACAAGCGTTTTCCCCGTGAGGTCAAAAACCTCTACGCCGTCCAGTCCCTCATATCCTTCAATATGATCCCGGACCAGGCAGATTTTCTCATCCGCCACCAGAACGTCCTTTTTGCCTAGGGAAACACTGAAAAATAGCACTTTCAGCTCAACTAACCATCCACGTGGATG
>JAJQFS010000028.1 GCA_021200995.1 Lachnospiraceae bacterium | reverse complement strand
GGGAATATCGCGGTCATATACTTTGATTTTCATATCAGGAAATTGCTCACGGAAGGCTCTGGCGATGGAACCGCCGATCAGACCGAGTCCGAGAAACGAACAGGTAAGTGTGTCCATTTTGTATGGCTCCTTTGAAGTCCCGCTGATTTACGGGGTAATGAAACAGCATTGGAAAATGACATCCGGCAGATGCCTTTTATAAGTATGCTTCCTCTCTATGTTACCTCAAAACAGGGAAATTGGCAAGGAAAGAAAAGACGCATATGGTAAAAATACGTGGCTGCGCAGATAAGGGTATATGTGGAAACGGAATACAGGAATGTATGGAGAATATACGACTAGAACCACGCGTTTTTTAACTTGCCAAGCGCCAGACGCAGCGGCTTGAAAAGCACAAAGCAGAGAACGGCGTTTGAGACGCCGTGGACGATGTCAAAGGGAATGCCCGCGACCCACCAGGCCAAAGCTGCGGCCGGACCACTTAAGACAATATATGGAAGAGAGCAGAGCGCGCCGAAAAACAGGCCGAACAGACCGCAGAACGCGCTCCAGAATAAAAACGAAGTCTGCTTTCGGAAAAGAGATGTCAGAAGAGCCAGAAGCGGCCAGACATACAGATACATGATCCACCACAGGCCGAAACCGCACAAAAGCCCCTGTAATAAAACAAACGCGGGGATGGCAAGGAAAACACGCCGGCCGAAGAACAGGGTATAAAGTACAATCAGCAGGGTTACCAGCTCCACGTTCGGCAAAAATGCAAGAGAGTCCTTTGCCACTTCTATGGTGGCGGTCATCATGCCGATCAGCGCGATATCTTTGACTGTAATACCGGATTTTTTGACCATGTGTTTCCCGTTCCCCTTTTTAGCCTTTGCGTTCAGAAATGAACGGCAGTGCTTTTTGCCATGTCGTTTATATTCGCGGAATTCATTCGTGAGAGATTCATTGCCGGGGTTACTTTAATGAAAAGAACCGCCTGCGTCACATCATGAATGCAGACGGTTCCTCGTGTGAGCTTTCAGTAATACACCGTATACTCGATGGTGTAGACCTCACCGTCATTTACCGGCTGGGAGTCAATACCGTAATTACAATATTCACCGTCCACATAAAATGCCCAGTAGGCGCCGTCCGTATCATAGTCCGCAGTGACGCCGTTGACGGTTTCCACGTACATGCCGTAGTCGGATTCTGTACCCTCATAGGTCGGCCCTTCGGTCTCATCCATTGCCTGACGCAGATACTCGGCATCCGTTTTTATGGAATAAGAGGTGGTTTCTCCTTTGTTGTCGATCACCTCAATTGTCAGAGACTTGCTCCCCCCAGACGTGGACGGAGACAGAACCATATAGATGACGGCGAATACCGCGATCAGTACCACCAGGATGAGAACCGCGATCAGGCCTTTTTTACCGGATTTTCTGGTTTCAGATTGTGCCATGATGGAATCTCCTTTCTTATTTTTCAGTCGCCTATGACTATAGCATAAGGGAGAAAAAATGGCAAGACACAAAATGACATCGCTCAAACATCGGAATTTGGTAAAGTGGCACAACAAAAAAGCTGGTTTTTTGGCTGAAATAATACATTTTCACAAAAAGTATTGCAAAGAGAAGGAAAATCATGTATCATAATGAAGATTGTTGAGTAATTCGTTCCGGCGCGTTACGCCTGGCGGATTACGGACTGCTAAATTTTTGGAGGTATGAATGTATGAACGTTTACACAACTGATAAGATCAGGAACATCGCGTTACTGGGACACGGCGGCGCTGGCAAGACCAGCCTGGTGGAAGCGATGGCGTATCTGTCCGGTATTACCAGCCGTCTGGGCAAAGTGGATGACGGCACATCATTAAGTGATTTCGGAAAGGAAGAGCAGAAACGTAAGATCTCAATTTCTACCTCCGTGATTCCCCTTGAGTGGGAAGGATATAAGATCAACATCCTTGACACGCCCGGCTTTTTTGACTTTGTGGGCGAGGTGGAGGAAGCGCTTTCCGCCGCGGACGGTGCCGTGATCGTGATCAACGGCAAGGCCGGTGTGGAAGCGGGCGCGAAGCGCGCCTGGGATCTGTGCGAGAAATACAAGCTTCCCAGGATGATTTTTGTCAGCGGCATGGATGTGGACCATGCCTCCTTCCGCCAGGTGGTGGATGACCTGACAGCCCTTTACGGCAAGGAAATCGCACCGTTTAAGTTCCCGATCCGCAAGGATGAGAAGTTTATCGGCTATGTCAATGTCGTCAGTGAGACCGGCAACCGCTGGTCCGGCAAGGAAGTTGTCTCCTGCGATATTCCCGACTACTGCCAGCCGTATCTGGAGAAATACCGTGAGTCTTTAATCGAGGCGGTGGCGGAGACCAGCGAAGAGATGATGGAGCGTTACTTTGAGGGCGATGAGTTCTCCGTGGATGAGATCAGAGCCGCACTCAAGCATTCCGTCTGCGACGGTTCCGTGGTTCCGGTTTCCCCCGGTTCTTCCATCGTGATTCAGGGCGTTTACGCGCTCCTGGACGATATTGTGAAATATATGCCCAGCCCGGATATGCGCCAGATCGCCGGTATCAACCATAAGAGCAACGAGATCTACCAGGCGAATTATGACTTCTCCAAGGCGAAGTCCGCGTATATTTATAAGACCATGATGGATCCGTTCATCGGCAAATACAGCATGATTAAGGTCTGCTCCGGCGTCTTAAAGTCAGATGACACCGTATATAATGTAGAGCGTGAAGTCGAGGACAAGGTCGGCAAGCTCTATGTTCTGCAGGGCAATAAGCCTATCGAGGTAAAGGAGCTTCACGCCGGCGACCTTGGCGCCCTGGCCAAACTGACCGACGCGCGCACAGGTGATTCCCTGGCGACGAAGGCAACCCCGATTCTCTATGGTAAGGCGGAGATTTCCAAGCCCTATACATATAAGGCATATAAAGCCAAAAATAAAGACGAAATCGACAAACTGGCGCAGTCTTTAAACAAGATGGGCACCGAGGATCTTACCATCAGAACTGTTAATGACAGCGAGAATCGCCAGATGCTGATTTACGGCATGGGCGACCTGCATCTGGATGTGATCGCGAGCCGCCTGCTCAATGAGTACAAGGTGGAGATGCTTTTAGAGAAGCCGCGCGTTGCGTTCCGTGAGACCATCCGCAAAACCGCTGATGTCGAGTATAAGCACAAAAAGCAGTCCGGCGGACACGGACAGTACGGTCATGTCAAGATGCGTTTTTCTCCGGCCGATGATATGACAGTTCCCTATGTGTTTACGCAGGAAGTTGTCGGCGGCACTGTGCCGAAGAACTACTATCCGGCTGTCGATAAGGGACTGCAGGAATGCTGTGCGAAGGGTCCGTTGGCAGGTTATCCGGTGGTTGGCGTGAAGGCTGTCCTGTATGATGGTTCTTATCACCCGGTTGACTCTTCCGAGATGGCGTTTAAGATTGCCACGGTTGGCGCGTTCAAGAAGGGTTTCATGGCGGCCTCTCCGGTACTGCTTGAGCCTATTGTCTCCTTAAAGGTCGTAGTGGACGATACCAACACCGGCGACGTTATGGGTGATCTGAACAAGCGCCGCGGCAGAGTGCTCGGCATGAATCCGCAGGGCGGCGGCAAAACCGAGATCGTGGCGGATATCCCGCAGATGGAACTTTACGGTTATTCCACGGATCTGCGTTCCATGACCGGCGGAACCGGTACCTTCTCCTATGAGTTTGCCAGATATGAGCAGGCTCCGGCTGATATCTGCCAGAAGGAAATCGACGCGGCCGCGAAGGAAGAAGCGTGATTGTACAGGATTTTATACAAAATTGTCGTGAAATCCATACAAAAAACAGCTTGCAAAAATTTCACCTGTTCCATATAATAACAGTAGTGGAAGCGACCATTTAAGAATTTGGCCAATGAATGTGCAAACCAGTTTTGGTTTGCACATTTTTTTGACACACAACGAATTTTAGAACTGGAGGAACAGAATGGAAAAGAACAACAAAATGGGAACCATGGCCATGCCGAAGCTGGTGGCCAATATGTCTCTGCCGCTGATGATTTCCCTTTTAGTACAGTCTCTGTACAATATCGTGGACAGCATCTTTGTATCGCGGATCGGGGAGGACGCGCTGACAGCGGTTTCCCTCGCTTATCCGGTACAGCTTCTGATGATTGCGGTCTCTGTTGGTACCAGCGTAGGTGTTAACACCATGCTGGCGCAGAGCATCGGGGCAAAAAGAGAAAAGGATACCAAAAATATCGCGACAACCGGCATGCTTTTAGCGCTTGCGGGCATGGCTGTCTTTATGCTGCTGGGCCTGACCTGCGTCGGCCTGTTTGTGAATATGTTTACAGATGATGAAATCATCGGTTCATATTGCAGACAGTATCTTACGATATGTATGCTGTTTTGTGCCGGCACTTTTATTGAGACCATGTTTCAGCGCTTTTTACAGTCGGTTGGAGATACCTTCGACAGTATGATTTCTCTGGTGTCGGGCGCTGTGACCAACATCATTCTGGATCCAATAATGATTTTCGGCCTGCTTGGTTTTCCGGCACTGGGCATCAGGGGAGCAGCCATTGCAACAGTCATTGGCCAGTGGGTTGCGGCCTCTATTGCGGTGATCTTAAATACGAAGCGCAATCCGGTTGTAAAAGTAGGACTGAAGGATTTTCATTTTCAAAAGGCAACCGTTTTTAAAATCTACAGAGTCGGACTGCCTACCATCGTCACGCAGGCGCTCGGCAGCATCATGCTGACGGCGGTAAACGCGATCCTGATCTCGTTTTCTTCCACAGCCGTCGCGTTCTTCGGCGTGTATTACAAATTACAGAATTTCCTTTATATGCCGATGAACGGCCTGGGGCAGGCCGCTATTCCCATTGTGGGCTACAGCTACGGGGCCGGCAGAAAGGATCGGATTTTAGATTGTTTAAAGGTGATGCTGCCCACCGCCGGGGTAATAGCAGTCGTGATTACGGTTGTGTTTATGGCGTTTCCCGCGCAGCTTTTGTCAATTTTCTCCGCGAGTGAGACAATGCTGGAGATTGGTGTTCCGGCGCTCAGGATTATTTCGCTGACCTTTGTATTTGGTGCGGAGACGATTATTCTGGGTTACTCCATGTCCGGACTGGGAAACGGTGTGGTAAACATGCTGGGAACCGCGCTGCGTCAGGTGATTGTGCTTGTTCCGTTTATCTGGATTTTCTCACGTTTGCTTGGGGTTGACTGCGCCTGGTACGCGTTCTGGATTTCTGAAGTGGTCGGTACTGCGTATGCGGCATGGGCGTCCGTTCGTGAATTAAAAAAGAAGGAAATCCTGGGAGAGAAAAACTGAAAGCTGCGGATTTCAACTCAAATACAGATTAAAACGGTCTGCCGTAATTATTTATAACCGTCGGAAATGTGCGTATTTTGTCGCCTTTTGTCGTTTTGTGTCGCCAGACTTTTCAAATCATTTTTTAATGATATCCTGAGTAAATGAATGCCTGAAGCATTCAAATATTTCTTATTGAGAAAGGGATAACATGAAAATGACAAAAGAAGAAATTCTGGTTCGCGAGATTATCGGACCCGGAACACACAAGATTGAGGGTTTTGCCTGCGCGGTCAGAGAAGCGAGAAAGCTGCTGTTTGGGGAGCGCGTATCCATGGAGAACATTCATGTGACGCTGGATATCTATCCAACTGTAGCGAAGGTAATCAACAGGAATGCGAAGACGACCGCAAGGCAGATCCAGCGGATGGGCAACCTTTGCTGGGACTGTCTGGATAAAAAGCAGAAAATGAAGTATATCGGGAGAGTGTTCAACGATATTCATTCTCCAAGCGACATGATCTTTTATCTGGCCTATTACAGTCAGTTTGAAAAACCGTATTATCTGGTTTTGAACGAAGCCTCCGAACAGGGTCCTGACGCAGAATAGCCTGCGTGAACCTGATGACTGACAGCGTGCATCTGAAAAACTCTTTCCTTGACGTGAATCGGGAAGCGTGCTAGAATACTTTGAGTAGTACAGATGACCGGCTTTTCTTTGACGGGTGGTTTTTGATTTTCGAAGAAAGGATCTGTGAGAATGGAAAATCTGATTTTGTTTGTCAATTCATTTTTGTCTTATTTACTGGTGTTTGCCGTATCAATCGTGGTCGCGGGAGTTGGCGCTTTCGCCGGATATAAACTCAGAATGAGGAAAAATGCAAAAGACGCCATGGCAAAAGAGCAGGAGCAGGATTCATGAGCAGGAGAATAGCCAGATTCGAGAAAGTAAGTCCCGACCAGTTTCGGGAAGGCTTCGCTGATTTTACTGTCGACGAGGATGAGACAGCGGCTGTATATGATTCGATCCGGCTGCCGCGGCGCGCGACGAAGGGCAGCGCCGGTTATGATTTTTTTACGCCGGTAGAGATCAGGCTGGCGCCGGGGGAGAGTATGAAGGTTCCTACCGGTATTCGCTGCCGGATGGAAGAGGACTGGGTATTACAGATCTTTCCCAGAAGCGGTCTTGGTTTCAAATATCGTCTCCAGCTGAATAATACCGTGGGCATCATTGACGCGGATTATTATGCTTCTGATAATGAAGGGCATATTTTTATCAAGATCACGAATGATTCCAGGGAGGGGAAGACCCTTTCAGTTCCGGTCGGCGGCGCCTTTGCGCAGGGGATTTTCCTGCAGTATGGTATTACAGAGGACGATGATGTGGAGGAAATTCGCAACGGCGGCTTTGGCAGCACGTCCCGTTAAGCGGCGATTTTAAATGATTTGATTTACAGATTGTATAAACATCCCTTTCCCAGGGCATTTTATTCTGGGAAGGGGATGTTTTTGATGGAAAAGCTGACAAAGAAACTGGAAGAAAATGACAGACTGATCAGGCAGGCGCTGAAAGCGGACGAAAGCTTTGATATTGTGGACAGGGAGTTTTCGGTTGGCGGCAGGAGCGCCCATTTTTATTTTATCGACGGACTGTGCAAAGATGATCTGTTGCAGAAAATATTGCAGTATTTTCTGGATCTGACGCCGCAGGATATGCCGGATGATCTGAATCAGATGAGCGCGCAGTGTGTACCTTATATTGAAGTTTCAGTGGAAACAGACCTGGATCAGATCCTGTATTCCGTGCTGGCTGGTATTTTTCTGCTTCTGATCGACGGATATGACGGGGCGCTTTTACTCGATGTCAGAGAGTATCCGGCCAGATCCGTGTCGGAACCGGAGAAGGACAAGACCCTGCGCGGCAGCCGGGACGGATTTGTGGAAACACTGGTTTACAATACGGCGCTGCTGCGGCGCAGAATACGCGATCCGAAGTTCCACATTGAGATGCATCGGGTGGGAATGGCATCTCAGACAGATGTGGCTCTGTGTTTCATCGAGGACAGGGCGGATCCGCATTTTTTAAAGCGCGTCCGGGAGAGACTGGATCAGATTCGGGTGGATGCCCTGACCATGAGTCAGGAAAGTCTCTCGGAATGTCTGTTCAGCGGGAAATGGTACAATCCGTTTCCAAAATTCAAGCACACGGAGCGGCCGGACGCGGCGACCGCGCAGCTTTTAGAGGGAAATCTGGTGATTCTCGTGGACAACGCGCCTTCGGCACTGATCATGCCGACCACGATCTTTGATGTGATGGAGGAGGCGGACGATTATTATTTCCCGCCGGTTACCGGCAGTTACCTGCGCTTTACACGCATGCTGATCGCTGTGGTGACATATCTGTGGACGCCGCTGTTTTTGCTGATGATTCAGAATCCGCAATGGATACCGGAGTGGCTGTCCTTTATTGTATTGGAGGAGGAGAGTCATGTGCCGCTGCTTGCACAGTTTCTGATACTGGAGTTTTCCATTGACGGCCTGCGGCTGGCGGCAGTCAATACGCCAAATATGCTGAGCACACCGTTGAGTGTTCTGGCAGGTATCGTGATGGGAGAGTACGCTGTACAGAGCGGATGGTTTAACGCGGAGGTGCTTTTATATATGGCAGTTGTCGCACTTGCGAGTTATACTCAGCCGAATTATGAGATGGGTTACGCGCTGAAATTTATGCGGATGATTACCCTGATTCTGACTGCCGCGTTCGGATTGTGGGGATTTATCGCGGGCATTGTAATTTTGTTTCTGGCGCTTCTGACCAACAAATCCGTGTCCGGCAACAGCTATCTGTATCCGCTCATTCCATTTGACTGGAAGGTGTTAAAAAGGCTGCTGGTCAGACACAGGCTGTCAGAAAAGGAAAAGTAAGGTGATATTGAGAAAACAGGAATCGTATCAGTAGAATGGGATGGCCGCTTTCAGAAGAAGCAGGTTTGAAGAAAATATAAATTGCAAAACAGCCCCGATGATGTAACGAATCGTCGGGGCTGTTAATTACCAGGACAGATGTGTTTCTGCGGAATATCCTGCCGTAAATGAAAAATGAAACGGAAGTATTACGGCGTCAGTCTGTTGGGACCGTGGAAGAGGAACATGGCGTCCTTAATTCCTAAATCCAGCAGCAGCATGGTCATGCGGTCCACGCCGAGCCCAAAGCCGCCGTGCGGCGGGCAGCCGTATTTGAAAAACTCCAGGTAGAACTTAATATCCTCGCCCAGACCCTTTTCCTCCGCCTGTTTTTTCAGAACCTCATAGCGGTGTTCTCTCTGGGCGCCGGTGGTGATTTCCACGCCGCGCCATACCAGGTCGTAGCCCATGGGAATGCCGTTTTCATCCCGCATATGGTAGAAAGCGCGCTTCTCGGGGCCAAAGCCTGTGACGAAGAGGAATTCGTGACCGTAGGTCTCCTGCACCCAGCGATAGCTTAACTGCTCGGCTTCAGTTGTCATATCATTCTTTTCACTCTCGTCCACAGTGTAACCGTAATGCTTCTCCAGCTCGTCATAGAGCGTATGCAGGTCCACGGTGGGGAAGGGAAGGGTGGGAACAATCACCTCTTTGCCAAAGGCTTCTTTGATCTGCTCTCCGTATTGTTCCTTTACCTCTTTTAACATATGGGTCAGAAGCTCCGCTTCCAGGTCCATGACGTCCTGATAAGAGTTGATATAGCTGAATTCCAGGTCAAAGCCGGTGAACTCGGTAGTGTGACGGTTGGTGTAGGATTTCTCTGCACGGAAAACCGGTCCGACCTCAAAAATCCGCTCCAGGCCGCTGGCCATGGCCATCTGCTTGTAAAACTGCGGGCTCTGGGCAAGATAAGCGGAACGGTCGAAATATTTGACCTCAAATACATCGGCCCCGCTCTCGGAAGCAGCACCAATCAGCTTCGGGGTATGAATCTCAACGAAGCTGTGGTCCAGCAGGTACTGGCGCATGGAATTGATCATGACGGTCTGCACCTTGATCATGAGCTGATTCTCATCCGTGCGCAGATCAATCCAGCGGTAATCGATGCGCTGGTCGATGCTGGAGCGCTCCACGGCCTTTTTCTTTTTGGTGGCGGGGATGGCCTTGCGGGCGATGGGCAGGGCGTCCGCGATGGATTCGATCCGGATATCCGTGGGGATGACTTCCGCGCCGCCCATTTTTACATAGTCGTTGGCAGTTACGGTGCCGGTTACGGAGATGACGGAGTCGGGGGTTAACTGTGCCGTGATCTCACTCAGTCCGGGCAGCTTTTCCTTCTCGATGGTGATCTGGATTCTGCCTGTAATGTCCTTTAAGACGATAAATGTCATATATTTGCTGTCGCGCAGATTGTCTACAAATCCCTGCAGCAGCACTTCGTTGCCGGGCGCTTTGAGCGCGTCCGCGATGTAAGTTCTAGTCATGTTTCCTCCTCCAGAATTAGAATAGTAATCACTATCCAGAATACTACCTCAATTTCATAAAAACTGCAACCAAAAGTTCTTTGTTTTGTATCATGCGGCGAGTCATAACACCGGTTATTACAGTCTGTCAGTTTACAGGTTGCTTTTTTAATCCGTGTCATGTAAAATGATGTGCGAACGAAGGAAAACGCGGCAGCAGGAAAAAACTGCCGGAGAGGACGTAAAAAATGACCAGATTAACGGTATTCACGCCGACATATAACAGGGCAAAGCTGCTCACCAGATCCTATGAGGCCATGAAGCGGCAGACGAATAAAAATTTTATCTGGATGATTATCGACGACGGGTCGACTGATCATACGAAAGATATGGCTGAGAGCTGGGCGGAAGAGGAAAAAGAGTTTTCCATTGTATATTATCATAAAGAAAATGGTGGCCTTCATACCGCTTACAATGAGGCGATTGCACATATTGAGACGGAATTGTGTGTTTGCATTGATTCGGATGATTATATGCCGGACGATGCCGTGGAGAAGATTTTGTCCTTCTGGGAGGAAAACGGTTCTGATGAGTACGCCGGAATTGTGGGGCTGGATTATTATGCGGATGGAAGCGGTATCGTGGGAGGTGATCCACTGCCGGATTTAAAAAGTGTGAATCTGATTGATTTGATGACGGGAAAATATCCAATTCATAACGGAGACAGGACTGATGTGGTGCGAACTGAACTTTACCGGCAGTTCGCGCCGATGAAGGTATTTCCCGGAGAGAAAAATTTCAACCCTCATTACATGCATCTGCAGATCAGTAAGACCTATGATTTTCTGGTGCTGAACGAGAATCTGAGGTTCGTGGAATATCAGCCAGACGGCATGAGTAATTCTATGTTGAAACAGTATCGCAACAGTCCGAACAGTTTCGTGGAGATCAGAAAGCTGTATCTGAGTTTTTCTGACACAGACTTCAAATTTAAATTCCGCAATTCGATCCATCTGGTATCCAGCTGTATTCTGGCAGGCAAATTTGCGAAGGTGTTAAAGGAATCGCCCTGTCCTGCCATCACTTTTTTTGCCATTCCGTTCGGCGCGGCGCTGACTGTATACGTGCTGTGGAAAACCAGGGGTGTGAAGTGATTCGACTTTGATACAACTTTTTAAGGAAATCTTAAATATATCGCGCTCCTTCTTAAGAATTTTATCGTTTAATAAAAAAGAAAGGGATACAGCGGCTGTCTGCTCTTTCAAAGACTGCTTGCGGAACCTGTAAGCTTGTTCATGATTTTGCATAAAAGGGGATATTTACAATGGATAAAGTTTTAATCTGCGATGACGAAAAGGAAATTGTGGAAGCCATTTCTGTTTATTTATCTCAGGAGGGCTTCGGAATTCTGAAAGCGTATGACGGTCTGGAAGCGCTGGAGCTGATGAAAAAAGAATCTGTCAGTCTGGTGCTTTTAGATATCATGATGCCGCGGCTGGACGGGATCAGGACCGCCGTGAAAATACGGGAGTTTTCCTCTGTGCCTATTATTTTCCTTTCCGCCAAATCCGAGGATACGGACAAGGTGCTGGGTCTGAATATCGGCGCGGATGATTATATTACCAAGCCGTTTAATCCGCTGGAGCTGGTGGCCAGAGTCAAAAGCCAGGTCAGGCGGTATACAACGCTTGGCAGCATGCGCAAGGAGAGCAAATCTGTCTATCGCGTCGGAGATCTGGTGATCGACGACCAGACCCGCGAGGTGACGGTGGATGGGGAGAGTATCCGCCTGACACCGATCGAGTATAAAATTCTTCTGCTGCTCGTGCAGAATCCAGGCAAGGTCTTTTCCATTCGCCAGATCTATGAGAATATCTGGAACGAGGACGCGGTCGGAGTCGATAATACGGCGGCGGTACATATCCGGCATATCCGGGAAAAAATTGAGATCAATCCCAAGGAACCCAGGTATCTGAAGGTGGTCTGGGGCGTGGGCTATAAGATTGAAAAGCTATAATCAGGGGATCCTTCTGTGAAAAACAGGATGCGTAAAGAAGTAAAAAGAAAACCGTTTCTGTCACCCAAAAAACGTGCGGCGCTGGCAGTCAGCCAGCAGATTGCCGGGGTGGCTGCGGTTTTGTGCGCCCTGTTGGTCATTACAAACTGTACCGTATATGTCCAGACGAATCTGTCGTCTGAGGAGAAAACGCTGATTGTTTTCAATCCCTTCGATGAGAAGCAGGAGGTTATGGTACAGTACAGCGGCAGCGTGGCGGAGGAGGGCCTTCAGTCCGCGCTGGAATATGTGGCGATTCGGACGCAGTTGGAGGAAAACGGGGCGTATTCCGCCGATAAGGAGATTTCCATCACGGAATATTATAACCGTCATGGCACGCGCAGCAATTATGAGTTTGAGGACGCGGTATATCAGCTGGAGGATCTGCTGAGGTGGTATCAGTACGGCGGCCTGGAATATATTGACAATTCTCTTTATTTTATGGAGGACGGTACCGCCATTGCGCTGCGTACCAGAAAGGAAAAAACTTCGTTTAGTGAAACAGTCTCTGAGACAGCGGAGGATGAAACAACCGAAGTAACAGTTGTGGCAGATGAGACAGCTCCCGCCTCTTCCGCGGAGGAGACAGATGAAAGGCAGATTGACAGGATGCAGGGGTCTGCTGATACACAAACGACGGCGGAAGCGGAAGATGCTTCCCGGATGTTTGCTGAATCAACAGAGGAGGAGTTGGATTTAGGCGAGCCGCCTGAGAACACCATCGAGGAAATGGAAGCGGAAATCCAGAATGCGGTGAGCAGCACTGACCGTATGGTACACAATACCTTCCTGACAGTGGATGGCAAAACTTTGGAGGAGATCGCGAATTCCGCCGACGAATACTGGGAGCTGGTCGCGCAGCTTTCCAGCTGTATGGAGGATTTAAGTTATAATTACGCGCTTTATCAGGATTATCTGGAAACGCTGGGCAACAACAGCTCTATTCAGTATTACGTGCAGACAAATGATTCCAAAGGAACCGTTTACACCAACCTGAATTTTACCTGGCAGGAGAGCGGACTGACGGCCAACTCTTATTTTCAGAGCAAGGAAGCCTGGATCTGCTACACACACTCCGGCACGCAGATCAGCAGTATGCTCGCCGAGTACGGGATTCGCCCCAGCATGATTGTGCAGCTTTTAAAGAAATATCCCTACGCCTATGATGTGGAGACAGAGGTATGGATCGCCTTCAACAGTGAGGAGCTTCGCAATTCCACAGTGGCGATGGACGATCTGTATCAGGACTGGAATCCGCAGAAAATGATCGGCCTTCTGGGCGTGGGCGGCATTCTGACAGTTTATTATCTGCTGATATTGCTTTACCGCCTGTCCACAACCGGAAAAAAGATGGACGAACAGGGACAGGTTTACATTGAATGCAGATGGGGAGACGGCATATATCTGGAGCTCTGGCTTTTGTGTATCTGTGCGACAGTTGCCTGCATTGTGGGCGGAGGCTTCTCTCTCATCCAATATCTTGTATTACAGAATGTGACAGTAGACGGACAGCCTTTTTATATGTATGTGCTGGCAGTGCTGATTCCACTGGTGCTGAGTGTGTTATCAACGGAGCTTTTATGCAGCATGGCACGAAGAATCAGGGCACGTCTTGTGTTTCGCCAGAGCCTTTTGTGGAAGCTGGGAGCAGGGCTTAGGTAATTGCTTCAGACAAGCCGTACGGCGCTGAGACGGCAATGGATGAAAAGCAGGGAAGCCTACTATGCGCATGCCGGCACACTGGAAAGAAGCGTGGGACTGCTGCTGCGGGAGAACATTGCCCTTCTGCTTCTGGCTGGCGTGGCGGTTTTGGGTCTGTTGCTGGAATTTTGGCCGCTTCTGATTGGCGCGGTCGTTGCCTTTTTTGTGCTGTTGATTTTGATTATGCGCAACAAATACCGTCTGACGCTTGAGAAAGAACAGATCGTCCATGACATTGGCCTGATCGTTCAGGGAGAGAATGTACTGATCAACACGGAGAACCTGATGCCGGAGAATAAGCAGCTGGCCGACAGCGTGAACACCATCGGCAAGGGCATCCAGAAAGCGGTGGAGCAGTCGGTGAAGGACGAGCGGCTCAAGGCGGAGCTTCTGACCAACGTCAGTCATGATATCAAGACGCCGCTGACTTCGATTATCAGTTATGTGGATTTGCTGAAGAGGGAGGACCTTGGCGGCAATGAAACGGCGCAGAAATATCTGGATATTCTGGAAAATAAGTCCAACACACTGAAGCAGCTGATCCTGGATCTGATCGAGATCAGTAAGATTAACAGCGGCAGCCTCGAGTTTGAGATCGCGCCGATGAAGCCGCATGAGCTTTTGCTGCAGGCCATGGGCGAATATGAGGATAAACTGAACGCGCAGCATCTGAAGCTGGTGTACACAGTTGCCAGGACGCTGTCATTGAGGCGGATGCCAGGCGGCTGTGGCGTGTGCCGGATAATCTGATGTCCAACGTCTGTAAATATTCTCTGGAAAACACCAGGGTTTATGTGGATGTGACGAGAGAAGAAGAACAGCTGAAGCTGGTCATCAAAAACATTTCCGCGCAGGAGCTGAATATGCCGGTTGAGGAGCTGACGGAGCGCTTTGTCAGGGGAGACGTTTCCCGTACGACGGAGGGAAGCGGCCTGGGCCTGTCGATCGCCAGAAGCCTGGTGACGGCCCAGGGCGGCACGTTTACGTTGAGCCTGGACGGAGATCTCTTCAAAGTAACGATCACATTTCCTTATTCCTCAACCTTTCTGCCGGCGTAGTAGCCGATCAGCAGGTCATGGATTTTGTCCCAGGGCTCCAGTTCACCGGAGATGGAGCTGGAATGGTTGAGCAGGTCGATGATGGTGGCAATCTGCCGGCTCATGTCCGCGCAGATAAACCAGGGCTTTTCGTAGATAGCGGGCGGCAGATAAGTCAGGTTCGTGACGATGACCTTGTCAAAATTCTGAGCCTCATAAGCATGGTCAAAGGCGTCCAGCCCGTTTGTGAACAGGCCGAAGGTACAACAGATAAAGACGCGTTTTGCACCCATGGCCTTTAACTGGGCGGAGGTGTCGAGCATGCTCTCACCGGAGGAGATCATATCGTCCATGATAATGATATCCTTGCCGTGGATGTCGCTGCCCAGGAATTCGTGCGCGACGATGGGGTTTTTGCCGTCCACGATGACGGAGTAGTCGCGGCGCTTATAAAACATACCGGTGTCCGCACCCATGGCACTGGCGAAATAGATGGCGCGGTCAAGCGCGCCCGCGTCAGGGGAAATGACAATGGTATGGTCTTTGTTCAGCTCCAGGTCATCGACAGCGCCGGTCAGCGCCTGGATGAACTGCAGGGACGGCATATGGTTGTCAAAGCCGCCCATGGGGATGGAGTTCTGCACGCGGGGATCATGGGCGTCAAAGGTGATGATATTCTCCACGCCCATCTCATGAAGCTCGGAGAGCGCGTACGCGCAGTCTAACGATTCAGTACCGGTTTTATGATGCTGCCTGCCTTCATAGAGGAAGGGCATGATCACGTTGATGCGGGCCGCGTGGCCGCAGCAGGCCGCGATGATCCGTTTCAGATCCTGAAAATGATCGTCGGGGGACATGTGATTGGTGTAGCCGTTCATCTGATAGGTCAGGGAATGGTTGCAGATATCCACCATGATATAGATATCCTTGCCGCACATGCTGTCATAGATGACGCCTTTGGCTTCCCCTGTGCTGAAACGGGGAAGTTCAAAGTGGATCAGATAACTGTCCTTGATATAGCCCTCAAAGGCAAGGTCGTTTGAAAACAGGCTGTCCGTGCTGTGACGAAACTGCGTCATATATTTGTCTACCTGTCTGCCCATATCGGCCATGGAATCAAGCGCGATAATCCCTAACGGCGCCACCGGCATGGAGCGCTCCAACTCGTGTAAATTCGCCATACTGTCCTCCTGCGTTATCAGTCATTTAATTAGAGTACGATACGTAAAAATCAAAATAATTTTAAAACATTACCTAGTGACACGTCAAGGAATTTTTGATAGAATGTGTGTAAATGCGCGATGCGCATTTACACACATTCTATCAAAAAGAGGTACTTCATGGCATATAAATCTTCACGCCCCATCGTAGCGGTGGTGGGCAGGCCAAACGTTGGAAAATCGACATTTTTCAACGTCATGGCCGGTTCCAATATTTCCATTGTCAAGGACACGCCCGGCATTACCCGAGACCGCATTTACGCGGATGTATCCTGGCTGAATTATCATTTTACCCTGATCGACACCGGCGGAATTGAGCCGGATTCCAAAGATATCATCCTCTCCCAGATGCGCGCCCAGGCGCAGATTGCCATCGACACGGCGGACGTCATCCTGTTTATGGTGGATGTCAGACAGGGGCTGGTGGACGCGGACGGCAAGGTGGCTGACATGCTGCGCCGCAGTCAGAAGCCCGTTTTGCTGGTGGTCAATAAGGTGGACGCGCCCGCGAAGCAGATGGCGGATGTTTATGAATTTTACAATCTGGGTATCGGAGATCCTTGGCCCATTTCGAGTGTGAACCGCACTGGGCTCGGCGACATGCTGGATGAGCTGGTGAAGTATTTTCCTCCTCAGTCAACGGAGGAAGAGGAAGATGACCGCGTCCGCGTCGCCATTGTCGGGAAGCCCAATGTAGGCAAGTCTTCCCTGATCAACCGCCTTCTGGGTGAGGATCGTCTGATCGTCTCTGATATCGCCGGAACCACGCGGGATGCTGTCGACGCAGAAGTGACATATCATGGAAAATCGTATATTTTTATTGACACAGCCGGCGTCCGGCGCAAGAATAAGATCAAAGAGGACCTGGAACGCTTCATGATTATCCGCGCCGTATCCGCGATTGAGAGAGTGGATGTCGTGGTGCTTTTGATCGACGCGACCGAGGGCATCACCGAGCAGGATGCCAAGATCGCGGGTATTGCTCATGAGCGTGGCAAGGCGGCCATTGTGGCTGTCAATAAATGGGACGCCGTGGAGAAGGATGACAAGACGATTTACCGCTTCCAGGAGAAAATCCGCCAGACTCTCTCCTTCATGTCCTACGCGGAGATTATTTTTATTTCCGCGCTGACAGGACAGCGCCTGCATAAGCTCTATGAGACGATTGATATGGCAGCGGCCAATCATGCCATGCGGATTTCCACGGGTGTGCTGAATGAGATTATGACAGAAGCGGTGGCCATGCAGCAGCCGCCCACTGACAAGGGAAAGAGACTGCGCCTGTATTATATTACGCAGGTATCCGTCAAACCTCCCACCTTTGTTATTTTCGTCAATTATAAGGAATTGATGCATTTTTCCTATACCCGGTATATTGAGAATAAAATACGGGATACATTCGGCTTCCGCGGAACCCCGCTGCATTTTATCATCCGGGAGAGAAGAGAGAAGGAGCAATAATCGTGGAAAGAATGATTTGTCTGCTGATCGGTTACGCGCTGGGAAACTTTCAGACGGCCTACATTATCGGGAGGCTTCATCACATTGATATCAGGGATTACGGCAGTCACAATTCCGGTACAACCAACGCCATGCGCGTGATGGGGCGCGGGATGGGACTGATTGTGCTTGTGGTAGATATCTTAAAGTGCGGGATCGCCATCTGGCTGACCAGGCTTTTGCTTGGCACCGCGCATGCGGATATCATTTATGTACTGATGATGTATGCGGTGACGGGCACTATCCTGGGACATAATTTTCCGATTGTCATGGGATTTAAGGGAGGAAAGGGCGTCGCCTGTACCGCTGGGATGGTATTTTTCTATCATCCGTATCTGATACCGGCGGAGGTTATTATCTTTTTCGCGTTCTTTTTTACGACGCATTATGTTTCCTTATGCTCACTTACGGCTTACACCGCTTTACTGGTTCAGATTATCATTCTGGGGCAGAACGGTTTCCTGGGGGCTTTGAGCGCCGGGCAGCTGGCGGAAATCTATGTGCTTGCCGCTTTCCTGACTGTGATGGCTTACTGGAAGCACAGGGAGAACATCAAACGGCTTCTCGCGCATGAGGAGCATAAAACGTATCTGTCCAAAAAGAACAGGACTTCAGAATGAAGTCCCACATAATGATAACCGGCGGATTGACTCATGAGCGCTCTTTGCTCATGATATGAGGAAAGTGACAAAATGGTATGACGGCCGTCTGTGACATGGCGGCGAACAGGAGTATAATATGGCGAAAGTCGGTGTGATCGGAGCAGGGGGCTGGGGTACGGCCCTGTCTGTTCTTCTGGCCAATAATAAACATGAGGTAACCCTCTGGTCCATTGTGGACGCTGAGGTGCAGATGCTGAACGCGTGCAGAGAACAGAAGGAAAAGCTGCCGGGTGTGATTTTGCCTGAGAGTGTGAAGATAACGGGAGACCTGAAATCTTCGGTGAAGGGCATGGATCTGGTAGTGCTGGCGGTTCCTTCCGTCTATATTCGCTCTACGGCGGCAAGCTGCAAGCCTTTCGTGGCAGAGGGACAGATCCTGGTGAATGTAGCTAAGGGCATTGAGGAGGCTACTTTGATGCCGATGGCTGACGTGATTGGGCAGGAGATACCGCAGGCGGACGTGGCGGTGATGTCCGGTCCTACACACGCGGAGGAGGTCGGCATCGGTATGCCCACCACCATCGTAGTGGGGGCCAAAAGCCGGCAGACGGCAGCGTTTATCCAGAATGTCTTTATGAACGAGCGCTTTCGCGTTTATATCAGTTCCGATATGCTCGGCATTGAGCTGGGCGGGGCATTAAAAAATGTCGTGGCCTTAGCGGCAGGTATCGCGGACGGCCTGGGGTATGGCGACAATACCAAAGCGGCTCTGATTACAAGAGGACTGGCGGAAATCTCAAGGCTTGGCATGGCAATGGGCGGCAAGGTGGAAACCTTTGGCGGTCTGACCGGCATGGGAGACCTGATTGTGACCTGTGCTTCCGTGCATTCCAGAAACCGCAGAGCCGGTTATCTGATCGGGCAGGGATATACCTATGAGGAAGCCATGGCGGAGGTCAAAATGGTCGTGGAGGGCGTGTATTCCGCCCGGGCAGCCATTGCGCTGAGCGAGAAATATCACGTCAAACTTCCGATCATTGAGGAAGTGAACGCGGTACTCTTTGAGGGCAGGAGCGCCAAAGAGGCTGTCAGCAATCTGATGCTGAGAGATAAGAGAGTGGAATATCCGATGGTGGACTGGGAGTAAACCGGGAAGGAGACCATATGAAGGTGACTTACACAGGACAATGTGGATTTGTCGTTGAGACTGAGATTGCGAATATCGTTTTTGATTTTTGCAGTGGGACATTTCCCAGGCTGTCGATGGACAAGCCGGTGCTTTTGTTTGTCTCACATGGACACGGACATCATTTTGATCCGATGATCTTTTCGCTTGCCCACACGTATCCGAATATTCAGTTTTTCCTTTCCCATGACATTCTGCTGACGGAAGAGATACAGAAAGAATATGGCATCACCAGAAGCCTTATGCGCAGAATCTCCTTCCTGCCGGAGGGCGTACGCCGAGTGATTCCGCTGCAGGCCGACAGTGGTGAAAATGACTATATCATTTTTGAAACAGTGAAAACCTGCGGAGAGGGAATCGCGTTTCTGTTAAACATTGCTGGAAAGCGGCTTTATTATGCCGGTGATATGAACTGGTTTGTCTCTGAACAGGACACCAGACAGGTATTCAACCAGCGTACAGCCCGTTTTAAACACTATATGGAAACCCTTTATGACAGGGATATTTATCTGGCCTTCGCCAATCTGGATCCAGATCAGGGAAAGTATCAGTGCCTCGGGATTGACTACCTGCTCAATACCGCTCCTGTTTCTTATGTGATTCCCATGGGAGCGGATCTGGACGCCCTCAAAGTGGATACATATCGCAGTCAACGCCGTACAGGGAATCTGCCGACAGAAGTGATCACGCTGACACAGGAGGGAGAGAGTACGATTTTACTTTAATTTTACATAATAATTCACAAAATCATTCTGCTGAATTTTGTACAGAATCACGAAATTTTTCTGTGCAAAACAAAAAAGGTTTCTAAATTCTGAAAAAAAGGGGTATAATCCCGTTTTCGACACTTGATGACGTCAAAAGAGGTGAGAACCCTTGAAAA
>JAJQFS010000004.1 GCA_021200995.1 Lachnospiraceae bacterium | reverse complement strand
GACTGACCTGACCATTATTTCTCTGCCGATTCATCCGTTTCTGCCTCAGCAGGACTGTTGCCTTCCGTTTCCGACTTACCGCTTACAGGCAGCTCATCCTGCGGCGTTCCGGTCGTATTGTCGGTAAGAGCCTTCCTGCTCATTTCACTGTCAGGCTCCGCCTCACCTGCAATGCCCTCCGGCTCTGCACCGGTCTCTTCCTCCAGCGACCAGTTATCCGGATTCTCTTCCTCCTGCTGTTCTTCGTTCTCCTCGTCAGTCTGCGGATGCTCAATTTTATCAAAAACCCTGGCGTAAAGCATGGCCTGCACGAACGCCGGCACGGAAAAGCCTAAAAGGAAGCAGACCGGTACCGCCCAGTCGAAAAAGAGCAGCAGCACAACCGGTGAAACAAAGAGGATGATCATCATCAGAGAATACATCACGTGCGACAGACTGACGATCAGTGTGTTTCTCATCGTGTATTTGATCGGATTCTCATATCTGGACTGCAGGACAAATACCCAGGACAGGCTGAACAGATACACCACCAGCGCGATCCCGATAATCACCTTGAAGACGGTTCCAAGGTCCACCAGATCCTTGTAAAAGAGCCAGATATCCCCGCACAGCACCAGGCCGATGACCAGATAAATCAGCCACATCAGAGTGGACTGTTTAAAATTGGATTTAAACGCCTTGAAATACTCCCTGGTGATGTAGCCCTCCTCGTTTTTGTACAGCTTGTACACCACCGTGTGCATCGCCGTGAAGCTGGCTCCGATGGTAAAAATCGGAATACTGCAGACCATCGTCAGGATATTGACCCACATCAGGTCCGCCAGCTTGGATAACGCCCTCATAAACTTGCTGTCCAGATTAAAAATTCCGCCCATACTTTCCTTTCAGCCCCGATTCCAGGTTCTTCCTGGTTCACTGCCGCTTCCTCTGCAGGACACGCCCGGATATTCCGGCATGCGCAAAAGCATCCCGCAGCCTGTAAACCACAGCCTTGGTTAACAGATCACCGCGCCCGCAGGCATCTCCTTCTCAGGAGTCACCAGCGCCAGGTTGCCGTCCTGATCCTCAGCGCACAGCAGCATCCCCTCAGACACAACGCCGGCCAGCGTCGCCGGTTTTAAGTTTACGAGTACCATCACCTTTTTGCCGACCATCTCCTCCGGCGTGTAATATGCCTTAATGCCGGACACGATCTGCTTTACCTGGGAGCCGATCTTCACCTGAGAGCAGAGGAGTTTTCTGGATTTCGGGACTGCCTCGCAGGAAATGATCTCGCCCACCTGGAACTGCAGCTTCGCGAAATCATCGTAGGTGATCTCCGGTTTTGCCTCGATATCAACGACGTCCGGCTCTTCCTGCACGGGAGCTTCCGCTGCCTTCTCGGCTTCCTGTTTCTGACTCTCCATCAGCTTCTCCGCTTCGTCCAGCACATCCTCCACCTTCAGTCTTGTAAAGAGCATCGTCGGCGTCTGTGTCAGCTGATGAGAAGCAGGGAAGGTCCCGGATACCCTGCAGTCCTCAAAGCTTCTGATGGGGCAGTTTAACTGCTCCGCGATCTTTGCCGCCGTGCCTGGCATAAAGGGCTCCAGCAGTCCCGCCGCGGTCATGATGCTGTCGCACAGATTATAAAGCACCTCGTTTAAACGCGGGAAATCCGCCTCGTTTTTGCCTAATTTCCAGGGCTCTGTCTCGTCAATATATTTGTTGCAGCGCTTGAGTGTATTGAAAATCTCGGTCAGGGCGTCCGCGACACGCAGGCCGTCCATCTTTTCCGCGACCACGTCCGCAGTCGAAGTGACAACACGTTTCAGATCCTCGTCCACTTCAGCCGTTACGCCGGTCTGTTCCACTTTCCCGTCAAAATATTTATTCGCCATGGAGAGCGTACGGTAAACCAGATTGCCCAGGGTGTTGACCAGGTCGGAATTATACCGCTCCACCATCAGCTCCCAGGTGATCACGCCGTCATTCTCAAAGGGCATCTCATGCAGGACGAAATAACGCACGGGATCCACGCCGAAAATCTTCACCAGATCGTCCGCGTATATTACGTTTCCTTTCGACTTGCTCATTTTGCCGTCGCCCTGTAAAAGCCACGGGTGACCGAATACCTGCTTCGGCAGCGGCTCGCCTAAGGCCATCAGGAAGATCGGCCAGTAAATGGTGTGGAAACGAATGATGTCCTTGCCGATCAGATGCAGATCCGCGGGCCAGAGCTTTTTATACTGCTCTGAGGAATTGCCGTCCGCGTCATAACCGATACCGGTGATATAGTTGGTCAGGGCGTCCAGCCATACATAAACCACGTGCTTGTCGTCAAAGTCCACCGGAATGCCCCATTTAAAGGAGGTTCTGGACACGCACAGATCCTGCAGACCCGGCAGGAGGAAATTATTCATCATCTCATTTTTGCGGGAAGCGGGCTGGATAAACTCCGGATGGGTGTTGATGTGCTCGATCAGACGGTCGGCGTACTTGCTCATTTTAAAGAAGTACGCTTCCTCTCTGGCGGGCTTTACCTCCCTGCCGCAGTCCGGGCACTTGCCGTCCACCAGCTGAGACTGGGTCCAGAAGGACTCGCAGGGCGTGCAGTACATACCCTCGTAGTAGCCCTTGTAAATGTCTCCCTGCTTATACAGGCGCTTAAAAATCTTCTGCACCTGTTTTTCGTGGTCAGCGTCCGTGGTGCGGATGAATTTGTCATAAGAGGTATCCATCAGATCCCACAGATCTTTGATCACTCCGGCTGTCTGATCCACGAATTCCTTCGGCGTCACACCGGCCTCGGCGGCCTTTAATTCAATTTTCTGACCGTGCTCGTCGGTGCCGGTCTGGAAAAAGACATCGTATCCGTCCTTTCTCTTATATCTGGCGATGCTGTCCGCCAGCACGATCTCATAGCTGTTGCCGATATGCGGTTTCCCTGACGTATAGGCAATCGCCGTCGTGATATAATATTTTCCCTTGCCCATTCTCTCTTCCTCCCAAATCTCCCTGCAGTTATATATAACCGGCCAGACGCTGTCTGCGGCCCAGGCCTTATCTCACGGTCATAGTCGCATTACCTGTTCTCCCGGAACATTTACATGATCTCAGGACGGCATGCCCGCCTCTCTGAGCGCCTTCACATTGGCCACAATATCGCCGCCGCTGAACGCGGCGTTCCCCGCCACAATGACGTCCGCTCCCGCCTTCAGAATGGTCTTTAAATTAGAAGCATTGATGCCGCCGTCCACCTCCAGCCAGGCGGAAAGTCCATGCGCCGTCAGATACTGCCGCACCTTCATGATCTTCGCGGTGCAGTACTCCAGATAGGTCTGCGCCCCAAAGCCGGGCTGTACACTCATGATCAGCAAAAGCTCCACCTGATCCGCGTACTGTAAAATCTCCTCCACGTCTGTGTCCGGGCTGCAGACCACGCCGGCCTTACAGCCGAGCGAGTGAATTTTGTCAATCGTTTCCTTCACCCGGTCGGTCGCCTCCACATGAAAGCTGATCAGATTGGCTCCGGCCTCCACAAACTGCTTCACAAAACGGATCGGCTCCACAATCATCAGATGTACATCAAAGAATAAATCCGTCTTCTTGCGTATGGATTTGACAAAGGGCACGCCAAAAGAGATGTTCTCCACAAACTGCCCGTCCATCACGTCAAGATGCACCCACTCGACGCCTGCCTCCTCCAGCTGCTTTAATTCCTCTCCAATCACGGAAAAATCGCAGGCCAGCAGAGACGGGGATAAGATATATTCCATAATTTCCCCCAAGTATAGCAGACGTTATCCGCCCGCTTATTCAAGTAATCAGGCAAAAGATGCCTCTCTGCCCGCAGTTTCTACTGTTGTAAGAAGCTTTTCACAGACTGATAAATTCCCTGTCCGTCCAGGCCGTAATACGCCATCAGCTGATCCGCCGTGCCGGACTGGCCGAACACATCGGGCACACCCACGCGCTTCACCGGTACCGGATAATGCTCAGAAAGACACTCGCAAACCGCGCCTCCCAGGCCGCCGATGATGGAATGCTCCTCCGCCGTCAGTACCTTACCAGTCTTTTTGGCTGAGGCGACGATCAGTTCCTCATCCAGCGGTTTGATCGTGCAGATATTGATAATCTCCGCGTCAATTCCGTCCGCCTCCAGAAGCTTCCCTGCCGTTACAGCGCTGTCCACGCAAAGGCCGGTCGCCACGATGGTCACGTCCTTCCCTTCCCGGATGACCGTACCCTTGCCGATCTCAAAATGATAATCCGGCCGGTCGTTGATCACCGGCACCTTGGAACGGCCAAAACGCATATACACCGGTCCCTCGTGCTCCACGGCGGCTCTCGCACAGGCCCTCGCTTCCACATCGTCAGACGGATTTAAAATCACCATGCCGGGAATCGTGCGCATCAGCGCGATATCCTCGATACATTCATGGCTCGCGCCGTCCTCGCCCACGGTCACGCCCGCGTGGGTCGCGCCGATTTTCACATTCAGGTGCGGATAGCCAATGGAGTTGCGGATCTGCTCAAAACAGCGTCCCGCCGCGAACATGGCAAAGGAACTCATAAATGGGATCTTGCCCGTCGTAGCCAGTCCTGCCGCGATGCCGGCCATATTGGCCTCCGCAATGCCACAGTTGATATGTCTGTCAGGAAGCGCTTTTTTAAATACACTGGTTCTGGTGGAAGCGGACAGATCCGCGTCCAGCACTACAATCTGGGGATACTCCGCGCCCAGTTCCGCGAGCGCCGCGCCGTAGCTGTCTCTGGTTGCGATTTTTTTTACATCTGACATAACGCTTCCCCCGCTTTCGTAAGTTCCGCCATGGCCTGCTCGTACTGCTCCGTATTCGGCGCCGTACCGTGCCACGCCGCGTTATTTTCCATATAAGAGACGCCCCTGCCCTTCACCGTATGCGCGATGATGGCGGTGGGCATTCCCTTCACTGTTTTCGCTTCCGCAAACGCGGCCGCGATCTGGTCGAAATCATTGCCGTCGATGTTAATCACATGGAAGTTGAAAGCTTCAAACTTCTGATCAATCGGATAAGGAGAGCAGACTGTGTCGATGGGGCCGTCGATCTGCAGGTTATTATTGTCCACGATCACACAGAGGTTGTCCAGTTGATGGTACCCCGCGAACATGGAGGCTTCCCAGACCTGGCCTTCCTCGATCTCACCGTCGCCCAACAGCACATACGTGCGGTAAGCTTTCTGATCCAGCTTCGCGGATAAGGCCATGCCAACCGCGGCGGAATATCCCTGTCCCAGGGAGCCTGTGGACATGTCCACGCCCGGCAGATACTGAATCGACGGATGTCCCTGCAGACGGGAACCAAGCTTACGCAGAGTCTTAATCTCTTCCTCAGGAAAATATCCGCGCACCGCCATCACCGCGTATAATCCCGGCGCGGCATGTCCTTTCGAGAGAACAAAGCGGTCTCTGTCCGGATCATTTGCCATCTCAGGGCTGGTATTTAACTCTTCAAAATACAGATATGTCAGTATGTCCGCGGCGGAGAGAGACCCGCCCGGATGTCCGGCCTGGGCACTGTATACGCCCGTCAGAATGTTTTTACGGACCTGCACAGCCTTTTTTTGCAGCGTAAGTTTGTCCATTGATGCTCCTTTATCCATATCCTTTATTCACAGCAACTTCTCTTCGAAGTGCCCTTCAGGTGCCTCCGCATGCGCAAAAGCAGCCTTTTCGCGTTATTTATAATAATCGAATCCCGTACGAATAACATACTATAACAGAAGGGTCAGAAATGTCAACGAAAATATTCCACCGCGGCCCGCTCCACAGGCAGCGCCCTGACATAGTCCGCGATAAAGGCGTCAAACCCCTGCACGTCCTGTGCATCCGGCCCAATCACAGACCCCTTCGAGCCCGCAAAGACCCGCTGCTCCAGATAATCCGACAGCGTCATGCCCTGTCCATTCACCATATAGGCCGCCAGAAGCGCCATGCCCCAGGGACCGCCCTCGCCGGCCGTCTCCATCACCGCAACCGGCGCGCCGACAGCTGCCGCCATAAAGCGCTGCGTCACACCCTCGGTTTTGAACAGGCCGCCGTGCCCCAGCATGGTATCCACCTTTACATTTTCTTCCTTTAATAAAATATCCAGACCCACCTTCAGGGTTGCCGCAGCGGAATAGAGATTGGAACGCATGAAGTTGGCCAGGTTAAATTTGCTGTCGGGCCGGCGCACGAAAAGCGGACGCCCCTCGTCGAAGGCCGTCACGCCCTCGCCGGAATAATAATTATAGGAAAGAACGCCGCCGCAGTCCGCGTCACCCTCCAGGGCTTTCCGGTAAAGCATGCCGTAAAGCGTATTCATATCCACGCTGACGCCGAGGCTTTCCGCGAACTCTTTAAAAATACCGACCCAGGCGTTCAGATCGGAGGTGCAGTTGTTGCAGTGCACCATCGCCACCAGCTCACCATCCGGCGTGGTCACAAGATCCAGCTCACGATGGACCTTTTTCAGCTCCTTTTCCAGCACCACCATGGCAAAGATGGAGGTTCCCGCGGAAATATTGCCGGTGCGCGCCTTCACACTGTTGGTCGCCGCCATACCGGTGCCCGCGTCGCCCTCCGGCGGGCATACCGGAGTCCCGGCCTTAAGCCTGCCGCTCGGATCCAGGAAGCGCGCGCCTGCCTCGGTCAGCACGCCGCCGCTCTCCCCCGCGACCAGCACACGCGGGAAAATATCGGCTAACGTCCATGGCATGCCTGCCGCCTCCGCGATCTGATTAAATTGCGATACCATTTTTGCGTCAAACTGCTTCGTCGTCGTATCAATGGGGAACATGCCGGAGGCCTCGCCCACGCCCAGCACCTTTTCTCCGGTCAGAAGCCAGTGAATGTAGCCCGCCAGCGTCGTCTGAAAAGCGATGTTCTTCACATGCGGCTCTTTGTTCAGCATGGCCTGATACAGGTGCGCGATGCTCCACCGCTGCGGAATATTATATTGAAATAAATCCGTCAGTTTCGCGGCCGCTTCCTCCGTGATGGTGTTGCGCCAGGTTCTGAAAGGCACCAGCAGCTCGTCATGTTTATCAAAAACAAGATAGCCGTGCATCATGGCGCTGACGCCCATGGCCGCCATTTTGGTCAATTCCACCTCATATTTCTCACGCACATCCCTTACAAGATCCGCATAAGCATCCTGTACACCAGTATGTACATCCTGAAGTGAATAGGTCCAGACGCCGTCCACCAGCTGATTTTCCCAAGCGTGCTCGCCCTGCGCGATGGGGGAATGATCCGGTCCAATCAGCACCGCCTTGATGCGGGTGGAGCCCAGTTCCATCCCCAGGACAGCCTGTCCTTTTGAAATGATTTCCTTGATTTCCGTTACGGTGAGTTTCATGGCAGCCTCCTTTATTCCAGTCGTCTGTCCGCAAAATCGGACAATATTTCTATCACATCCTGAAACTGATTGTAACACATCTGCAGGATGACAAGCAACGGAATTTCCTCTTTCGCAAAAGAAAAATCTGTAGTAAACTGTTGCCATGGTCCGGTCACTTCAAAATGACCGCGCAAATCCGAATATTTCAGCATTCAGAAAGAGGCTTTTATGACCCAGCAACAGTTACTTCTCCTGGCAGTCATCGCGGCACTGCTCGCGTTGCTGTCCTTCGTTATTATTATATTCATTAAAAGAGGAAACCGTCCAGGGCCGTTAGACGAGATGGAAGGCCACGAATTTGAGGAATTCTGCGCCAATCTCCTGCAGGCAAGCGGCTTTGAGGATGTGGAAGTGACAAAGGGCAGCCGCGATTTCGGCATTGACATTCTGGCCAGAAAGGGCGGCGTCAGCTACGGCCTGCAGTGTAAGCACTATGCCTCTCCGGTCGGCGTGAAGGCTGTCCAGGAGGTCTATGCCGGCAGGGATTATTACGACTGCATGGTTGGCGTGGTGATGACCAACCAGTATTTCACGCAGCCGGCCGAGGAGGCCGCCGCCAAGTTAAAGATTCTTCTCTGGGACCGCGACGACCTCGAAGACATGATGGAGGAGACCGAGCAGCCGTTTACGCTGCCGGACTGATGTCCGTGCGCCGAACCTTCAGGCAAAGCGACATATCATCGCCCCTGCACAGCACCTGCGACAGAAAGCTGCCTGGATGAGACAAGCAGAGCCTTTTCATTTTACCTGAATGAAATCAGCCGCGTCCGCAGGGAAGTAAAATCCGCCGGCCCCGCAGACAGCAGCCACTGATGAAACTCCTTATCCGTCAAATTCGCGTCCCGCTCAAAAGCAAGTGCCTTCAATTCCAGGATTTCCAGATAGCCCAGGTAATATTTCGGATAATTGGCCGGCGTATTGCAGATCGTCTCATAAACCGCGGCGATGTTGCCGCTGCCAAAGCCCAGACTCTCCAAAAGCTTCTGTACCTGCTGAAGCGTCGCCCCGTCATAATGAATGAAAATATCCAGGATGGAGCAGAGGCACAGCTGCAGCTCGCGATTTAACTGCGCCGCGCGCACTGTATCGCCATACACATCCCCGTATGCTTCCTTTAGCAAATCCGCCGCGTATTCATACGCGTACGACTCCGCGTATATCCCCCACCCCTCCGTATATCCGCCAAAATACAGAATCTGCCGAATGAAGGGCACGTCATTTTCCATCATCGCGTTCTGGCTGTATACCGTCTGATACAGATGCCCCGGAAAGCCCTCGTGCGCCAGGGTGGTATACAGGCTTAAGCCCTCATAGCCGTCGCTTAGATTAATGTAAATGGTGTTCTCCTGATTTCGATCCACCGGCGGCGTCAGATAAAAGGCGGGCGCCATCATGTCCTCCAGCCCTTCGTCTACGGGCTTTAAGGTAACGGTCCAGGAGACGCCATTTTTTGCTTCTCCGATCTCATCTGTCGGCTCGCTCTCCACTCCGGTTCCATTGGCGTCGCCCGCACCGGTTTGCGATGCGGCGCTTTGACCCGCGGCAACCTCCAGCACAGGAAAATCCGCCTGCGTCCGCGCATACAGATCCGTCAGCATATCCGCCTCGCTTTCCAGCGGAAAGTCATATCCCGAAATGACAGTCCCGTCAGTTAACAGCTCTTTATATTCCGTATACAGCTCCTCAAACCTGGCATACAGCAATTCCTTCATCTCCTCCACAGTTCTGTCAGGGCCCGTAACCTCCCGCAAAAGCAGGGCATAATACTGCGCGCCGTCCGGATAAGCCGAAAGCCCCGCGATTTCATCCGTCCCCGCAATACTGGCAAGGCCCTCCTGAAGCTCCGCGTAAACTCCAGCCAGTTCCGACAGCAGTTGATTGTTTTTTTCAATCCACACCGCTGCTTCTTCCTCCGTAATCTCAGCCGCCTTTTCCTCCGTCACTCCCATTGTTTCTTCGCCCATATATTCATCTGTTTCCCTGTCAGTCAGTGCCTCGGTCTCCGCTTCCATCTCTTCTTCCATCAGCTCCGCAATCCGTTCCTCAAACGTCGTCTGCAGAAAATGCGTCCCCTCATCCAGCTGTTCCAGTGTCAGAATACTTTCGCACTGTTCCGCCGCCTTTTCCAAATTCCCCTCATACTGCAAAATCCCCTCCTGCGCCTGCAGCTTCGTATATGTCAACAGCCCTCTGAAATAATCCGGCAGTTGTGACAGAAGTGTCAGATAATTTTCCACATCCTCCCGATCATAGAATGCATATTCCGCCAGCAGGACCGGCATCTGAATATGCGCTCCATCCGCGGGCGAAAGCAGAGATTCATAATATAAATATGTACTCAGTTCCCCCTCCAGCGTGAAATAACGATGCAAAATCTGCCAGGAAAACGCCTCTTCCTCAGACAGTTTATCCGGATCATACCCCTCAAGGCGCGCCAGATACGCCTGCCAGACTACGGCATTCTGTTCATAAGCCTCCGGATCAAAGCCGGACAAATCCCTGGAAAGATCGCCATATCCCATACTCTCCGGCTCCGCGAGCGTATAATGCAGCTTCAGCGGGTTGCTGCTGAGGCTTTTTTTCGCCAGATTCTCACAGAACGCGGAAAATGAAGCCCGCCTGACAAAATAAAAAGCGCCGCCCACCGCCGCCAGAACCAGAGCTGACAGCAGGATGACCGCCGCTGTTTTTATTTTTTTATTCTGAAATGACCGCATAAATCCCCGCGCAACACGCTGTTAATACAGAATATGCGGGGATTTTTGTGTTTATAACCTTCTTGTCGCTGTTGCACTGCCACTGCCCCTGTTTCGCTGCTACAGCGAAAACAAGCCCCATGATACCGATACGCTTCACATCACCGCCGCGAAAAACACGCTCGCCGCCACGCCCGCAAGGGTAGCAAAAAGCGCCCCCGGCAGCGTATAGCGGGTCTTCGTAACCCTGACAGCCAGAAAATAAACCGACATCGTGTAAAAAACAGATTCCGTGCTGCACATCATGACCGCCGCTGTCCTGCCCGCGGGCGAATCTGTCCCATACTGTTTAAAAATATCCAGCACCAGGCCGGTAGCCGCGGAGTTGGAGAACAGCTTCGCGAGAATAACCGGATATACCTCCCTGCCAACTCCTGTGAAATCCTCCATTCCACTCAAAAGACCCGCCAGAAAATCCAGCAGACCCGAGGTACGCAGCACCCCGATCGCAATCAGCAGCCCAAGTAATGTCGGCAGCACCTTGGCAAGACTGAAAAGGCCCTCACCCGCGCCCTCCAGGAACTGACTATAAACCAGCTGTCCGCCCATCAGGCCATATCCCACAATGTAAAAAATCACAGCCGGAATGATCAGCGCCGACAACTGATTGACTATATTCATGACAATCCCCTTTCCGCCGCCATTGGGCCGTTCGTGCAGCACATGGTAAAAACACAGCTTTTCCGCAAACTCGCCTCCTGCCGTCTTCATTCTGACGAACTGCTGCCGGATTTCTCATAACAGTAAATCCGCTTCTGACAGAAAATCTGCCTCATTTTAATGAAAAAAATTCCCGCCAGGGTGCTGACTGCCGTAGCCAAAAGCCCCGGCACAATCACCCAGGAAGGATTCACGCTGCCGTACTGCGTGCGGTAAGCAATCATATTCACCGGAATCAGCTGCAGGGACGATATGTTCAGAATCAGGAAATCGCACATTTCGTCCGTCGCGCTCCCCTGATAACCAGTTTCCGTCTCTCCACGCACTTTCCCGCGCCGCCGTCTTCCTGTTTTCATCACTTCGCCGCTTCGTAAAGCGCCTCTTTTTACACCAGCTGCCTCTGCCTGCTTTTCTTTCTCCTCCTCCAGTGCCTTCATCGCCTTCAGCCCCGCCGGTGTGGCCGCTCCGCCCAATCCCAGCATATTGGCAATCACATTGGCCGAAATATAAGCCGCCGCCTCCGAATCTGACGCAAGTGTCGGAAACAGGAAGTGAATAAACGGCTTAAGCCCCCGCTGCCACTTCCCCATCAGGCCGCTTTCCTGCGCGATTTTCATCAGCCCCGACCAGACCGTCAGCGTACCCGCCAGGGTAATGCACAAACTGACCGCCTCCGAGGCGGACGACCAGATGCCTTCGCTGACCGCCTCCATCGTGCCGTTCAACGCCGCGTACCCAATCCCCATAAGGATCATACCCGCCCATAAAATGTCCAACATGCCGCTTTCCCGCGCAGCCTTTCCCCACTGTGCCTGCGCTCGCCCGCATTTCACAGACAAGCCATGATTTCCGGAACAAGGCGCAGTCAACATTTCTTAATACACTTTATGACGAAAGCGGCCCCAGGTATGCATGCCCGGGGCCGTTTGCCGCGCTTCTTGTTTCTTTTCCCTCACGCTCCCACTGCATACCGCCTGACAATCTGTCGTCCAGGCCTTCTCCGTAAGGACGCAAGGGTTTCATCTGGTCTTATTTACATCCGCAGGACTTGCTGAACAGACTCTTGACATGGTCGATATCTTCCCTGTCCGCCGTCTGCGCCGGCACATAATACGCCTTCTCCCTGGCGATCTGATACAGCTCCTCCTGACTCTGCTCGCAGGCGTTTCTGAACTGCTTTAACGTCGTTTTCAGCTCCTTATGCTCCGTCTGCGGAATCATCTCCGCGTAGCGGATCAGCTCCCCGTTGATCCCCGTCAGCGTATCCGCCACCAAAATTTTTTCATTCAGTTCCATCCGGCACCTCCTACTGCAAAAACTTCATCAGCGCGTCCCGATTCTGCTGCGCGGACTGCGCGCTTTTTTCAAAAAACTGCTTCACATCCTGAGAATCCGCCATCTTCGCGTACTCCTTCATCTTGCCCGAAGAAGTCTCGAAGCCGCCGATCAGGTGCCTTAAATTCTGCAACTCCAATTCTGAAAGCTGAGCCATAAAAATACCTCCTTCATTCTGTGGAAGTTCGTCCCTGCCACCGTTCAAGCGAAAAAAACATTTCCGCCAGCCGGGACAGTTTTCTGACGACTTTCATGTTCAGTATGTGTATTTTCACGGCGCTTATTCTCCGCGCGAAACGAAAACAATTTTTTCTAATCAAAATAAAAAGGATTTATACCGCGTATTTCTCTCCGCCTGCCGTGCTTTCCATAATGGGACAGCTGTATGATCTAAAAACCCCTGACATACCTTTTCAAATAATATCTGCCTGAACCGGTCGAATCCTGCTGCATTCGACGGCGCAACAACCATTGCCTCTGCAATCATGCCACCGTACATTTTCAGGCCAGCCTCATCCAGGCTATCCTGTATATGGTCAGAAATATCTGTCTCAATTTTGTTCTTTTCCAGGATCCGACGAAAATACCGCCTGTCAGAGACTTCTATCACATCATCCCCGTCATAATATGTGTATTTGATGAAATCCCGCATCGCAATACTGTCATGAATGGTATTTTCCAGATCTTCATCTGTAATCTGAAACCAGCACTGCATCAGATAGACCCGCAACAATATTTCAATGTAGTAACGAGGCGATTTTACGCCAGAAAGTCTGTCGCGCGAATAACAGGACAATATCAACTCCACCCACTCATCCCATTGTATAATTTCATCCATCGTGTTCAGAAAATCGCTGCGCTTCGTATTCCTTCTCTTCCTTCCACGCGCAGCAGACGCACGGTTTCTGCCTGAAGCATCAAACCCGTTTTCTCTGTTATGATAATTCCCCATTCATCCTACACTTTCTTTTTATGTGTGTATGTCTGCCGGCTCGATATGGATTTATAAAATAAGAATCCATGCTTTTACCGCAATCTCTTTCATTTTTCATAAACCGGCTCAAATACCTGACCCACAAACAGCGGCAGCTTCTCTGTGTCATCCCAGATCATGAAATAAAATGGACGGTCAAACTGTAACCATATTTCCAGTTCTCTGCTGCCCAAACATGCAATATCAAAACACATACCTGTGAAAGCACTTGCCTCCGTTCCCTTCTCATTAAAGTCGATAACAGACTGCTGTCTCACTGCGTTCAGATAGGCATTATTATCTTCAGAAAAGGAAAGGCCCTTTGTAAAATCTGCTTTCTGACGATCAAACGCAGCGTTGACACCGATTTTCTTCAAGGTCTCCGTCATATCCATCCCGCTGCGGAACAGGAATTTCGGTATGTCCACATGAAGCTTGTATTCTTCCTCCGGCTCCTTCAGCCCGGACAAATCCAGACTGGCGATATCACAGCATTCAACCTTCCCCGGAAAAGTGCTTTCGTTTTCTGCAGCACTTATACAAATTGACCGGCACTGACTCATGTGGCTCTCCCCATTCCCCGATGGAAGAAATCCCCAGAATGTATATCTGCCGCCATCTTCCTGGTAGGGTGCGCTGAAGGCTTCTACCGTTTTATTACAATAATAATGCAGCTCTTCAGAATTCATATTCACCGCATCCGCCTGTCGGTGCTCTCCGTCTTTTCCGGTGAAATAAAAATACTTATTCAATCTGCCGCGTTCCTTCCAGGTTCCTTTAAAACGAAACACATTCCCCAGAAATGCAGCAAAAATATCAAGCGGAGAAGTGTCCTGAAAAGCTTCGGGACTCACAGCCTCTGCAATCTGTCCATTCGTTTCCCGCCTGCAACGACTGTTGATTTCATCTACCAGTTGATCGCAGTTTTTATCCGTCAGTTCATAGGCAATCGCGTTAAAATTATGATCGTTCATTAAAAGCCGCTCATATTCCTCCCGAATTTTTGAATGCCGGTTCTCTTTTCCGTTGACAACGAGGAAATTCCACACATTAACAGCATCGCTTTTCAGGTCATGTGTTTTCTTTCCGGTCAGTTTTATGATTTCCTTATAAGTCTTTCCGTCCGCGCCGTAAGCCGCCGCCTGCAACGCACTGTAAAGGCTTGCAGGAGAATACATAAAATTGCTGTCCTTATTTCCGCTAAGTTCCGTCATTTCTCCAAGCATCTGAAAATACTTTGTAATATCCTCCGGCGCCTTTTCCTTTCTTCCCGGAATTCTGTCCAAAAACAGATCACTCAGTCTCAGGCTCACATTCATCAGACTATTTGAGGCTCTTCCCTCTTTTTCCTTCTCATCGCTGCCCATTTTCAATCCCCTTCTCTTTCAAACTCTGCCGAAAAGCTTGTCTGGCTGACATCCCCTTTGTGAAATATATATCTGCTGTAAAATCCCTTCACTCCTCTGTAACGATACAACTGTGCAATCTTATCCTCAATCAAACGTTCCTCGCGGATATCAACATTAAACTGACTAATCAGGCCGCCATATGCGTCAAATGCCCGGTCATCACAGGAGCCAAGGTAAATATATTCCAGGCAACAGGCGAGCATCTTTTTTCGTTCATCCGGCTCCTTTTCAAAGACCTCCAATACCCCGAACGGATCGTCAATCCGCGGATCCATCAGTCCCAGATACCGGAACATAAAACCTACAAACTCCTTCTGCAGCTCGTTCGGCGCTGTCCTTAACGGTTCTTCCTGCAGCCAGTGCAACAATGCACACAGGACTTTCCTGGCATTTTCCGATATCCCCCGAATGTCCAGATCATCATCCAGTCCAAGTTCCGCAATAATCTCCAGCCTCTTGATCCTGCTGTACAACCAGATCGTTTGCTCGCACATTTTCCACAGTTCTTCTTTATGCCGCCTCACCAGGATATAGATACTCTCATCGGTCTCGCCCAAGGTCAGCAGCATATCGATCAAAATCTGCTGCGCCTGCTCAACCGAACTGATCCGGTCAGCCACTCTCGCCTCTTCCTTGTCGGTGAACATCACCAGGTCATATACCTGTCCGAACCATACCGCTTTTTTCGCGTTTTTCAGTTCTTTTTCCGACATCCCGGCCAATTTCACAAATGCTTTTTCCAGGGCGTCACAATCCTGAAGAGTTGCACTTCTTTTCGTGCTCAGTTGCTTTTGTTCTTTCATAGCGGTTCTTCTCCTTCCGTAAATTCCGGTTCTGCACCTGCAGCTTGTTGCTGTTGCTTCATTTCTTCGCAACTCGTCCCCTGACGGCGAGTCCGCGACCACGGCCACGGGGAAGGAAGCCACTCCAGGAACGCAAAGAGCCAGACAAAGGGCCTGCGGCGAATTTTGCGTATGTGTTCCTCACCGTTTTCGTCATATGTGTGTATTGTTTCCTGTCCTATTTTCAACTGTGACACTCCCCACAGGAGCAGCCCTCCGGCTGCTCCGAGCGGTACTGTGATCGCCAGAAATTTTCCTGTTTTTTTTAATGAATTGTTCTTAGTCATGCCAAATTTCCCCCTTCTATCAATATTGATTTCGCCACTTCGCCTAATCACTCTTAACCATTCGCTTAACATGCCGGCCAAAGTAAATAGCTGCTCCGCACATAAAGAATATCATTTCAAGATGACAGAATGTGTCACTGTAAAATTCTTTTCATAATTTCACTGATAAAATTCTGCAGACACAACACCATACCAATTCTTTTCCTGCGGAGCAGCCTATGACTTGGATTGCAGTTTATCACCGCTAAAAACCTCCATGTTCCCATATTGTACTTTCACTAATATCAAATAAGTCCGCCACAATTGACACCGCTTCCGGTTTTTTCTTGCCCTCTCCTATTAACAACATAATTTTCGCAATAATCATAATCCAATCCCAAACTGACATCGTTGATTCCTCCTCATAAATTCATGAATGATTAACTTTTACCGTCTATGCCCTGATTTCTCCTTTCCCAGACAGCGCATTAAAATCATCTTCAGTTGCGTTGTTTATGTAATAATCATACTCCTTCGCAATAGTAACTTCCAGTGAACAGTTTTAAAATGTTTTTGTTACTTTTTTAGCGTTTATATTGAAATATTTCTATAAATATGTTACTTTATTCGTAACTATATTATTCTAGGAGCATTTTATGGGATTTATCAATGAAAATGGGTATTCATTAATCAATAACGAACAGAAAATCAGAATAACATTAAGTGACAGAGCCAGGCTTACCATGTCAGAAGACATGGATGTTTTCGGTACTTCAAAAGAGGCAACCTTTATAAACACCGTATTTGACAACTATAAGGCAGAGGCCAAATCTTCTATTTCCTTATATTTACAGCAACGTGAGCTCGAACTGGACCGGCTTTTTACTGACACAAGGTTAGATGCTTTCAGTAAAAAAACAGCCATTGACCGGATCCTCTCAGCAGAAAAAAAAGAACTGGGAATTGAACTTTCTGAATTTACCTCTGCGAAGGGAGCAAGCAAGCTCTATCACATTAATGACAATAATGTTGAATATCTGACGGAAGACTGTAATGAAGAGCAATACTACAGTCGCCCCAGTCTCTACCTGCGATCTGTTATAGAGGAATACTGTTCCTTGCCCTTCATTAAGCGTGAGAGAATATACCGGAAAAATGTTTACGAACTCGTTGAACGCGCCTGTCAGGAGCACAAAATCCTGAAGATAAAAGCAAACTATTATGGAAAAGACCAGATCTTTTATGTATATCCCTACAAAATTGTCCCGGATCCATTCCATACACAATCATACCTGGTATGTTATTCCAGGAAAGCGGAAGATGGAGAAAAAGACAAGATTATAGCCTCGTTTTCCATGGCACGGATGAACCCGCCAACCGCACTTACCAAAACCTTTCATTTCAGCGTTCAGGAAGAAAAGAACATAGAAGCGCAAATTTCCAAATACTCTCCTGCTTATCTTGTCGGAAAACCGGAACAGATAAAAGTGAAATTATCCAAAAAAGGAAAGCAATCCTATCAAACGAGACTTTATTCACGTCCCGAAAAAATAGAATCGCTTTCCACCGATAATATTTATGTGTTTGACTGCACGCAGCAACAGATTTTTAATTACTTCTTTTCGTTTGGCCCCGATGCGGAAATCATCAGCCCGGAGAATTTAAGGAATCGCTTTCAAAACAGTTTAGCAAAGGCTTTGGAGAAGTATACCCGCTCTTAAGCACTCCAACGACATCTCATGATTATTTGTTGCGGGATGTGATATCGCTAACCGTTGGAAGAGGGTTGTTGTTCTGCTTATATTCGGCATAACCATCCTGGGTCTGATCCCTGCCATTCCCCTTACCAGACGGATTTTGCAGAGACATATATGCGACAGTTCTTCCTTTAGCCAAATAAGATTTCATCTCAAAGAAATCTTTGATAGACGGATTTTTATACACGGCCTCTTTGCCGGAAACTCCCAGCCATTTTGCCAGTGCACATAAATATTTGTCTGCAAACGCATCCCTCTGTTGTTCTGTTTTTTCCTCATAGACATTTACGCCAAAAACAGCGCTGTCAGCAACATATGCTTTTTCGGGATTCTGAAGGAAAAGTTTGATCCCATCAAATTTTACGCGGCCATAACCATACGCTTTCGCCTTGCCGACATTCATCTGAGAATCTTTTTCCAAACGGATACTCCAGATCAGCACCCCAAGTTCCTCCTCCGTCAGATTCTGAAAACGAACAGTTCCCCGAAACTGACTGTCAGCTGCCAGCGGACTGATTGTAGAATATATTTTTTCATTATTCTGGTTCATACCTTCAGGTTTTTCGACTTCCTCATGAAGCCAATATTGCTTAATCCCCCGAAGTTCAAATGAATCATCATTGTATGTTGCGACTTTTTTCCCATCAGACTGTTTTAGATAATCCAGGTAACTGGTAGGCTTTGGCTCTGCTAAAATCAATTTCTGCGTCTGCCCTTGTCCCTTGTAATCTGACAGAATGGCATCCTGAAAATAAACCCGTGATTTCAGTGAAGCTTCTCCGTTAGAATAGCCAAAAATTGCTTTTGCATAATCACAGGAAACTGTCTCCTGTTTTAATCCTTCTGCAATCGTATGTCTATACATAAGCCGAAGTCTGGGCGTATAGCCAAAATAAAGCATTCCTTCATAATCAATATAAAATACAGGACGGATTTCTCCATCTTTGGGAAGCTGATAAAATTCCCGAGCTTTCTCGCCGTTAATTGTGTTATCTCTACTGTTATAATCCGCCTGGAAAGCAGTAATAGAGGCCTCCGGGATTCTACGCCCTTCATCATTCGGATCCATTTCCGGTATTACATAAAATACTTTCTTCTCCTGCATTTTACCAGAACTGATCACATAGCCTTTCCTCGCTAAGCCAGCCTCTTTTATTTTACACACACGGTTATTGGACAGTTTATAAGCGATTCGCTTATAATATGGAGTGTATTCCGTTTTTCTTCCCCTATCCCGATAATGAACCCCGTTGTGATAATCAACAGATTTTTCAAACGGTCCACGATTCTGAAGGCAGTCCAGAAGACACTCGAAATTTTTTCTGGCATGCTCCAGAACATATCTTTCGCTCACGACATAATAATCTGCTTCATTCTGCTTAAAAGAATGATCAGTATCTCCAATATTTCTATACAGAAAATACTCTTTTCCCTTGCATCCTATATAACCGGCTCTTACATTCTTCAGGACAGTGATCTGGTGTCCATTTACAGACTCAGGCTTTGAGCCCAGAACGCGATTATACTCATCTTTCAGGCAGCCTCCCGCCACTGCGCGATACATCAGACTATAATCATCGATATCATCTTTAAAATCCGAAAAGCTCAGGATTTGAAGATTATTCCTGATCAGTCCTCTCATGGTGCTGCCTGGGACTGCATAACGCCCATCCTTATTACAATAAAACCCATCTTTTCCATCATCTACCAAAATCGGTGTCTGTGCTGTCATAGTATACGCTATATATCCCGTATACAGACCATTATGAGCAATACTGTTACGAGCAGGAATCTTTCCCGCTTCCATCACCCAGTGATCATAAGATACAAAGTTATATGGCGCATGGGGCGTCTGATCAAACCTGGAAATTCTATGAACCACCTCATTCCCCTTAACATTCTGCTTATTTCCCGATTTCGCCCCATATTCATTTCGTCTGTTTTCAGCATTCCTGTGACTATTTTGATTATTCTGTTTTTTGTCATTGCTTCTGTTCTTTTCCGGATCATAATCTTTATACGGGTTAACCTCTTCTTCTTTCGGTTTTTCCGTTTTCTGTTCCATTCCCATCTGCACTTTTGCGTTTGCGATTTGATCCCAGATACTTATTTCTTCCTGGGCTATACTCCGATTCCGGTTTTTATTCTTCTGCCCCATTTATTTTCCTCCTACGCAATTCCACAGAGCCTTGTCAATTCCACATACGGCTGCCCGTCTTCGTCCGCTGCGAGATATTGGCGAACTGACAGTTCTTTTCCCGCGCCGCGATATTTTCCGGCAACCGCATAAGTCAATGTCAGAACATCTTCCTGCTCCGCATCATCCGTCACGATGACAGCCCTCCACTCCTTCTCACATTTGAATACATGAAGCTCCTCATCTGTGGAGAAAAACCTTGCATCCAGCAGTTCCTCCCACCTAAATGTATCTAAAGAGGTCTTTCCAAAAAGGACTTCGCTCATCATATGTGCCAGCATATAAGAATACTGACCCGCCTGTGTTTTCGCTTCCTCAAAACTGATTTTTCTGACCCGATATCCCATTACATCGCCTCCCGCGCCGTTGCTGATTTTCTCAGTTCACCCATACAGCAGTCAATTACGCCTCGATCACCATGAATCATAAAGGAGCTATCCAGACTGCACTCTGTGTTATTGCTCCAGTCATGAATCGTAATGCTCTTTACATCCACATATCCTTTGCCTACGTTCTGACCGCCGCCAAGCGCATACAGCTTGCATCCAAGATCTCGCAGCGCCAGCAACAGCAATCCGGCAACTGCCTCCGGATGTCGTTTATCCACTATCTGTATGGCGAAATTTAGGGAAACACTGAAAAATAGCACTTTCAGCTCAACTAACCATCCACGTGGATG
>JAJQFS010000033.1 GCA_021200995.1 Lachnospiraceae bacterium | reverse complement strand
TAGATGGTGGGTGATGGATAGCTAAAATGTTGATTTAATCAGCGTTTCCTTAGATCTGTCGATCGCCAGCACCTTGTACTCGAGAACCCCGCCCTGCGGCGCTTCCACCTCCACGGTGTCGCCGATTCTGGCGCCCAGCAGTGCGTTTCCTACCGGACTCTCATTGGAAATCTTGCCCGCCAGGCTGTCCGCCTCGGTGGAGCCCACGATCTTATACTCCAGTTCCTCGTCAAATTCCACATCGAGGATTTTCACCTTGCAGCCGATGCTGACACGGTCTAAATCTGCCTCGTCCTCGACGACGACCTCCACATTTTTGAGGATTTTCTCCAGCTCCTCGATACGGGCCTCGATGTCTCTCTGCTCATCCTTCGCCGCGTCGTACTCAGCGTTCTCACTTAAGTCTCCCTGCTCGCGGGCTTCCTTGATCTTCTGGGCAACCTCCTTGCGCTTGACTACCTTCAGATCCTGCAGCTCGTCCTCATACTTTTTCAGGCCTTCATAGGTCAGAATATTTTTTTTCATGCCCCGTTCCTTTCCCGGTTAATCTGTCAGAATGCCGCGATTTTACGCCGCATCCGTTTTCCTGCCCCTCGTTAGCTTAAACATTATAAACACTTTTATTTTCAGTGTCAACACAAAAGATGAGCGGATTTCGGAGCTGATTCGGCCCCGTATAAGCCACCGTATAAGTGGATTTCGACAGCGCGGAAATCACCCGCGTCCGAACATCTCCTCCGCGCACTGATACAGCTCCTGCGCTGTCTCCACCGTATTGACGCGCCTGCGAAAGTCCGCGGAACCCGCCAGCCCAGCGCTGTACCAGGACAGATGCTTTCGCATCTCGCGCACGCCGGTATATTCTCCCTTGTATTTCAGCTGCAGGTCGATGTGGCGACGCACGATACGCGCCTTCTCAGCAGGCGATGGAGGCGGCGGGACCTCTCCCGTCTCAAGATATGCCGCGATTTCTTTAAAAATCCACGGATTTCCCTGACAGCCGCGCCCCACCATGACGCCATCGCAGCCGGTCTGCAAAAACATCTGCTTCGCGTCCTCTCCGCTGGTGATATCCCCATTTCCGATCACCGGAATGGACACCCTCTCCTTTACACGCCGGATGATCTCCCAGTCCGCGTGGCCGCTGTAATACTGCTCTCTTGTGCGCCCGTGCACCGCCACCGCGGCCGCGCCGCTCTCCTCAGCAATATGCGCGATTTCCGCGGCGTTCACTTCCGCGTCATTAAAACCTTTGCGGATTTTCACGGTTACAGGCTTCTGGATGGCCCGTGCCATCTTTTCAATGATTTCCCCCGCCAGCTTCGGATTGCGCATCAGGGCACTGCCCTCTCCGTTGTTCACCACCTTCGGCACCGGGCAGCCCATATTGATATCCAGAATCGCGAAAGGCAGCTCCTCAATCTGCTTGGCCATTTCCGCCATGATATCCGGGTCGGAGCCGAACAGCTGAAGGGAAACCGGCCGCTCATCCGGATGGATTTCCAGAAGCTGTTTTGTATTTTTATTCTGATAAAATAAGGCCTTGGCGCTGACCATTTCCATGCAGCATAAGGCCGCCCCCTGCTCCTTGCAGAGCAAACGAAAAGGCAGGTCTGTGACGCCTGCCATGGGAGCCAGAATGATGCTGTTGTCTAATGTGACGCTGCCGATTTTTAACTGTTTCATATAATTCTATCGTCCTGTTTACAGCACTGCGCAAATACCACGCCGCGCTTTTCCTTCTCTCTTCAGATCAATAACCATGTGCCCGCCATTGCACACCGTCTATGGCTTTTCTCAGGCTTAGTCATCTGCATCAAAGCTTTCATACAAAATAAAAACCCTGTAATATAGCTCCAGCGTCTCGATCAGCTCCTGCCTGTTTGCCCTGATCTGGTTGATCAAAAGACCGCTGCCAATCTCATCATAATAGATATCGTCCTCCTCGGCGGTCGTTTCCAGGGAAAGCGTGCCGTCCGGTTCATAGACAAAGGTCAGAATCCCGCCCACTTCCTCTGTAAAAAGCACACAGATGATGTGCAGCTCATCCTGGATGGACTGCGGAATCTGTTTGAACTGTTCATTGAAATAATATTTCTGCTCATAGGCGTTGGCGCCGCAGAGCACGATTCTGTCTTCCATAAAAGTTTGCCTCCACTTGCTGCATGATAAATGTGCGCTGTTAAGGTCCCTGAACTCAGAAATACGAACACACGCATTCGATTTCTAACTTTTGATTCCTTGTATTACACGTATCCATAAATTCCCCGTACACTGACCTCGCCCGCAAACACGCTCTCCTGACTGCCGTCCTCGCGGGTCACCTGCAGCTCGCCCCGCGCGTTAATCCCGCCTGAGAGGGCTGTATATTCGCCTTTCGGATCGAGAATTCTCACCTGCTGTCCCAGGTCGGCAAGATGCTGATTGTACTCCTGAAGCAAACCGCTTAAATCCAGCGTCCGCGTAAAAATCTCATACAGTTCTTCAAACTGCGCCCACACCTCAGCGACTAACTCTGTACGGTCTACAAAAGCGCCCGTCTCCAGATCAATCGAAGTGGCATACTCAAGCGCCTCCTCGGGGAACTCCTTCTGATGCGCGTTGATGCCCACGCCGATCACAATATGGTGAATAAAATCAGGCTCCGCCCGCAGTTCCGTCAGGATGCCGCAGACCTTTTTGCCGTGAATTACAATATCGTTCGGCCATTTGATCATCACTGACAGTCCCGTCACTTTTTCAATCGCCTTCGCCACGGCAAGCGCCATAACCAACGTCACCATGGACGCGTGTTCCGGCGCAAAATCCGGTTTTAAAAGCAGGGAAAAATAAATATTCCCCTGCGGCTTACTGACCCAGCTGCGGCCGCGCCTGCCCCGCCCCGCGGTCTGTTCATCTGCCACAATCACCGCGCCGTGGGGAAGCTCTGCCGCCGCGGCCGCCGCGTCGAGGTTGGTGGAGCCGGTCGTCTTTTTGTAAATGACCCTGCAGCCTGCCCACTTTCCTCTGACCGCCTGTATAAGCTCCGCCCCGCTGAAAATATCCGTGTCGCGGATCAGGCGGTAGCCCTTATTCGGCACAGATTCGATGTGGTATCCGTCCGCCTTCAGTTGATTGATCACCTTCCAGACCGCGGTGCGGCTGACCTGAAAGTGCTCACACAGCGTTTGCCCGGATATGTAATCCGGGCACGCCTTTAACATCGTTAAAATTTCCTGTTTTGTCATAATAGAAAATTACAGTTCCTTACCTAATGTCGCCGCCATCACAGCCTTGATCGTGTGCATCCGGTTCTCCGCTTCCTGAAATACTCTGGACTGTGCGGACTCAAAGACCTCGTCCGTGACTTCCATCTCCGTGATGCCGAACTTCGCGCCCACCTGCGCGCCGATGGTAGTTTTTAAGTCATGGAACGCCGGCAGACAGTGCATGAAAATCGCCTGCTCTTTCGCCAGCGCCATGGCCTTCGCATTGACCTGATAGGGGGACAGAGCCGCGATTCTCTCAGCCCATACCGCATCCGGCTCGCCCATGGACACCCACACATCCGTGTAAATGACATCGGCTCCGGCGACACCTTCCTCCGCACTGTCCGTCAGCGTCACGCTGCCTCCGGTCTCAGCCGCCAGCTCTCTGCAGGTCTGTACCAGCTCCTCACCCGGAAAATAAGCACTGTTCGTGCAGGCCACAAAGTGCATTCCCATCTTCGCACAGGCTACCATCAGGGAATTGCCTGTATTATAACGGGCATCACCCATATAGCATAAACGGATTCCCTTCAGGCTTCCAAACTCCTCGCGGATGGTCAGCAAATCCGCCAGCATCTGCGTGGGATGAAACTCATTGGTCAGGCCGTTCCATACCGGAACGCCCGCGTATCTGGCCAGCTCCTCCACGATCTCCTGTCCAAAGCCACGATATTCAATTCCCTCATACATGCTGCCCAGGACACGGGCGGTGTCCGCGATGCTTTCTTTTTTACCAATCTGGGAGCCTGTGGGGTCTAAATAGGTAGTCCCCATCCCCAGGTCGTGCGCCGCTACCTCAAAGGAGCAGTGGGTGCGGGTGCTGGTCTTCTCAAAGATCAACGCCACGTTTTTGCCCTTAAATTCATCCACCAGGATGCCCTTTTTCTTCTTATCTTTATAATCCGCCGCCAGGTCAATGAGAAATGTGATCTCCTCCGGTGTGAAATCCAGCAGCTTTAAAAAATTTCTTCCTTTTAAATTCATGTCCTTTACTCCGCTACAATCTCCTTGATGCTGCTTGCCAGTCCCGCAAGCCCCTGAATCTCAGAAGGAATGATAATCTTGGTGGCCTGCCCGTCGGCAGCCTTCTCAAACGCCTCCAGACTCTTTAAGCGAAGCACTGACTCATCCGCGGCGGCTTCCTTTAACATTCTCACTCCTTCCGCCTTGGCCTGCTGTACCTTGACAATGGCCTCCGCCTCGCCTTCGGCCTCACGGATACGCTTCTCCTTCTCCGCTTCCGCGCGTAAGATTGCGGCTTCCTTCTCCGCCTCGGCTTTCAGAATGGCGGACATCTTCTGGCCTTCCGCCTGCAGCACTGCCGCCTTCTTTTCACCCTCGGCTCTGGTGACCGCCTCACGACGCTCACGCTCCGCCTTCATCTGCCGCTCCATGGCGTTCTGGATCTCACTGGGTGGGATGATGTTTTTCAGTTCCACACGATTGACCTTGATGCCCCAGGGATCGGTCGCCACATCCAGAGAGGCGCGCATCTTGGTATTGATTGTCTCACGGCTGGTCAGCGTCTGGTCAAGCTCCATCTCACCGATGATATTCCGTAACGTGGTGGCCGTCAGATTCTCAATGGCCATCATCGGATTATCCACGCCGTAGGTGTACAGCTTCGGATCTGTAATCTGGAAAAAGACTACCGTGTCAATCCGCATTGTCACGTTATCCTTGGTAATCACGGGCTGCGGCGCGAAGTCCACAACCTGCTCCTTTAAAGTCACTTTTTTGGCCACGCGGTCAAGAATCGGCATTTTGATCTTTAAGCCCGCGTCCCAGGTGCCCTGGTAGGTTCCCAGGCGCTCTATGATAAAAGCCTGCGCCTGCGGCACGATCCGGATACAGCTGGCCAGCACGGCCAGGATGATAATCACCAATAGAATAAATAAAATCATGCTATCTCCTCCTTCTCTACAATCAGCTTGACACCGCTGACGCGCTTCACAACAACCACCGCGCCCTCCTCAATTTCTGAGTCCGATACGCTGCGGGCGGTCCACTCCATGCCGTTTAACACAGCCTGTCCCTCCGCTTTTACGTTGTTGATTTTCTGAGTGACAATCGCTTTCTGCCCGATCAGGCCATCCACATTGGTTTTAGTCCGCCCCTGATTAAAATGGCGAAGCGCGGCGCTTCTGACAAACGCCATGGTCAGCACGGAAACTACCGCAAAGACAAGAAACTGAACCGGAAACGGACTTCCTACAGCCGCCAGCGCCATGGCGATCAGCGCTCCCAGCGCAAACCAGATGGTAGTCAGCCCCATGGTGGCCAGTTCCGACACCAATAACACCACGACCATGATCAGCCAGAACTGAACAGAATTCAGCAGGATCCATTGAAGCATCATGACATCCTCCTTTTCGCTTTAATTACTTGAAATCAGTATAGCATGAGCGGATTGATTTTTCAATTCCCGTTTCCGTGTAATCCATGTGTAAATTATGAATTATGTAAGACAAAAACAGGCCGCGGCATTTGCCGCAGCCTGTTCCTGCTTTATTCAATTATTTTCCTGATGCGATATGCCGTCCGCAATCAGTAGAACACATGATTCCCGATGACAACGCCGTCAATCGTGCCGTTATTCTGGCGGAAACGAACCGCGCTTCCGACGTTGGTGTATCCGGCAAGCGCCTCATCTGCCGCGTTATAGCAGCTCTGCGGAATATTGCCGCTGTTTAAGACCTGATCCAGACGTCCGCTCTTCGCCGGTGTGAACTGGCCGGACGCATAAATCACGCCCTGCAGGGTATTCGGATAACCGCTGCTTCTCACACGGTTGCATACCACCGCGCCGACTGCCAGCTTGCCTTCGTAGCTCTCTCCGCCTGCCTCACAGTAGATCAGCGCCGCCAGCAGCATACGTTCATACTCGCTCGAAGACATGGAGCCATAGTACGTGGAAAGCTTATTCTTATCCGCTTCCTCCTTCATCTCACGCTCTGTGATGTCATCGAGCGTCTCGCCGCAGTCAACCTCATATTCCTCGGACACAAACTCCCGATGAACATAGGCAAGGCCGCTGCCGTACTCCACGCAGAGCCAGCTGTCATCTACCTCGCTGACAACCGTCAGTGCTTCCCCGACCGCCGCGTAGCCGAGCACTTCGGCGTCAAAACTCGCCTCCGCGCGTATGCGCACCGCGTTGGTAGTCACAACCGCGACAGGGTAACCTACCTCATTGGCCAGCTGCGTGGCCTCGTCGCCAAATAACAGGTACTCATCCTTGGCCCAGCCGACGAGATTGCCGCTCTGAAGCTTCGTCCAGCCGTCCTTTCTCTCCAGCACGACGCCGCCGCAGTCCTTGTACAGCTTTCCGATTACCAGGGAATCCTCGCTGGCTTCCGCTCTCACGTTCAGGGTATTCTCCACATTGACCATTGCCAGCTCGTAGCTTGTCTCTGTAGATGCCGCCGTCACGCTCTGATTATCTGATATATTATAAGATGGGGTTAAAATCGAAGCAACTCCGCTGTTGAAGCTGTCCATCCGACTCTTCACACTTGTGACTCCCGTTGTACTCGTATCTGCCGCCTGCGCTGTTATGTATAACTGCCCGGTCAGTACGGAAATCATCACTGTGAAAAGTGCCCCGGCTGCTGCAAGCATTGGTATTCGCTTTAACACTGTTTCATCCTCCGGTTCCCACCCTTATGACGTTTTTGTCATGTTTTTATGACACATTTGTTGAAAATTATTACAAAATTGTTACAAATTTGTAAGGGTGTAGAATGTATGATAACAGGAAATGCGCTCTCTGTCAAGCTTTTTTCACAAACACAGGTCCCCTCCCGCCACCGAAGCAGGTTTTCGCCGCAATTTTCCGTCTCTGCAAAGGCCGTTCGCTCCACTATTCCTCCCAGGAAGCCTGATACAATTTGTAATACTCTCCTTTTTTCCGTAATAATTCCTCATGGGTGCCACGCTCCAGAATTCCCTGTTGATCGACGACAAAGATCTGGTCCGCATGTCTGATCGTGGAAAGGCGGTGCGCCACCACAAAGGAGGTGCGGCCCTTTAAAAGAGCGGCGATGCCCCGCTGCACCAGAAGCTCCGTGTGCGTATCGATACTGGAGGTCGCCTCGTCCAGGATCAGGATACGAGGCTTTCTTAAAAGTACACGGGCAAAGGCGATCAGCTGGCGCTGCCCCACGGAAAGTCCCGCCGCCCCATCCAGCTTTGTGTCATACCCGTTTTCCATCCGCATGATAAAGTCGTGAGCGCCCACCGCCTTCGCCGCGGCTTCGATTTCCTCCTGTGTGGTGTCCAACTTTCCGTAGCGGATGTTTTCCCGCACCGTATCGGAAAAGAGAAAGTTTTCCTGCGTCATGATGCCCATCTGGCTGCGCAGACTTTTGATCGTTACATCCTGCACCGCGTAACCGTCAATACGGATCTCGCCGCCCGTCACATCGTAAAATCTGGCGATGAGATTCGTGATGGTGGTTTTGCCAGCGCCCGTGGGACCGACCAGTGCGATCGTGCTGCCCGCCTCAACCGCAAATGACAGGTCTGTCAGCACCGGAGTCTCCGGTTCATCCGGATATGCAAAATCCACGTGATCAAAGACCACGCTGCCCTGAATGGGCGGCAGAATGAAAGCGCCCTCTTTATCGCGTATCTCCGGCTCCTGATCCAGAATCTCGAAAATACGCTCCGCGCCGGCCAGATTATTGACGATCTGATTGTAGAGACTCGCCAGACTTCGAATCGGACTCCAGAACATTGTTAAATAGGTAGAAAACGCCAGAATTGTGCCTACCTGCGTTCCGCCCAGCCCCAGGATGCTGACCGCAATATAATATAGAAGAAAGCTGCCCGCGGCCCAGGTCACATCGATGACCGGACTGACCGCGTCCATAATCACCACCGCGTCAATCCAGGCTCTGCGGTGCTCCTCCACCACCCTCTTGAACGCTTCCCTGGACTCTTCCTCCGCCGTGAAGCTCTGTACGATCCGGATGCCGGAGAAGTTCTCATGCACATAAGCGTTGATATTGGACTTTTTCTGCTTTTCCTCCTGCCACCGCCGGTGTCCGGTGATCATGGTCACAAAGACGCCGGCCGCCAGAAAGGGCAGCGTGGCGAACGCCGCCAGCGCTAATGCCGGACTTTTGATCAACATAATGACGGACACCGCGATAATGGTAAAAAAGGAAGGGAGCAGGGTCGTCACACTGCTGCTCAGCACATCCTTTAACGAATCCACATCCCCGATCATTCTCGACAGAATCTTTCCCGTCGCCCTGGAGTCAAAAAAGCACAGACCAAGCGTCTGAAGATGCGCATACATCTCCTCACGGATGTCCAGCACAATGCGGTTGGAAATCCGCGCCATGATCATTTTATAGACTCTGGTACCCACAAGCTAGACGACGTTAATCGCCGCGGCGAACAGCGCCAGTAAAATCAGCCCGCGCACATTTTTTTCAGGCACTTCCACATTGACAGCCCGCTCAATGATCAGCGGATTGATTAACGTCACACCGACCGTGACCGCCAGTAAAAGCAGCACTGCCGCGATTTCTTTCCGATACTTCAGAAGGCGGCGGTACATGCGGATCAGTGTCGCGCCTTTTTTCGCTGTCTGAAGCTGTTCATTTTCTTTGTATGTATTGATTGCCATATTACATTCCTTCATAATATGATTAAAGCGACTAAAAGTATGATACCATGGATTGCTTCGCAAAAAACGCTCCCGCAATCCATGACGCCATTCGGAATCCGCACAATTTGACCTGAAATACGGCCAAATTTGCTCCTTCCTCATGTCGTTGCGGTCCCCAAGGTCATAAATATGAATGCAAGCATTCAATTTCTGACCTTTTGTCCCTTGTATCATAAATATTGTGCCTTCCAGGTCTCGTAATACAGCCCCTTCTGTTCCAAGAGGCGTGCGTGCGTCCCTCTCTCCGCAATTCTGCCGTCCTGTAAAATGATGATTTCGTCGGCGTTCCTGACAGAAGAAATCCGGTGCGCTATGATGATTTTCGTCATGCCCTCCATCTGCGCAAGATTCTGCTGTACCCTGCGCTCGGTCTCCATGTCAAGCGCCGAGGTGGCGTCATCCAATATCAGAATAGGCGCCTTTCTGACAAAGGCCCTGGCCATGCTGATGCGCTGCTTCTGCCCGCCTGACAGTCCCACGCCGCGCTCCCCGATCACCGTGCGGTATTGTTCCGGCAGCCGCTCAATAAACGAGTCCGCGTCCGCCGCCCTGCAGGCCGGTACGATTTCCAGCGTTTCCATGTCCTTTCGCCTGCCGACCGCAATATTATCCTGCACCGTATCTGAAAACAGAAAGACATCCTGCGCGATCAGTGCCTGGCTCTCCCGAAGCGTACGAAGGTCCATCTCGCGGATATCGATACCGTCAATGAGAATCGTGCCGTCAGTCACATCATACAGACGCTGCAAAAGCTGCACCAGAGCCGTCTTGCCGGAGCCGGTCATACCCATGATGCCGAGCGTTTTTCCCGCTGGCAGATCAATGCAGATATCGGACAGAATTTTCCGCCCCTCTATCTCAAAGCTCACATGATCAAAACGGATATTTCCCTGTATGTTCTCCGGTTTGACTGACGCTTTGGCGAGCGGCAGCTGGGAACTTTCATCCATGATTTTATTGATTTTTTTCATGCTGGCGAGTCCCGCGGCCAGGGAATTGGTGACCCAGCCCAGAATTTCCATGGGCCAGACGATGTTATTGGCGTAGCTCATAAACGCACTGAGCTGTCCCAGCGTAATCTCCTCCCGCACCACCAAAACCCCGCCGACAGTCACGCTCAGTACCAAAAGCAGCTTGGTCAGGAATGAAATCGAAGGGTCATGGGTAATCATCGCCCTGTCGATCGACATGTTCCGTTCATAGTACTGATCATTGTAACGCCGGAATTTCTCCATCTCATAATCTTCCCGTGAGAAAGCCCTGACCGTGCGTACGCCCGCCAGGTTTTCCTCCGCCACCGTGTTCAGACTGGCTGTGATTTCGCTCAGGCTCTCATATCCCTGGTCCAGCTCCTTTTCCAGATGAAAGGCGATGACAGCCACAATCGGCATAATGTAAAGCGGGATCAGCGTCAGCACAGGACTGATGCGCAGCATACAGACAAGGACAAAAACCGTGTGCACCGCGGCCTCCACACACAGCAGGCCCACGTATCCGGCCGCGTCCCAGACCCTGTCCACGTCCCGCCCGATGCGGCTCATCAGCTCTCCCACACCGAATTTGTCAAAAAACGAGACAGACATTTTTTCGATGTGGTCAAACAAATCCCGCCGGATGTCTCTGGCAACGCTGATGCCGATCACATCTCCCGTAAATTCCTCCAGATACTTGAAAATGCCTTTCCCGATGCCCAGGATCAGAAATAAAATCAAAAGCGGCATCAAAAGCTTCGTCTGCCCATCCAGAATCACATCGTCCACGATTCTTTGCGTGATCAGCGGAGACAGCACGTCCATCACAATCCCCAGAATCAGCGAACCTCCCGCGAACAGATACAGGTACCAGTACCTCATCATATATTTCATTAGTTGTTTCATAACCTAAGATCTCCTCCCCAGCGGCGCGCCCCGCGCCGCTCTTAGTTCCCCCTGGCTGTACGCAGATGCCTGACGCCGTTTCCCAGTTGGACGCAGACGCCTGACAATGATTTCCTGTCGGGGCGCAAACGCCTGCCCGTGATCCCTGACCGCAAACTGAGCAAAAAACAGGAAGCTCCGACATTTTACAGTCAGAGCTTCCTTGCGCCCACAACATAAAAATACCGCAGTCAGACAGACCGCGGTATCATTCTCATCCTATATTCTCAGAATCAGAACCGATCTTCCCGGCAGGCCGTCAGCATATAAACATCATGTCTGTCAATCGAATTGACAACAGCTTTTACTGTGATTCTGACTGTGTTGAACATCTGACTGCCTCCTTCCTTTTATTTTCAATCGTTAACCACTAACGTGTACTATACACGATCTCTCTGCATTTGTAAAGCCTCTTTTTCAAAGTTTTTACAACGGGGCCGTGCGTTACATCCCACGTCGCTGCCTGTAGCACTAAAACATTTGCTCACCGTTTATTTTGATGAAACACTTTAATTTTGAACATCCATTTTCTCAGCAATCTATTTTTGCCTTGCGAATTTTGACAGGCAATGTTAATATGAAGCTGTACTCCAGAAGATTGCGCTGCAAGGTGGCGACAATACATGCAAGGTGGTGGATGCCGATGGCTGAAAAGCCCGAAAAAGACACTGGAGTACAAGGCGCTACTCCATATGATGATGTGTTCCGAACACTGACGAATGACTGCAGTTCTCTATTGATTCCGGTCATTAATGAAGTCTTTGGTGAAAATTACACAGGCAATGAACAAGTCATATTTTCTCCAAACGAACATTACCTCAACCAACAGGACGGTGCTGAGAGCAAACGTATTACGGACACAAGTTTTTCCATTATTGGCGCCAAAAGCAGGAAATATCTCCTGGAATGTCAGACAAACCCTGACAGCAGTATGCTGGTGAGAATATTTGAATATTCTACACAGATTGCGCGATGAGACATTTACTTATCCCATTCCGACAATCAGGATGCAGAAATATTCACTGAATAAGCTGCTTGAGAAAAATCTCTTATTCCTGCTGCCGTTTTACATTTTTACATATGATAAACGCATGAAGGATGTCAATGCCGATATCCAAAAACTGAATGCTCTCAAAAATGAATTCCAGCTAATTGTGAGGCATCTGGATCATCTGGAATATCAAGGATTGCTGAGTGCATACTATAAGAGGACGCTAATCGAAATGTCAGAAAAGGTCGTCGACAATCTGGCGGCAAATTATGAGAATGTGAAGGAAGGAGTTAAATCTGTTATGGGTGGAAAAGTACTGGAATATGAGGCAAAAACTATCCTTCGGCAAGGTGAACGGCAGGGTGAGCAAAAAGGAATCCGACAGGGTCGCCTGGACGCTCTTGTAGAGACAATCAAAAATCTGATGGAAACGATGGGCTGGACCGCTGAACAAGCTATGGATAATATGAAAATTTCGACGGATGATCGCATCATTATATCATCTCGCCTGTAATCTTGATTGTAAAATACTGTAAAAAATCTCAAAAAAAGGCCTCCGGTTATATGATTTTCCGGAGGTCTTTATATCCTGTTCTTTTAATGTATCCGCCGCTGTCTGGCGGCCTCATACATCAGAAGCGCCGCCGCCACGGCCGCGTTCAGGCTCTCCAGCTGCCCCGCCATGGGAATTCTGACATAGGTGTCAGCCATAGCCGCGGTTTCTTCACGAAGGCCGTTTCCTTCATTTCCAATAAGAAAGGCGCAGCCCTTCGTGTAATCGAAGCAGTCATAGGACTGCGTCCCCTTAAGGTGTGCCGCGTATACGGAAATGCCCCGTTCCTTCAGTCTGTCAATTGCCTCCGCCGCAGAGTCCGCATACAGAAACGGAACCCTGTAAATACTGCCCATCGTCGCGCGGATGGTCTTCGGATTATAAATATCAACCGTTTCCTTCGTCAGAATGACCCCTGAAACACCCGCGCCCTCCGCCGTACGGAAAATCGTTCCCAGGTTGCCGGGATCCTGCAGATCCTCCAGCACCAGATATATGCCGTCCGGCTTCGCTAAAAGCCCCTGCCAGTCATACTGCGGCCAGGACAAGAGCGCCAGGATTCCCTGATTTGCGGACGTATCAGATATTTTATCCATCACCTGCGGGGAGACGATTTCATAGCCGCAGGTTTTCAGCTTCTCCAGAATCCGCTGCTGTCGATTTGCCGGGACCTGTCTCGTCTGTTTCTGCAAGCCGTTTTCCCCTGTCCGCACGGTCTCTGCGGCGGTGCATCCTTCCAGGAACTCCTCCGCCACATAGACATTGCGCACAGAATCAACAGGGGCCTCCTCAAACATACGGGGCCCCTCCACAACATAAATCCGATCCCTGCGGCGTTCCTTCGCCTTCTGCACATACGCGCACACCTGCTTTACCTGCGCGTTTCCTACACTTGTGATCATAATCCCGCGCCTACCTACTCAAATCCAGGCTGACGCAATACTCGTAATCGTCAATATCTTTCTTCACCGCCAGCGCCTCATCAATATCAATATCCGCCAGCTGCCCGTTCACAATCGAAATCACCTTATTGCTCTTGCCCTCGCACAACACATCCGCCGCATACGCGCCCATAATCGAAGCATAATACCGGTCCTTGCAGCTGGGACTGCCGCCGCGCTGCATGTAACCTAGGATCGTCGCGCGCGTCTCAATCCCCGTCGCCGCCTCAATGCGCCTCGACATGGAAGTGGAGTGGCCGATGCCCTCCGCGTTGATAATCAGATGATGCTTTTTGCCCTTTTTGCGGTTCTCCACGATCTGGTCGATGATTGCCTGCTCATTATAGTCATATTTCTCCGGAATCAGGATATTCTCCGCGCCGCTGGCCACGCCGCACCACAGCGCGATATAACCCGCGTGCCGGCCCATCACCTCAATGATTGAGCACCGCTCATGGGAGGAGGAGGTATCACGCACCTTATCGATGGCCTCCATCGCCGTATTCACAGCCGTGTCAAAACCGATCGTATACTCCGTGCAGCCGATATCCAGGTCAATCGTCCCCGGAAGTCCGACCACATTGATGCCCTGCCTTGCCAGCTTCTGCGCGCCCCGATAGGAGCCGTCTCCGCCGATCACCACCACGCCGTCAATGCCGAATTTGCGGCAGATATCCGCGGCCTTGATCTGGCCTTCCTCTGTCATGAACTCCATACAGCGGGCCGTTCCCAGAATGGTGCCGCCACGCTGAATGATATCAGACACACTGCGGGAATCCATCTCCGTGATCTCCTCCCGCAAAAGGCCGTGATAACCTCTGTGAATACCCATCACCTTTACGCCGTTCGCGATTCCTTTTCTCACAACCGCGCGGATCGCCGCGTTCATGCCCGGCGCGTCGCCGCCGCTGGTTAATACGCCTATCGTTTTGACCTCTTTCGCCATAATCACAACCTCTTTACTGAAACTCAAAACCACAATACCGTTTTTATTTTAAACCTTTCAAGCAAAAACCGCAACGACTTTAAACAATCTTTACATTATCTTCCCCCATTTTTTCGTAAAGCGCCTTAAGCAAAGCCTCATCCGCCCTGACATTATCCTTGCGCGGCAGTGTCTTTTTTAACTTGCCTTCCGCAATATAAATAATCACCTGATCAGGCCCCTCGCTGCCCCGCAGGGCCTCAGACACAGCAGGCCACAGTGCCTGGTACAGCTTCATATTCTCAAAACGCAGCCACAGCTCCCTTCCCACCTGGGAGAAGGGCACAATTCTTTCCGCGAACAGCTTCCCGTTTTTTTCCTCCTCTAAGGAGACACGGCCGGTCACAAAGATTTTCTCATCCTCTGCCAGCAGTCCGCTGTATTTTTCATAAGCCTTCGGAAATACGACGACCTCCACGGTGCCGAACATATCCTCCAGCCGCAGAAACGCCATCGGCTGGTCACGCTTGGTGTATTTGACGGCCTTTTCATTGATGAGTCCCCCGACAGTCTGCGTGGAGCCATCTTCAAGGGCTGTCTCGCCACTCTCCTCATCCAGCATGAAATCCGTGGTCATGGCGGTGATGTTCTTTTTCCAAAGCTTTTCATAGCTTTCCAGGGGATGTCCGCTGACATAGATGCCCAGCACCTCCTTTTCCATGAAAAGAAGCTCCTCCTTGTCATACTCCGCGATGTTCGGCATGGAAATCTCAAACTCTTCCTTTTCCTCAACGCTCATCAGGTCCATCAGCGTCATCTGCCCTGCCATGTGATTTTTTTTGCCCACAGCCAGCTGCTCCAGAATGGGCTCGTACATCGTCATGAGCTGCCTGCGGTTGCCGTTCAGACAGTCGAGCGCCCCCGCCTTGATGAAATGCTCGATCATGCGCCGGTTGCACTCTGAGCCGTCCGTCCTGGTCAGAAAATCCTGCAGCGTGGTAAACGGCCCATTCTCCTCCCGTTCCCGACAGATAAACTCGATGGCGGGACGGCCCACCGCCTTAATGGCCAGCAGGGCATAACGCACCGCTTTCCCTTCCACGGAAAACTTCGCGCTGCTTTTATTGATGTCGGGCGGTAAAATCGCGATGCCCATATTGCGGCAGCATAAAATATACTCCGCCACCTTGCCGGGGTTATCGATGACGCTTGTCATCAGCGCGGCCATAAATTCGACCGGATAATAATATTTCAGCCAGGCGGTACGATAGGTAATGACCGCGTACGAGGCGGAATGACCCTTATTGAACGCGTATTCCGCGAAGCTCATCATTTCATCATAAATCTGATTGCCGACCTTTTCGGAAACGCCGTTCGCGACGCAGCCCGGAACGCCCTCCTCCTCATTGCCGTAAATGAAATTCTCCCGCTCCTTCTCCATCACGGACTGCTTTTTCTTGCTCATGGCACGGCGCACCAGATCGCTTCGCCCCATGGAATAGCCGCCCAGATCGCGGACGATCTGCATAACCTGCTCCTGATAGACGATGCAGCCGTAGGTGGGGGCAAGAATCGGCTCTAACTGCGGGCAGAGATATTCTACCTTTTCCCCGCTGTTTTTGCTTTTCACATACTGCGGAATAAACTGCATGGGACCCGGTCGATAGAGCGCGATCCCGGCGATGATGTCCTCCAAATTGGCGGGCTTTAACTCCTTCATAAAGCTCTTCATGCCCGCGCTCTCTAACTGAAAAACGCCCTCCGTCTTTCCGGTGCTGATATAGTCAAAGACGTTTTTATCGTCATAGTCAATATTGGAAATATCGATTTTTCTGCCCGTGGTCTCCTCAATGGTATCGACCGCCGACTGAATCACGGTCAGCGTGCGAAGGCCCAGGAAATCCATCTTCAAAAGGCCCAGCTCCTCTAAGGTCGTCATGGTAAACTGGGTCGTGATCGCGCCGTCCTTGCCTCTGGAGAGCGGGACATAATCGTCCGCCTCACTCGGACAGATCACCACGCCGGCGGCGTGCATGGAACTGTTGCGGGGCAGGCCCTCTAAACGTTTGCACATATCGATGAGCTTATGCACCTGCTCCTCATTTTCGTAACGGCTGCGCAGCTCCGGATTCATCTGCAGCGCCCGCTCCAGTGTAATATTCAGTTCATTGGGAACGAGCCTGGCCAGCGCGTCGCCGAAGGAATAGGGCAGGTCCATCACCCGCGCCACATCGCGAATCACGCCCTTGGCCGCCATGGTACCGAAGGTGACGATCTGCACCACCTTCTCGCTGCCGTATTTCTCTGAAACATAATCGATCACTTCCTGGCGGCGCTCAAAGCAGAAGTCCACGTCGATATCCGGCATGGTCACACGCTCCGGATTTAAAAAGCGCTCGAACAGCAGCTGATAGCGGATGGGGTCAATGTCCGTGATATGCAGACAGTAGGAAACAATGGACCCGGCCGCGCTGCCTCTGCCCGGCCCTACCGGAATATTATGCTCCCTCGCGTAATTAATAAAATCCCAGACGATCAGGAAATAATCCACATAGCCCATGCTTTTGATAACGCCAAGCTCATACTCCAGACGCTCCCGAAGCGTCATGCCGCTCTGATCCGCGGGCGCGTTTTCATCCTCATAACGCTCTTTGAAGCCCTGATTGCAGAGCGCGTTTAAATACGTCCAGGAATCATAGCCCTCCGGCACCTCAAAGTGCGGCAGCTTCGTGTGGCCGAACTCGATCTCCACATGACAGCGCTCCGCGATTTTCTGCGTATTGTCCAGTGCCTCCTGCGCGTAGGGAAAGAGCGCGCGCATCTCATCCTCGCTCTTGACGTAATACTGGCCGCCCTCGTAGCGCATGCGGTCCTCGTCCTTTAATTTTTTATTGGTCTGGAGACATAAAAGGATGTCGTGTGCTTCCACGTCGTCCTCGTAGGTGTAATGCACGTCATTAGTCGCCACCAGCGGAATATTGAGCTCCCTGCTCATGCGCACCAGCTGGGCGTTCACCGTCTGCTGCTCAGGCAGGCCGTGGTCCTGCAGCTCCAGGAAATAATTGCCCTCGCCGAAGCAGTCGAGATATTTTAAGGCGCTCTTTTTCGCCTCATCGTAGAGGCCCTTGGTGATGTAGTGCTGCACCTCCCCCGCCAGGCAGGCGGAAAGGCAGATAATCCCCTCGTGATAGGTTCGCAGCACTTCCATATCCACGCGCGGCTTGTAATAAAAGCCTTCGGTGAAGCCCTTGCTGACGATCTTCATCAGGTTACGGTAGCCCAGGTCATTCTCCGCCAGCAGAATCAGATGATAATACCGGTCCTCGCCGCCGGTCAGTTCCTTGTCAAAACGGGAATTCGGCGCTACATAGACCTCGCAGCCTAAGATGGGACGGATTCCCTGCGCCTGACATTCGCGGTAAAAGTCGATCACGCCGTACATGACGCCGTGGTCGGTGATGGCGGCGCTGTCCATGCCAAGCTCCTTCACGCGCTTCACATATTCTTTGATTTTGTTGGAGCCGTCCAGGAGGCTGTACTCCGTGTGGACGTGCAGATGCGTGAATGCCATGAGCCGTCTCCTTCCCATGTATGAAAGCCGATGGCTCCGCCAAAAACGCTTTCATAATAAATTAACAGCTGTCCCAAAAGGAACAGCTGTCTCATTCTACCGTAAGTGTTCACTGTCAGGCGTTTCTTTTCACACGACCTTCAGTCTTGCTTTCTTTAATTCGTCGGCGTTTCTCACTCTCTTAATGTGTCCGCCCAGGCCCTGGAGCTTCTCCGGGAAATCCTCGTAACCGCGCTCAATATAATGAATGTGGTCCACTGTGGAAAATCCCTCCGCCGCCAAAGCCGCCAGCACTAAGGCCGCGCCGGCTCTTAAGTCAGTGGCACTGATCGCGGCGCCTTCATATTTCTCCACGCCCTCCAGAATGGCTACATTGCCCTCAATGGTCACGTTGGCGCCCATCTTGCTCAGCTCATCCAGATAACGGAAACGGTTCTCAAAAATACTCTCCCTGACGATGCTGGTCGCGCCCGCCGACAGCCCCAGCGTCACGGAAATCTGCGGCTGCATATCTGTCGGGAAGCCGGGATAAGGCATCGTCTTCACCTGCGTGCCGCGCAGACGTCTGGAAGCGACCACACGAACCGCGTCGTCGGAATCCTGCACCTCGCAGCCGATTTCCTTTAGCTTCGCGCTGATGCACTCCAGGTGCTTGGGGATGATGTTTTTGACCGTCACATCGCCCTTGGTGATGGCCGCGGCCATCATAAAGGTACCCGCCTCAATCTGATCCGGGATCACAGTGTACTCCGAACCATGCAGGCTCTTGACTCCGCGGATGCGGATCACGTCCGTGCCGGCACCCTTGATATTGGCGCCCATGCTGTTTAAAAAGTTCGCCACGTCCACGACGTGGGGTTCCTTGGCTACATTCTCAATGACGGTCAGGCCTTCCGCCAGAACCGCGGCCATCATCAGGTTGATGGTGGCGCCTACGCTGACCACATCCAGAAAGATATGGGCGCCGGTCAGGTCAATGGCCTCTGTGACGATCATCCCGTGCTCCAGTCTGACCTTCGCTCCTAAAGCCCGGAAGCCCTTGATGTGCTGGTCAATGGCGCGTGTGCCGATCTCGCAGCCGCCGGGCAGTCCGACGCTGGCTGATTTATACTTTCCAAGCAGTGCGCCCAGAAAATAATAGGATGCGCGCATCTTGCGAATTCCTTCCCCCTCGACCGATGTGGTGTGAATGTGCGCCGCGTTAATCTTCACCTGGTGTCTCCCCAGGCGCTCCACCACCACGCCGATGCTCTTCATGGCGGTGAGCAGCACGTTGATATCCTTGATGTCGGGCATATTATCTATCAAAACGGTATCATCTGTCAGAAGGGACGCGGCCAAAATCGGAAGAGCGGCATTTTTCGCGCCGCCGATCTCAACCTCTCCAACCAGTGGATTTCCGCCCCAGATCGCGTATTGTTCCATATGATACTCCTGTCTGGTTTATTAAAATATAATATATATTACACCATTTTTACAGGTTTGTAAACCGGCGTTTTATCATGTTTTATGCGGTTCTGTCTTTGTTTTAAAAAGCCTTTAAAATAAGGAAGAAACACGTTACCTCTGTTTATCCTTGTTTATCGTCATATTTCTAAAATGGTGTAAAATTGGTGTAAATGGAAAAAGCACATTTTACCATTCAGGCTAGAGAAACTTGGAAGACACTTCTATTTTTTCTTCGTGATACCTGCTTCATTCATGAGAGATTTACTAAAACCATTTGCAATTCCTTCTCCTAGTGAATTGCAAATATCCTCAAGTTTAGACATATCTTCCGTTTCTTTTGTAGTTTTATTTTTCTTACCATACAACTTCGAAAGTTTTTTGCTAACGTTTTCATAGAGTCTTTCATATTCATTGAGCGACCTTCCTCCAAAAGAATCACTCCATAACTCTTGCCCGATCAAAAACCTCTTTTGCTCTTGGTCTAATCTACTCACTGCTTCTTCTAAACTACATGGAACATTAGCGGCGTCTTCGTCCGTATGCGTATTGGCCTTTGATATATCAAGCTGGGCCCTATCATATTCATGCTGCTCAACGAGAGATTTCATCTTTTTTGAAATATACGCCGTTGCAAAATTGATCCTATCTTTGTCCGAGGGTATAACCTTCTTTTTACTATCCTTGTATTTTAAAAGCTTGATAGCGACATCAATACAATGATCATCAGATGTACATGAACATGGACCGTTTTCATTATAATCAGAACCAGATATTCCCCTGGCAATATTATACAGAATATCCGGATATTCCTCTAATACTGTATTTAAGTCGGAAATATGAGAACCGGCCAGGAAATTCCCGTTATCATTATAGTAAGACCGACCTCTTTCATCTGCTTTGTGCCATCTTATCAATGTATTAATAGCCTCATGAGACAAGCCCGTCACATCCTGCAACGCCTGGAGATCACGTGTCTTCTCCACATCGCGCCCTACAAGATAATC
>JAJQFS010000013.1 GCA_021200995.1 Lachnospiraceae bacterium | reverse complement strand
GGTGCCTGCCGAGAAGCCGCAGATGCTGGCTGAGGCGCAGGATACGGTGGAAAAGATTTCCAGAAACTACAGACGTGGTCTGATCACGGAGGAGGAGCGCTACCGCGCGGTGGTGGAAACCTGGACCGAGACAGACAAAAAGCTGACAGACACCCTGATCAACGGCCTGGACAAATACAACCACATTTTCATGATGGCGGACTCCGGCGCGCGTGGTTCCAACCAGCAGATCAAACAACTGGCCGGCATGCGCGGACTGATGGCGGATACCACAGGCCGGACCATCGAGCTGCCCATCAAGTCTTCCTTCCGTGAGGGTCTTGATGTGCTGGAATATTTCATGTCCGCACACGGCTCCAGAAAGGGTATGTCCGATACCGCTCTCAGAACCGCGGACTCCGGTTATCTGACCAGACGAATGGTGGACGTTTCCCAGGAGCTGATTATCCGTGAGACGGACTGCTGTGAGGGCAGGGATGAGATTCCGGGCATGGAGGTAGCTGCCTTCATGGACGGCAAGGAGACCATCGAGGGCTTAAAAGACCGTATCATGGGCAGGGTTTCCTGTGAGGATATCTGTGATGCTGAGGGCAATGTCTTAGTGAAGAAAAACCACATGATCACGCCGGCAAGAGCGGAGAAAATCCTCTCCGTCGGTGTCGATGAAAACGGCGGCCCGGTGAAATCTGTGAAGATCCGCACCATTTTAACCTGCCGTTCCCATGTGGGTATCTGCGCGAAGTGCTACGGCGCCAATATGGCGACCGGCGAGCCGGTGCAGGTCGGCGAGGCTGTCGGTATCATCGCGGCACAGTCCATCGGTGAGCCTGGTACGCAGCTGACGATGAGAACCTTCCACTCCGGCGGTGTGGCGGGCGACGATATCACCCAGGGTCTTCCCCGTGTGGAAGAGCTGTTTGAGGCCAGAAAGCCGAAAGGTCTTGCGATTATCGCGGAGATCGGCGGCGTGGCCACGATCAGGGATACAAAGAAAAAGCGTGAGATCGAGGTTTCCAATCCGCAGACCGGAGAGAAGAAAATCTACCTTATTCCTTATGGTTCCCGTATCAAGGTGACAGACGGCCAGGTACTGGAGGCCGGCGACGAGCTGACAGAAGGTAGTGTGAATCCTCACGATCTGTTAAAGATCAAGGGCATCCGCGCGGTGCAGGATTATATGCTGCGTGAGGTACAGCGCGTTTACCGTCTGCAGGGTGTGGATATCGCGGATAAGCATATTGAGGTCATTGTACGTCAGATGCTGAAAAAGGTCCGTCTCGAGAGCAGCGGTGATACCAAGTATCTTCCCGGCAGCCTGATCGATGTACTGGACTACGAAGACATGAACGAGCAGCTGATCGCGGAAGGCAAACAGCCCATGGAGGGCAAGCAGGTCATGCTGGGCATCACCAAGGCGGCTCTGGCGACCAACTCCTTCCTTTCCGCGGCTTCCTTCCAGGAGACGACAAAGGTTCTGACCGACGCGGCCATCAAGGGGAAGACAGACCCGCTGATTGGCCTGAAAGAGAACGTGCTGATCGGTAAACTGATCCCGGCCGGTACCGGCATGAAACGCTACCACAATATTGAGTTAAGTACTGATGTGGCGGAACAGATTTCCATGGACGACGAGATCACGTTCACTGAGGAGGACGAGGATCTGGAGATCACGGAGGACGAGGAAATCGTGGAGGAAGACCTTGACCAGGAGGATCAGCTCGAAGAAGAGGCTGATTTTGAGGACGAGGACTTTGAGGGCGAAGGGCCTGTGGAGGATGTATCTGAAGAGGATGAGTTTGAAGAGGAAACGTTCGACGCAGATGAGCCTGACGAGGATCCTGAGACAGAGGAGTAGTCGTCACTATTCACGGTTCTCTGCTGCCCATGCGCAAAACAGGCCAAGTGTATTGAAATCCGTACATTTTTGGTATTGACAACAAAAGTTCAGAAACGTATAATATTAGCTGTATGCGGTATTTTGCGGCTGGTGAATATTTCCTTTGAAACCGGCACAGAATAAGCATACAGCTAATTTACGTCATGGAAACCCCATGATGAATCTTCAGAAAGGAAAAAGGTAAAACGGAATGCCAACATTTAACCAGTTAGTCAGAAAGGGCCGTCAGACCTCTGTCAAGAAGTCCACAGCTCCCGCTCTCTTAAAGAGCTACAACTCCCTTCACAAGAAGTCGATTGATTCCAGCTCTCCCCAGAAGCGCGGCGTATGCACCTCTGTGAAGACCACGACCCCGAAGAAGCCGAACTCAGCGCTGCGTAAGATCACCAGAGTCCGTCTTTCCAACGGCATCGAAGTGACCAGCTACATTCCGGGTGAAGGCCACAACCTGCAGGAGCACAGCGTAGTGCTGATCCGCGGCGGCAGGGTGAAGGACCTTCCTGGCACCAGATATCACATTATCAGAGGTACCCTGGATACAGCCGGCGTTGCCAACAGAAAGCAGGCCCGTTCCAAGTACGGCGCGAAGAGACCGAAGGCAGCGAAGAAATAATTCGCGCGGTTTTCAGTCGGTTTTATGGGCCGCAGGGCCTTAAAGTACCACATAACGGAAACTAATTAGTGTTGGTAATTCTGCACAGGCTTATGTCTGTGACCTGTTAACGGATATACCCGCACGAACACATGTAGTGATCAAGGTGACAGTAGGACGTGTTGTTGCGACCCCCAAAGTCATAAATACGAATGTGAGCATTCGATTTCCGACTCTTGGTCCTTTGTATCATGCAATTAGCCAGAAACAATGTGAGTACCGATGATTTATTTTATTAAATAAGGAGGGAAGAACCGTGCCACGTAAAGGACATGTTCAGAAAAGAGACGTTTTGGCGGATCCTGTGTACAACAGTAAGGTCGTCACAAAGCTGATCAACAACATCATGCTTGACGGCAAAAAGGGCGTAGCCCAGAAGATTGTATACGGCGCGTTTGCCAAAGTGGAAGCAAAGACCGGAAAGCCGGCTCTTGAAGTGTTTGAGGAAGCCTTAAACAACATCATGCCGGTGCTGGAGGTCAAAGCGAGACGTATCAGCGGCGCTACCTATCAGGTACCCATCGAGGTGCGTCCTGAGAGAAGACAGGCGCTCGGACTTCGCTGGCTGACCGCTTTCTCCCGCAAGAGAGGCGAGAAGACCATGGAAGACAGACTCGCGAATGAGATTATGGACGCTGCCAATAACACAGGCGCTTCCGTAAAGAGAAAAGAAGAAATGCACAGAATGGCGGAAGCCAACAAGGCATTTGCACATTATCGTTTTTAGTAACTACTAGGAGGAAGGTACCTTGGCTGGAAGAGAATATCCACTTGAGAGAACACGTAACATCGGTATCATGGCTCATATCGACGCGGGTAAAACGACAGCAACAGAGCGTATACTTTATTATACCGGTGTAAATTACAAGATCGGTGATACTCATGATGGTACTGCTACAATGGACTGGATGGCTCAGGAGCAGGAAAGAGGTATTACGATCACTTCCGCCGCTACTACCTGTCACTGGACTCTGCAGGCGTATGGCAAGACCATACCGGATGCCCTGGAGCATCGTATCAATATCATTGATACCCCTGGCCACGTTGACTTTACGGTAGAGGTGGAGCGTTCCCTGCGCGTGCTGGACGGTGCCGTCGGTGTCTTCTGCGCGAAGGGCGGTGTGGAACCGCAGTCCGAGAATGTATGGAGACAGGCTGACACCTACAATGTACCGCGTATGGCGTTCATCAATAAGATGGACATCATGGGCGCGAATTTCTACGGTGCAGTGGAACAGATTAGAACAAGGCTGGGCAAGAATGCGATCTGCGTTCAGCTGCCCATCGGTAAAGAGGACGAGTTCAAGGGCATTATTGACTTGTTCGAGATGAAAGCCTATATTTACAACGACGAAAAGGGTGAGGACATCTCCGTCGTCGATATCCCGGAGGATATGACGGAGGAAGCCGAGCTGTATCACACCGAGCTGGTGGAGAAGATCTGCGAGCTGGATGATGATCTGATGATGGCTTACCTGGAGGGAGAAGAGCCGTCCAATGAGGAGCTGAAAGCGGTACTGCGTAAGGCGACGTGCGAGTGCACCGCCGTTCCGGTATGCTGCGGCAGCGCCTACAGGAATAAGGGCATCCAGAAGCTGCTTGACGCGATTCTGGAGTATATGCCTTCTCCGCTTGATATCCCCGCCATCAAGGGTGTGGACCTGCAGGGCAATGAGGTGGAGAAGCACTCCTCCGATGACGAGCCGTTCGCGGCCCTGGCCTTCAAGATTATGACAGATCCCTTCGTCGGGAAACTGGCTTATTTCAGAGTGTACTCCGGTACCATCAATTCCGGATCCTACATTTTAAATGCCACCAAGAATAAAAAAGAGCGTGTGGGGCGTCTGCTCCAGATGCACGCTAACAAGAGAATGGAGCTGGACAAGGTTTATTCCGGTGATATCGCGGCGGCGGTCGGCTTTAAATTCACGACGACCGGCGACACGATCTGCGATGAGCAGCATCCGGTAATCCTGGAGTCCATGGAGTTCCCGGATCCGGTTATCGAACTGGCTATTGAACCCAAGACCAAAGCCGGCCAGACCAAGATGGGCGAAGCGTTAGCGAAGCTGGCGGAGGAAGATCCGACCTTCCGCGCGCATACCAACCCGGAAACCGGTCAGACCATCATCGCCGGCATGGGCGAGCTGCATCTGGAGATCATCGTCGACAGACTGCTGCGTGAGTTCAAGGTAGAGGCCAACGTGGGCGCTCCCCAGGTTGCCTATAAGGAGACCATCGCGAAAGCCATTGATATGGAATACAAGCATGTGAAGCAGACCGGTGGTTCCGGACAGTACGGACACTGTAAGGTACACTTCACGCCGATGGATCCCAACGGCGAGGAGACCTTCAAGTTTACCTCATCTGTAGTCGGCGGCGCGATTCCGAAGGAATATATTCCGGCAGTCGGCAAGGGTATTGAGGAAGCGACGCATACCGGTATTCTGGGAGGTTATCCGGTGATCGGCATCGCGGCGGACGTCTATGACGGTTCCTACCACGAGGTTGACTCTTCCGAGATGGCATTCAAGGTAGCGGGTTCCATGTGCTGCAAAGAGGCTTTAAAGAAAGCGGGTGCTGTCCTGCTCGAGCCTATCATGAGAGTGGAAGTGACCATGCCCGAGGAATATATGGGCGACGTTATCGGCGACATCAACTCCAGACGCGGTCGTATCGAAGGTATGGATGATATCGGCGGCGGCAAGATGGTGAGAGGCTATGTGCCGCTCGCGGAGATGTTCGGCTATTCCACAGACTTACGTTCCAGGACCCAGGGCCGCGGCAACTACTCCATGTTCTTTGAGAAGTATGAGCCCGTACCGAAGAATATCGCGGAAAAGGTTCTGGCGGCGAAAGAGAAGTAAATCTTAAAAACTGCTTGAAAATATTGACGTTATCGCGTATAATCAAGCATAGCATGAATTTTTAAAATCATATTATTTTTCAGGAGGATTTCAAAAAATGGCAAAGGCTAAATTTGAAAGAAGCAAGCCGCATTGCAACATTGGTACAATCGGCCACGTAGACCATGGTAAGACCACTCTGACTGCTGCAATTACCAAGGTGCTCTCTCAGAGAGTTGCCGGCAATTCCTTTACAGAGTTTGACAAAATTGATAAGGCTCCGGAAGAGAGAGAGCGTGGTATTACCATTTCCACCGCACACGTAGAGTATTCTACCGAGAAGCGTCACTATGCACACGTTGACTGCCCCGGCCACGCTGACTATGTGAAGAACATGATCACCGGTGCCGCACAGATGGACGGCGCTATCCTGGTTGTAGCCGCTACCGATGGTGTTATGGCTCAGACCAGAGAGCACATCCTGCTGTCCCGTCAGGTAGGCGTTCCTTATATCGTCGTATTCCTGAACAAGTGCGACATGGTAGATGACGAAGAGCTGATCGAGCTGGTTGAGATGGAAGTGACCGAGGAACTCGAGGAGTATGGCTTTACCGATTGCCCGATCATCAAGGGCTCCGCGCTGAAGGCTCTGGAAGATCCGGACAGCGAGTGGGGCGACAAGATCATGGAGCTGATGGATACTGTTGACACATACATTCCGAACCCGGAGCGTGACGTGGACAAGCCGTTCCTGATGCCCGTTGAGGACGTATTCACCATCACCGGTCGTGGTACCGTTGCTACCGGCCGTGTTGAGCGTGGTATGCTGAAGCTGAACGAGGAAGTTGAGATCGTCGGCGTGAAGGAAGAGACCAGAAAGACCGTTGTTACCGGTATCGAGATGTTCAGAAAGATGCTGGATTACGCGCAGGCCGGCGACAATATCGGCGCACTGCTGCGTGGCGTACAGAGAACCGAGATCGTTCGTGGTCAGGTTCTGGCAAAGCCCGGCAGCGTGAAGTGCCACACCAAATTCACTGCTCAGGTTGAGGACGTATTCACCATCACCGGTCGTGGTACCGTTGCTACCGGCCGTGTTGAGCGTGGTATGCTGAAGCTGAACGAGGAAGTTGAGATCGTCGGCGTGAAGGAAGAGACCAGAAAGACCGTTGTTACCGGTATCGAGATGTTCAGAAAGATGCTGGATTACGCGCAGGCCGGCGACAATATCGGCGCACTGCTGCGTGGCGTACAGAGAACCGAGATCGTTCGTGGTCAGGTTCTGGCAAAGCCCGGCAGCGTGAAGTGCCACACCAAATTCACTGCTCAGGTTTATGTACTGACCAAGGATGAGGGCGGCCGTCACACTCCTTTCTTCAACAACTATCGTCCGCAGTTCTATTTCAGAACCACTGACGTTACCGGTATGATCACCCTTCCCGAGGGAACCGAGATGTGCATGCCTGGTGATAACGTAGAGATGACCATCGAGCTGATCCACCCGATCGCTATGGAACAGGGTCTTACCTTCGCTATCCGCGAGGGCGGCAGAACCGTAGGATCCGGCCGTGTGGCTACCATTCTCGAGTAAGTTATTCTCGAAGAGATATTTGTATCAGATCATGATAAAGACCTCCGGATTTGTTCCGGAGGTCTTTTTGCACACGATTTTCATATGCGAATAAAACGGGCCTGCCGGAAAACCGGAGGCCCATTTTAGATATTTCAAATGAAATCAGAATTCAGTCTGCAGGAAGTGTCAGCACCTGCCCGGCGTAAATCGTGTCGGAAGAAATGCCTGACAGAGCCTTAATCTCCGGGTAACGCATACCGTTGCCCAGATATCTTTGTGCGATTTTCCACAGATTATCGCCTTTGACGACTGTGTAGGTGGAGCCGGCTGCGGTGGTGGAAGAGGTGCTTCCCGAGGCAGCGGCAGCTGTTGCAGCTCCAGTTGAAGCTGCTGTGCCGGAGGCAGACGCCGTGGTGCTGTAGTGCGCGGCGGACGTTCCCAGCTTACCGTTCGTAATTGTCAGGGCACCTGCGTCAACATTGTAAACGCTGCAGGTCTGCTGACCGTCGATGTTGAAGATTGCCAGGTGTCCCACAGTGCCTGTATTGCTGACGTTCGGGGCAACTTCATCCTCTGACTGCCCGACCTCCAGATAGGAAATATTTCCGTAGAAAGTGGCGGAGGAAGAGTCCTTGATATAGACGTTTGTGACGTTTCCGGTCAGAGAAAGGATGGTGCCGGACGTGATATAGCAGTTTTCCACACTGTTGACTGTGATCAGGGTGTTTCCTGTTGACCGCAGGGTGAGGCTGGCCAGTGAAGCGGAGAGCTTCAGCTCAAGGGGATCGCTTTCCGGATCATAGCCGCTGACAATGATACTGTCGCCATCCTCTATCTCCAGTGTCAGATAATACAGTTCCCTGCCAATTCCATACCCATCCAGCCATTCGCTGTCCTTTACATAGCGCCATTCCTGCGCGTCCTGCCGATACATGATGTAATAGGTCTGGCCGGCCGCTTCCACACTGACCGTGTTGGAAGGAATGAACAGCAGAAATGCTGCGGCTGCCAGCAGGACAGGAATGCATTTCAGCAGTTTCTTCATAATCAATAATACCTCCTTTTCACTCTGCTTTGGCAGAGATTTTTATTTCATTATACGGATATTGCCTGAAAAGGTCAACTTTTTTACAAAATTCCTGAAAATTTCAGCTGCGGGCGGAATGAATTGCAAAACAGGAGTGAACATGTTACAATGATTCATGTCTTGTAAAAAACAATATGGGTCATAGACAGGAGAGGGAAGTATGATTTCTGCCATTCGAAAACTGCATCTTTTTAAGAAAATCTCCTTCCGCGTGCTCCTGCTTCTGGAGTTGTGCCTGCTTCTGGCGGGAATTGCGGGCCTTTTTGGCAAATCTGCTGTCTATGAGTTTGACCTGGATGCCGCTACGCCGGTTCTGGGAAGCTATACAGAGGACGCAGGCGGTTATTCGGCGGCGTCGGCAGGAGGGCAGAGTGGTATACTCGTGTCCTTTGACGGGATCAGTCTGCCCAGGGGAGTCTACCGTATTACACTTTTATATGATACCGATACCAACATGGAGAATCTCTGCCAGATTTCGGATGCTTCCGCCGCATACAAAACACTGCTGGCCAATTATGATTTTCTGTATGCCAGCCTGCATGAAACGGATTTCAATGTGTGGCTTATGACCGCACAGGATGGTCTGTCCGTTGAAGTGACTTACGGCGGCAGCGGCAGTCTGGTTGTGACGGGCTTAAAGATCTCAGAGACTAACGCCTTAAGCCGCATGATGATTTTCTGCGTGGCGGTTGGTGTGCTGTTTGTCAACGCGCTGTATGCATTTGCACAGTATGACAGGCAGTACCATGTCGCGGTCAAGACCAAAAATATCCTGTTCTGCCTTGGCCTGATCATTCTGGCGGCTTCTCTTCCGCTGATGACGGACCGGATGATTTCCACGGGAGATCTGATTTATCATCTGCTGCGAATTGAAGGTATCAAGGATGGACTTTTGTCAGGGCAGTTTCCCGTGCGTATCGCGCCTGAGTGGCAGCAGGGCTACGGCTATGCTTCTTCTATCTTTTATGGCGAGACGGTTCTTTACCTGGCCGCCTTCTTTCGCCTGATCGGCTTTCCGGTGGTTACCAGTTACCGCATGTTCTGGTTTGTGGTGACCGCCGCGACGGTGCTGATTGCGTTTTATTGCTTTTCCCGCATCTTTCAGGAAACTTATATTGGTCTTCTGTGCTCCCTGGTCTATTCTCTTTCCCTGTACCGGATCATCAAGACTTATGTGACAGGATCGCTCGGGGAAACGCTGGGTGTTATGCTTCTGCCGGTTCTGGCATGGGGCTTTTATCGTGTTTTTACAGAAGATACAGCGGACAGGCGCTATCGCAGGTCGTGGATTCCGTTGACCATAGGCTTTGCGGGGCTTGTGCAGTCCCATCTGCTGACCGGCGAGCAGGCAGGGTTTTTCACGATTCTGCTCTGCGTGGTTTTATGGAAAAAGGTTTTCCGCCGCCGGACTTTCACGGTGCTGGTCAAAACCGTGATTTACAGCTGCCTTGTCAGCGCCTGGTTTCTGGTACCGTTCGCGGACTATATGCTGACCGGTGATTTTGCCATCCAGCACACGTCGGGCAGGACGATTCAATACAGAGGGCTTTACCCGGCGCAGCTTTTGCAGACCTTTTTTCAGGTCGGGGACACTGTCCTTTACGATGAGACCGGTCTGTATCAGGCGCGGCCTCTGGGGCTGGGCATCGCTTTTATTCTGGTATTCTGTATCTGGATTGGTCTGTCATTCTTTCATAAGACAGAGCGGATGAATCCGAAAATGAAGGGACTGGGCAAAATCTCCGCCGCCTTCGGTTTTCTGGCCATGCTGATGTGCCTGAGCATTTTCCCGTGGGACCGCTTACAGAATCTGTCCCCGGTTTTAGCCACGCTGATTTCCAGTATTCAGTTTCCTGACCGGTTTCTGTCCATGGCAACGCTCTTCATGACGCTTCTGACAGGGGTGGTGACAGTCTGGATCCGGGAAAATCAGCCGGGGAAGGGTGTGAGAGCCTACGTGGCGGTTGTCGCGGGACTTGCTGTTGTCAGTGCCCTGTACCTGACCGACAGTATGCTGCTGACGGCGTCCAGTATCCAGGTGTATAACGCGGAGGCAACAGGAACCGGCTATATTTCCGGAGGCGAATACATTCCTTACGGGACGGATACGGATCAGCTTGTGTACAGGGATCCGGAAACGGAAGAAAATGTTGTGCTGGTCAGCTATGAAAAGAACGGACTGACCATTCAGGCGACGTGTTACAACGACAGTGACAGAGAGGGCGCGATGAGCCTGCCGCTTCTGTATTATAAAGGCTATCAGGCAACGGACCTGGAAACGGGTGAGAGTATCCCTCTCATGGCGGATGATGATAATATTCTTTGTGTAGCGGTTCCGGCGGGGTATCAGGGGACGATTCTGGTACAGTTTGTCAGTCCATGGTACTGGCGCGCGGCGGAGGTGGTCAGCGCTCTGACCTTCCTCATGCTGGCGGCCGGCGTGGCATGGAGCAGAAAACGGGAGAGAAACGGAGAGCTTTGCGATGAATAAGCAGCGGTTATTCAAAGGAAGCCGGAGCAGTTCCGCTTCCAGTCGTATGAAAATCCAATATGTGACCCTGGCGGCAGTATCTGGCGTCGCGGTTTTGCTCTCGGTTCCGCTTTTTGTGAATTACTGCCTGGAGGGAGAGGAGCTGTATTTCCATCTGCTGCGGATCGAAGGGCTGAAGGACGGCCTGCTGTCCGGGCAGTTTCCGGTGCGAATACAGCCCAACTGGCTGGAGGGCAGAGGATATCCGGTGTCTCTCTTTGAGGGAGATGTCTTTTTGCTGATTCCGGCGCTTTTGAGGATGGCGGGACTGTCCGTGCAGACGGCATATCATATTTTTCTTTTTCTGATTAATCTGGCGACGGTCGGGATTGGATATGTCTGCTTTCGCGGGCTGTTTTGCGGCAGGAGTGATGGGCTGGGCAGAGAAAATGAGGCTAAAGCGTCATCTTTGACCAAAGCGCTTCCTGACGGATGGGTGCAGGGCATGATCGCGGCCATGCTGTATGCCTGCTCGCCCTATCGGATTTATGTCATGTATGGGAAGGCGGATCTCGGGGAGCTGCTGGCCATGACTTTCCTTCCCATGGTGTTTTGCGGTATGCTTCGCGTTCTGACGGTGGAAGATGAGGAAAAATCATACAGGTCCGCCTGGCTGATGCCGGCGGTGGGACTGTGCGCCATGTTTTTCTCTCATATTACGTCTTTGGAGCTGGCGGTGTTTTTGTGCGTGCTGCTTTGTCTGGCAATGGGAAAGGCAGCTTTTGCAAAGGAACGCCTTCTGACATATTTGAAAATCCTCCTGGCGACAGCGGTGGGCTGCGCCTGGATGCTCATTCCCCTGCTGGACGCTTTTCTGCAGAAGCCGTATATCCGTTACGTGGGATCAAAGGCGATTCAGTCAAAAGGCGCTCTTTTACTGGATTATTTTATTCTGTTTGCGCAGGCCGGCACGGAGACGGACAAAAGCGTCAGCGGAATGCGAAACGCGGTACCGACGGGTGCGGGCTTTGCGGTGATGGTGCTTCTGATCGGATATTTCTGGATCCTTTTTACGGGAAGATACCGTGAGGAGAGACAAAACAGCGCGCTTTGGCGCATGGCGCTGCGGGTGACGATCGTGGGAGCGATTCTTATGTGGATGAGCACAGTCAGCTTTCCCTGGGATCTCATCAGGAAGAATCGTCTGATTCAGATTTTGACGGCAGGACTGAACAGTCCGATGGAACTGGTTCCTTTTGTCAGTGTCTGCCTGATTTTTACCGGTGTTGTCGTGGTAAGCCAGGTGCAGCGGTCTGAAAAGAGGGAGGTTTCCCTGTGGGTACTGACAGGCGTTGTCGTGCTTGCGGTGGCAGCCACACAATATCTGACCAATGATTATCTGAAAACCCGTCTGCCAGTGTATATTTATGAAAGCTCTGATCTGGATACCAACGAGATCCTGGGCGGGGCATATCTGCCCCTGGATGAGACGACGTTGGGCCCCGCTTATGAGGAGAATCTGGCGGACCGGCTGAATACGAACGCCTGGTACTGGCGGCTGTCGGAGGCAGTTTCCGCGGCGGGATGGATCGGGCTTGGCATTTACGCGGGAACATTGAGCAGGAAAAAGTGGAAAGAGGAAGAGGAGCATGCGGAAGAAATCCGGAATTCTTAAGATGAGAAAATTTCATATTGTGCTTCTCACGGAGTTGTTTTTGCTCATTTACGGTATTTTCGGAATGCTGCGCGGGGAAGAGAGCCTGTACAGTCTGGATTCCATGACCGTGACGATTGCGGGCGGCGGGGTGTCTGCGGGCGTCTATTCAGTGGATGGGGACGATGATCCGGACGAGGACTGGCTGAAGGCCTACGGGTTTTCCCTGAAACCGGGCGTATATCGTCTGGTCTGTACCTATGAGACGGAGGAAAATGAGACCAGCGCTATCGGTATCCATGCGGACAGTAAGCTGTTTCATGCTCTTCTGAACAATGACGCGTCCCTGTATGCCAACGCAGGGACGAAAAGCATTCAGTTCTATGTCACAGGAAATTTAAGTGAAGAGCTGGGACCGGAGATTGTGATCACATACCAGGGAGAACTGCCGCTGACTGTGACAGGACTTGAGATTATCAAAACTACCGGCGGCAGCAGCATCCTGATTTTTTTCACGCTGCTGGGGTCGTTTTTCATTGACAGCCTGATGATGCTTTATGAGTATACACGCAAAAACAGCCTGGGCAGGGAGTGGGTGCTGGTCCGCTTAAGTGTCCTGGCGTTTGCCCTGATTTCCTCCATCCCGTTGATGGTGGATTATATGATCGCCGGCGCGGATCTTTCATTTCATCTGCTGCGGATTGAATTCCTGGCGGATAGTCTGAAGCAGGGCATTTTCCCGGCGCGCGTGGAATCGGAGTGGCTGTATGGACACGGCTATGCCAGCTCCATTTTTTACTGTGATACCTTTTTACTGATTCCGGCCCTTCTGCGGCTGATTGCACTTCCCATGAACTTTGCCTACGGCGCGTATGTGTTCCTGGTGAATCTGGCGACAGCCGTTGTGGCTTATTTGTGCTTTGGCAGAATGTTTCAAAGCAAAAAAGTGGGACTTCTGGGAAGCATGCTGTATACGCTGGCGCCCTACCGTCTGTATAACATTTATAATCGCTCCGCGGTGGGAGAATATACAGCCATGATTTTCCTGCCGGTCGTGGCACTGGGTTTTTATCTGCTTTTGGGCAGGGAGGAAGAAAAGCCCAGAAAGCATTCTCTGGACTGGCTGGTGCTCGTGATCGGCTTCAGCGGGATTATTCAGTCTCATTTATTAAGCTGTGAGATTACAGTTGCCTTTTCCGCGCTTTTATGTCTGCTCTGCATCAAAAGAGTATTTCGCAAAGAAACCTTTCTTTCACTTCTGAAGGCAGTGGGCGCCACGCTGCTGGTGAATCTGTGGTTCCTGGGCCCGCTGCTGGACATGATGCTGTCGGGAGAGTACCGGTATTCTCTGAATACGGGTAATTACATTCAGGACAGGGGACTTTTGCTGGCGAATCTGCTTTTGACAAGGCAGGACGCTGGGAGTAATTCCGCGTTTCAGGAGCTGGGATTGTGGGATACAGAGCCGATCAATATCGGAATCGGGATGATGTTTGCCGTCGTGGTCTGGGTTTTGCTGCGCCGCAGATACCGGGAGAAGGACAGGCACTTTGACAGGATGGCTCTGGCTGCGTTTGGCGTTGGAATTGCGGCTGTCATTCTCAGCACATATTATTTTCCATGGGATCAGCTTCACGATCTGAACAGTCTGGCGGCCACGCTGGTCTCCATGATTCAGTTTCCAACGCGGCTGACAGTTGTGGTCACGGTCTGTATGACGGTGATATCCTGCACGGCTGTGAGATGGGCACTGCAGAGCAAAGACCGGGCTTTCCGCCACATCTTTGTCGCTGTGCTGTGCGGATTATGCGTTCTTTTCAGTATGAATCAGCTGAACGACACGCTGTTTTCCGCGGAAGATATTCTGCGGGTATACGCGGGGGAGGAAATCGGACATTCCGCGGTTCTGGGCGCGGAATATCTGCCGCTTGGCGTGGAGCTGGGTTTCAGTTACCACGACGCGACAGCTTCGGATGACGGGCAGGTGACAATTCTGGAATATTCCAAAGAAAACCTGGATACGTATACGCAGCTTACGGTGGAGGAGGACGCCGAAGACGCCTGGGTGGAGCTGCCGATGCTGTATTATAAGGGCTATCGGGCGGTGGATGTGTCTACAGGAGAAAACCTGAGCGTGGAGAGCGGGACGAACGGCCACGTACGGGTTCTGCTGGAGGCGGGATTTGACGGCACGGTTCACGCCTGGTACGCGGGCATGTGGTACTGGCGGATGTTTGAAGGCATCAGCCTGGTGACCGCGGCGGGATTATGTATCGAGTATCTGCAGCATAAAAGAAAACGGAGCAAAGCCGGATTGTCCGCAGAAGCCTGATACCGGCAGAATGCGTGTTTCGAAAGCAAAATCGTAAATGCAGGATTATGATTGGCACCAGGACGGATGCGATTGCATATAAAATTTGCGATAGTAAACAGGCGGGTTATGTGTTAGAATGAACGCGGTGAACGGGCGGTTTTTTTGAACTGTATCCGGATTTTGTGATAATGAGAAAGGAGAAACGGTATGGAACACATGGCATGGAAGGGACGTATCAAGGAGGGCTGCAAGGCGGAATATGTGCGCCGTCACAATGAGATCTGGCCGGAGATGGTGGAGGTTTTAAAGGCCGCCGGCATCTGCAACTATTCCATCTTCGCGGTGGGAGATGAGCTGTTCGGCTATTATGAGTGCGAGAAGGGAGTGGCCTTCGCGGAGAAGACCCAGGCGGACAGCCCGGTGGTGGATAAGTGGAATGAATACATGGCGGACATCCTGGAGCTGGAGATGGATCCGGAGACAGGAGCACAGCCGAAGTTAGAGCAGGTATTCAGGCTGGATTGAGTAACAATAAAATGAGTAGAAGAAAACCCAGGAAAGCAAAAAATTGACTTGCAAAAACGTAGCATCTGACGTATAATACACTTAACAAGGGAGCCGACACGATAGGTGGTGCTATCCGTTTCCGGCGAAATTATATGTTACAAAAATAGCATCTCTCACAGGAGCGGAGGTGCTATTTCTTTTGGGTATAGTGCAAAATGGCCACAATTAATTCTGCGATAGTTAGTATAATCATCAGTTCTTCATAAGTACTCATCAGAAAAGCCCCCTTTCTGCCAAGGTCTCAGAAACGAGGTTTTTACACCCTGTCGGCTCCTTTATTAAATGTATTAGGTTGCCAAGGTTCGATGCGTAAAAATAAAACAGGTTCCGGCTGTCTTTTCTTTTGTAAAAAGTCATCTGGAACCTGTTTTTTATCTTTTGTATGCTTCAGCATTCACTGAGGTAGTATTATACTAACATGACAGGAGATATTTGTCAATTATCCGGTTGGGCAAAGGAAGAAAGCGGGACCAGTGATATGAAAACAGGATAAGAGAATGGAATAAGAAAATGGAATAAGAAAAATAGGATAAGAAAACAGACTGAATCGAGTGTTTGTCGCAGGCTTGACGAAGGAAAGAACGGGTCTTATAATAGCTTATAATATAATTGTATGGAGTTTTCAGAATAAAGAGGAGTTGAAATGGAACCGACAGTCAGTATTATCGTACCGGTATATAACGCGGAGAAGACGCTCCAGCGTTGTGTGGAAAGCGTGTTAAAACAGGCGTACAGGGATTTTGAGTTAATTCTGGTCAATGACGGCAGCAGCGATTCCTCCGCGGAAATCTGCGATGCCTTCGCCAGAGATGACAGCCGTGTCAGGGTGATACATAAGGAAAATACCGGCGTCTCGGACACGCGTAATCAGGGGATCGCCGCGGCGCGTGGGACATATGTGCAGTTCCTCGACAGTGACGACTGGCTCGCGCCGGACGCGGTGGGGCTGTTCGTGCGCACCATGGAGGAGAACGACTGCGACATGGTTATCACGGATTTTTACCGGGTGAATGGAGAGCGGGTCTCACAAAAGGGCGCGATTGATATGGATGGCCTGATGGACCGGGCGACCTTCGCGCAGTATATGATGCAGAAGCCGTCGGATTTTTATTATGGGGTCCTGTGGAATAAGCTTTTCAAGCGCTCTATTTTAGTGGAGCATGAAATGAAAATGGACGCTTCCATCAGCTGGTGCGAGGACTTCATTTTCAATCTGGAATACATTCTGTATGTTGACAAAATTTATTCGCTCAAGGTGCCGATTTATTATTATGTGAAGACGAAGGGCTCTCTGGTCTCGCAGGGGATGAGCATGAAAAAGACCATCCAGATGAAGCGGATGGTATTCGCGTATTACAATAATTTCTATAAGGAAGTTTTAAGCGAGGAAGACTATGAAAAGCGCAGGCTTTCCGTTTACCGCTTCCTGATCGACATCGCGGCGGACGGTACGGTGCTGCCGCTTGCCAATTATAAGCTGGGCGATGAGCGGACGAATGTCAGCGACGGTGTGCGTGCGGGCGAGGGCATTTTCTTTGATCTGTACCGTGAGGTCAAAGTGCTGGAGAAGCTCTTCGATGTAGTGGCGCTGCGCAATGAGCTGCAGACGGACGATGTGAAGGTCCTGTTTTATCTGTATGAAGCGCGCGTGGACTGTACGTTCAAGGAGACGGCGCGGATTCTGAATATGTCGCGCACGGAATTGTCGGCTTCCCTGCAGCGGCTGACGGGGAAAGAACTGATCAAAGCGCCGGAGAAGCCCAAAAAGCAGGAAAAGGCCGGTTCAAAGGAGAAAGAAAATGAACTGATGCAGGAAACTGAGCAGGAGCCGGAGAACGCACAGGCCGTCAAAGACGAAGAGAAGAAAAAGAAGAAGCGCCGCCCGGATATCCGGAAGTATGTGATTTTGCCGGAGGCGGAGGGCGTGCTGTCGGAGATTATGTCAGCGCTTGGCGACTTTGAGGAGATTCAGTATGAGGGGTTTTCGCTGGAGGAGATCGAGGAGTGCGAGCGGCTGAATGCGAGGCGCAATCAGAATATCAGGAAGATGCTCGGGTGAGCATCTTCCCTTTTTGCAATTCATCCCCCAATTCATACAATTCATCCCCCATTTCCCCCAAAATGTTTTAATATGCTATGATGACTCCGGAAAGAAAATGGGAGGAACATCATGAACACATCTGATACAACAAACTCCAAACCAAAATGTAATATGTGGCAGAATACTGCCTGGATGGTGCAAATCGCCTGGCGGGCGCATAAAAGTGTCCTTTTTCTGGTGCTGACCTCGGCGCTGGTGACAGTGGGTATCACTATGGCGCAGACGCTGATCACGCCGGTGATTCTTTCAAAAGTGGAAAAGAAGGCCGCACACGCAACAAAGGAGGCAGTAAGAGTATTGCTGGGGTGAGTTTGTGAGTATAGTTCAGAATTTCTCAACAATAATAATTAATCTGCCTGAAGTAAGAATACCATTTATTTTCGATATCTGAATGTCGTGCTTCTATGACATCCATGATAACTCTCAATTTCCGTGCAGGTATTTGGGAATTATTATTGCCAAGCAGGCATTTTCCGCTTTTGGTGATCCATATTTTGGTGGAGTTTTCAGAAGGATATCCTTCTGAAACATGTACATGAACTGGCTCCAGAGGATCATTTTCATTTGACCAGAAATAAATAAGGTAAGAACCCACTTTAAAAATTTGAGGCACGGTCGAACCCTCCTTCTCTGGCAAGGCTGATAATGATGTGAGCGACAGACTCCAGGTATTCCTGGAGGCGGTGGATTTCTTCTTCGGAGAAACCTTCAATGTCAGCCCATCTGTAAGAGGGTAAATAACATTCAGCGGAATGAAAGCCTCCGTATACAGGTTTTTCAAAATATACTTTTACGGTTTCTACGTTGTTTTCAAGATAAACATCTGAGTGTACAACTTCAGTTTTATCATCGAGTGTCATAAATGGATACATCATAATAATCTTACAAACCTTTCTGGAAAAAGCGATGGATCGTATGTTCTATATGCGAGATTATACCGTTTAAGAAACAGCATTTCAACTCTTTTCAGGACAAATTAATAATCGCCCGGTTTAAGCCTTCATGCGCGCCCCTGGGCAGCGGCAGCGCCGTGCCATCGGAGAGGATGCCCCTTTCTGGTGACACGGCGCACTTGATTCAGGTTGAGAATGAAGGCGCAGCCCATGTGATGGCAGAAAAAGTTTTGCAATTCTAAAATGACGACAGGTCGTCCCTATTCATGGAAAATCTGTGTTATGCTGTTTCTGACAAAAAAGGAATCAAAGTGTTGATTATTGTGTAACAAGTGTGTATAATTACGGATTGAAGGGAGATCATAATGAAACCAATGAAAGACTGGCGAACATGATTTTAAGAAAGTGGGGCATTGTATGAAAAAAATGGAAAGCAGAAAACAGGCGTATCCGACCTTTATCGTGGATACAAAGGATGGATCAGAGCATCCGTTTCTGGTTTGTGTGCCGGATATGGAGATTTATACGGAGGGAAGCAGTCTGGCTGACGCGATTGAAATGGCGCGGGACGCGATCGGGGTGACAGGCATTTCCTTGGAGGATCATGAGGAGACGATTCCGGAACCTTCCACTTTCGATGAATGTGTCAGAATGGTAAAAGAAAATGCGGATGAAATTGATTTTTCATTGGGAACGATGACCTATGTTGATGTGAATTTTACAGAGTATCGCAGAAAGGCGGATCAGAAAACAGTCAGGAGAAATGTGGCGCTGCCCGCATGGCTTGACTATGAAGCGGAGCGCGCGGGGATTAATGTATCGCGTGTGCTGCAGGAGGCGTTGATGAATGTCCTTCACGTACAGCGAAGAACAGAGTGACTTCTGATAGAATGTATCATCCTGTGTGTGAAACTGGGAAAACAGAGACTCAGGATCTGGAGGCTTGAAAAAGCTTTCAGGTCTTTTTTTTGCACTTTTTCTCTTTCTGTATTCTACAGTATAAAATGAATTGTACCTGTTAGCAGCGGCTAAAAAGCCGCGCAAAACCGGTCAGGAATCTGAAATGCCGGATGGCTGACCGCACACAAAAGAAAGCGAGGTACAAACATGAAAACAGGAAGAGAAAACATTCACAGACGCGCAGATGGACGGTGGGAGGCCAGAATTGTGGTTGACCGTCCGCAGGAAGGAAAGACCAGGTACAAATATCTGTACGGAAAAACGTATGAAGAGGTTCTGGAAAAGAAAGAACTGTTTTTGCTGGAGAAAGGCGGGAAAAGAGCGATCTATCGTCAGGCCGTGCCGATCAGCAGGCGGGTAAGCATGGCGAAGGGAAAAGCAAAAAAGGCATCAGGCCAAAACGACGCCTGTGCCGGAGACATTTTATTTGGTGAGGTCGTGATGGAATGGCTTGGCTTCAAGGAACCACTGGTCAAAGAATCCACCTTTGCTTATTACACGACGATGGTCGAAAATCATATTTTACCCGCGCTTGGCAATCTGCCCTTATCGGAAATCACATCGGACAGAATTTCGGATTTCCTGCTGCGCAAACGCGATCATGGCAGGAAGGAGGATGGCTGCGCCCTGGCGGATAAGACAGTGGCGGATATGAAGGTGCTGTTAAAGCAGATTTTGAAATATGCCAGGGATCAGGGCGCGATCGGCGTCGTTCCCTCCTGCCCTTCTGTCCCTGTCAGGCCCAAAAGCATCTCGGTCCTGACCAGACAGGAGCAGGAGCTGGTGGAACGGGGCGCCCTGAAGGAAGACAGCCCGTTCACGTTGGGAATTTTAATTTCTCTCTACGGAGGTCCGCGGATCGGGGAAGTCTGTTCCCTGAAATGGGAGGATTTCGATTTCCAGAATGGAACGATCCGCATCAATAAAACGGTATCCCGCATCCAGAATGTAGAAAATGGGGAGCGTAAAGGTACGCGGCTTGTGATTGGCAGTCCCAAGACGGATTGTTCGCTGCACACCATTCCGCTCCCCAGTCCGATTCTTAAGTATTGTCTGGAGCGGCGCGGGGACGATTCCACGTTCGTGATGACCGGAACGGAAAAGCCCATGGAGCCCAGAGGCTGTCTGGAACGCTTCAAGCGCTTTCAGAAACGGCTGGGCGTGCAGGAGCATAACTGGCACTGCCTCCGCCATACCTTTGCCACGCGCTGTGTGGAAAACGGCGTGGATATCAAATCGCTCAGTGAAATCATGGGACATTCTGATGTGGAAATCACCATGCAGCGCTACGTCCACCCTTCCATGGATACCAAAAAAGAGCAGGTGAATAAGCTGCACTGCCTGGAGGGGTCATTTGGAGAGGTCAGTCCCCGGAAAGAAACTGCGAAAAAATCATAAAGAAAGTGTAAACTCCTCGCTCAAGAGGAAGAATGGATGCAAAAAACGGTCTC
>JAJQFS010000020.1 GCA_021200995.1 Lachnospiraceae bacterium | reverse complement strand
GTAGGTTTTGCAAACCTTTATTTGCGGGCATTTGGAACATCGAATTTAATTCGAAAGGCCTCCGAAATCTGCCGAAATCATCTCTGTCGAAATCACCTCAGCACCTCAATGGCCCTCATAAACCGCTTCACGGCCTGAAGCATATTTTCCATTTTATCTCATACATTTAAACTATCATCCTTTCGATTACCCAAGGAGCTGTCATGGTCAGAAAAGAATCCCTGCTGTCATGCATCCTGAGTCTCCTCCTGCTGCTGTCGGCCCTCGTCCTGATACGGGAGGCCGCCGCTTATTACACACTGTCAACAGCAGTCAGCTCTCCCGCCAAAAGCTTCACCGTCGTCATCGACAGCGGCCACGGCGGCATGGATCCAGGCAATGTCGCAGATGACGGCACCGAGGAAAAGGGACTCAACCTGGCCATCGCAGCAAAGCTCCAGTCCTTTCTGGAGGCAAATGACATCACTGTCATCATGACCCGCACAGATGACAGCGGCCTTTATGGTGAAAATTCCTCCAGCAAAAAAGTGGAGGACATGAAAAACCGGGTGGCGCTCATGGAAGAAGCGTCACCCGATCTGGTCGTCAGTATTCATCAGAACAGCTATTCTGACAGCTCCATCAAGGGAGCGCAGGTGTTTTATTATACCACCAGTGCAAAGAGTCAGGCGCTGGCTGAGGTTTTGCAGGCCAGTCTCGTCAAGCGGCTGGATCCGGACAACACGCGCCAGGCAAAGGCCAATGACACCTATTACCTCCTCAAAAAGACCTCCGTTCCCATCGTCATCGCGGAGTGCGGCTTCATGAGTAATCCTGAAGAACTGACCCTCTTAAAAGACGAGGACTACCAGACAAAAGTGGCGTGGGCGCTGTATATGGGAATCATGGAATATCTGCACACACAGCAGCTCACCTGAAAACTGAAAAAGGCACCGTCAAAATCAACGATGCCTTCCTGGCAGTTACTGGCCCTACTGGAAAAATCCTCCGATCAAAGACCAGGCGCTGCTGTCCTCATAGCCCAGTCTCCAGGCAGCCACGCCCGCCACATTGCGGTCCTTCGCGGCCTGAAGCTTGCCGCTTAAGCTCGTGGTATCCTCAATCCACATCTGGTAAATCGCGCCTTCGATCGTAGCTTCGGCATAATTCTGCCCTGTCTCTTCGTCCCAGGCTACTTCCATGCCATAATAGCTTACCCAGTAATCAATATTGGACATATAGACAGCGCTGTCACTCGTCACGCCATCCTGCGTGACCCACAGTCTGGTGTAAAACGGCACAGCCAGCACAATTTTGGACGCGTCCACCATCGTCATCAGGCTGTCAAGCGAATCCTCCACAAAAGACTGGCTCGCTGTGCTGCCCGCGTCTCCGCTGCCGCCCCAGTGCTCGTCATAGCCCATCAGAATCACATAGTCCACGACAACGCCCTGTTCCCTGTAATCATTATAAGTGTTGCCGGAATTGGGCGGATAATTGTCCACAGAAAGGATCAGCCCCTCCTCTCTGCAGCGAATGGAAAGCTCCCGCAAAAACTGAATGAAGTGCGTTCCTTCCTCCGAGCGGACACTCTCCAGGTCAATATTAATCCCGTCCATATCCACGCGCAGCGCTTCGTCGATCAGAAAGTCGATCAGCTCCGTCCGTTTTGACGAATCCGCCAGCACATAATAGATATCCACGTCATAGGTGATATCTTCCAGCATGCCCCACACCTGCAGGCCCATAGCGTGCGCCTCCTCCACATAGGACACGGAGGCAAAGGATACAAACTCATAATCCGCCGTGATGGTAAACCAGGTCGGCGCCACCACATTCATCGTGGTCGCCGTTGTGGCCAGCTGCGTCAGATTGTCATTCGCCGCATAGGTATACACAGCCTGGAAACCCAGTCTCACAGGCGCGTCCATCGTCACGGAGGTATACTCCGGCTCTGTGTAAGAGAATGTCCCGTCATACATGGAGGTATAGCTCTGGCCGATGCATTTATTCTTAATATAGCCGATATAACCGTCCAGCGTGGCCACCTTTGTCCAGCCGCTGATGCTCTCGGCGTCCAGCACCACCAGGGACTCGCCCTTCGTCACATCCTTTAAAATATCGCTTTTGATACCGGCTCTCCAGCGCACGGCGGTGTTCTTTTTGACATCCACTAAAAGCTGCTCTCCGGATACAGGGCTGACCACAATGCGGTTCGGCTCCGTATACGCTTCATATTTATAAGCGACATAACAGAACACAAAATCCACGTTAATATAGCAGACTCCATCCTGTTCAAAAGCAATCACTCTGTCAAACTCATATGCTGTCGTCTCTCCCGCCATCGTCACACCGTAGGTCGTGCCGTCCAGATCCGCGGCCACCACCATCTGCGCGTCCGTATAACGGATTTCCCTGCTCAGTTCCGTATAATAAAATCTGTTGTGGAAATAATCCTGAATGGTATCCAGGCTGAAATAATAGCCGCCGTCATAAAGCAGCGCCTTGTCCGCAATCACGGTATTGTCCAGAATAATCGCCGTCTCATCCGCTTCCGTCAGGGAATAGTAGCTGTCCAGATCCGCGTAATCCCTGCCGTCGGAATATTTGCCCCAGAGCATGGCAGCGATCAGTCCGAAGCATCCCAGCACCACACAGATACCCAGCGCCAGGATAACTCTTTTCACGATTTTCATAGAAATCCCTCCCAAAACTTTTCCCATTATAGCAAAGAATCGGGATTTCGTCATTATTTTTTATAAAAATTGTAAAAAGAGGGGCAAATATCCATCAATTTCTTTTAACAAATGATATTGAAATACATGCCCCTCGCTTTCTCGGAACGTACATTGCTCCCCGTCCGGGCAGGCCATCCCGTTTTCATCAACTTCCGACAGGGAGGCGCAACGGCTTTTCCTGTTTCAGATCGTGATGTAAAATAACAGAGAAAGGTCGATGACATTGTCTGGTTACACGAAGAAATCTTACCCGCACCGCTGCATAAAATAAATCAGAAAGCACATACTCCAAGAGCAGTGCGTCATTTCTCCTTCGTGTAAATGGAATATCGGTTACATCATTTGGAAATATGAAATGCCCTAAGCAGGCACATAGCTT
>JAJQFS010000060.1 GCA_021200995.1 Lachnospiraceae bacterium | reverse complement strand
CTAGCAACAGCGCCAGCAGGAGACTGCTTCCCATGCACAGCACCATTTTCATGGTACTGATAATCAGTGTGTTTTTAAACGCTCTCCAGAACATGGCGCTGGAAAACAACGTTTTAAAATTTTCCAGTCCAATAAACTCAGGGGAGGTAAACGGACTGTATTCCGTAAAGGCGTACAGGACGCCAACCATCGGAAGCTAATTAAATATCAATAAAGACAGAAATGTCGGCAAAAACATCAGATAGAGCCATCGATAGCGATAGATGTCTGCCCATCTTAATTTCCTTTTCGGCAACGCGTTCTCCTGATTTTGTACGGTCTCTTTTTTCTTACTCATATGCGCCAGCTCCTTTCTGCATCCACCATATCAGATCTGTCTTTATTTCAGCAAGGTTCATTTGACAGATTGAAAAAATCGTTCTAAATCAGATTGTCGAAAAAAAGGCATGAAAAAAAGAACCTTTTTTCCAGTTCAAAAAAGGTTCCCTTTTCTCAAAGCTTCAAATCCGCTTACCGATATTCCTTCGGACTCACTCCATATACTCTCTTAAAGGCCCTGTGGAAGGACTGCACGCTGTTATAGCCCACCATTCCCGCGATCTCATCCACGCTGAATTTGGAGTCCTTTAAGAGCTGACACGCTTTTTCCATACGGATTCCTTCCACGTACTGTGCGAAGTTAACCCCCGTAATTTCCTTAAACATGGAGGAAATATATCCCTCCGAAATCCCGAATTCCGTGCTGGCCGCTGACAGCCCCAGCGTCGAATCCATATAATTTTCCTGAATATACTCCTGAATGCTCTGGACGGTCATCCCTCTTTGCGTCTGTTTTCCCTCCAGCGTCAGGTCACAGATCTGAAAGCAGACGTCTCTCAGTCTGGCGAGATAGTCATTTTTACTGAAATGCTCGCTGCCCACGATAATCTGATTCAGAAGCAGGATATATTCCCTGATCTCCTCTGTGCTGTCGATCTGCGCAATCACCGCCGTGATTCCATTATGCAGCTTCAGAAAACTGTTTCTGGAAAGCGCCCTGCGCTTAAAGTTTTCATATTCCAGAATATCCAGCAGATTCTCAACTGCCTCCCTGTCTCCGGATTTTAATCCATTGTACAGTTTTTTCTCCGCGGTTTTCGGGAAATAAAACGAGTGCATGTCCTCCTGCTCCTCATCATATTCCACGATATGACGCCTCTGCCCACACTGAAGTCGTGCGGTATCTGCTTCCTCGCCGCTTTTCCATAAATTGATAGCATGCTCACACTTTCCGCTGATCCCCCAGTGCGATTCCGCGGCAAAACAGGAAAGCAGCCAGTGATAAGTCTGTTCCGCCATATAGCGGATTTTTTCCATGTCGCGCACATTTCCAACTACAACCAGAAGGCTCAAATAATTTCTTTTATAAAACCAGATCTGATCGAGTCCAAATTCCTCCATATGCTGAATGATTGCCTGATTAATCACATTTGCGTCCTGCAGTGTCTGATGATCTACATCGTAAAAATCATTGTTGGAGAAAATCCGGATGGAAACCACGCAGAACGAATTGTTTTCCAGTTCCATCTGCAGGGATTCCGCCATATATTTCAATTCTGCGGCACTGACATATTCCGCGCTCAAAAGATCCCGAATAAAGGCTCTGCGCATCTGCGGTTTTTCCTTTTCCAGTTCCTCCTGATAGCGCCTGTTTGTCTGCACAATATTTCCCACGGCCTCTCCGAGATTCTCATATTCAATCGTTTCATCCCCACCGCCATCAAAATTACGGTAAATATTGTTAATCGGCTGCCCCATGCGAAATGCCATCACAACCGCGGCCAGTACGCCGCCTACCAGAAAGAAGAAAAAGAGACCCGCGGTGACATTCCTCATGTTCGAAAGCCCATTTATGATAATATTATCTGACAAGACCAGCACATAGGTCCATCCGGTTTTGGAGGAAACTGTACTGATAATGTTCCCTTCCTCCTCATCAAGAAACATCTCCTTGATGTTCGATTTATCCATGTATGCATTCCGATCCTCCAGATAATCATTTTTCAGCAAAATCTGATTATCCTCATCAAAAATATACACCGCGTACTGACCCCACTCCTGTGCAAAGGTAAAATGCTCAAGGATTCCCGATGTACTAAGCATATAAACGATCACACAATCATTTGTTTCCCCTTCCACAGAAACCGGCATAATATAATTGAGACGGTTTTCCTCCACACTGACATAGGTCGGTTTCAGACTGATATCTGACACGAGCTCTTCTTTCCAGATCTGATCATCCATTCCCCAGGAGGTTACGTATTTGCTGAAAATATTTTCTTTATACAATGTGTTTTCATAGATAATATGGTTAGAGTTGTTGAAATAGATATAAACCAGATCGAGAATGTCTACAGACTGGTATTGCAGAGTGCTGTATACCTCATTGATCAGCTCCGAATAAAGCAGAATATTCCGACTGTTAATTTCGTCAGTTACAGCCACTTCCAGAAGGCTTTCATTCCTGGATGTCTGCAGCGCCAGGCTTTCTATCGTCGAAAGCTCATCATCAATGCGGTCGACATTATACTCCATCAAATTTACATTGATGTCGATAATATATGATCTGACAACGCGAAGCACCAGAAAAGTTCCGATCAGCAGAATTGCCAGAGGAAGAATCAGGACGGTAAGATAGGAAGTCAAAAATTTGATAATTGGATTATTTCGGTTTAAATTTCTGGTTTTATCCGTCATATGCACGCCTCATCGCCTCGCTCCAGCGCTGCGCCACCATGAGCTGCCCCTCCAGCGTCGGGTGCGTCATGTCCACGGAGATATATTCCTGCTGCGAGAGCAGTTCCTTCCCTGGCGTGTAAATAAGTCTGCTGCCCTCTGTATTCCTTCTGACAATCTCACGGAAAATTTCAGCCCGCTCCTGATCCCCGCCGTTTTTGGTAAAGACATCCGTCACAAAAACCGGCCTGCCGTCTTTCTGAAATGGCTCCAGGAACTCCTGAATTCGCTTCTCATAGGCTTCGTTACTCAGCGTTGTCCCCAGCATATTGACGCCCATTTCCAGAGAAGCGAAAGTCCAGTCTTTTCTGGAAACCAGATATTCCGCCATCGGTCTCTCCATATGGGCGCAGCCCGCATATCCCTGGTTCAGATAATCTGTCCCCAGAACGGAAGCGATGCGGAACGCGTAGGTCAGGGGCGTAACCAGGCCCAGGCTGCCATGCGTGATGGAAGACCCGTATGTCAGATAACAGGCTGTCGGCTCATCCCCTGTAAACGGCGGCAGCGTCTCCCCTTCCTTTCCCAGGTAATAACATGTGCCATAAGGGAGCAGAACCCGCACCAGCCAGGGTGAAAATGGAAGACCGGCTTTTTGCGAAATCTTTTCCAGTTCCTCCATGTTCTCCGGATAGGGAATATGAATCGCCGTATCCTGCTCTCCGATCGTCTTGGACGAATACTGCCAGCCGCCCTGAATGCTGCCAAAATAAATCAGCGCTGTCTGCGCTTCCTCATTCGCATCAGCGCGCAGATGAAGCGTCACCTCTCTTTTGGGCATGCGAAACCGCAGCTCCACACCCGTTCCCATATACGCCCTACTGTTTGGAACCCCCTCATTCAGCTGCCACGCAATGGACAATGGCAGTCTCGATAAGCGGCAGCCCCTGTCCGTTGTGATGATTTCCTCTGCATTATGAAATTCTATCTGATCGTAAATCATGGCCATCAATCCTCCTGCGTCAACAGTATCATTTCTGCCTGCGATGCACAAGATACAATCTTTCCAGTATGAAAAAAGTTCATTTCAGCGCAGCAGACTGCTTCAGACGCGACTCATGCCGCCAGAAATACAGCAGACATACAACGATAGAAAAAAGCGAAGCCGCCGGAGCCGCTAACCCCATAGGCAGCAAAGAGCCTGTGCTTACTCTGCTCATCAGCCAGGTCACAGGAATACGAATGAGGAAAGTAGCGGCGATACTGTGAGCAAAGCAGATAAAGGACTGCCCGTTTCCATTAAAATAAGCGTTCATGCAGAACACAAAGCTTACCAGGACACAGTCAATAGAATACGTCCGGATATACTGCGCACCCGCCGTAATGACCGCCTCATCCTTTGAGAAAATACCGATCAGTGCTTCCGGCACTGTCTGGCACAACAAACAGATCAACACACCGCAGATCAGGGAAAACCCAATGCCATACCGCATGGAGGATACCGCCCGTTTGCGCTGCCCTGCTCCCACGTTCTGTGCCACCATGGTCGCCACAGCGGAAGAGAAGACCGAAGAGGGAATAAAGGCAAAGCCCATGAATTTCTCTGCCACTCCCACCGCGGCGGAAGCCACCAGGCCCAGCGTATTGATGATCGCCGAGATGGCCAGAAAGGAAAAATGCACCAGCACATCCTGCATGGCAAGAGGCAGGCCGACCTTCAGAATCCAGGATATATCCCTGGACCGCGGCCTGAAATTATGGCGGCTGAACGGAAAGGAAAGTCCTTTCCTGATCATATGTACCAATCCACAGAGAAAAGAAACTCCCTGCGCCGCGATCGTGGCTACTGCCGCGCCCTCTGCTCCCATTTCAAAACCACCCACCAGGACAAAGTCCAGCGCTACGTTCACCGCGCAGGCAATGGCAATAAAATACACCGGCGTCCTGGAATCCCCAAGACCCCTGTAAATGCCGCTCACCGCGTTATATCCCACAATAAACGGAAAGCCCAGTGTGCAGATCATCAGATAGAGCCTGCAATCCGCAACAGCTTCCACAGGCGTCTGCATCATCGCTACCAACGGGCGGTTGATTGCCAGCATCAGCGGCGTCACTACAACAGCCAGCCCCGCAAAGAGCACACACTGATTTCCCACCGCGTTAGCCGCACCTGCCCAGTTTTCTTCCCCGATTCGCTGCCCGATCAGCACCGTGCCGCCCATACAGACTCCCTGCACCAGAATGGTAGCAAGCATCATCAGCTGGGAGCCGATGGACACCGCCGAAACCGCGGCGGAACCGGTATATCTTCCCACCACGAACAGATCCACCGCCCCATAGACTGACTGCAGAAAGCTGGCCACCATAAAAGGAATCGCGAATTCCAGAAGAACCGGCGCGATTTTTCCATTAATTAAACGATTGTCCTGTTTTTCCATATTGCTCCTCACAATAAGTTTCCTTGGTCGGTTTCATATTCTTCATTGGACTGTAACCTGAAAATGTTATAAATTCATAAAAATTATATGCTGAACAATAATAAAACAAGGGGTTTCATTCCTGCATCCGGGCTGCTTCATCGTCCTTTTGGAAAATGTCAATCTGCGTTGCTTGCCCGCAACGGCGTAATATTGTATGATGATACCGCAGGCAAGCCATTGCGTCTCCCGCAATTAACGGCACCGGGGAGCCGGTTCCGGCGCGGCCAGGCAACGCGATGAGAAGCCCGCAAAAGCACCAGGAGGAGAAGCCATATGCTGAATGAAAATATCCGAAATCTTCGAAAATCCAGGGGCCTTTCCCAGGAAGAGCTGGCAGCCAGGCTGCATGTCGTAAGGCAGACCATCTCAAAGTGGGAAAACGGCTTATCGGTGCCTGATTCCGAAATGCTGATTAAACTGGTGGCTGTCTTTGAAGTGTCTGTCAGCGGCCTTCTGGGGGCAGAAATTCCCACGGAACAGGAAGCCCAGAAGCAAATAGCCGAACAGCTTCAGCAAATCAATGAACAGTTGGCCATAAGAAATCGCAGAACCAAAAAGGTACTCAAAGTGATTGCCGCAATTATTATAGCGGTGATACTTATTAACACGGTTCTGCTGGCAGTAAACTTCAGTACCTTTGAATCAATCGCCGAACCCACTATCGTCGAGAGCCAGGAGTATGAGGTTGGGGGAAATTAGCAGTCCGCGATATTTCGTTTTCGCCTTGCAGATTTCGTCACTCCATGTTAGTATAAATCTGTACTCCAGAGGAATGTGCCGCAGCTGGCGACATTACAGACAAGGCGGTGATGCCAATGGCCGAAAAAGCCGACAAGCGCACTGGAGTACATACGGGTACTCCATACGACGATGTGTTTCGCACGCTGATTAACGACTGCAGTTCCCTGCTGATTCCTCTCATCAATGAACAGGACTGGAATATCTTGGACAATTGAGCGCATACTTCAAAAAGACACTGATCGAAATGTCAGAAAAAGTCGTGGACAATCTGGCAGCCAACTATGAAGCCGTAAAGGAAGGAGTGAGAGCGGTTATGGGAGGACAAATTCTGGAATATGAGGCAAAAACGATTCTGCGCCAGGGGCAGATGGAAACTCTTGTGCAGAATGTTCAGGCCCTGATGGAGACCATGAACTGGACCGCTGAACAGGCCATGGACAGATTAAAGGTTCCCAAAGAGAAACGTGAAGCGGTTTACGCAAAGCTGTAGCCCAAAAACAAACAGCATCAAAAAACCAAACAGGACGGGGAGTCTTATGCTTAAATCCTGCGGCATAGGACTCCCTCTTTTGTCTTTTTTCAGTGTATAAATTTTTTACGTCCACTTTCCTGGGACCTCAATCTTCTCATAGCTTCCTGTCTTTGAATCGATCACAATCATTGCCGACTCTCCGATCTGCGTCCCATTGCGATAGGTAGAAAAAACATCTGTCGAAATAAAGCCATCCTTCTCACAGATTCTCTCAACTGGTGTATGCCCAACCACCTGAATATAAGTTTCTTTCCGAAATGCCTCGCTGAGCCTATACTGCGGTCTGAGCCAAAGTGGAGATTCGTCATTTCAAAGATACTTCTGTGAAGCATTATTTACAGCTGCTGTCACATCATCTATATCGGCATCCGGCAGGTTTGCGTCAAGCCATTTTACAAATCCCAGTGAAAGGCCACCATGAGAAAAAAGCACGTTATCAATCCTCTGCATGATATTGATCTGTGCCGGGTCACGAAGGCTGTTCTCCAACTCCTCAAGTTTTGATATGACTGTCCTCTCCGCATAAGGAGAATACCCTGTCTCAAGCCTTCCCCAGGGATAACTTACATCATGGTTGCCATAGCACCAGAGTGTATCTGGGAAAGTCGCCGCAAAAGTAATCGCGCGATCAAAGGTCTCCCGATACCGTTCTGTCTGAAATTCCATATTCCAATCGTCCGGCATGTCCATCAGACATACCGCCCGGTCTGCTCTGCCTGATTTCAGGATGTCCTCTGCTCTGTCAAAAATCCATGTTTTCAAATGGATGTCTGGGATTACAAGAACTCTCATATCACTTCTTCCTTTTGTTTTTTCTTATCCATTATACGGTTGAAAGAGGAATGTTGCAATAGAATCATAAAATCTTTTCATTACACTTCCGAAAGTGAACATTACACCTCCCTGTAACAGTCATCCTTTAATTCCGACAGTACAATCACGCAGTCTTTCCTGTAAACAAGGCTTGCAGGAAAGCGCCACGGCTCGCCGTCATAATATTTATCCGCCGCGAGCACTCCGTCCGCGTAAAGCTGACAGGTATCGCATGGCTCTGAAATATCAATGAACCCCTGCGGGCTGTCAGCGGATATCCGATACCAGGTCAGGCCGCGTGTGCCGCCGATTGAGAGCGCATCACGAAATTTTCCGGCATATAAATCACAACTTGCAGTCGGTTCGGTCTCTCTTTCTCCGTTATCTTCCTGTTGGCTGCACCTCCCCGTAGGAGGTCATGGCCGCGTGGAAATCATAGGACAGGATCGGGTAGTCGTTAGGATAGCCGGTCACCCTGGATTCCTGCATCGTGGAGCCTGTGCCCAACTTTTACGACAACACCCGCCGCTCGCCCCTCTTCGAGGCCAGAGTGGGCAAGGCCGATATTTTATTCTGCGGCTTCGAACTGACAAGAGAGGACCCGGCCTCCCGGCAGCTGAAAAAGAGTATTCTGGAGTATATGGCCTCTGAAGACTTTCAGCCTGCGCAAACGGGAAACATCTGAAAAGGAGCAGGACATTCACTCCTGCTCCATAAACTTTCCCGCCTCTTCGCGAAACCGCTGAAACAGCGGAATATATTCCCCCGTAATTATCTCAAAGCTTTCCTTCGCAAGACTCCCGTCATAATCATGGGAAAGCTCATTTCTCAAATTGAGCATTTCCATCCAGGCATCATCCGCAATCAGGCCAACACTGTAAGCCGTCCTCAGTGTTTCTCTGGGCGAACCTGCAGCAAAGCTCTGTATTTTATGGTACTTCACAATGATATCCTTCATCACCTTCCAGGAAATATCAAAAGTCAGGGCAAATTTCTGCACTGTGCCGCTTAACACAAACTCATCCTCCGGGTCTCTGCCTTTCGCCTTTTCAAGCGCGGCCAGGCTGGCGCAATAGCTGTGATAACGATTAATAAATCTTACGTCCATACCGGTCCATATCCTCCTTCAGATACTCATTTCCGCAATGGTCATACTCGAAAATATCGATTTTTTTCAACGTCGGAATCCTGTCGATCTCTTCTTTCAAACCTGAAATATCCGTTCCGCCCCTGATAATGATGTCAATGTCGCTGGTCTCCGTCGCCGTGCCGTCCGCCCGTGATCCGAACAGATACAGGTGTTCCACCTGATGTTTCTGACACAGTGCCTGTATCCGGCAGAGTATTTCCTTCATAGAAAGATTTGCCATCGCGTTCTGTTCCTTCCGCTTTCCTGTTTCTGACTATAGCACTTTTTCCAAAAGGCAGCAACCAGATTTATCCTCTGCTCCACCTAAGCAGTAACCCTAAATTGACGGCCAGAAAGACAGACCAGTGCACTGCCACCAGAAACACCAGCGTCTCGACTGCATAGTTTGAGTCGCTCATCACCAGCAGGAGCGCTATGGGAAATAAAATCAGAAGCAAAATCCCGGTTATGACGAGGCTCGTAGTTAATATACCGACCTGATATTCGTCATAGTTCCTTTTCCTGATAAAGGACAAAATCAGGACGCAGGCCGCCGCCAGAAGATAAACATAACCAATGTATTTCTGATTGCCTTGCTGTAAAAACGCGGTCCAGCCGTTCCAGAACGCGCTGTTCAAAGTCTGGCTGTGGCTGAGTATCCCTGCAAATTCCATATCTCCGCTTGTCAGGATAAAAACTGCCGCATAGAACGTGGATATGGCGGTAATCACCGCGGCATTGATATACGGATTTTTCATGAATCTCATCGTCTCTCACTCCTCTCGAAATCAAAAAGATCTTCAATCGACATTTCAAACAACCTCGACAGATCATACGCAAGCCATATGGACGGCTCGAATTTTCCCGTCTCAATCGCGTTGATCGCCTGGCGTGAAACGCCAACCTTTTCTCCTACCTGTTTTTGCGTCAGGCCCTGCGCTACCCGCAGTTCTTTTAGTTTATTGATCATTCGCATCTCCGTTCATGCGTCAGGTTAACCTGACACCATGTTAGCATTCTTCCCGCCACATGTCAACTAACCGCTGTGCAGTTTTTCTGGATTTTAATTACTACTCACAGCCGCTTCCCTCACATGCACAAAAACGTCTACTACATATCCGACGCAGCAAAGTACACTGTTCATCTTTTTGCTTATGTGTGGAGAGTGACTGATTCTCAGTCAACTCTTATTTAAGAAAGCTGATCTTTCACAATCTCGGAAGCTTTCCTGATTTGTGAAAGCTCATGTACGCTGACCTTTCACAATTCGCAAAATTTTCTCAATTTGTGAAAGATCAAAGGTATCGAGCCTTCCCACTTCTACAAAACCAGCTCCAGCACAAACACCACCGCGCAGCACAACACCGACACCTGAAACAGACTCGCACCGAACCACGCCGCTAAAATCCCCAGGATAAGCGCAGCCATCCCCGCGATGGGCGACTGGGTCGCCTCTGTGATCGCCGGGAAGGTCATAACCGCCAGCGTCACATACGGCACGTAATACAGAAATGATAATATGAACTGATTTTTGATGGGTTTACGGATCAGCGTCATCGGCAGAACGCGTATGGTGTAGCTGACCAGACCCATGATCAGAATATAGATGTAAATATTTTTCATATCGAGAATTTCGCTTTCTTCATTTCTCAATTTTCAGTTGTCTGACCACTTTCCGCAGTTTCACTGCCTTCACAGGACGCCTGCTTCACCGGAAACAGCACCGCCGCTCCCGCCGAAATCACCACCGTCAGCACAATCGTCCTCGTTCCCTCAGAAATCTCCGCAATCACCGGCAAATTCGCCGCCGCAAAGCTTGCCGCGAAACTGACAATCACGCACAAGAGCACCGCCCGATCCCGTTTCGCCGGAGGAATAATGATCGCAATGAACATGCCGAAGAGTGCCACGCTCAAGGCGCTGACCAATCGTGTCGACAGCACGTTCCCTGCCAGCACGCCGAACATGGTGCCGAAGGACCATCCCGTGAGCGCCACCGAAAACGCTCCATACATATAGGCAGGTTCGATATAGTCCGGTCTGGCAATCCCCAGCCCGAACAGTTCGTCCGTGATGCCATAGCTGATGAACAGCCTGTGGCGGAATTTCATTTCCGGGGAGACCCGCTGGCTTAAGGCGCAGCTCATCAGCAGATAGTGGGCGTTTGCCACCAGCGTCATGAGCGCAATCTCTAAATAAGACCCTGCGGCAGCCATCACCGTCAGTCCGGCGTACTCTCCCGCCGAAGCGTTATTGAATAAACTTAAAAGAAAGCCCTGAAAAGCGTTCAGCCCCACAGTTTTCGCCGCGATTCCGATGGAAAATCCTACCGCGATATATCCAAGGCAAACGGGCATGCCGTCACGCATGCCCGCGCCAAATAACTGTTTCTGATTCATATAAAATCATCCTCATCTGTTCATGTGCCCGCTGTTCATCCGACTCTGTTACTGCTCATTTTTCTATTGTTGTTCACCCTTCCAGCAGACGCAGCGCGTTCTCCTCCAGCCGGTCAACCTCCTCCGCACCGGCCTTTTTTCAATCACGGCCAGAGCTTCGGCCAGGTTTGGACGGCGGCTCGTCATATTGTGGCAGTCGCTTCCCAGGACTTCAATCTGTCCCTCCCGCAAAAGCTTCAGCGCCTTATGACGACTTGACCACCCATCCAGAAAATATGAGGCATTGACCTGAAACAAAATCCCGTTGTCCCGAAGCCTTTCCCAGGTATCGGGTGTCTGATCCGGCAGATAGCGGTCAATGTGCGCCATCAGGACGGTCAAACCGCTTCCCCGCGCAATGTCGATCGCCTCTTCAATCATGCTGGCTGACCAGCGATGAAAGGGCATTTCCAGCAAAAGCACATTCGTGCCGCCAATACAAAGACTGTCCAGATCCTCCGTGTGGGAAATACCGGTATAGTAATATACCTCCGCGCCCAGCCAGATTGACGGTACCTCTTCAGGAAGAACCGCCGCCAGTTGTTCCCAGGCCCGCTCCCGCCTCGCAAGGAAATGATCCGGTGCCTCCCTGGACGCATAGAAATGAGGCGTCGCAACGATCCGGTCTACCCCCTTTTCCCATGAAAGAGCCAGCATTTCAAGGCTCTCCTCCACAGATTGACTGCCGTCATCCAACCCCGGCAGAAAATGCGAATGAAAATCAATCATTTTACATCTCCCAGGCGATAATTTTATGCCTCTCAGTTGATAATCTTCTCAAACAGCTCCGTCACGTTCTCCTTCGTCGCCCCATAAGTGTGGTCCGTTTTATCATAATCCGAGAGGAAATAGGTAGTCGTGGCGGTGCCGCTGTGAATGTAGGTAACCAGCGGGATCAGATCGTATTCATAACTAATGATACCGTCTTCGATAGTAATGGTGATATCCGCCATACCGCCGAGCATCCGCTCCATTTTATTCTGCCATGAAATAAAATTGCCGAGCGAGTAGTACACCAGCATCTCATGGCCATCCTCTCGTGTGAGCATTTCGTATGGCTGCACCACGTGCGGGTGCGTCCCAATTACAATGTCCACCCCTTCCTCCAGAAAAATCTGCGTCCACTTCTCCTGAAAGGAATCCGCCGTGTAAGAATATTCCGTCCCCCAGTGCGGCAGCGCCACCACGATGTCCGCCAGTTCCCTGGCGCGGCTGATGTCGTCTCGCACCTTTTCCTCGTCCGAGAAGGTATTCACGCAGTAAGAATTCGGCATGGCGATCCCGTTGGTGCCGTATGTATAATTCAGGAAAACAAAGGTTACACCATTTATCTCCAGCAGCGGGATTTCGGACGCCGACTCCTCATCTGTATAAATGCCGATGGCCAGCACACCCTTATCAGAAAAATAATCGACTGTATTGCTGATCCCCGTCAGCCCCTTATCCAGAGAATGATTCGACGCCAGCTGCACAACGTCAAAACCCGCCGCAATCAACGCGTCGCCGATCCCGGTCGGCGAACCGAAGCACGGATAATCACTGTACTGCGACTTATCATAGACAAACATGGTCTCCTGGTTGATGATGGCGATATCCGCCTCCTGAATGATATCCCTGACATTCTCGAACATGAAGGTGTAATCCGAACCGTGCGCCTCGCCGATGTTATAGAAGCCGCTGTGAATGAGGTCGTCGCCGACAGCTTTGAGGTTGACGGTGATAACTTCAGGCTCGCTCTCTGCCGGAGAGGCATCGGATATGGCGGTGTCATCGCCCGCTTCGGCCGCAGTCGTTGTACCGTCATCAGACCCCGCTGTGCCATCCGCCCCACTCTCCGTCCCGGCTTCCTGCGTCTCCACATCCGAATCCAGCACCGTCACACTCTTAATCTTCGCAGTCTCTGCCGCCCCGCAGCCCGCAAGCGCCATGACCACCACCAACAACAGTATGTACAGCTTTCTCATTTGCATCTTACCCCCTGTATCATACTATTATATAACCGGCCTCCTAAAAAGGAAAGCCGGTTATTCGTCAAATCGTCACTTTGTGGAAAATCTTCTTCCCCTTCTTTACGACAATGCCGCCCTTAAGTTGCTCCACACTGACACCTGCGTCAATATTTGCTGCCTTCTCACCATCCAGACTGATTCCACCCTGCGTGATCAGCCTTCTGGCCTCGGATTTGCTGGGTGCAAGACCACACGCCACCAAAAGCTCCATGATGTTGATGCCGTTCTCCCCAACCTGCTCAAGCGTCAGCGTGGTGGAAGGCATATTGGCGTCGTCCACATTGCCGGAAAAGAGATTTCTGGCAGTCTGCTGCGCCTTGTCCGCCTCGTCTTTGCCATGCACCAGGCTGGTCAGCTCGTAAGCAAGGATCTCCTTTTTTTCATTGATGCGGGAGTCAGGCCACTGCTCCATCTCCTCGATCTGCTCCAGACTTAAGAAGGTCAGCATCTTGATACATTTCATGACATCCGCGTCATCTACATTTCTCCAGTACTGATAAAACTCAAAGGGAGTGGTCTTCTGAGGGTCAAGCCACACCGCGCCCTTCTGGGTCTTGCCCATCTTTTTGCCCTCGCTGTTGAGCAGCAGGGTGATGGTCATGGCATAGGCGTCCTCGCCCTCCTTTTTGCGGATGAGCTCCGTACCGGCCAGCATATTGGACCACTGGTCGTCGCCGCCGAACTGCATATTGCAGCCGTAATTGTTGTGAAGATGCCAGAAATCGTAAGCCTGCATGATCATATAATTAAATTCCAGGAAGCTTAAACCCTTCTCCATGCGCTGCTTGTAGCACTCCGCGCGCAGCATGTTATTCACCGAAAAACAGGCCCCCACATCTCTGAGCAGATCGACATAATTCAGACTCAGCAGCCAGTCCGCATTGTTGACCATGATGGCTTTGTCCTCGCCGAACTCAATAAAGCGCTCCATCTGCTTTTTGAAGCAGTCGCAGTTGTGCTGAATGATTTCCGGCGTCATCATGGAGCGCATGTCGCTGCGCCCGGACGGGTCTCCGATGTAGCCTGTGCCGCCGCCGATCAGCACCACCGGCTTATTGCCCGCCATCTGCAGGCGCTTCATCAGGCACAGCGCCATGAAGTGGCCCACATGCAGGGAATCAGCCGTCGGGTCGAAGCCGATATAAAATCTCGCCCCGCCGTTGTTGATCAGATCGCGGATTTCCGCCTCGTCCGTTACCTGTGTGATCAGGCCTCTGGCCTGTAATTCCTCATAAATCCCCATTGTTTTGTTCTCCTTTTTTATGCAATCTTTTTCTGTTTTCATCATTCAGGTTTCATGCGAAAACCTTTGTGTTTTTATATACTTCCGTCACAGGCATTTTACTGCTGTTTTCTCATGCGGCAGATGGTCATACTGCTCTCTGAAATCAATATTCCTATCCTTCGTCGCCGCAATCGCCGTCCGCGGATGCTGGTTCGTCAGCCCCGTCAGGAAATAAGAGGTATTATATCCCCACTTTACACCATGATCTTTCAAGGGAATCATTTCATTTTCCACCAGGTCAAGCGCCGGTTCCAGGTGATATCTCTCCCCGTTGAAGTACCCTAACAGCGCCTCCAGATGGCAGTTGCCCGCGCCTCTTCCCATGCCGTAGGCCGATCCGTCAAGCATCCTCGCGCCGGCATTCAGCGCCTCGATTGTATTGGCGAACGCGCACTGCTGATTATTGTGTGCGTGAATGCCTACCATCTTGCCCGCGGAAATCAGCTGCTCACCAAACAGATGCACCAGCTCCCGCACCTGCTCCGGGTAGAGGGAGCCGTAGCTGTCCACCACATAGGCGCCAATGACCGGTGACTGCGCCATCATGTGCACAGCCTCTTTAATCTGCGGCAGCGTATAATTGGATACTGCCATCAGATTACAAGTCACCTCGTATCCCTGGCGGTGCACATATTCCACCATCTCCATCGCTTCCTGCATCGTATCAATATAGGTCGCCACGCGGATCAGATCCACCGGACTTTCCGCCTTCGGATGAATATCATTTAAATAATCACACCGGCCCACGTCCACCATGATGGAGATTTTCGGAGCTTTCCCTCCCACGTCAAAATCCCCGACCGTGGCCCGGATGTCCTCATCCGAGGTAAATTTCCACTTTCCGTATTTTTCAGGGCTGAACTGCTTTTTATCCGCACGATAACCAAACTCCATATAATCCACGCCGGCAGCCGCGTTCGCACGGTAGATCTCCCGCACAAACCCATCCTCAAAATGATGGTCATTGACCAGCCCGCCGTCCCGCAGCGTGGCGTCTAAGATCAGCACGTCGTTTAAGTCGTTCATTATATTTTCCTCCCAAGAATCTAAAATCGCCCCCTGCCCCAATCGGGACAGAGGACGAATCATCGCGGTACCACCTCTTGTTCGGATACTCCTCACGAAGTACCCCTCATGGTGTGCCATCACACACCGTGCGCTGTATTGGGCGCCCCCATCTTATCCTACTTGGCTCAAAATCCATCGCGGATGATAAGCGGTTCAGACAGCAGCTTGGGAATGTATTCCATCAAATTCGTTTGAAGCCTCGCACCGCCCGACTCCTCTCTGAAAAAACTACCAGTGATGTACTTGTTTCCGTCATCGCCTTGTCATATTCTCAACATCGTTAAGGTAACACAAATGATTTTGAATGTCAACCCCGAAAATGAACAGGACTTTCAAATGGATTTTCAAACAAATGCGTTCATGAGATTCACCTTTTACAGTACATTCGCCTTCGCCAGTCTCTTACGCACCTGCGGCCCCACCAGGATACCGATTACCATTTTGCAGAGATCCACCAGAATAAACGGCGTCACACACACCGACAGCGCGTATCCCAGCGTGCACTGCATCAGATACACAAACCAGGCCGTTCCCAGCACGTAGCAGATTGCCGTTGACACCACATACGCGATAAAGTGCAGCGCGTATTTACCCGGCCAGCGGTCGATCACATAACCACCTATCAGCGTGATAAAAAGAAAGCCCACCAGATATCCGCCTGTCGCGCCGGTCAGCTTCGCCAGACCTCCGGTGTAGCCGGAAAAGACAGGAAACCCCACCGCGCCAATCAGCAGATAGATCAGCAGGCTTAAGGTTCCCTTCTTCATTCCCAGCACATACAGGGACAGATAAATGACCAGCCCGGTCAGAGAAACCGGGATCGGCCCGATCGGGATGGACATGGGCGCCAGGATGCACAGCAGGGCCGTAATAATGGCAATCTGTGTCATGTCCTTCACCGGAATTTTTGTTTTGGCAGTTGATGTTTCATTACTCATCGTTGATTTTCCTCCAGTAAAAAATGCAAATAAATATTCTTTTCTCCGGCAAACGGTTAATCAGGCCTTCGTGCGGTAATTTCAAATCTGTAAATCGGATTGTTAACCATTTGCCAACGGTAAGTTTACAATCAAAAACCAGGATTGTCAACTAATATTTTCAAATAATGGTTAACAATCCTGACTCTGCCAGATATTATTCAAATGTTTCTTTTTTTTATTGCAAGGGATACAGTGCCCACCTGGACGCGCTCTTTTTCATAATCCATACAACGCTCTCTCTAAATATTCTTTTGTACTTTTTTCATCATCACAGATTCCGATTTTCACAATTTGTACATCCTAAAAATTTCTCTAAGTCCGGAATAACGGACACTAACAGTTTTACATTACACATAGTAAACATAAAACAAATTTTTCATCATAAACTTTACTGTTCAGGACAAGGAGGCAGTTATGGCAAACACACGGAAAATGAAACGGGAAGATTTCTGGGCGCAGGAGGACATCTTCGAGACCAATGGCGCTTATTTGATCTGGGGACTGGTGCTTTGCTTCGCAGCAGTGGTCGTGATCTGCGCACTGGCCGGGATTGCGTGACACATTTACCCATTCCTTTTCACAATTTTCAATTCATACCCTAGCGCATAGATCAGATTGGCAAACATTTTCACAGAAGGGCTGTTTTCTCTTTGCTCAATTCTGGAAATTACCTGCTGTTTACTTCCCACCATGGCAGCAAGCTGTCCCTGTGACATGTTTTGCCCTTTTCTGATCTCCACCATTTCATTGATCAGTTCTGTTTCCCTGTCGGAAGCGACAAAAGTATCAGCAGGCATATTTGCCTTCCGCGTCAGCGGGATATTCCCTTTTTCTATCTCAATTGCCTCGGCTAGACTTTTCTGCAGATCCTCATACATTCCCATGGTCATTCCTCCTTCAATACTGAAATCATATTTCTGAGAAGTTTTCTTTCCCTTATCGTTAAATCTTCTTTTTCATTTTTTATATACACCTGAAGCAGATAAATCGTTTCTTTTTTCTCAATATCAACGTAAATAACTCTTCCGCCGCCTCTTTTTCCACTGTCGTTCACAGGTATTCGCAGCTTTCTCAAACCTCCCGTTCCGGGGATTACCGCACCTGCCTTTGGATTCTTTAACAGCATGCTCTCTAGCCTTCGCAAGTGCTCATCGGAAAACCCTGACATCAGCCATTTTTCTGTAAATGACGCCACTTCTATAAAGGTTCTTTTCATCTCAGCCTCCCTTATATTACAACATATTAGTTGTATCGTCAACTGATTCCTTAAATATAAAAATCAGGCAGACATTCCTCTCTCCAAAATACATCTACCTGATTATCATAACATATTTATTTTTTCACTCGGTCGATACATCGACCCAAATATAAAGTTATTCAATCATTTTTATAAAAACAAATCTGAATCAGATATACCTCCTCAGGTTCCGGTTCGCCGCAAACTTCGACAGCGGCCTGCGGTAAAGCAAATTCCCCATCGCGTACTGCGCCAGCGCAGATAAAAGAATCAGCCCCACCGTAACCAGAACTGTCGCCGGCGTGGAGTAAAACTGCCTGTTTCCAAGGCCGGATCTCAGCGTCTCCGGCTTCATAATCAACGGCAGGTAGACACACAACAGTAATACAGCGGTAGATGCGATGAACAGTTTATAGGCCAGCGTGATATAAATCCCGAATACCGCGCAGCATATTCCATAGACCAGGTAAATGTTCCAGAGCTTCGCCTTCCCCTCAGCATCCGCAAATAAAAGCAGTACTGCCGTAAAAACGGATACAAACAACAGTCCTGCCATGCTGCCCGCCAGATATATCTTTATCTGGAACCCCACCTGCATTCTGCGCCTGAACGGAGAAGCGGCCGCCAGCTCGGCATATCCGATCGTCATCAAAAGCTGTGACGGAAGCAGTGCAAAACCCATAAAAACAAATAATCCACCCACTGCGGCTCCTATTGCCATTTCCATGATTCCGCCCAGAATGAACAATACCATAGCAACCAGATTGTACTTAAACATATATGATTTTTTCATCAGGCGGACTGCCAGTTTTAAATCATTGATCATAATACATCTCCCCCATTTTCTTTTTCAATATATACTCATTTAACACGCAGGCTGCAATCACGCAAACAAAGGCCAGCACCATCCCTGCAGGTGATTCCGCAGTCATCGCCGGAAAGCATGACAAAAAGCCCAGAAACGCCGCTCCATACGCGCACAATAAAACCGCGGTAAATATCATAAAAAACCGGTAGATCATCGTGCACAGAAGAATGCCGGCAAACCCGAACAGCACCTCCGCCGCGTAAATATACAACACTTCACTTAAATCACGGTTCTCTGCCAGCCTCAAAATTCCCGGATAATAGAACAGTACACAGCCTGTGCCGTAAATCAGCGCCGTCCAAACCAGCTTCTGGACACAGTCCATGCGCACCACGTTTTTGACCAGTTCCACACCCTTCGCAGACGATTTCACATAATCCAGGCTATTCTCTTTCATCAGGTAGATACCGCCGAAGAAGAAATAGTCCCCAATCACCGCTATAAGCGGCCAGATTACAAATAAACCCGACCAAGCGAGTATTCCGGGCCATTTCGTACATAACCAGAGAACGCTCAGGCCGGTTAATAGAAGTAGCGGCGCAATCAGCAGCATACCCATGCGCCAGCGCTTTCGCGTAAAGGCCAGATAACACTTCAACATATTCATTTTTCTCCCCCACCGGCATTCTTCCTCATCACCGCCACGCTGATCCGGTACAGGCTTGGAATCTCCTTTGTCACCTCTATCCCTGCCAGCTTCTCCAGATTTTCATTAAGGCACAGCCCCTCAAAGCCATACCTGCTTTCCTGCATGGAATACAGAACGGGCCTGACCTTTGATGCGTCCTCCTTCTCGCCCTTCACCAGCACATATTTATTTTTCAGATCCTCCACAAAACCACGTTCCACGATCCGTCCGTGACTCATGATGATCGCGTAATCCGTCACGTTCTCCATATCGGAAACGTTATGCGTGGAAAAAAAGACGCTCTTCTCCCCATTGCCTGCGGCCAGATATTCCTGAATCATCTCATTCAGGCGATCGCGCATCAGCGGATCTAGGGGAGATGCCGGTTCATCCATCAGCAGCAGGTCTGTCTCACGCGCCAGCACCCCGGCAAGCATCAGCTTGGTGCGGGTGCCGTCCGACAGCTCGGATACCTTCTTCTGACTCTCATTGCTGCCCCCGTCAACGATTTTCAATTCCCGGCACAACGCATCGAACCGCTTTCTGTCAAACCCTTCGAACAGAAGCTCACTGATCTCGCCCACATCCGCAACCGTCCACTGCGGCAGAAAATATCCGCTGGTTCCCGTGTAACCGACCATCTCCCTGACCGGACAGTCCTTTTTCTCCCGATCCTGATCATTCCACTTTTCAAAAAAGGTGATCTCACCCTTGTAATCCAGCCGGATGCCCGCCAGGATATTCATCAGCGTCGTCTTGCCTGCCCCGTTTTCCCCGATCAGAGCGGTTGCAAAGCCCTGCGGAATTTCCAACTTCTGAATGTTTAAGTTAAAATTTTTGAATTTCTTTTCCAGGTTCGTTGCACTGATAGCCGTTTTTTCGATTTCCATGATAAATCTCCCCTTCTTTTTCACAGATTTCAATAAAACATCTTTATTGCTTCACTATTTCTACTGTAACATCACTCCTGCTGCCGCTTCACTCCTGCTCCTACAATAAAATCAGCGTATGCAGCATCGCCTCCAGTTCCTCCTCCGTCATTCCCGCCACGCGGGCCGACTGGATCGCTGCCTGCAGATACTCCTCCACCTTTCTTAAGTGCTGCTCCTTCAGCATGCCCATATTCTGGTCATTCACTAAAAAGCCCTTGCCCTGAATGGCCGTGACCAGCCCCTCCGACTCCAGCTGCTCATACGCCTTCATCGTCGTAATCACACTGATGCGCAGCTCCTTCGCCAGCCCCCGGATGGAAGGCAGATACTCGCCCGGTTTCAGCTTCCCCTCCAGGATTTCCGTCTTCATCTGCTCCGCAATCTGCATGTAGATCGGCGTGTCAGAATTCTGCATAATCTTCATGAATGAACCTTCCTTTAACTGTTTATATGTTATATATACAGTATAATCAGATTGCTGTCAATGGATTTTTTCAGAAATAAATGAATTTGGGGCGATGTATCGTCCGGACAGCCCAAATGATGTGGTATGATCTTTTCATGAGTGAAAGAATACATCTTGCTATTTATTTCATATATGACGGGTCTTCGACACTTGCTTAACCTGAAAATGTTCTCAAAGCCTTGATTTAGG
>JAJQFS010000063.1 GCA_021200995.1 Lachnospiraceae bacterium | reverse complement strand
ATATTGAAAAAAATCAAATGTAGCCCTTGACATTACTTTTATATCGCAATATAATGTAGCTGCTTAAATTACATTAAGGAGGTAGTTTTGATGCAGACTTTAGAAGCAAAAACAGCACCCACCAGAGATCACGCCTCTCTTTGATGGGTGCTGCTTTTTTCCATATATGCGAAGAATACCCGAAGGACCAGCAGAGCTGCCGGGGCAGGTTTCGCAGTTATCCAAATTCAGAAAAAAGGAGGACATCATGAAAAGTGAATACAGCCAGTTAAAAGAATACATGGATCAGAGTAAGAAAACTGTAGCCGTGACAGGTGCGGGAATTTCTTATCTTTATGGCGTGAGCAGACTGAAACAGAGCGTTGGCAGGATGAATGCCGGACGGATTTTCTCCGCTTCCTATGTCAGAAAACATCCTGAGGAGTTTTACAAGGTTATGAAGAATGCTTTCCTGGATGCGACCTTTGTCAAAGGGCCAAGTCCTGTGCATAAGCAGCTGGCGGAGCTGGAAAAGCAGGGAAAGCTCTATGGCATCGTCACCCAGAACCTGGACTGCCTGCATACGATCGCCGGTTCTCAGAATGTGATAGAATTTCAGGGGAGCTTCCGGGATAATATCTGTACGGACTGTGGAAACCGTTATTATGATTATCAGATCTGGAACGAAGGACATGAACCGCGCTGTGAGATCTGCGGCGCGCCGTTGATGCCAACGAGCTTCTGCAGGGATTTTAAGACCGGGGAAGAGGTTTCGCGGGAGAGCATGAACAAAGCCGCCGCCATGATTTCCGAAGCGGATCTGGTGATCGTGATCGGTACCACCGGCTTTCGCAGCAATGAATACTTAAGCCGTATGAAGACCGGGACAAAGCTTGTGCAGATCAACCCGTCTGAGACACAGTTCGACCAGATGGCGGATCTGAATATCCGGGCGGATGCTGCACAGGTACTGGATGCTGTCATGAATGGATAAAGGATGTGACGCTTATGAAATTTTCCATCGGAGGCAAAAGCATGGATCAGATACAACAGTTGGCTGACTACATCGATCACAGCCACAGCATCGTCGCGTCGACGGGCGCTGGTATTTCGGTCGGCGGCGGTGGTGTTACATATGGACAGATGCGTTTTTCCAGCCGCCCAGGTATGCGCCGGTCCGGGGATGGCTACAGCTCTTTCCTGCCCACCTATCTGGAGACCATGTTTTCTTACCAGCCAAGCTTTGCCCACTATGCTTTGGCAGATCTGGAAAAAGAAGGAAAACTGACCGGGATTATTACAACAAATGTGGACTGCATGCACACGATTGCCGGTTCCCAAAATGTAGCAGAAATTCAGGGAAGTCTTCAGGTCAACTGCTGTTCCAAATGCGGCCGGCATTATGATGGGTATGAGATCTGGAAACAGGAGGAACTGCCAAAATGTGAATCCTGCGGTGGTGAGATTTTACCTTGGCCGCTCTACAGCCATATCAGTGTATGGGATGCGGACGTCAGGAAAGCCAGGAAATGGATTTCAGAGGCTGACCTGATTCTTGTGATCGGGACACGGGGAAACTACGGAGATGTTTACTGGGACTATTGGAAAAGAGATGCTGTTATCGTCCAGATCAATCCTGGTCATACCGGCTTTGACCGGATTGCGGACCTGAATATCCGGGAAGGCTCTGATGATGTATTCAAAAAGTTAAAGGAGCTGCGTCACTGAATTACCGGCACTTGATTCTCGGTGCCTTCGGCTGTGGTGTATTCGGCATGGCACTGCCGGGAGCGGCGAATGAAAAAATAGAACTTTGAACGGATATTTCCAGACAAATTAGTATATCTGGGAGGTATATAAAATGTGGTTTCGGATTTTAAAAGCCTGGCTCAAATGGCGAAAGGACTGGGATGCGCTATGCAATCGCTGTGGAAAGTGCTGCTATACCCGCTCCGTCTGGGCAAAGGGCCGGGTATTGATTCATTTTGACGACCCATGTGAAAATCTGGATACGGAAACGCATCTGTGCAGGATTTATGAAGACCGTTTCCGTAAATGCAATCACTGTGGAAAAGTAAATCTTTTCACAGCGTTATTTAACCCTACTCTGCCAAACGACTGCGCGTACAGGCAAACATTCCGCTTGTGGGATAAGGATTGAAAGCAAATTTCAGATTGCCAAAAGGCACCTGCTTCCGAGATCCATGGAAGAAATGGAAATACGGAAAGAGAATATGAAGATGACCTCGACGAAGTTGCCGTTGAGTGGACTCTCCAGGATAACAGCCCTCGACAGCAGAGCAGAAAGTCGAGGGCTGTTATCATTTATGCTTCATAAGAAAATCCTGTGATTTTCGCGGTATACGGCTCATCTGACGCGTAAGCGTACATGCCGACCATCGCGCCGGTGAAGCGCTTGCCCATCTGGATACCCTCATCGCAAAGGTAATACACATTGTCAAGCGTTCCATATTCCTGCCAGGGTTCCACATCCAGTCTGAAGGAAAACTTTCTCTTTAAATACGCGGTTTCCACTTTATATGTAATACTCTTATATGTATTACTTTTATCTGTAATACCGGACTGATTTTCCCAGGAAAGGTACACAGGTTCATGTACAATATCCTCATGTCCGATATGCTCCGTCACATATACCGCGTAACCTTTTTCCGTCCGGTGCAGACCGAAGGAAAGCCAGGTATTCTCATCATAATAGCAGATCAGACCCTCGCTCTGCTCCCCTGAAAGCCCCTGCAGTTGAAACTGCACCTCTGCCGTAAAGCAGAAATCCGTCTGCCTGCGCAGGAGAATATTCCGGCTGTCCACACTGGAAAGAGGCGCTTTACTGCCTTTTAAGTACAATACGCCCTCGGCAATTCGAATCGCGCCTTTTTCCGGCGCTCTGGGCGTCACCCACATGGGAGAAAGTGCTTCTTTTGTCAGATCTAATGTGCAGTCGTCCTCCAGCAGGCACTCCTTCAGATCCGGTTTCTTCTGCAGGCAGCTCGGCCCCTTTCTCCGATTCACGATCGGCCAGCCGTCTGAAGTCCAGGTGATCGGGTCAAGCGCTGTCTCCCTGCCGAGGATGCTGTACTGTCCTTCCACCTGCCGTCCGCAGAGATAGACCATGTACCACTCGCCGTTCTGCGTCATCACCGGCTTGCCGTGGCCGCAGCGCTGAATGGGCGCGGCAGGATCCTCCTGGCGCATGATCGGATTGTAAGGACAGGGTTCGTAGACGCCAAAAAGACTGATCGCTCTGGACACTGTAATTCTGTGGGTAATACCGGTACCTCCCTCTGCTTCAAAGAGATAGTAATACCCGTCTTTTTTGAGTAAATGCGGGCCCTCCGGTGCACGCTTATGATCCCCGTAAAATAAAAGGGAAGCCTCGCCGATTTTCTCCGTGGCATCCTCGTTCAGTTCAAAAATCCGCGCGCCGCGGTTTAAAAGCATATACCGCCTGCCGTCGTCGTCATTGAAGATCGATGGATCAATGCCGTCTTCGTCTATGATAGCGGGCTTGCTGTAGGGGCCTTCCGGTTTGTCTGAGGAAACCACGATCTGTTTGCGATAAACGGTCCCATCGTCATTCAGACGATAGGTGGCACAGATGTAAAATTTCCCCTTATAGTAAGAGATATCCGCGGCCCAGTAGCCCCTGCCGCCCTCCAGCTGGTCAACAGCAGCCCATTCCGGGTTCGTGATGGCATGACCGATCGTCTCCCAGTGAATCAGATCCCTGGAATGAGAAATCGGAATGCAGGGGAAGAAAATAAAGGAGGAATGCACCATGTAATAATCCTCTCCCACCCTGCAGATCGACGGATCGGAGTGCATGCCGGGGAGGATGGGATTTTTATACATCTCAGAGAGCGTCGCGCCACAGACTTCCGCGAAATACGCGGTCAATTCCTGATGTCCGCACTGCGCCGCAATCTCATAGGGCGTGGCCAGTTCCATATCTCCTGTTGTCGGATCCATACCCACCCGTTCCACAAGGTACCGGCACACTTCCACGCTGCCTGATTCCGCAGCATAATGCAACACATGCCGATGCCGGTCATCAAAGGTATTGAAGCTGGCTCTGGAATACTCCACGATGTATCTGACCAGCTCCAGGTTTCCGGTTCTGGCCGCGTGGAAACTTAAAGGCGCGCCGTCCACCACCTCATCGATCAGCGGCGGATCAAGCTCCAGGAGTCTCTTTACTTCGGGTACGTTCTGTGCGATGATCATGTCATATAATTGTGACATAGCTTTGCGTTCCTCCTTGCAGTCCTCACTTTATGTATTGTTCAAATTATAACAGATATATCTGATCTGTACACCTTAATTTTAAAGTTTTGTCCACATAAAAAGCGGTATGACTTTCGCCATACCGCCTTCATTCATAACCCCAATTCAGAAAAGTCTTACTCTTTCACAGCGCCCACATTCACGCCCTGTACGAAATAATCCTGCAGGAACGGATAAAGAATCATGAAGGGCAGAATCGCGACGACGATAGCCGCGTTCTTTATCGTGTTCTCAGTCAGGTTGCCGCTGACGGTAGGAAGATCGGAGCCCTGTACCATGCCTCTCAACTTCATCTGGAAATTGTAGAGGTTGGAGTTGGTAATATACAGTTTGTAGTGCGTGTAGTCATTCCAGTAGGACACCGCGTACATCAGACCGATGGAAGCCAATGCAGCCTTGGACAGCGGAAGCACGATGCGGATGAAGGTTCCCATCGGAGTACATCCATCCAGCTTCGCCGCCTCAAAAAGGCTGGCCGGAATGCCCTCAAAGAAGTTTCTCATCAGCACCAGGTTGTAAACATTCAGTGCCGGGAAGAGGATAACGACCAAAAGCGTATTGGTCAGGCCTATAGCGCGCAGCACTAAGTAGGTCGGGATCATGCCGCCGTTGAAGATCATGGTGAACAGCAGGTAGTTCGCACAGAAATTACGGCCAGGCATCTCATACTGGATCAGGACATAGCCGCCAAGTGTGGACAGCGTCAGCGCAAGAAGCGTACCGGTGATCGTCGTGAAGAAAGAAATCAGCAGCGGACGATACAGCGTCTGGTTCGTAAAGATCTGTTTGTAACCCTCAATACCAAACTGTGAAGGCAGCAGCTGCATACCATAAGATGTATGCAGGTCGAAAGAGTCCACTAACACCTTCCACATCGGGATGATGAGGATGAGGGACAATATAATGAAGAATATGACCAGTATGACGTCAAACGCATGAATATGTACTTTATTCACATATCTTTTATCTACTTTTTCCTTTGCCATTCTGCTCACCTCCTATACGATACCGCGGCCGTCGCGTACCTTCTTACTCAACTGGTTACAGGAGAGCACAAGGACCGCACCCACGATGGATTTAAACAGGCCAACCGCGGCTGTGTAGCCGTAGTTCGGAATGGAACCGCTGTTGAACGACTGATAGTAGATGTAGGTTTCCAGAACGTTGGAGGTGGATAACACCGCGTCGTTCTGCAAAACGAACACAGACTCGAAAAGGTTCATGATCCTGGCCAGGTTCAGGATAATGACGGTCAGGATCGTGTTGGTCAGAGACGGGAAGGTGATATAAATCATCTTCTGGAAACGGTTGGCGCCGTCGATGCCGGCCGCCTCATACATATCCGTATTCAGACCGGATAATGTCGCCATAAAGATAACTGTCTGCCAGCCGGTTTCCTTCCAGAGGTTGATCATGTAGTACACCGGTTTCCACCACTTGTTACTGCCCAGGAAATAGATCATGTTACTGGAATCAATCACTCCGATCTGAACCAGGAAGGTATTCACCAGGCCGTTGGAGGTCGGCGCCAGGATCAGAGAGAACAGAGACGCTACCACGACCCAGGACATGAAGTGCGGCAGATAGATGATGGTCTGCACGACCTTCTTAAATCTAATACTGACGATTTCATTCAGCAGTACGGAAATAATGACCGCGAAACCGGTTGTCAGGACCAGTTTGACCACGCTGAGTTCAAGCGTATTCCAGAACGCGGTCCAGAAGCCGCTCATGCTGAACATCTTCTGGAAATTCTCAAGACCCACGAAAATCTCAGGCGTGATTGCCTTGATGCCATTATAATCGGTAAAAGCCAGCAGAACACCGACCATCGGTGCGTAACAGAAGATAAGCGCGAAAATAAATACCGGCAGGAACATCACGTAGAAGCCTCTATGCGTATAGATGGCCGCCCTGGTCTTTTCTTTCTTTCTAGCTTTCTGCTCCGCTGTCAGCTCCACTTTTTCTTTTTTCATAGCTTCCTGCCTTTCATTAGATAGTGCATAAAGATGATAATGTAGCTGCTTTTGATACACAGCGCGGGGCCACGGAACATGGCCCCGCAACTGTCAGATACCCCAATTTTATTTTGAGATCTGAATCACGTTTTCCGTTTCAGAACGGGTTCTTACGCGTTCAGAGACTCTACGATCATCTGAGACCATGCCTGCGCTTCAGATGCATAATCCTCATACGCCTCGTCCACGGTAATCTCACCAACAGCGACATTGGCGATCAGCTCGTTCTTCTTGGTTACCAGATCGCCGTTGTACTGGCTGTACTCATCGGTAGACGGAATAATCACAACGCTCTTGCAGTTTGCGTTGAACGTATCCTGCGAGCTACGGGCCTGCTCTGAAATGGTACCGGCACCAGGATCGTCATCAATGGCTACTAAAGCCAGCATCGGGTCGATGTGTGCCTTGGTGTACTGCGTACCAGGAGTTTCCAGGTTGTCAAGCATATGGAACTCGCCCTCTTCATAGGATACTTCAGAATCAGTACCTTCATACAGGGTCTCAGCCTCGGTGCTCCAGTGAACGCCCTCCACACCATAGGTGAAGAGAAGCTCTACTTCGCCGGCATCCAGCATAGCGGAGATGAAATACTCAAATACGCCCTCCGGATTGGAGCACTTCGTGGTAATGCACCACGGCACCGGAATTCTGTCATAGTAGTACGGGACTTCATCGATGGGCTCCAGGGCTACCAGATCGCCGTCCAGGCCGTTATTTACCAGGTTGTTGTAAAGGTTCCTGCCCCAGGTACCGGCCCAGTAGGTGAATACGCCGAACTCGTCACTGTAGAATTTATTACGGCAGTCGCTGGTGCCGTTGGTCAGTGTGGTCGGATCGATAATGCCGGCAGTGTAAGCATCGGCAATTCTCTGCAGGGCTTCCTTCATGGAGTCCTCTTCGAAACCGTCGGTCCAGGTGCCGTCATCCTGCTGACAGAAGCTCGGCCACGCGTCCTGATAGAACTCAGGCAGATAGTTTACAAACGGAGAATCAGCGCCGATAAAGCCGGGAGCGGATATGCCATATTTGCCATCCGTGGAAAATGCGGTCAGCATATCGATGTACTCATCATAGTTGGTGGGAGCATCCATGCCTACATTGTCCAGCCATGCCTGCTTCACATATGTAATGCAGCCGTTGCCACGGGTCACGGGCATGCCATACAGGCTGCCGTTGATATACATACCTTCTACTGCGCTGCTGGAACCCGCCGCGTCGATTCTCTCCTTCAGAGCGGAATTCTCATACGCTTCGGTCATATCCCAGAGAACGCCTTCATTCGCATAGGATGTATAATAAGTAGAACTCAGGATAATAACATCCGGCCAGTCGCCGCCGGCGATGGTCTGACCAACCACATCATAATATGCGTCATGGTCAGGCTGGGTCACCTCATAATGAATACCGGTCAGCTCCTCACACTTGTCCCAGAACTCTGCGCGGCCGTTCTCTTCAGTGAATACGGTTCCGTCAACCATAACTGCGATGGTATCCGGCTTCGTGATCGAAGATTCGCTGCTCTCGGTACTGGTGCTCTCAGAACTGGTACTGTCTGAGCTGCTGGAGCTGCTGGTGCTGCTGGTGCTGCTGGAGCTGCCGCATGCAGCCAGAAAGCCTGCGGAGCCTAACGCTGCGCCGCCTACTGCCATTCCTTTCATGAAATCTCTGCGGGAAATGCTTTTAATCATAAATTTTTCCTCCTTAAAATATTCGCACGCTGTAATTGTTATCCAGCTAAGCTAACTTATTCTAACACCATTTCTGGTATTTGGCAAGTTTTATTTGTGTAGTTTTTACAAATTCCCGCGAATTTCTCATTTTTCTTTCGCAAAATGTCAATAATTTATCAATCTCTTTGTTCTTTTTTATTACCAAAATGTCCTGTTATCCCGTAACCAGAGAAAATATCACGTACATTTTTGTGAATTTGTACAAAAAAGACTGACGTTTTCCGGTAAAACATACCTGTTTTAAGTGAACATTGTTCCTGCTTCCTGAAGTCAGACGGACTCCTGAAAATCCTCACTCTGTCAATCCAACTCCTTAAACGCAATTTTCAATTTCATGCCAGGTCCCCAGATTTTATCAATGAAAAAGTGAAAGAAAAAATGATGGAAACGCCTTGTAATGCCTCGTCAAAATTGCTATAGTGAAAGACAGAGTTTAAACGCAGGAGGTACTTATGTTTGAATTACCTGTATCTTCCCCGGAATCCGTGGGAATTGACTCAGAACAGATTGAAAGGATGATCCGACGCCTTCAGGCAAACCAGATCCCGATGCACAGCATTCTGCTGATGCGCCACGGGCAGCTGGTCTATGAAGGCTATTATAAGCCGTACACAAAAGAGAAGCTGCACCGCATGTTCTCGATCAGCAAGAGCATGGTGTCGCTGGGGATCGGATATCTGATCACCCGCGGTGTGCTGCATTTAGATGACAAAATCGTGGATTATTTTCCGGAGAAATGTCCCGCGCATGTGCATCCATATCTTCAGGAAATGACGCTGCACAACATGCTGGAAATGCGGACCTGCTACAGCCAGACCACCTATAAGCTGAATCTCACCACCGACTGGGTGGAGAGCTTTTTCATCGCCGAGCCGGACCATCCGGCAGGAACCATTTTTCACTACGATACCAGCTCGCCGCACGTTCTCTGCGCCCTGGTGGAGAAGCTCGCGGGCGTACCCTTCTGGGATTTCATGAAAAGCATGGTTTTCCACGGTCTGGACATAAGCGAGGACAGCTATATGCTTACCGACCCGAACGGCGTCTCCATGGGCGGAAGCGGCCTGATGTGTACTTCCATGGATCTGATGAAGATCGGATATTTTCTCTCCTGCAAGGGCACGATTTTCGGGGAGACACGTGTCTCTGAGCGCTATATCGACCTCGCAATGTCCCTGATTTCCCCCACCATCATGAAAGCGCCGCTGCCCAGCGAGGCCTGCGGCTACGGCATGCAGTTCTGGAAGACAGAACGGAACGGAACCGTCTGCTACGGAATGGGCGGCCAGCTTCTGATCATGCAGCCTGAAGCGGACTTAATCTGCGTCACCACCGCGGACACACAAGGATATAACGGCGGCAACCAGTTTATTTACAATGCCTTTTATGAGGAAATTCTGGACCGGCTCTCAGAGGAAAGCCTTAAGGATATGCCGGACACCGCGCAAAGGCAAGCTTCTTTAAAAGACCTGACACAAACGCTCGCCATCGCGCCCGTTGCCGGCAGATACGCCGTACCCATGCAGCATCAGATTAACGGCAAGATTTACGAGATAGAGGAAAACGCGATCGACGTCAGCAAGCTGTCCGTCTCTTTTGATGAAGACGGCGGCTGCCTGTATTTGAAGACAGCGGACGACACCTGGGAGATTCCCTTCGGCTTTGGCGAATGCCAGGTAATTGATTTTCCGATTTATCACATGTGCGCGGCGGCAAGCGGCGCCTGGATTGGCAACGATTGTCTATATGTGAAGTGCCATCTCTGCGACACCTCGGTGGGCAGCGTCCACTTCCAGCTGCAGTTTGCCGGGAACCGGGTTGTTGTTTATATGAAGAAGACGGAGGAATCTTTATTTCATGAATTTTCCGCGAAGCACCTAATAGGATATCACCGGTAGACAGTGCCCCGGGTTCCTGCCCGTTTTGCAGGCATTCAACAGACAAAAGCCCCATCTCAGAGAACAGATATCTCTGAGACGGGGCCTTATTTTATCCTGTGTCCAGGAAAAAAGCCACAGTCAGCCATTCATATCCTGTAAAAACCGCTCCGCGACCATAAGGTCCTCCGGTGTAGTGATCTTGATATTGCGGTAATCCGCCTCCACCAGATGCACCCGGCGTTTACTGTAGAGTTCAGCCGCCATGGCGTCATCGGTAATGTGAACGCCCTGCTCAAGCAGTTCCTTTTCCTCCGCGATCAGACGGTTGTAAGCGGGATAAATCCAGTCAAAGGCAAAGCACTGGGGCGTCTGCACCTGCCAGGTTCTGGTCCGGTCCGGTGTGGACGTCACAAAACCGTCCGCGTCGGCGATCTTGATGGTATCCTTCACCGGCATGGCGGCTACGGCGGAGCCGAATTGTTCCACACTTTTCCGCAGATGATGCAGGATTTCCTGCGTAATAAAAGGTCTTGCACCATCGTGAATATAAATCGCAATATTTCCTGCGCTTTCAGCCGCTTCTGTACCCCGAACAGTACTTCCTGTATCATCCCCATGACGCTCGGATACCACGCCGGTTTCTGTCCCGTTATCAATTCCCCGTAAATCATCCTGCAGGACTGTCCGGATCGCTTCAAGTCCCGCGTACACGGAGTGATACCGCTCCTTCCCACCTGGCACAATGACCTTTACTTTGGATAAGCCGTATTTCTCCACGATCTCCTCGCGGCAGTACTCCAGCTCCTCTTCTCCCGTGACCAGGATGATGTCATCCACGAAGCTGTCCTGAAATATTTTCAGAGAATAATATAAAATTGGTCTGTCCTGAAGCAGCAGATACTGTTTGGCGGTCTGCGTGCCCATCCGCTTTCCTTTTCCGGCCGCCAGCACGATGGCGATGTGTCGTGTATTTTCCATCACCGCTCTCCCAGCTTCAGATTCGGCACCGCGTTCAAATCCCAGCCGGAGCGGACGCCCTTCTGATATTCATAATAAGCGGCCGCGCCGATCATGGCGGCATTGTCCGTACAGAGGATAGGCGCCGGATAATAAAACTCGATTCCTTCCTTTTCGCAGGCTTCCCGCATGGCCTTTCTTAAGGCCGTATTGGATGCGACGCCGCCGGCCAGGGCCAGCTTATGAAAGCCGTACTCCTTCGCGCCGCGGATGCCGTGCGAAACCAGCACATCCGTGACCGCCTTCTGAAAGGAGGCCGCTACATCCGCGCGGTTGACCTCCACCCCCTTCATATGACACTCATTTAAATAATTCAGTACCGCGGATTTCAGGCCGCTGAAGCTGAAATCATAGACGCTGCCGCCTACAGACGCGCGCGGAAAGGCGATCGCGTCCGGATTTCCTTCCTTCGCCACGAGCTGGTCAATCTTGGGGCCTCCCGGGTATCCTAAGCCAATGGCGCGGGCCACCTTGTCGAAAGCCTCCCCCGCCGCGTCGTCCCGCGTGCGGCCGATCACCTCATATTCCCCGTAATCCTTCACAATCACCAGATGGGAATGGCCGCCGCTGACCACCAGGCACAAAAAAGGCGGTTCCAGGTCCGGATACTGTAAATAATTAGCGCAGATATGGCCCTCAATATGGTGCACACCCACCAGCGGTTTGTTAAGTGCAAAGGCCAGCGCTTTCGCGGCGGAAACACCCACTAAAAGGGCTCCCACCAGGCCGGGACCGTAGGTCACGGCAATGGCGTCCACATCATGTAAGGTCATACCCGCCTGTGTGACGGCCTGATCGATGACCTGATTGATTTTTTCAATATGTTTGCGGGAGGCGATTTCCGGCGCGACGCCACCGTAGAGAGTGTGGAGATCGATCTGAGAAGCAATGACATTGCTTAAAATCTCTCTGCCGTTTCGCACGACCGCCGCGGCGGTCTCATCACAGGAGGACTCGATCGCCAGAATTGTGATATCCTGATTGGTTTGCTTCATGGTTAATCCTCGAAATTTAACTCCGCTGTCCGGCCGTCCCGCGCGGCGATCGCATGTGGGAAGATTTTGCGGACAGCGTCCATATACTCCTCCGGCCGCGTAAGCGACGGGCTGTAATGGGTCAGCCACAATTCCTTCACCGCGGCTTCTTTTGCCAGCTTCGCGGCCTCATAAAAGGTCATGTGCTTATTTTCCTTCGCCTTGCTAAGCTTATCCGGCTCGCCGTACATGCCCTCGCAAATGAAAAGATCGCTGTCCGCGGCATGCTCCGCAATCGTCTTCACCGGACGGGTGTCCGTGCAATAAGTCACCTTCAGTCCCTTGCGGGGCGGCCCCAGCACCATGTCTGGCGTGTAAGTGACACCATCCGCCTCTATGGTCGCGCCCTTCTGCAGCCTGGACCAGTATTTCTGCGGAATCCCCGCGGCCAGGACACGGTCCGTGTCAAATTTGCCCTGGCGTTTGATTTCCAGCGTATATCCGTAACAGACCACGTTATGCTTCACCCGAAAGGCGGTAATGGCAAAATCACCAAAATCCAGAACCTCCTCCGGTTCATTCAGCTCCCGGAACTGAATTTCAAAGGGCAGCTCCGGCGCGATGATGCGCAGAGCGTTTACCGTGCGTTCCAGACCTTTCGGTCCGATCATCAGAAGCGGTTCGGTGCGCTCCGCGTTGCCCATGGTCAGAAGCAGGCCGGGCAGGCCGCTGATATGGTCGGCATGATAATGCGTAAAGCATAAAATATCGATGGGTTTCGGGCTCCATCCCTTTTCTTTTAAGGCAATCTGCGTGCCCTCGCCGCAGTCGATCAGAATACTTTTTCCGTTATAGCGGGCCATCATGGAAGTCAGCCACCTGTACGGCAGGGGCATCATTCCTCCTGTTCCCAGCAGACATATATCTAACATATAAATTCTCTCTTTAATTATTCAGCAGAGGCTTCCACTTTTTATAGTCTCATGAGCGAAAGCGAGTCAACCTGTTCCTTACGATTGACGGTCAATGAATGAGATCATAACCACATGCAATTTAAGACCGCCTCCACATTATCAGCGCGTCTTCCTCCGGATCTCGATAAAACCGCGGCCGCACGCCCTCTGTCACAAAACCGTTTTTTTCATAAAGACGGATTGCCGCCTGATTGGAGGCGCGCACCTCCAGAGTAAAGTCCGTAACACCCCGTTCGCCCCCACGCTTCAAAAGCTCGGCGAACATCTTCCCCGCGACGCCCTGCCCGCGAAGCTTTGACAAGACGGCGGCATTAAAGACCTCTGCCTCATACGGGCCGATCAGCAGGCCGCACATACCCGCCACGCTTCCTTCTGACACGGCTGTCAGATACAGTGCGTCCTCTCTTTTTAATATTTCATAAAAAGAAGCCGCGCTCCACGGCTCCGAAAAGCTCGCCGCCTCGATGGCGGCCACTGCGGGTACGTCCGTCTCCCGCATGGGACGGATTTCAATGTCAGGCCTCATCCCGCGCCGCCTCCTGCCCGTCCTCTTTCACTCTCTTCTCAGGATTTTGCTCTCTGGCGGTCTCCCGCGCAGCTTTCGCTTCCTCCCGCTGTCTTAATTCCTGCAGCTCTCTCTCCGCCTGGCTTAAACGGAAATACTCCGGTTTATGCGCGGCAGCTGTGACAAATTTTCCCTGCGCGGCATAGTGAAACGCCAATGTTCCCACAGCCGCGGCGCTCTGCAGTCTCCTGTTCGCCGGCGCGAAGGTGTATGGCACCCGAAGTGTCTGCGTAAGCGTATCCCGATAGGCCTGCACGCCGTCCCCGTTCAGAATCACCTCACGCCCCAGGTCATTCAGTTTTGCCACAACCTCGGGCAGAAGACAGCAGGCACCGTCCATCACAGGTTTCATTTCATACATATCAGAATTGAAAATAAATTCATAAATCCCCGCATACACCTGGTTCCTGCGCGCGTCCATCAGCGGACATACCAGCGCGTTCGTCCCGTACAGTTGAAAAGCCAGGCCCTCCAGAGTAGGAACCTCAATGATCGGTTTATCCAGTCCTTGCGCCAGTCCCTTGGCTGTCGCCGAACCGATCCTGAGCCCCGTAAAGGAACCCGGACCTCCCGCCACAGCGATGGCGTCAATCGAATGCAGGTCAAGCTCCGTCATCTTCCGGATCTCCTCCAGCATGGGAAGCAACGTCTGCGAATGTGTTTTTTTATAATGAATTGTATACTCCGCGATGAGGTCCTCGTCCTCTAAAAGAGCCGCCGAGGCCACCAGCCCGGAGCTGTCAATGGCTAAAATTCTCATTTTTCATCACCTGCGAATCTTCTCAGCTCTCCACCGTAATTCTGCGATAATCGAACCCCCGCTCAGGATCCTTTTCAATCGTAATCCGGATCGTATCCTCTGGCAGCAGCTCCCCGATCAGATCCGCCCACTCCACGATGCAGACGCCTTCTCCATAAAAACAGTCCTCATACCCGACCTCTTCCATCTCCTCCGGGTCGCCGATCCGATAGACGTCATAATGATAAAAGGGCAGTCGGCCCTCTTCATAAACCTGTAAAATTGTAAAAGTCGGACTGACCACCGGCTCTGTAATCCCAAGCCCCGCGGCAATTCCCTGTGTCAACACCGTCTTGCCCACACCCAGATCACCCAGCAGCGCAATCACCGTGCCGGGCTTTGCATCACGGCCCAGGTTCTCCCCAAACGCGAAGGTCTCCGCGGGCGAAGCGGTTTCTATCACCTTTCTCATATTTCTCCTCATATCCATGCAGACTTTTCCAGGCAAAGAAAGTACCTGGCTGACAGCACCGAAGGAACACCTGTTTCAGTGTCAGTGCGCCGGTCAGTTCCGGATTTTCACTTTCTTTGGTTCCATGTGCGTGCAGATATACTGAATCACATCCGTCTCCTGGTCCTTTAACTCACGGCGCGGGAATATGCAGGCATTGATTCGTGTCGTGTAAATGATAATACTGCGGTTGGTAGACACCGCTTTGTACATGTCCTTCCAGGCCATGCTTTCCGTCGTTTCACCCTGGCTGACCGAAATGCCCTGCTCATCAAATGTATAATGCAGCGCATCCTGAAACGCCGGCGTGTTGAGTGCCTGCTGCTTGCTCTTCAAAAAGAGTGTCCACGGCAGATACACCAGCATAATCACGCCCGCAATCAGGTAAATCCACTGATGATTGCTCAGAAAAATCAGGATCGCCAGCGCGCCAATGCAGCTGCCTAAAAGGCCCTGTGCGCCATGATAGGCGTGATACAGCATATAATCATAGAGATCGCCGCTGTTGACCCTGACGTCTGCTTCCAAAGAATCCATTTCTTTCTCCCAAAAATACTTTTAAATAAAAAACACAAAACTTTAAGAAAAACTTACATTCGCCCCGCATTGTCATTTGATATCAGAAATGTTATACTAACTGAAAATGAAATGACTATAAAGGAGCTCCTATGTATCGTACAAACGCGGAATTAAAAACCGCGGCGAAATCATCCCTCAGAGGGCACTGGTTTCCCGCCATCACCATGCAGCTGATTATGTTCCTGATCGCCAGTATTTCTGCGGGCGCGGATTACAACAGCAATTCTGCCCTTTCTCTGTCCCTGATCATCAGCCTGGTCAATATCTGGCTGGACGCCGGACTGGTCAGCTTTTATTTCAAACTCAGCTGCGGACAGGGCGGCAATGCCGGCGTAGCGGATTTTCTCTACGCCTTTAGAAATCACCCCATCCTTTTTCTGGGCAATTATCTGATGCAGATCCTCTATATGCTGCCCGGAACGATTCTCTTTTTTATCGGGATTTTCATCGCGGCCATCTTCTATCTGTCGGGAAGCGATGTGGATACGCTCATGCTGTACCTGTATGGCGACATCGATTATCTGCCGGAGGTCAATCTCCCGGGCACTGTGGCGGCCGCGCTCGCGGTCTTTGTTATCGTGCTCATCATCGCCTACATTCTGTACGCGGCCTGGGTTTCCTTAACCTGGTCCCAGACAACCCGCATTTTGGTGGATTTCCCCGATTTAAAGGTCACACAGGCTTACAAACGGTCCTCCCAGCTGATGAAAGGAAAGCGGCTGCGGCTGCTCAGACTGCAAATCAGCTTCCTGCCGTGGGCGCTGCTCTCCACCATCACATTAGGGATCGGTTTTCTCTATCTGCTGCCCTACATGGGCTGCGCCAACGTGGAGTTCTATCTTGATCTGGTCAGGATGAGAGACTCTGCTGCTTCAAATACGCGTTGATAAACGGATCCAACTCCCCGTCCAGGACAGCGTCCACATTTCCCGTTTCCATGTTCGTCCTGTGATCCTTCACCATGGTATAGGGCTGCAGGACATAGGAACGGATCTGATTTCCCCAGCCAATCTCCTTGACCTCGCCGCGGATATCGGAAAGCTTCTCGGCGTTGGTCTCCTGCTGCAGCATGTAGAGCTTGGATTTCAGCATCTGCATGGCCTTGTCCTTATTCTGGAACTGGCTTCGCTCCTCCTGGCAGGCCACCACGATTCCCGTGGGAATATGCGTAATACGGACCGCGGAGGACGTCTTATTGATATGCTGACCGCCGGCGCCGCTGCTGCGGTAAGTGTCCACTTTTAAATCCTCGGGGTTGATATCAATTTCTATATCGTCATTTAACTCCGGCATCACATCCAGTGACACAAAGGAAGTCTGGCGCTTGCCCTGCGCGTTGAAGGGGGAAATGCGGACCAGACGGTGCACGCCCTTCTCCGATTTGAGATACCCGTAGGCGTTCTCACCGTTGACCTGCCAGGTCACGGACTTAATCCCCGCCTCGTCGCCGTCCAGATAATCCAGCACTTCGATGGAAAAGCCCTTGCGCTCCGCCCAGCGGGTGTACATGCGGTAAAGCATGCCCGCCCAGTCGCAGCTCTCGGTGCCGCCCGCTCCCGCGTTCAGCTTTAAGATCGCGTTATTTCTGTCATATTCACCGGATAAAAGGGTGCTGATGCGCAGATCCTCCAGACGGTTAATGAAATCCTCCAGTTCAGATTCCACCTCCGGGACAAGGCTCTCGTCCTCCTCCTCATTGCCCATCTCGATCAGCGTGGCAATGTCCTCCATCTGTGTGGAAAGGCCATTGATCAGACTGACAGTGTCTTTTAAGTTTTTTAATTCCTTCATGCGCTTATTGGAGGAGTCCGGATCGTCCCAGAAATTGGGCGCGGCCATTTCCATCTCCAGCTCCTCGATGCGCTTTTGTTTGTCTTCAAGGCCAAGAGAATCCCGCACTTCCTTCAGCGGTTCCTCGTAGGTCTGTAGTTTTAATCTGGCCTGTTCCAGCTCTACTATCATAAATGCCTCATTTCAACCGCCCGCAGCACTGCTTATATTTTTTGCCGGAACCGCAGGGACAGGGATCATTGGGATAAATCTTTTTGCCTTCCTTGCGGATGGGCTTTCTGACCGCGGTCTCGTCCTTATTCGTGCCGGTGGCCTTCGCTACCTGCTCACGCTCCACCTTCTGCTCCAGCTTCACGCGGTAAAGGACGCGGACAGTCTCTTCCTTAATATTATTGGTCATCTCGTTGAAAAGATCGTAGCCGCTCATCTTGTACTCGACTAACGGATCCTTCTGTCCATAGGCGGCCAGGCCGATGCCCTGACGCAGCTGATCCATATCGTCGATATGATCCATCCATTTGCGGTCGATGCATCGAAGCAAAATCACGCGCTCGATTTCCCGCATCGTTTCCGCCTCAGGGAATTCCGCTTCCTTGGCCTCGTAAAGCTTCACAGCCTCCTCTTTCAGCTGTTGCTTCAGGCTGTTTTTCTGTAAGGAAGCAACCTTCTCTGGCGTCACAGGCTTTAACGGAATGGTCGGTAAAAGGATGGAATTCAGTTCATTCAGATCCCATTCCTCTGGATCCGCCTCATCACGCACCACGGTATCAACCGCGTTGTCCACGATATCCTGAATCATCTTGATGATGGAATCGCGCATGCTCTCGCCGTCTAAGACCTGGCGGCGCTCCTTATAAATCACCTCACGCTGCTCGTTCATGACCTGGTCATACTCCAGCAGGTTTTTACGCACGCCGAAGTTATTGCCCTCAATCTTTTTCTGCGCGCCCTCGATCGCCTTGGAGAGGGATCTGTGCTCAATCTCCTGATTCTCCGGAATGCCCAGACCGTTAAAGACGCCAATCAGCTTCTCGGAGCCGAACAGGCGCATCAGGTCGTCCTCCAGGGAAATAAAGAACTGAGACTCGCCCGGATCACCCTGACGGCCGCTGCGGCCTCGCAGCTGATTGTCAATACGCCTGGACTCATGGCGCTCCGTCCCCACAATACGCAGGCCGCCCGCCGCTCTCGCGATGTCATCCAGCTTGATATCCGTACCACGGCCGGCCATGTTGGTGGCGATGGTCACCGCCCCGTGCAGGCCCGCCAGGGAGACGATCTCCGCCTCTCTCTCGTGGAACTTGGCGTTTAAGACCTCATGCGGAATGCCTTCCTTGCGCAGAAGCTTGCTGATCTCCTCACTGGATTCAATGGTGATGGTGCCTACCAGCACAGGCTGCTGTCTGTCATGGGCCTCCTTCACCGCTCCCACGATGGCGTGAAGCTTTTCCTTTTTCGTTTTATAGACGCTGTCCTGTTTGTCCACGCGGATCACGGGCTTATTGGTCGGAATCTCGATCACGTCCATGCCGTAGATTTCGCGGAATTCCTTTTCCTCGGTCAGCGCCGTACCGGTCATACCGGCCTTTTTCTCGAATTTATTGAAGAAGTTCTGGAAGGTGATTGTGGCAAGCGTCTTGGACTCCCGCTTCACCTTCACGCCCTCCTTGGCCTCGATCGCCTGGTGCAGGCCGTCAGAATAACGTCTGCCGGGCATGATACGGCCGGTAAACTCATCTACAATCAGTACCTGATCGTCCTTGACCACATAGTCCTGGTCGCGGAACATCAGATTGTGCGCGCGCAGGGCCAGGATAATATTGTGCTGGATATCCAGGTTTTCCGCGTCGGCAAAGTTATCGATCTTGAAAAACTTCTCCACCTTCTCCACGCCCTGCGCGGTCAGGTTGACGATCTTATCCTTCTCATTGACGATGAAGTCGCCGCTTTCCTCCTGCTCGACGCCCATGATGGCGTCCATTTTGGAGAGCTGCTCTACGTCCTGACCACGGACCATCTGGCGCGCCAGGATATCGCAGGCTTCATAGAGCTTCGTGGATTTGCTGCTCTGGCCGGAAATGATGAGCGGGGTGCGGGCCTCATCAATCAGCACCGAGTCCACCTCGTCGATGATGGCGTAATGCAGGCCCCGCAGCACCAGCTGCTCTTTGTAAATCACCATATTGTCACGCAGGTAGTCAAAACCCAGCTCATTGTTCGTGACATAGGTGATATCGCAGTTGTACTGCTCGCGGCGCTCCTCCGGCTTCATGCCGTTGAGTACGCAGCCCACGGACAGCCCCAGAAGGCGGTGCACGGCGCCCATCCACTCCGCGTCACGGTTTGCCAGATAGTCGTTGACCGTGACGATGTGAACGCCCTTACCCTCCAGCGCGTTTAAATAGGCGGGCAGCGTGGATACCAGGGTCTTGCCCTCGCCGGTCTTCATCTCGGCGATGCGCCCCTGGTGCAGGATGATGCCGCCGATCAGCTGCACACGATAATGCTCCATATCCAGGGTCCGTCTGGCGGCCTCGCGCACGGTGGCATATGCCTCCGGCAGCAGGTCGTCTAAGGTTTCTCCTTCCTGGAGACGTTTTTTATATTCTGTCGTTTTGGCCCGCAGTGCCTCGTCGGAAAGCTGCATCATCTGATCCCGCAGACTTTCAATTTTATCCACGAGCGGCATGATGCGCTTCAGTTCGCGTTCACTGTGCGTGCCAAAAGCCTTATTGATTAGATTCATTCGGGAAGCTCCTTACTTTCACTGCATCGAAATTCCTGAAAAAGAGGTTTCTTGCGGCACATGCGGCTTCTCTCAGATATGAACATCATCCTGCCGATGTGCCAGTCCGCGTTTATTCTAACACTTTTCTGAAATGACTTCAATATCCAGATTGTCGATGAGGCATGAAGGGAACGTAAACAATTTATTACATTTCTGTTACTTCAGCACCAGAAACGACTGCGGCTGTAAAGTAATCTTACCCGCCTTCGCCTCCCCGCTCCCGATAGCGAAGCGAAGCTTTTTTTTGTCCGTGTCCACCGGAGCGCTCACGGTCTTTCCTGACGGATTCAGCGCGAGGATCAGATCCCCTCTGCGATACACAAAGGGCAGCTTCCCGCCTTCCGCGTAAAGCACCTCAAATTCGCCGTCCGCCTGCAGGTTCTCCTCCTCATGGCGCAGACGAAGGAGCGCCTTCACCGTATTCATCAGAGATTCCGGATCCGCCTCCTGCGCCGCCACATTCGGAGCGTCCGCAGCGGGATCTACCGGCAGATACAGCGCGTCCGACGGACATGTGGAAAAGCCCGCGTTTTTCCCGTTGTTCCACTGCATCGGCGTCCGGGATCCGGTGCGATGATAGCCGCCTTCTTTTGTCGGCAGCTGTTGATAACGCATACCGATCTCGTCCCCATAGTAGAGGAACGGAACTCCCGGCATGGTGAAGAGAAACGCATAGGTAAGTTTCAGTTCCTGATCATCCAGATTATATTTCGGTCGAAGGGTATCATGATTGCAGGTCAGCAGACAGTAATACCCATCTCCTTTTGTGGCGGTATAGCGCGGCAGATACTCATCCAGAAAACGCATGATGTCGCCGTTTCCGTCCTTTTTGAAAAAGCTGTGATCCTCTCCCGACTCATAATCGCGCATCAGCGTGCTGTATCCGTTTCCGCCCCAGTTGAGGTAAAAGTCCATATGGAATCCGGCCGCTTTGATCGCTCTCTCAGGATTATTCCACTCGGAAACCATCGCGGCCTGAGGGTATTCCGCATCCAGCATTTCCCTTATATTTTTCCAGATCGCGCAGGTTGAGGACTTGAATTCGTCGTCATTTTTTACCAGAGAATCCGCCATATCCACGCGGAATCCGTCGCAGCCGTGATCCAGCCAGAAACGCATCACGTCCTTCATGGCCTCCCTCGTAGCAACGCAGTCCGGGTGGTCTGTCGGCAGCTGCCAGCCCTCTTTGTATTCCCCAAAGCCATAATTTAAGGCGGGCTGAGACTTAAAAAAGTTCAGCATATAGACACCGGCGCGCTCGCTCTCTCCGCCGATATACGGATATCCTTTGATCGACTCAAACGCATGACGCGTCCAGATATAGCGGTTGGAATATTCGTTGGCTTCTGCTTTTTGGCTCTCCAGAAACCAGGGGTGCTCCTCCGAGGTATGCCCCGGCACAAGATCAAGCAAAACATGTATTCCACGCTTGTGTGCCTCCCCGAAAAGGCGGTACAGGTCGCTGTTCGTCCCATACCTGGGCGCCACTTTTTTATAATCACGGACGTCATACCCCGCGTCCTTAAACGGAGAATCAAAGCAGGGGTTGATCCAAAGGGCGTTGCAGCCCAGCTCTTTGATGTAATCCAGCTTCTCAATCACTCCATTAAAATCCCCGATTCCGTCTCCGTTGGTGTCATAAAACGACTGCGGGTAAATCTCATAAAATACTGCGTCTTTTAACCATTTTGGCATATTTAGTTCCTCCATGAAATATAATCCTCGTTTTGCTCTGTGCTGCATGGCAGGTGTCTTCTGCGGAAATGAACGTCCACCGAACGTTTGGCACCGTATAGTCCCGCTAATCGTAAATAACGCGGTGACTCGCTTGCGCGTATGATAAGAATATACTATAATAAAGCAACGATTTCCAGCGAAATTATATAAAATAAAAACGCCGCTCTGAAAAAATGTGCAGGAACGGCACAAATCTTCATGCAGCCAGAAAGGAACGAACCCCATGTCCAATTTCATCTACGTCCATTACCCCGAAAAATCACCAAACTTCTCCACCATCCAGGAAGCGATCGACAGCATTCCCGCTGACAACTCAGAGCCTGTAACCGTGTACGTGGCGCCCGGAGTCTACCGCGAGCGCGTAACCGTGCAGAAACCTTTTGTCACACTGGAAGGTGAAAACGCCGACACGACGGTCATTGTTTACAATTACGCCGCTTTTCAGATGCATCCGGACGGCAGAAAACGCGGGACGTTCCGCAGCTATACCATGTTGATTGATACGCATGATTTCACCGGCCGCAATCTGACCATCCAGAATGACGCCGGCAACGGAAAAATCGTTGGCCAGGCGCTCGCGCTTTACATGGACGGCGACCGTTTAGCCCTGTATAACTGTCGTCTGCTCGGCAGCCAGGATACCCTCTTTACCGGTCCGCTGCCGGAGAAGGAAATGCAGCAGGGCGGTTTTGTCGGTCCCAAAGAATTTGCGCCACGTGTCATTGGCAGGCAATACTATCAGAACTGCTATATTCAGGGAGATGTGGACTTTGTTTTCGGCTCCGCTGCCGCGTATTTTGAGAACTGCGAATTTTTCACCAAAAACCGCTATGAGGATGCGCCGATTGATAATCTTAAGGAGGCCGCTGACCGCTGCTATGGCTATGTGACCGCCACCTCCACTTACGAGAAACAGGAGTACGGCTATATCCTGGATCACTGCCGTTTCACCTCTGACTGCCCCGAAGGAACCGTCTACCTGGGCCGTCCCTGGAGACAGTACGCGCAGACCATTCTTTTGCACTGCGAGCTGGGCGCGCACATCAAACCGGAAGGCTGGCAGGACTGGAATAAGCCCCATGAGACCATCCGCTACGCCGAGTTTGAGAGCTTCGGCCCAGGCGCGGCGCCTGAAGCCAGGGCGGATTTTTCCTCACAGCTGACCGCTGAGGAAGCCGCGCGTTTCACGAAAGAGAAGGTGCTGGGCGACTGGGAGGTGTAAGCACGAACAGTCGGCACTCATCCCCCGACAATAGGTTCTTTTGAACTCATTCTGCAACTGCGAAACCCCCTCGAATTTTTCATCCGAGGGGGTTTTTGCTTATTGCACCAATTATTCTCACATCGTCCTGTCTTACGCTTTCGCGTACTCCTTCTCCAGGAATTCTCTGCACTGCACCGCGTCCTCAGGCGTGGTGTTTTCCAGCGTCGCGTAGATGTACGGTTTCTTTGTCTTTAAGAATTTCATAATGCGGTCGAAATTCATCTCACCGAGGCCCGCGCCGCAGGCTAAGAGCCTGCCGTCCTGCACACGGTAATCTTTCAGATGCATCACCGCCACATCATCGCCAAAGGCGTCGATCGCTTCCGCGAAGACCTCATCCGCATGGTCAATGTTGGAAATATCCAGCAGGTTGACTGGATCGAAGATGATCTGCAGATTTGGGGAGTTGATGGTGTCCAGCACTCTGCGGGTGCGCTCCGGATTGCAGACAATATGCTTGAATACCGGCTCAATCGCCACAATCACACCCATCTTCTCCGCGTACTCCACCACAGGGCGCAGATTTTTGATGAAAATCTGCAGAGCTTCCTCGGTATAGCACTCCGGGCCGTAGGTGTAACCCTCGTTCGGCGCGCCGGTCTCAGTACCCACCACACCGGCTCCCAGGATCGAGGCAAAGCGGATATTGGCCATGTAGCGGTGTGTGGTCTGCGCGAGCGTCACGGGATTGGGGTTGGCCAGGTTGAGATAACAGCCCAGCACCGCGCAGTCCACATTGTGCTTGACGAATATTTTTCTCACATAGTTGGCAAAGCCGGGGGTCAGCGCCTCGTCCGCGGTGCTGATCTCTTTGGGGAATACCTTTGCGAGCGCTAAGTGCCCGCAGGAAAAGCCCTGCGCCGCCACCTCGGCGATTCTCTCATCAAAAGGCAGGTTTTTCGTATCATGTAAACGAAGACCTAACTGCATTTCATACCTCCTTATCATAATCAGGGTCCCCTGCGTACAACGTCGCAGAAAGACCCCTCATTTTCACTTCTGCACCAGCGTGTCCACGCCGATCAATTCCATGGGTTCACCAACCTGCCCATCAATCGTCACATCCTCTAAAATCAGCTTGTGAATGTTGCGGGCAAAGAGCCCCTTCTTACAGCACGGCTCCACGCCCTCGGACATGGCCGGCACATCCGTTTTCGCCTCATCCGCGTAGCTGATGTGTACATGTCTTAACTCCAGTTCCTCCATCTTCTGCTCCGGCAGGCAGTCAAAATAAGCCGCCGCCACATGGCAGTTGGTGCACTCCATATTTTCAAAGAGCATTTTCTTTAAGACAGGGGTGCGCTCATCCACCGGATAAGGTTCCCTGGACTGCACATACTCCGTGCGGCCGTCCGGGTCGCAGAAATAAAAGGCATTTACGACGAGCGGGGTCATCACGTTGTCCAGTGTCAGGTTCTTAAACGTGATATTGGACAGGACCGCGTCCTTGCCGCGTCCTCTTCTGGTCTTGATGCGAAGCCCTCTGTCCGTGTTACGGAAGAGGCAGTCCTGTACGGTCAGATTTACCACACCGCCGCCGATCTCACTGCCTAACGTCACCGCGCCGTGGCCATCCTCCATCAGGCACTGACGGATCATGATATTCTCTGACGGCTTTTTGAAGCGGCTACCCATGTAGATTTTACCGGATTTCACCGCGATGCAGTCATCTCCCAGAGAGAAGCGCACGCCCAGAATGTCGATATTTTTGCAGGATTCGGGATCCAGGCCGTCGGTATTGGGGGAGTCCGAAGGATTGTTGATCGTAATCCCGATGAAGCGCAGGTTCTTGGAAAAGTACGGGTGCAGCGTCCAGGACGGGGAATTGCAGACCGTGATGCCCTGCAGCGTCACGTCCTTGCAGTTGTTGATGTGGAACAGCCTGGGACGGAACGCGACATTCATAACCTTCGGATTATTCCACCAGTCCGCTTTGCTCGCGTTGCCGTTGATCTTACCCGGCCCGTAAATAATCACGTTTTTGACCTGGTAGCCGCTGATGATGGCCGCGAACATGGGCAGCGGATTGCCCTCCCAGGTGCCCAGAAAATACTCGTCCTTCTCATCATAGCTTTCAACGCTCGGCGGCATGGTCACAAATTTGCTTCTGTCCGTGAACGCCTTTAACTCCGCGCCCTCCGCCAGCTCCAGGCGCAGATTGCTCTTTAAAAATAAGGAAGTGATGCGATATGTCCCCCTTGGAATCAGCACGCGGCTGTACTTCGGGCAGGCCATAATGGCCGCCTGAATAAAGTGGGTGTCATCCGAAACGCCGTCGCCTTTCGCGCCAAACTTGCGCACATCCAGCGTCACATACTCATAATCTGTGGTAAACTCGATACTGCCGGCCAGCGTCTCCCCGTCATAAATCTCCGCCAGATACTGCGTCTCCGGCTTTAAGTTGAACAGATTGGTGATGGTGCGGTCAGTCTCGCCATATACGCTTCCGTTCAGTTTCACCAGATAAGGCTTTTTCGTGAAATAACGTCCGCCGTCCTCGATCTCAATCACAGCACTTCTGGCTGTACTCATAACCAGTGAAATATTCATTCTGCCACCTCCTGAAGCGCCTTCGCGGTATCGAGATATTTCTCCGCCAGAATGATGTCCATGTCGCAGGCCTTCTCAATGGAGGCGCCGATGGAACGCACCGCCTCGCCGCTTTCGCCCTGCGCCATGATCAGGGTCCCTTTCATGCGGGCGCGGAACATGGCGATCAGTTCCCTGTACAGCTCATAAATCTCCGGGCTGATGGCGTCGATACACTTTACCATCATATCCAGATAATAAGTTGCATTCTCCAGAGACAGGTCATGATCATATTTCGGAGACAGCGTTCTTAACTGGGCCATCAGATCCATATAGCCCTTTTTGCCGTTTGCCTTTGTCTCATACAGCATATAGACCGGATAGACATAGCCTCCCGCCTCATAAACATTGGCTGAAACCACGGACATATCAAAAACGCCCAGCTCATTTCTCGGCAGGGCCTTGATCTCCTCCACGGTTTCCTTCACGAGATCTGAAGTGAAATCCCCGGATTTCATGGCTTCGTAAGCCTGAACCAACTTATCTTTCATGATCAGAATTCCTTTCGTTATGCGCAGAAATATTATTTCAATAATCAGCTTTTTACGCTTTTGAGCTTTGGCAGCACTTTCATCTTCGTCTCTGTACAATTTCTTCGTGCTAAAAAGCGGCTTTATGAAAAACTTCTTTGCATATTTACGAAAAACTGTGCCGGAAACAGGGAAACAGAATCTGCCCGACATTTCCGGCACTGTATATTTCTATAAAGTTACGCCCTGCTTGAAGATCGCCATGTCGTGGAACCCATTCTGCTCCGAGCAGACCTTCTCTCCGGAGGCCACCGCCACTACATAGTCAAAGAGCTTCTGCGCGGTGTCCGCCATGGTCTGATCCTCCACCAGCACGCCGGCGTTAAAATCAATCCAGTTGGACTTTTTGCCCGCCAGACGCGAATTGGTCGAAATCTTCACAGTCGGCACCGGGGACGCGAACGGTGTGCCGCGTCCTGTGGTAAAGAGGACGATGTGTGCGCCGCTGGCCGCCAGGGCTGTTGAGGCTACCAGATCATTGCCGGGAGCGCTTAAGAGATTGAGTCCCGGTGTGGTAACCCGCTCGCCGTAAGCTAAAACGCCCTTTACCAGGGAAGAGCCGGACTTCTGCGTGCAGCCTAAGGACTTGTCCTCCAAAGTGGAGATGCCGCCCTTTTTATTGCCGGGAGACGGGTTCTCATAGATGGTCTGGTTGTGCGACTTGAAATAATTTTTGAAATCATTGATCAGATCCACGGTCTGATGGAAGAGCTCCTCGTTGGCGCAGCGGTTCATCAAAAGCGTCTCCGCGCCGAACATCTCCGGCACCTCTGTTAAGATCGTCGTGCCGCCCTTGGACACCAGGATATCGGAGAAGCGACCCACACAGGGGTTGGCGGTGATGCCGGAAAAACCGTCCGAGCCGCCGCACTTCATGCCAACCACCAGTTTGGAAACGCTGATGGGCTCTCTCTCAAAACCGGCGGCATAATCGATCAGCTCTTTGCAGAGCTCTACGCCGTCCGCAATCTCATCATCAGACTCCTGGCAGACCAAAAACTTCACACGGTTCGGATCGACCTCGCCGATATAGGGCTTTAATACGTCAATATTGGAATTCTCACAGCCTAAGCCCAGCACCAGGACGCCGCCCGCATTGGGATGGTTGATCAGATCCGCTAAAATCGTACGGGTATGCTCCTGGTCGTCTCCCATCTGGGAGCAGCCGTAAGGATGCGTGAAGGTAATGACCTCATCCACAGAGCCTTTGACATACGCATTGGCCTTTTTCACAATGAGCTTGGCGATGTCGTTGACACAGCCGACGGTCGGAATGACCCAGATCTCATTGCGCACACCTACCTTGCCGTCCGGGCGGTTGAAGCCCATGAAGGTGACGTCTTCGGTCTTTTTTTCCTCATAGGGAACCGGCTCGTAGGTGTACTCTAAGAGGTCGCCAAGGGCGGTTTTGATATTGTGAGTGTGAATCCACTGGCCGGCTTTGATGTCCTGCTTCGCGTTGCCGATGCGGAAACCATATTTGATGACGGGACTCCCTTCCGGGATATCCTCAAGCGCCATCTTATGACCGGCAGGAATCTCTTCCTGCGCGGTCACGGATAAATCGTCTGAAACTCTGACAACGGTACCGGGGGCGAGCGTCTCAATCGCGACCACGACGTTGTCATTGTCGTTGATCCTTAAGAAACTTTGCATAATGCGGCCCTCATTCCGTTTGCTTTGATATCATCCAGATAAGCGACGATGGCGTCTTTGGTATCCGCCACTTTGGTCAGATCCTGTCCGAAGAAGGCTTCGTTGGACAGAACAGCGGTCACGAACTCTTCCGTGGACTTCTGAGAATGCTCCGCGAAGAATTCCACCACAGCGGCGTCATCCTGCACCATGTACTCTTCCTCTCCTCTGTGTCCGACCAGCTTGCCGTCACGAATCTCGGAGCCGGTGTAGAAGGCCATCAGAGCCGCCAGGGAGAATGCCAGGTGAGACGGGATCTTGCCGGTCTTCTCCACATAGCCTAAGTAGGACGGCAGGCATCTCGCTTTCCACTTGGAAACGGAATTTAAGGAAATGGCCATCAGAGCATGGTCAACATAGGGGTTCTCAAAGCGAAGCTCAACCGCCGCCGCGAACGCTTCCAGCTCTTCCTTGGGAAGAGTCAGGGTCGGAATGACTTCGTCATATAAGGTTGCCTTGATAAACGGGCGGATGTCGGAATCCTTCATGGCGTCTCTTACGATGTCAAAGCCGCACAGATAAGCTGCCAGTACAAAGGAGGTGTGCGCACCGTTTAAGATACGGACCTTGCGCTGTTTGTAAGGCTTCTGGTTGTCAGTAAAGATTGCATCCATGCCGGGCATGTCGGCCATCACCTTGTCAAGCGGAAGCTCGCCGCTGATGTCCTTCTCGGACTCGATGACCCAGAGTGCGAAGGGCTCGGCAGTTACCATGATCTTATCCTGATAGCCTAACTTCTCCCACTCCTGCTCGGCGGTCGCTCTCGGATATCCGGTCACGATACGGTCTACCAGGGTGGAGGTGAAAACGCAGCTCTCATTCACCCATGCCTTAAAGGCGGCGTCCAGTCCCCAGAGGTCGATGAGCTGGTTCACGCACTTTTTCAGCATGATGCCATTATCATCAATCAGCTCTACGGGCAGCATTACAAGGCCCTTGTCTGCCGCGCCGTTGAATGTGGTGTATCTTCTGTATAAGAACTGCGTCAGCTTGCCGGGGAAGGTCTTCGCCGGCTTTAAATCAAATTCATCAGTGGGATCATAGACGATGCCCGCCTCGGTGGTATTGGAAACCACAAACCGCAGGGTGTCGATCTCAGCCAGAGACATATATTTGTCATACTCTGTCGCGGTGTCCACGATGTCCTGCACGGAGGTAATCACTCTGTTGAGCACCTTTGCCTCGCCCTCCACGATGCCGCGAAGCGACACTGTGTACTGGCAGTCCTGCTCATGGAACATGTCAGTCGTGCCGAAGGGAATCGGCTTGATCAGGACGATATCGCCGTCAAATAATCCCTTCTCATTCGCGATATCGATCATGTAATCCACGAAGGCGCGCAGGAAGTTGCCCTCGCCGAACTGTACCACTTTTACCGGTCTGTTCACCTTTTTGGTCATTGCTTTGCTTAATTGCTCCATACCTGTTCTCCCATCTGTTATATTCTTAACAAAGTGTAGTTACTATGCACAAAAAAATCGTTTTCCTGCACAGCAATTACATAAATTTTATACCAAAACAAAGTATTCGTCAATGTGGTTTTGAAAATAAAAGGAACTTCTTGTTTTTCGCCCGTCCATGCTTTATAATGAATCTGACTATACGGAGAGAAACTCCGCGCGGCTTTCAAAGCCAGGTTCATCATGGAGGTAAGGCAAAAATGAAGAAATTTATGGACGAGAACTTTCTGTTGGAGACAGAAACGGCTCAGAAACTGTTTCACGAATATGCAGCGACCACTCCCATCCTGGATTATCACTGTCATATCAACCCGAAGGAAATTGCCGAGGACCGCAAATTTGACAATATCACACAGGTCTGGCTCGGCGGCGACCACTATAAGTGGCGTTTCATGCGCTCCTGCGGCGTAGAGGAAAAATACATCACCGGGGACGCATCCGACAAGGAGAAATTTTTCAAGTGGGCCGAGTGCGTGGGCAAGGCCATCGGCAACCCCCTCTTCCACTGGTCTCACTTAGAGCTGCAGAGATATTTCGGTTATTACGGCGTATTAAATAAAAATACCGCCGAGGAAGTCTGGAACCTCTGCAATGAAAAGCTCCAGGACGACTCCATGAGCGTGCGCAACCTGATCCGCCAGTCCAACGTGACCCTGATCTGCACCACCGACGATCCGGTGGACAGCCTGGAATGGCATCAGAAAATCAAAGCGGGTGAGAGCTTTGAGGTAAAGGTCCTGCCAGCCTGGAGACCGGACAAGGCCATGAACATTGAGAAACCCGAATACCTGGATTATCTGGCAACACTGTCTCAGGTCAGCGGCATTGAGATCAAGACCTTCGCGGATTTAAAGACCGCTCTTACCAACCGCATGGAGTTTTTCGCCAGCCAGGGCTGCTGTGTCTCCGACCACGCCCTTGAATATGTCATGTATGAGCCTGCCTCCGATGAAGAGATTGAAGAAATCTTTGCCAACCGCCTGGCCGGCAAGCCCGTGTGCAAAACCTGCGAACTGAAATTCAAGACCGCCTTCATGCTCTTTGTGGCAAAGGAATATAATCGTTTAGACTGGGCTATGCAGCTCCACTACGGCTGCAAACGCGACAATAACGAGCTGATGTATCAGTCCCTCGGCCCGGATACCGGCTACGACTGCATCAACAACTACGCGCCCAGCGCCCAGATGGCAGACTTTTTGAACGCCCTGATCAAAACGGATCAGCTGCCGCGCACTATCATCTATTCCCTGAACCCGAATGACAATGAAGCCATCGGCACGATCCTGGGCTGCTTCCAGGATTCCACCGCGGTTGGCAAAATCCAGCAGGGCAGCGCCTGGTGGTTCAACGATCATAAGGTCGGCATGCAGAACCAGATGATCTCCCTGGCAAACCTGGGCAACTTAAGCGGCTTCGTCGGCATGCTGACCGACTCCCGCAGCTTCTTATCCTACACGAGACACGAATATTTCCGCCGCATTCTCTGCAACCTGATCGGCAACTGGGTGGAAAACGGCGAGTTCCCCTGCGACTGGGAGACCCTGGAGGAAATCGTCAGAGGCATTTCTTATAATAATGCGAAAAAGTATTTCAAGTTCCCGTTAGACTGATTTTATCGGAAAATAAACGGCTGACCAGAAGCCTTTGGTTCTTTGGTCAGCCGGCATAAAATGAAAAGAGGTTCTTCATTATGAGCTTTTTTGGCATTATTGCTTCTTTGATTGTCGGCGCCCTCTGCGGCTACATTGCCGGACAGGTCATGCATGTGCAGGGCGGTCTGATCTTCAATATCATCCTGGGTATCGTCGGCGGCTTTGTCGGCGGCCTGCTTTTCGGCCTGATCGGCATTTCCTTCAACGGAATCATCGGCAGTATCATCTGCGGCGTGCTTGGCTCCTGCATCCTGATCTGGGTTGTCAGAAAGATCAGAAAATAAGTCTGCCAGACAATCACACTGTTACAGCAAAGGCCTCCGGTCATACATAGAACCGGAGGCCTTTTTCACGAAATTTTTCTTTTGATCAGTAATACTGACTGTAATATGTCTCCTCATCCGGCATGACTGAGCGAAAGCCATCCCTGATGCTGTCCCCGCGCAGTTCAAACTCCAGATCCTGAAAGACGACCGGAAACGTGTCATATCCCACTCTCTCGTCATACAGAGGCCGATAGAAGGTAATACCGTCCAACTCAAATGCCTCGCATTCGCTGCTGCCGTAGTCCTGCTGGGCAATATAATATGGTTCCAGACGGATCTGCCAGGCGTAGATGACCGCCGTGCAGGCGATATAGCATCCGGCCGCGGCTGCTCCAAGCAGTATAATTCTGTTAAGTGCTTTCCTTCCGGCTGATCTTTCCTTCCCATAAGCTGCAGCAGTCAGTGTCAGCCCTTTTGGCACCACGGCTTCATTCATTTCTCCGTCCTGTATTTCGCACCCAACCGTTCTGACGTCGTTCGTCATACATACCAGCACAAACCCCGCCATAAGCGTCGGCACCAACAGGATATAGGCATACCCATACCGTACTAACGGTGCGGAAAGCTGCCACAGCAGATAGGAGGCGCTGACAGCCCACATCACAAGCAGAGCGTCCAGGTATTTCCATGCTCTTTTGATCAGGCAAGCCACGGATCCGAGGATCAGCAGGCCCACGGAAGCAATGTCCGCCAGAATCATAAGTCTGGCTGCCGCCTGCTGTCCATTCAGCCACTGCGGGAACCACTCAGTCAAAGGCATGTCCGCATATTCCACATAGTACAGATTACGCCCGTAGACCTTGATTTCCGCCGCGTCCTGTTTCGCCAGGTAGGCCGGTATTTTCCAATCCACATTGAATAAATCCAGCGCCGGATACGGGTAAAGCAGATAGCCCGAAATCAGTACCGTCCTCGTCATCCAGGGGGCCAGGATGAGAACGCCCATCCCGATATAGAGGAAAATCTCCTTCACCCGTTTTTTCTTAATTAAAAGATATGCGGGTTTAATGACCAGTAAAAGCAGTATGCCAACTGTCACCTTCACCGACACCGCGTACACACCTGCCACACACAAAAGCGCATAGGGCGCGACATCGTCCTTTTCCTCAGACCCCAGCTGCTCCAGCCAGGCAATCACAATGAAAAACACCAGGCACATGGCCGGATAATCCGATGCAGGAGACACCACCTCATCACAGATGCGGGTCATGTAATAGGCCGCCGCGATGCGGGCGAAGTCAGACCAGAGAAGCCTGCGCCGTCTCACGCACTTTCCGATCCGCAGCACCGACATGCTCAGCAGAAACGCAAAATAACCGCTCAGCGTATGCATGGACTGTCCAAACACAAATTTCATGCTGTAAAGGGCAGCCGCGCAGAAAACAGAACTGTTGTAAGCAAAGCGCAGATGCAGGTTACCCAGCCCCTTTACCACACCGTATTCCTCAATCCAGCGAATACTCTGCGCGTGATACATATCAGAATCATAGATCATGGTTCCTCTGGAAGTGAAATACGCCCACAACAAAAGCAGCGCAAAAACCGCAAGTTTATATGCGGTTCCGTGATTTCTGATCATGTTTTGCAGGAATTCCGTCATTTCCTGGTGAAGTAACAGAATAAGAGCCGCGCAGATGACCAGCAATCCGATGTTGGCCCACAGCCCGACTCCCGCAAACAGACTGAATACCTGGGCATATACGGTCGCCAGAATCATCCCGCCTAACAGGATATTTTCCAGACGCCGTATTTCATACCCCAGTATTTTTTTGCCGAAGGCCGAAAACCCAAAGCCCAGGCAAAAGGTTGTAAAGAGAATATAAATCCAGTTGAAAAGGACTTTTGCCATATTTTAATACTCTTTTACTTCTTCTTCCCCGTTCATGACACGCAGAGCGCCCTGCGCCAGTGCCAGCAGTTCGTCCTCGCCCGGATAAACCGTGAAGGGTGCAATCCAGCCGCATCTCTCTTTTAAGCCGGCTACCACATCAGCGCCATAGGCAATGCCGCCGGTGACAATAATCTGGTCGACTTTGCCGTTCAGGACACAGGCCATGGAGCCGATGTCCTTGGAAGCCTGAAGTAAAAAGGCTTCCTTCGCTTCCTTCGCCTTCTCATCACCCTCGTTGGCACGTTTTGTCACCTCACGCATGTCGTTGGTGCCCAGATAAGCGTTGAAGCCGCCGTTGCCGGTCAGCATCTTGCGGACTTCCTTCTCCGTATATTTGCCGGAAAAGCACAGGCCGATCAGCTTGCCGACCGGTACCGCGCCGGCACGCTCCGGGGAAAAGGCGCCGTCGCCGTCTAAGGCATTGAAGACATCCACAACTCTGCCGTACTCGTGCGCCGCTACAGACACGCCGCCGCCCATGTGAACGCCGATCAGACGCAGCTCCTCATAGGATTTGCCGATCTCTTTGGCGTAGCGCTTGGCCACCGCCTTCTGATTCAGGGCGTGGAAGACGCTCGTGCGGGGCAGATCCGGGTGGCCGGAATATCTGGCGATGGGCATCAGCTCATCCACCACGACCGGGTCCACAATGTAGGACGGCGCGCCGATCTCGTCTCCGATCTCACGGGCTAAAATCCCACCGAGGTTGGAAGCGTGCTGGCCCTGAACGCCAATTTTCAAATCCTCCAGCAGATCATCCGTCACGGCATAGGTGCCGCCGGGGATCGGCTTCAACATGCCGCCGCGGCCCACAACCACGTCCAGGCTGTTGATGTCAAAATTTTTGCTTTCCAGCAGATCGGTAATGATCTTTTTGCGGAAATCCTTCTGGTCCACGATCATGGGAAACTGCGCGATTTCTTCTGTGGTATGACGCAGTGTTTCCTCAAAAAGAAGGGTTTCATCCTCAAAGACACCGATCTTGGTGGAGGTAGAACCCGGATTGATGATTAAACTTTTAACAGGCATTTTATTTTCTCTTTTCTGAGTGCCCGTCCTGCACAGTCTTACTCTTTACTGTACAGGCGCACTCGTATTTGGAAATGCTTTACACTTTATAACAGCCTTATTTCCCCTGCTGCAGCTCCTCCGCGACAACTGCCGCCAACGCGATGGAATTCAACTTGGTCTCAAAGGTATCGGAACGGCTGGTCAGGATGACGGGTACCTTGGTTCCGGTCAGGATGCAGCCGTTTTTGGACTGGGTAGTGTGAACCAGCGTCTTGTATACCAGGTTGCCAGCGTGAATATCCGGGAAGAGGATCACATCTGCGTCGCCCTGAATCTTGCGGTTGGTCGCGCCCTTGTGCTTCGCGGCCTCCGGGCCGATCGCCAGATCCAGAGAAAGCGGGCCGTCGATGATACAGCCTGTAATCTCGCCTTCCTCATTCATTCTGGTCAGCTCCGCCGCCTCGATGGTCACCTGCATCTTGGGGTTGACAACTTCCACCGCCGCCACCGGAGCAACCTTGGGCACTTCCACACCGCAGGCTCTGCAGACCGGAATGGTATTATTGATGATATGTACCTTGTCCTCCAGAGTTGGATAGGTCATGAAGGCTACGTCTGTCAGGAAAAGCAGACGGTCATAACCCGGCACCTCAAAGACGCTGACATGGGACAAAGCGCCGCCGGTGCGCAGACCAACCTCTTTATTTAAAACGCTCTTTAAGAAGTTTTTGGTATCCACCAGACCCTTCATATACATGTCGACGTCACCATCATGGGCCAGCTTCACAGCCTTTAAGGATGCCTCAATCATATCCGGCTCATCGATGATCTCAATGCCGGTCAGATCCAGTCCGATTTCTTTCGCAATCGCCTCAATCTTTGCCTGATCGCCCACCAGCACGACATCCGCGATGTCCTGCTCCCTGCAGGCTTTCACACACTCTAAGACTGCGCTGTCCTGGGCGGCGGCGATGGCAACCTTCTTTTTGCTTAAAGTTTTCACCTTAGCTAATACATAATCAAAATTCATGATTTTACCTCTCGCGAAACATGCGGAAAAATCTGCCTTTACACGAGGTTTACGCTCATCGGGTACGGCAGATTTTCCATATGTCTTTTATCTCTTTTTATTTGTTTGCTTTTGCTGCCTTAATGGCCTCAGTCAGCTGTGGAACGATCTTATTCAGGTCACCGACCACACCGTAATCCGCCACGTCGAAAATCGGAGCATCCTCATCCTTATTGATGGCAATGATGATATCGGACTCCTCCATGCCGGCCACGTGCTGAATGGCGCCGGAAATGCCGATGGCAAAGTAAACATTCGGGCGAACAGTCTTGCCGGTCTGACCAACCTGCAGATCCTTCGGCTTCCAGCCAGCGTCTACCACCGCACGGGAGCAGCTGACGGTACCGCCGATCGCCTCCGCCAGATCCTCCAGAATCTTGAAGTTCTCCGGGCTACCGACGCCACGGCCGCCGCTGACTAAGATCTTGGCATCCATGATGTCTACGGTGTTGGAAACAGCCTTCACGACCTCTTTGATCGTGACGAATTTATTGTTCACGGTGATGCCGGGATTATACTCAATGACCTCGGCCTTCGCGCCTTTAACGGGAGTGATCTTCTGCATCACGCCGGGACGAACAGTCGCCATCTGCGGACGGTTGTCCGGGCAGGCGATGGTAGCGATGGTGTTGCCGCCAAACGCCGGACGGGTCATTAAAAGCTGATTATGCAGCTGTTCCTTGCCGGGGATGGGAGTCAGCGGGAAATCGCCGATATCCAGCTTTGTGCAGTCCGCGGTCAGACCGGTCGCAACTCTCGCGGAAACAGTGGGGCCTAAATCTCTGCCGATGGCGGTCGCACCTACCAGCATGATTTCCGGCTTAAACTCATTGATGACGCCTGCCAGCGCCTGCGCGTAAGGCTCGGTTCTGTAGGTTTCCAGCTCCGGATCATCCACTACGATGACTCTGTCCGCGCCGTATTCCGCCAGCTGATCCGCCAGGTCTTTTACCTGATAGCCAATCAGAACGGCAGTCACGTCGGTACCCAGATCAGCAGCCAGCTCCTTGCCCTTGCCGAGCAGCTCGAAGGCGATGCTGCCGATTACGTTATCTACCTGCTGGGCAAATACATATACACCCTTGTATTCTTCTAAATTCATATTATTCACCTCTCACTCGCTCTTTTAGATCACATGCTTTTCATCCAGCTTACCGACAATGTAGCTGACCGCGTCCTCCGGAGACTCCGGTACTACCTTCTCGCCCGCGCCCTTGCGGACCTTATCGGAGGCCTTCGCGATCTTGGTCGGGGAACCGGCTAATCCTAAGTTGGAGTCATCCACATCCACCAGATCTTTTCTGCCCCAGGTGATAATCTCAGCCTGGCAGGCGTCAAAGATGCCGCCCGGCGTCATGTAGCGGGGCTCGTTTAACTCGCTCAAAGCGGTGATCAGGCAGGGCATCTGTGCCTCCAGCACGTGATATCTGTCGTCATACTGACGCTGCACCACAACCTTGTCACCCTCAATCTTGATATCCTGCGCGTAGGAAATCACCGGAATACCAAGGTGCTCCGCGATCTGCGGGCCTACCTGCGCGGTATCGCCGTCGATCGCCTGTCGGCCGGTAATGATCAGGTCATACTCCAGATTTCTGATCGCGCCAGCGATGGTGGTGGAGGTTGCCCGGGTATCAGCGCCGCCTAAGACTCTGTCAGTCACCAGGATCGCTTTGTCAGCGCCCATAGCCAGGGCCTCACGTAATGCGTCCGCCGCCTTCGGCAGACCCATGGTCAGCACTGTCACCTCCGCGCCGTACTCATCCTTTAATCTCAGAGCCGCTTCCAGACCGGCCTTGTCGTCCGGGTTCATGATCGCCAGCATACCGGCTCTGTCCAATGTTCCGTCCGGGTTGAACTTCACACCGCCCTTGGTATCCGGAACCTGTTTGATGCAAACAATTATTTTCATGTGATTTATTCCTCTCTTTATTATGATATCGCCGTAAGGCGCCACTCAGAAATCCTGCGGATTTTTCGTTCGCCTTATTTCAGCAGCGCGCCGCTGATGACCATTTTCTGCACTTCGCTGGTGCCCTCGTAGATCTCAGTGATCTTGGCGTCGCGCATCATGCGCTCCACATCATATTCTCTGATGTATCCGTAGCCGCCGTGCAGCTGCACCGCCTTGGTTGTCACTTCCATAGCCGTTTCAGCGGCATACAGCTTCGCCATTGCTGCTTCCTCAGAGTAGGAAACCTTCGGGTTCTTTCTGAATTCATCCTTCTTTAAGGCAGCCTTGTAAACCAGGTTCTTCGCGGCCTCGGTCTTGGTCGCCATATCGGCCAGCTGGAACTGGGTGTTCTGGAAGGAACCGATGGTCTTGCCGAACTGTTTTCTTTCTTTTACATAGGCAACGGTGGTCTCTAAAGCGCCCTCCGCAAGACCCAGCGCCTGCGCGGCGATACCGATACGTCCGCCGTCCAGCGTATGCATGGCGATATTGAAGCCCTTGCCCTTCTGGCCCAGCAGATTCTCCTTCGGGATGCGGCAGTCGGTGAAAATCAGCTCATAGGTGGAGGAACCGCGGATACCCATCTTATTTTCCTTGGTACCGAAGGTAAAGCCCGGGGTGCCCTTCTCCACGATGAACGCGGAGATTTCCTTCTGCATACGGCCGCGCTTCTCGACCTTGCCGGTCACCGCGATGATGATATATACATCCGCTTCCTTGCCGTTGGTGATGAAGCACTTGGAGCCGTTTAAGACCCACTCATCGCCGTCTAAGACAGCCTTGGTCTGCTGCCCCTGAGCATCTGTACCAGCACCCGGCTCGGTCAAGCCGAAAGCGCCGAGCTTCTCACCCTTAGCTAACGGCACAACATATTTCTGCTTCTGCTCCTCGGTGCCATAGGTCAGGATGGGGTCGATGCAGAGAGAAGTATGCGCGGATACAATAACGCCGGTAGTGCCGCAGACCTTGGAAAGCTCCTCCACGCACATCGCATAGGTTAAGGTGTCGCAGCCCTGTCCGCCGTACTCCTTCGGAACCGGAATGCCCATGAACCCATATTTAGCCATCTTGTCCACAGTCTCGCGGGGGAAACGCTCGGTTTCGTCCACTTCCTGCGCAAGGGGCTTTACTTCTTTTTCGGCGAAATCTTTAAATAACTGTCTCGCCATTTCATACTCTTTGCCTAAAGTAAAATCCATGTCTTTTATTCTCCTTCTTTGAAACAATTTCTGTCTTACCCGTTACTATTCACGGCCCTACACCGACATGCGCAAAAGCGTCCGCTGCGCGTCCGGCGCGCCACAAAACACCGCTCATCTTTTTGCTTATGTTGGTGTAGTTCCTGCTTCACAGGCTTCATCGGAAAATATAATTAACATCTTACGTGTAAACACGACGATTTTAATTATATTTTCCGATGGCCGTGAATAGTAACTTTTTGCTCAAGCACATACAGGCAGCCCGTAAATACAGTCTGCCTGATGTCATCTTTTCTGAAATTAATTATACTTATAGAAGCCCTCGCCGGTCTTCACGCCCAGCTTGCCGGCACGTACCATCTTGCGCAATAACGGTGACGGACGATACTTGCTGTCGCCGGTCTCCTTATAAATGACCTCCATAATCGCCAGCACGATGTCCAGTCCGACATAGTCACCCAGCTGCAGCGGTCCCATCGGATGGTTCGCGCCCAGTCTCATGGCGGTGTCGATATCCTCGACGCTCGCAACACCGGCCTCGTAAACGCAGATACCCTCGTTGATCATCGGGATCAGGATACGGTTCACTACAAAGCCGGCGGCCTCATTGACTTCTACAGGCGTCTTGCCGATCTCCTCGGAGATGGCCTTCACCTTGTCAAAGACCTCGTCGGTGGTATTCGCGCCGCGGATGATCTCGATCAGTTTCATCACGGGAGCCGGGTTGAAGAAATGCATGCCGATCACCGGTCTGTCCAGTCCCGCGCCGATCTCCGTGATGGAAAGGGAGGATGTATTGGTCGCGAAAATGCAGGTCTTAGGAACAATATCCTGCAGCTCCTTAAAGGTCTGCTTTTTCACCTCCATGACTTCCAGGGCAGCTTCCACAACCAGATCCGCGTCGGTACAGATGTCCTTCACGCCGGTGGTGATGTTGGCAAGCACCGCGTCCGCGGCTTCCTGGGTCATCTTGCCCTTCGCGATTCTCTTCGCGAATGCCGCTTCAATCTTCTTTTTGCCGTTTGCGGCAAACTCCTCGTTGATATCGCACAGATAAACCTGATAGCCGGGAGTCTGCGCGAACACCTGCGCAATGCCGGAACCCATGGTGCCGGCGCCGATTACGCCTACTTTCATAATGTTGCCTCCTATATTTTGATTCATGCTCAGACGGCCATTCCGCTTTTTTAATTCTTCATGACCGTCATAAATGACATCGCGTATCCTGATATCCGTTCAAACCATTATCGGTTCTGGAACGGTTCTTTCACCTTTTCCTTGTTTTTGTCCAGGAAGAAGGCCATACCGTATTTCTGGTCCTCGGTCTCGAAGCAGTCGCCGAAAAGCTTCTCCTCGATCACAATCGCCTCGTCCATGGGTGCCTCCAGGCCCTCATTGATGGCCTTTTTGCAGTTGCGCACCGCGATGGGCGCGTTCTTTGCGATGGTGGAGGCGAGCTTGAGTGCTGCCGCCATAAGAGCTTCCTGCGCGGTCTTGACCACATTGCCGTCCGCGTCCGTTTCAGCCGCGCAGACCTGATTTACCAGGCCGATGCGGTAAGCCTCAGCCGCCTTGATATTGCGCGCGGTGTAGATCATCTGCTTCGCCATACCCACGCCCACGATACGGGCCAGTCTCTGGGTACCGCCGAAGCCCGGCGTGATGCCAAGTCCAACCTCAGGCTGTCCGAAAACCGCGTTCTCGGAGCAGATGCGGATGTCACAGCTCATGGCAAGCTCACAGCCGCCGCCTAATGCGAAACCGTTCACCGCCGCAATGACGGGAATGGGAAGTGTCTCGATCTTACGGAAGACGTCATTGCCTTTTTTGCCGAAAGCCTCGCCCTCTGCTTTGGTCAGGCTGCTCATCTCCCCGATGTCCGCGCCGGCCACGAAGCTTTTGGCACCCGCGCCGGTGATGATCAGGCAGCGGACCGTATTAAGGTCGATCGCGTCGATGGTCTGGTCCAGCTCCTCCAAAACTGTAGAGTTCAGGGCATTTAACGCACGCTCTCTGTTGATGGTCAGGACAGCTACGCTGCCCTGCGCCTCATATAAAATATATTCCATTCTGTTTAAAATCCTCCGGATTATTCCATTGAAACGATCGTCGCGCAGCCCATGCCGCCGCCGATGCACAGCGTCGCCAGGCCGGTCTTCGCGCCCCTCGCCTGCATCTCATAAAGCAGCGTCACCAGGATACGGCAGCCGGAAGCGCCCACTGGGTGTCCTAAAGCGATTGCGCCGCCGTTCGGGTTCAGCTGTCTGTCAACGTCGATGCCCAGCTCCTTGCCAACCGCCACGGACTGTGCTGCGAACGCTTCGTTGGCCTCGATGATGTCGAAGTCCTCGATCTTCATACCGGTCTTCGCCATGACCTTCTTCGTCGCCGCTACCGGACCGATGCCCATGACTTCCGGACGAACGCCCGCCAGAGCGCCTGCCACATAAGTCGCCATCGGCGTCACGCCAAGTTCCTTAGCCTTCTCCTCACTCATAACCACGATCGCGGCCGCGCCGTCGTTGATGCCGGAAGCGTTGCCCGCGGTCACAAAGCCGCCCGGATTGATCGGACGAAGCTTCTGCAGGCCCTCGATGGTGGAGCCGTGACGCGGTCCCTCATCGACCTTGAACTCGATGGTTTCCTTCTTTTTCTTCACGGTGACGGGCACGATTTCCTTATCAAACGCGCCGGCCTTCTGCGCCGCCTCGGTCTTTAACTGGCTCTTTAACGCGAACTCGTCGATCTCCTCACGGGTTAAGCCCCACTCCTCACAGATATTGTCCGCGGTCTTAATCATATGATAATCATTAAACGCATCCCAGAGGGCGTCCTTGATCATGGTATCCACCAGCACGCCGTTGTTCATTCTGTAACCGTAACGACCCTGGGGAACCGCGTAGGGAGCCATGGACATATTCTCCATGCCGCCGGCCACGACCACATCCGCGTCGCCCGCCAGGATCATCTGAGCCGCCTGGTTGACACAATTTAAGCCGGAGCCGCAGACCACGTTCATGGTAACCGCCGGTACTTCAATCGGAAGTCCCGCCTTGATGGACGCCTGGCGCGCCACGTTCTGTCCCTGCGCCGCCTGAATGACGCAGCCCATGTAAACCTGATCCACATCCTCCGGCTTAATGCCGGCCCTGTTCACGGCTTCTTTAATCACGATCGCACCCAGATCCACAACGGGGGTTGTGCTTAATGTGCCGCCCATTGTACCGATCGCGGTACGGCAGGCCCCTGCCAATACAACTTTTTTTGCCATAGTTTTTCTCCTTTTAATGAATTGCATGACACATGGATTTCTGATTTTTTGTTCCTTATGCCATAAATGAATTGTGAACGGAATGTAGAAATTAAATTGTTATTTTTTTGTCAATCCGTATTCTACCATAAGCTTTCACAATATGCAATCCTTTCTTTCACTTTTTTTCAAATTTTTTACGCCTGTGCGGCTGCGCAAATTTTCAGACAATTCCATTTTCCGGATTTTTTGAAATTTTTACCTTATTTTTTCGATTCTGTTCATTTTCGACAAAACAGCTGTTCGCCGGCAAAAAAATGCAGGAAAGCACGAAAAAGCGCACTGCAAAATGTGGATAAAGTGGATAAGTCTGTGTATAACTTTAAAAACGCGAAAAAAAGAGAGGTTATCCATGTGGACAACTTCTCTTTTTTCCATTCGTTTCCAGAACAGGTTCGACGCGAAAAAGAGGTTTTTTGACGCTTTTCCTGCAAATCAATTTGGTATTTTTGCCAGTTTTTCATTTGTCAAGTAATTTCTTCAAATTACGACAGAAAAACTTTTTCAGGAATTGACTGAATATTCTGTACAATTACCCAGTGTAAAAAACAGGCAATCAATCAGCGACTGCCTGTTTTCTAATTTACGGTCTGACGGTCTGCAGATAGTCCCAGGCCGCGGTCGCCGCGTTGGCGCCGTCCGCCACCGCCGTAATGACCTGGCGCAGCTTCTTTGTCCTTAAATCCCCCGCGGCAAATAACCCGGAAACGGAAGCGGCACAATCCTCCCCTGCTTTCACATAACCATATTCATCCAACTCTGCCGGTCCCCGCAAAAGCTGTGTATTCGGCACAGTGCCCACCGCCACGAACACGCCCTGCACATCCAGCGTTCGTTCCTCGCCTGTCAGCTTATTCTGCAGACGGAAGCGCTCCACCTCCTCCTGACCAAGGATTTCCACAGGGATCGTATTCCAGAGGATCTCCACATTGGGAAGACTTTTCAGCCGCCCCTCCAAAACCGCGCCTGCCCTGAGACTGTCCCGACGGTGAATCAGGTACACCTTCTCACACAGACCTGCCAGATAGATGGCGTCCTCCACCGCGGTGTAGCTGCCGCCCACGACTGCCACCGTCTGCCCGCGATATAACGCACCGTCGCAGGTCGCGCAGTAGGAAACGCCCTTTCCTTTCAGCGACTCCTCTCCGGGAACGTCGAGTTTCCGGTTGGCAGCACCTGCCGCGTAAATCACAGTTTTACTCTCCATGACTCCCTGATCGGTATGGATCAGGAAACCGGCGTCCGTCTTCTCAAGCGCGGTCACCTCGCAGGAGACAGGTTCCTTGCCCATATCCGCCACATGGTTCTGAAAAGCCATTCCCAGGTCAAATCCATTGTAATGCGGCATGCCCAGATAATTATCCACCTCATAGGTATTGAGCACCTGACCGCCGCCCATATAATTGGATTCCAGAATTTCCAGATCCATGCCGGCGCGCAGGCCGTAGACCGCCGCCGACAGGCCTGCCGGACCGGCTCCGATAATGATTAAGTCTTTCATCTTAGCTAATTCCTCCTTCTCTCAGGGACAGATCAAAAAGAAATTTTCCTCTCCGACAAATGTCCATATCTTCTGTTTTTCTTTATATTCAAAGGGTAAAGTTTGCGAAAACATCATACTCCCCATGATGTTCCTCCCGATACCGGATCAGAAACGCCCTTGCTTCCGTCTGTGTCTCATCCAGGTCCAGGATCATACCGTCCAGATTATCCCTCGTCACTCCGCCCAGGTCGGCAAAAAGCCGGTAATACTGCATCTGACCTTTCAGCTGCTGTGTCAGCACCTGCCAGGCCTCCTCACAAGCGCAGCCCTTCGTATGCTGGAGCAGGTATTCCGTGCAGGCTTTTCGTCCGCCTTCCTTTAAAAATGCCGGATGCCCCAGCCGCAGGAAGCACAGATGTGCCTTCAGCTTCTTTTCCTCCAGGATCTGATCCTGCATGCGGATGCCGATGTCCTCCTCCCCACAGAAAACGAGGTCGTGATAATTCTCCTCATCGTCCTCTAAGAGAAAGGAAAGTAGGCACTGATCCCACCGCTCAAACCATCTCTCGCTTCCCCTCTCCAGGTCACTTAAGAGATAATCCGCCTTCAGGTGGCAGCACAGCGTCGCCATCAGAATCTGCGCGTCCAGTGGCATATCGCCCAGCGCCAGCCGCTCTATGGACTTACACCCCTTGAAAACGCCCGTTCCCAGGGATACCTCTCCCGGCGCGTCCAGTTCACGCAGCCTCCCGCACTGCGCGAAGGCATAGTCCTCCAGCCTCGTCACTGTCTTTGGCAGCGTCACCCGCTCCAGGCAGCTTTTGCCCAGGAAGGCCTTTTTGCCAACCGACCTCACCGGCAAATTCTCTATGTTCTCCGGCACCACAAGCGCGGAGCGAAAGCCTTCCATGCCGGTGATGGTCACACCGTTATTCTGGGCAGAATACTGTAGAATGATGTCCTGGTGCTGTAATTTTTGTTCTTTCAATTGCATTGTCTTTGCTCCGGGATTCTGATCAGGTGCTTTCATTATGCCATCGCATGAAAATAAAGTAAAGCCCAAAAATCCTGTCCTGCACCGCCTTGTAAAACGTTCCGTTCGGTGGTATCCTGAAAAAGCAGAGAACTCTCTCTGCGTAAATACAACTATTTTCAATTCTTCAAAAAAGGAAATCATGAAATGCCAAAAAAAATCTGTATCACCGGCGCCTCCCGCGGCATCGGCCGCGCCATCGCCGAAGCCTTTGCCGGGGAAGGCTGGGAATTATATTTAATCTGTAAGGAAAATCTGGAAATGCTGGAAGACGCCGCCGGAGAATGGCGGCGGGAATACGGCGTCAATGCGGCCTGCTTTGCCGTGGATGTGACAGACACGGAAAAGTATGAAGCATTTTTAAAAGAATTACCGGCCATGGATGTGCTGATCAATAACGCCGGCATCTCCTACATGGGGCTCTTGCAGGATATGTCGCTTACCGACTGGCGGCAGGTCATGGATACCAACCTGACCTCTGTATTCTTAAGCTGCAAACATCTGCTGCCGGGGATGTTGAGCCGCAACAGCGGGCGGATCATCAATATTTCCTCCGTCTGGGGAGAGCACGGCGCCAGCATGGAGGCGGCCTACTCGGCCTCCAAAGGAGCCGTCAACGCCCTGACGAAGGCACTGGCGAAGGAGGCCGCCCCCGGCAATGTCCAGGTCAACGCCGTTGCCTGCGGCCTGATCGACACCTCCATGAACGCGAAGCTGTCTGAGGCCGAGATGCAGACGCTGATTACGGAAATCCCAGCGGATCGGATCGGTCGGCCAGAGGAAGTAGCGGCGCTCTGCCTGCAGTTAGCACAAGCGCCGGAATACCTGACAGGACAGATCATTACTTTAGACGGTGGGTGGACGGTGTAGATCAGCCATCAAAAACGAAACGCGGAAGATTCCAAAAATCCTCCGCATTTTTTATTTCATATAGCATAGATGATACGCCAAAAAAGGGGTGATACCATGGATTGCTTCGCAAAAAGCGCTCACATAAACGGATTAAAGAACCTGTCACCATCCCAGAAGGTAATCACAGCGCTGAGCGCCAAAAGCAGCACTCCAAAGCCGATCACCAGCCAGTCATTTCGTTTCTGTGGGCGCGCCATGTACCAGGTGTGCTTCTTTTTGTCCTTGCCGAAGCCGCGCAGCTCCATGGCGTTGGAAATCACGTCAATCCGGGCAAGGCTTGAAAGAATAAGTGGCATCAGGATTGTCACCACATTTTTAAGACGCGTCCAGAGCTTCACTTTTTTACCGAGTTCGACGCCGCGGGCCTGCTGCGCCTGGCTGATATTGTGATAACCACGCTGGATGTCCGGAATATAGCGCAGCGCGATGGACACAGAATATCTCACCCGGTAAGAAACGCCGATGCGGTTTAAGCTGGCCGCGAATTCGCTGGGATTCGTCGCGGAGATAAACAGGATAGCGATGGGCAGCGAGACGAAATATTTCAATGATACATTGAACATGTAAAATAACTGCTCCGCCGTCACATCGTAGCGCCAGATAAAGTGGAACAGCACATGCCGCGTGCCGTACACCGCGGTGCCCTGATCCGGGTTAAACAGGTAAATGAAGATGTTGTTCATCAAGAGGAAAACCAGCATGAACACCATCATAAACCGGACTTCCTTAAATTTGATATGGCTGAAACGGAAGGCCAGACAACTGATAATCAAAAGCCCCAGAAGCACCCTGGTATCATAGGTCAGCATACTGGCGAAGGTAAAGAGCAGGAAAAAAGCCAGCTTGGTCACACCGGTCAAATCATGCACAAAGCTTTTGCGCTCTATGTAATTTAAAACAGTTTTAGCGGCCATTGTCTCTCACCTCCCTGTCAGCGTCAATAAAGTGGTCCACAAAGGCTTCCGGCGGCATAATACCGCAGCGGTTGGCCAGTGTGAACAGGCTTGTCTCCTTTAACGCGGCTTCCTTCACCAAGTCCGGATTGCACAGCACCACAGAGGATGCCTCATCACAGACCAGGCGGCCATTGTTAAACACCAGAGCTCTGGGCGTGTATTCCAGCATCAGGTGCATGTCGTGCGTGATCATCACCACCGTCACTCCCTGGTCGTTTAAGGAACGAAGGAATTCCATAATTTCCGTATAATGCTTAAAATCCTGGCCCGCGGTCGGCTCGTCTAAGATAATCAGTTCCGGCCCCATCACCAGGACGCTGGCGATGGTCACACGCTTTTTCTGCCCGAAGGAGAGTGCGGAGATCGGCCAGTTGCGGAAGGGATAGAGGCCGCAGATTTTCAATGACGCCTCCACTTTTTCCCTGATCTCGGCCTCGCTCAGGCCCTGATTGCGAACGCCCAGAGCCACCTCGTCAAAAATCATGGTCTTGGAAATCATCTGGTTAGGATTCTGCATGACATAACCAATATGGGCGGCACGCTCGCGGATGGTATCATTGGTGACATCTTTTCCTTTAAAATATACCTTGCCCTGCGTCAGTGGCTCGAAGCCGCAGATCAGCTTGGACATGGTGGATTTGCCCGCGCCGTTTCGTCCCACGATGCTGAGCATCTCGCCTTCCCGGATCTGAAAGCTGATATCATGAAGCGTCACGGTCTCCGGATTATAGCCGAAGGTCACGTCTTTTACCTCTAAAAGCACCGGCCGCTCAGGCTTTGCGGGAGCGGGAGGCGCAGAGGTAAACCAGTCGCGCACCTTCTGTTTGTCGCTTTCATCCAGTACCACTGTATCGACATGAGCGGACTTTTTCTCAGGAGTGATCTCCACGCCGGCGTATTTTAAGGCGGTCAGGTACAGCGGTTCGCGGATGCCGTGCTCCGTCAACAGACTGGTGCTGAGCAGGTCGTCCGGCTTTAAATCCGCCGCGATCCGTCCTTCGCTGACTAAAATAATGCGGTCCACGTTTTTCCAGAGGACGTCCTCTAAGCGATGCTCGATAATGACCACCGTGGTATCCGTACGCTTCTGAATATCGTCAATCAACTCAATGGCCTGTTTGCCGGTGGCCGGGTCCAGGTTGGCCAACGGCTCGTCGAAAAGCAAAATCTTCACCTGGTCCACCATGACGCCGCCCAGACTCACACGCTGCTTCTGTCCGCCGGACAGCTCATGCGGCGCATATTCCATGCGCTCGGTGATTCCGACCATCTCCGCTACCTTACGCACTGTCTCATGCATCTCATCCTGCGGGACGCAGTCATTCTCCAGAGCAAAAGCGATGTCCTCGGCCACCGTCAGCCCGATAAATTGTCCGTCCGGATCCTGCAGGACCGTGCCCACATGCCGGGACAGCTCAAAGATGCCGGATTTGGGGGCGTCCACGCCGTCCACGGTAAGGCTCCCGGTGCACTCGCCGGTGTAGCTGAAGGGAATCAGGCCGTTTAAGCAGTTGCCGATGGTGGACTTACCGCTGCCGGAGGGTCCCGCGATCAGGACTCGCTCGCCCGGATAGATATCCAGGTTGATATCGTAGAGGGTCGGGTGCTTTTGCGCCCGGTACTGAAAACCGAAGTTTTTAAAGGAAATAATAGGCTGCATCGTTTTCTCTCGCTGTTGATTTTACTTTTTGAAAACAGACATTTCCGAAATATCTGCCCGTTTGCTTTATATCGTACTTCTCTGTTATATGCCGCACCACGAAAAAGAGCAAGGCGAACAGCCCTGCTCTTTCTGCAGTTATTCCATAGTACTTATTCCTGATCCAGGGAGCCCTTTTTGGCGATGGTCTTGGTGTAGGCCAGCAGCAGAAGGGTACCGATGATGCAGGCAGTCAGAATATTGGCGACAGCGGCCATCGCGCCCTGCGCGAATACCTTATTGGCAGGCTCAGCGTAAATCAGAATGTCCAGAACCGGCGCAATGATAATCCAGGCGACGGCGTTGGCCACCACATTCGCGACATTAAAAAGAATAATCTGAGACTTGCCGAACTCACCCTCACTGATATTCAGTCTCTTCGCGACAAGGCCGACGATGGCGCCGACAAAAGTAGAGGCGATGACCCAGCTCCACCACGGGCTGCCGCCCCAGGATAAGTCAATCAGGGTATGACCAATGAAGCCGATCAGCGCGCCTGCCACGGGGCCGTACATCGCAGCCAGCATGCCCAGAATGGCGTACTGTAAGCTGATGTTGGTGTTCGGAATCCCACTGGGGATAGCCACGAAGCGGCCCAGCACAAAGAACAGTGCGGCGCCGATACCGATTGCGACGACATTTCTGACGGAATTGTTTTTCATTTGTTTCTCTCCTTTGGTGTTCTGCGTTTTCAACCAGTTTACCACCGGATGGCGGCGGCAGGCCAATCGAAATGATTTAGAACGGAATATAGCTTTACGCTATATTTCACTATACATTATTTTCCAGAAGAGATAAAGATAAAATTCAAGATTTTTTAAGATATTTTTTACATATAATAAAACCATGCTTTCTGCCAATTTCTTCCAATGCTTTCTCCATAGGAATTCCCCTGCCTTCCGCTATCTGCTGCCGGGATCTGGCAAGATCGGCGTATATCTGCTCTGCTGTTACGGGTGTAAAGATAGATACTCCCGTATCTCCTGCCCGGTCCGCTCCACCTCCTCAAAAAGTTCTCTCGCACTTAAGCGTGTGGCGCCGCGGCCCCAGATAATCATCTGCTCCAGGCGGTCGGAGGTCGCCACGGTCACCTTATATTTGCCGGCCATACGTTTGACCGTCTTTTCAATATAATGATCCGCGGTCTCCGCTTCCTTTGTGTAAACGATGTAAATATTATGGTACTGCTGCACGGTTTCCCGGTGTCCGGCCACGCGGTAGGCGTCGAAAACGAGGATGACCGTCATCTTTTTGTAGCCCTGGTAATTGCAGAGAATGTCCGCCAGGCGATCACGGGTGCCGTCGATGTTGACGGCAGCAATGGCGGAAAGCTCCTCCCAGGCAAAAATGATGTTATAGCCGTCCACGAGGAGATACTCCTCCTCAGGTTTGTGTTGCTTTGGTTGGTAAACATACTCTTTTGCGGACGCTGCCGCAGGACGAGAAACCGACCGGGATATGCGCTCCCAGCCTTCCTTTTTACGTGAAGTGGTGCCGTAGGTGCGGGCGAAGATGGCGTCGATTTCTTCCTGGGAAATAAAGTCCGATGCAGAACTGTTCTCCTGTTCTTTTCGCTGTGCGCGGTAGGACTGCTGGGCAGGTGCCTCCCGCTCATACGCCTCCGTCAGCCCGGTCTCCAGGTGCATATATTCCTCCACCTGATCCCATGGCACCACAAATCCTGCGCCATGGGCGCAGAACACACTGTCCGCCGTATTCTCCAGATCCTCCTCCGGAAGATAGTGTGCCGCCTCCAGAACCTCCTCCGTATTATGACAGGGCGCGTAGCCTGCCAGGCGCAGCTTCAGCCGGCCAAGCCCTCTGGTATAGGAAGCCACCTCCCTCTGGTAGCCCTGCATTGTGGATACGGGCGCTCTGCCGGAGAGGGTTGCAGTCATCCCGTCACCACCGTCTGTCTTTATTTCATTCGTGACAGGTCCTTCAAACGTTCCGCTCATCCGGTTAATATCGTTCATGGCCCTGCCTACATTCTCCATGGGCAGTGTCAGCTCAAACTCATACATCGGCTCCAGCAGGATATTTTCCGTCCGCATCAGTCCCTGGCGGACCGCCCGGTAAGTCGCCTGCCTGAAATCACCGCCCTCAGTGTGCTTTGGATGTGCGCGTCCCGCCGTAAGCGAAATCCGCACATCCGTCAGCTCGCTGCCCGTGAGCACCCCTTTGTGCCTGCGTTCTTTTAAATGCGTCAGAATCAGCCGCTGCCAGTTGCGGTCCAGCACATCCTCACTGCAGATCGAATCAAAGGTCAGGCCGCTGCCCGGCTCTCCCGGCTCCATCCACAGATGCACCTCCGCGTAGTGGCGCAGCGGCTCAAAATGCCCCACACCCTCCACCGGCGCGGCAATTGTTTCCTTATAAATAATACTCCCCTCGTCAAATGAAACCGCTAACTGAAACCGGTCCTGTATCATGGCGCGCACGACTTCAATCTGTACCTCACCCATGAACTGCACCTGAATTTCTCTCTTCTGCTCCACCCAGAGGATCTTCAGCTGCGGGTCCTCCTCCATAAGCTGTCTGATTTTCAGATAGGTCTGATAGACATCGCAGCCGTCCGGCAGAATCATCCGATAAGACAATGCCGGTTCCAGCGTTGGAGGCATTTCCTCCCGCTCAAAGCCCAGCCCCTGCCCGCTGTAAGAAGCCGTAAGCCCCGTCACCACGCAGAGAGTCCCTGCCTTTGCCTCGTTCACCTGCTCATAATCCGCGCCGGAATACAGGCGGATCTCGTTGATTTTTTCCTCACCGATGAGAGCCTTCACCTGCAGCATCCCGCCGGTCACTTTTAAATGCGTCAGACGGCTTCCCTTATCGTCCCGGGAAATTTTATACACACGCGCACCGAATTCATGCGGATAGCGTACCGGAAGCATATAGGTTTCCAGACTGGTCAGCAGTTCCTTCACGCCCTCATTTTTCAGGGCGGAGCCAAAATAACATGGGAAAAGCTTCCGCTCCAAAATCAGCTCCCCAATCAGATGCACGGGCAGATCTTTACCCTGTAAATAATATTCCAGCAAATCCTCGGAACGTTCAGCCACGCTTTCCAGGAAATTCTGGTTCGACGTATCCGTAAAGTCTACACAGTCGCCGCTCAGCTCCTTTTGCAAAACCTGCATCAGCACCTCACGATCACATCCCGGCAGGTCCATTTTATTGACAAACAAAAAGACCGGAATACTGTGCTTTTGTAAAAGCTGCCAGAGTGTCCGCACATGGCTCTGGATGCCCTCGGAGCCGCTGATCACCAAAATGGCGTAATCCAGCACCTGAAGCGCCCGCTCCATCTCCGCGCCAAAATCCGTATGACCCGGCGTATCCAGAAGCACTGCCTCATATTCGCCGATCCGCACCCGCGCTTCCTTGGAAAAAATCGTAATGCCCCGCGCCTTCTCCATCTGATCCGTGTCTAGGAAGGCGTCCCCGTGATCCACCCTGCCCTGCTTTCTGATCGCGTTCCGGGTATAGAGAATGGACTCCGCCAGGGTCGTCTTGCCGGAGTCCACATGAGCTAAAAGGCCGATGCAGATATGCTGTTGTGTGTTCGCTTCTTTTCCCTCTCCCATAAAATCTGCCTCACGCTAATAACGGGGAATATCTCTTCCCGGTAATCAGAGCACTGTCTCACTCCCCGATCATCAGGGAAATAATCTCGTCATTCGTCGCACGCATCCCGTCCTTCCCCAGGCGACCGATGCTGTCGATGGTAGCCTCGATGCCCTTCATCACGATCCCGTCGCCGGCCTTGAATTCCTGGCCGCAGCAGTACATTTCATAGCCCAGGATTCCGGCGTCCACGCTGCTGGCGATTTTGGCCGCGCAGCTGGCCTTGGCGCCGTCGCAGATAATGCCGCTGACAATCGCGAGCGCATTCACTACCGTATGAATAATGGTCTGATAATCGCCGCCCTTCAGATAGGCGATTCCCGCGCCCGCGCCCGCACCCGCGCTGACCGCGCCGCAGTAGGCGCTCAGGGTACCAATCCCGGTTTTCTCATGGATGCTGATCAGGTTACTGATAATCAGGGCACGCAGAAGCTTCTCGTGGCTTGCGCCAAGCTCCTCTGCATAGACGATAAGCGGCAGGGAGCAGGTCATGCCCTGGTTGCCGCTGCCGCTGTTGATAATCACAGGCAGTTCACAGCCGTTCATCCTGGCGTCGCTCCCCGCGGCCGCGTAGGCCCGCGCCCTGGTGCGTACGTCAGAGCCGTTGGATTGCAGCAGCACTTTCCCGATATTCGCGCCGTAATCTCCCTTCAGCCCTTCCTCCGCGATGGCGGTATTATAACGGATCTGACGGTCCAGCACTTCCTCTACATCCTTTAAATCGCAGGTGTTGGCAAAGTCCCAGATTCCCTCCACGGTCAGAAGACCGCGGTCAGCAATTTGATCCGCGCCGTTTCCGTTTGAGCCAGTCTTCGCCAAACTGCCGTCCGTACCGGAACCAGATGCAGTATTTTTCTGATACAATATCTCTCCATCCTTTTCCATCAGGACAATCTCCGTGTGATGATCCGCAATCCGGACCTTCGCAGAATGCTCCCCTGCATATTCCGTCACGATGATATCAAAAATATGCCCTTCCTCGATATGCTCCACCGTAATATTCACGCGGTCGAGATACCGGCTCATGGCGTTTCTCTCCTCATCATCCACCCCGGAGAGCACCTCCAGCTCCCGTTCCGCGTGTCCGGCGATAATTCCCGCCGCGGCCGCGGCCTCCAGCCCCTTCCAGTGATTGGTGCCCGGTACGATCACGCTCTTCACATTCTTGATAATACTGCCGCTGACCTGCAGCACCACCTTATCCGGCAGCTCCCCTAAAAGTTCTCTCGCCTTCGCGGCGGCGTAAGCTAAGGCAATCGGTTCCGTGCAGCCCATGGCCGGCACCAGCTCCTCCTCTAAAATCTGTACATAACACGCATAGCGTATATTATTTCGTTCCATTTATCCTTGGTCTCCTGTATAAATTGCGAACTTTCCGTCGGTTTCTTTCTCCCACAATTCTGATCCTTTCCCTGGAATAAATTCAGCCGTCACGCATAAAGATCCTCCAATGTCAGTAAAGTGACCCTTCCCTGCTTTTCCAGTTCCAGTAAAGGCTGCGTAAATCCGCTTTTAGAGAAAATATAGTAATAAAAAGTACCACCGGGACGAAACACAGAAGCATATTTCTGTAAAAGTTTCAGTTCCTCCACGCCGACCTTCTCATTCCGATATTTACAGGAACCAATCAGGCAGGCATTTCCATCCACCGGCAAACCCACAATATCAATCTGCACTTCCTGATGCGTTTCACGGTCACTTCCCCACCACTGCCCTACTTCTCTCAACACGATGGGCAGTTCTTTCGCATAACGCAGCAAATACTCTCTGCACATTTTTTCAAAAATCAGTCCCATATAATCCGGATATCCGCTTTTAATCGCCCGTTCATAAACAGAACGGATTCGTCCGGCGCTGATCATGGACATATTACGGGACACAAAACGATACCAGAAACGGAAAAAGTTGTCATCTATTGTATAAATTGTTTTTCTGCCGGGCTTTTCTGAAACCGGAGATTCCTTTTTCAAAATTCCCAGATCGATCAACACTTTCAGATACTTAGCACATACCGCAGATTCCGCTCCTACTTTTGTCGCAATTTCATTGGAGCGGCTGGCTCCGCCCGCCACGGCGGAAAGCACGGAATTATAGACAGCCGGCTCCCGCAGCTCCTGCTTCAGCAGATTCTCCGGTTCCTCAAACAAATAGCTGGAAGGTTCCAGCAGATTATCCAGAACCGCCTCATCCATATCATCCTTTACATCCAGTTTATTGATATAATGAGGAATACCGCCCGTCACACCATACAAAAGCGCCTGATCCTGACAGGACAGTTTCGGATGAAATATCGTCATTTCCCTGTATGTTAACGCCTGAATTTTAAATTGCGCCGTGCGCCGCCCATACAGTGGACTTTCATATCCCAATACCTGATATTCCATAAAACTCATGGAAGAGCCGCAAAGAATCAGATACAGTCTGCCATCCTGCCACTGATGATCAATGATATGCTGCAGTCTCGAAGAGACAGATTGCTCGGCTCGCGCAAGATAAGGATATTCGTCAATCACAAACACCAGACGCTTTTCTCTGGACATAGCCGTAATTTCATCCAGCGCGTCATCATAACTGCTGTACACAGGCGTGGAAACAGTATCCGGAGTTTTGCAGGCAAAAATTGCCCTGGAAAGCGCCTCAAGGTTTTCCTGCGAAGAAGCATTCAACGCGGAAAAATAAATTGTTGGCTTATCTTTACAGAACTCATTGATTAATGCAGTTTTTCCTACACGCCGTCTTCCATATATGACAATACACTCAAACCGGTCTTTCCGATAACGCATGTTCATAAGGCGAAGTTCTTCTTCCCGACAGTAAAACATACATTCCTCCAAAGATATAATCAACTCGTAAGTTGGTAACTTACGAGTTGATTATAGTATTTCCTAAGTACTTCGTCAAGCTGATTTTTTATGATTGCCGTTTCAACACAAAAAATTCTTATGATAAACGTGCATTGACATCATCATTCCGCTGCTTTATCACTCCGCCACCGGCACATATTTTAACAAAAGCGCTTCCAGCGCATCGTTGGAAATCGGCGTCGGTACAGAATAGCTCTCATTCATGTCAATCGCTGCTGCCAGAGCGCGATATTCGTCCGCCTGCTGCGAATCCGGCGCGTACTCTAAGACGGTCTGGCGGCGCAGCTCCGCGCGCTGGACGATATTATCCCTTGGAATAAAATAAAGTAGCTGCGTGTTCAGCCTTTGCGCAAATTCTGTGACAAGCGCCCGCTCGTTGTCCACCAGACGGGAGTTACAGATGATACCGCCCAGCTTGGTTTTGCCGCTCTCGGCATAACGGCGGATCCCCTTACAGATATTATTGGCGGCGTAAAGACTCATCATCTCCCCGGAACAGACGATATAGATCTCTTTTGCTTTCCCTTCCCGGATCGGCATGGCGAAACCGCCGCAGACCACGTCGCCCAGCACGTCATAAAGGACATAGTCCAGGTCCGGCGTATACGCCCCCAGATTCTCCAGCAGATTGATGGCGGTGACAATGCCGCGGCCGGCGCAGCCCACACCCGGCTCCGGTCCCCCTGACTCCACCGCTTTGATGCCGTGGAAGCCGGTGTAAAGAAAGTCGTCCAGCTCCACTTCGTCCTCGTCCTTTTCCCGCATGGTGTCGAGAACTGTCTGCTTCACGTGCCCATGGAGAATCAGGCGGGTTGAGTCCGCCTTGGGGTCACACCCCACAATCATCAGTTTTTTTATTTCTTTCCGTCAGCGCGGCCGCGATGTTCTGGGAAGTGGTGGACTTCCCGATGCCGCCTTTGCCGTAAATTGCAATCTGTCTCATCTATGTATGACTCCTTTCTCTGCCAGCCATGAATCCAATAAGGAACCTGTCATATCAAAATTCTCCGTCGGATGCACCGGCGAGAAGCTGCCGCCGTCAGGGAAACCGATATACCGCACTTCCTTTTTCACCAGCGGACTGTAATCCAGGTCAGCGATTATCATACGCACAGAATCCACATTGGCCTGCGCTGTGAAATCGTCTTCCCCTGTCAACTTTTTGTCGCCGGGGAGCATATACGTGCGATCCATATCATAAAAGCTCAGGACGCGGATGTTGCGCTGTCCGTGCGCAAGGAGCGTTTCGCGCACGGCATTGGCAATGAACTGTTCCGCCACGATGAGAATCTCAGGGGCGTCAGTTTCCTGTCTCAATACACCAGCTTCTGCGCCAATTGACGCATCGTTCAGATCGGACACGCTAAGTGTTTCCGTATTTCTTGCATGAGTTCCTGCATTTTTGTGCTTATTTAGCTGTAATGCAAGATTTTCTGCACTTTTGGCTCCAAATGGCGCTCCAGTCACATATGGAATGCCAAATTCGCTCTCCATAAATCGCGCCAGCTTCAGCCCTGCCTCGCTGACCACCACGTTCACCTGCGCCGCGGCCGCTCTTTTCAGATTCTCAGTCGTCTCCTTCGTACCCCAGTGGGAAAGCACACGCCAGCCCGCGTCGGCAATCAGGCTGTCCACAGTCGCAATCGTGCCCTCTGTCCAGTCAATCGTATTGGCTCCCAGAAGGTTAACAGTCCCCTCAAGCGTTTCCTGCGGTGTCAGCAGAATTCGCCCCAGCGTCTCCAGTGTGGCTCCGATCCCGTAAAGGTAATCCTTCTCCCCATCGATTTTCACCTCCGCGGCTGGCAAGCCGCTCTGCCCGGTAATCTTCCCCGCGGCATATTCCAGGTCAGAATTAATCATGGAAGCGGAAGGCGCTAAACAGAGCAGTATAAAATTGGGCGCATACTGCTCCATCCCTCTCTCAAAAGTCTGCATGACCTTTGCTTCCGTCCCCGTAATAATATCCTCATTACGGATATCCGAATTCAGGACGCGCACGCTGCGCATCCGCGCCGCTCTGTCAAAGCCGCCGGGGCCGTGAAGCTCTCCTCCGGCCCTCGCCGCAAAAGCATGGCCGCTATCCAAACCCGGCCCATGGCCCTCCGGTCTTCCTCCCCGGCCGCCATGCGCTTGTCCGCCCTGTCCCATCCGGATCGGTTTATACCGGCTCGGATCATCAATAATCCCGAGCCCCTCCGTCTCATTCAGCACTGCCTCAAAGCCCAGCACGTCCGACAGGCAGGGCGGTATTACCTTCCATAATCTTTTCATATCAATCCCCTCCTACTCATGATCTCCAAACTCCAGATGAGAGTCCTCCCACAGCTTCAGATCTATGTCATACTCATTTTTTAACTGCTGAACCAGCAGGTCCCCGTCCGTGGAAAGAATCACCCGCTGACAGCCGTAGGTCAGCACGAAATGCTTCGTCCCACGCTCTTTGGACAACTCCACAATCGCGTCCACAATCTGATTTAAATATCTCCCGCTGGAAAAATCGCTCATGGACGGGCGCAATAACGCCGCCTTCCCTTCCTGCATCATTTCCCCGATTCTCATATAGGGCTTATGCCGGATGCAGTTTAAAGACCCCACGAACACCAGAATGGCGGTCTCGTCCCCATTAAGGCGCTCCTGAAGCATCTGGCCACGCGGACTGCCTCCTCCGCCATGGCCTCCCCGTCCGCCACGCTCTCCATAACCGCCGCGGCTCTCTCTGCCGCCACGTTCTCCATGGCCTCTGCCCGTCATTTCTTTTTTGCCCTCTGACTCCATATTTCTGTTATTCTCCACTTTTCCTCCTATACGTAGAGCCAGGATTTCTCCTGGCTCTACGCTACTTTCATAAAATCTTTATACAAGTTCGCTACACGGATTCTGTATAGTTATATTGTTCTAACTTCTCCCACATCCTACCATAATCCTTCAGGTTCTGTCAACCTCCGCACTCTAATCTTCAAATTTGTGGAATTTAGAGTATACTACTCACAAGTATACTTTTCTTCATTTCTTTATAAGGAGACAGCCATTATGTTCTGATGTCACCTCTTTACCAGCCCGTCGATCCAGGCAAAGGTTTCCTCCAGATCATAATCGCCGCTGTGGCGGATTCCCCACGGCAGGAAGAAATCCACGTCCATGCCGTTCATCTGAAGCAGCAGAGAAAGGATTACCGGAATCGCCAGAGATGTATCGCGGTCAAAGGAGCCATGACGGATACGCCAGTGCTTTGCCGCATCAGGATTGCCTGTATATTCGACCGGATTTATGAGACGAATGATTTCAGCATCCGCCAGCTCGCCGCTGACTTCGCTGTGTGCCAGAGAAAACTCTGTAAAGTGCTTTTTCTCCACCTGTTCGGTTCCGAATTCCTCATTTTCCGGACTGCCCAGGTCCAGCGCGTCAAAGGCGGGCGTCGTCTTCATGCGGGTAATTTTCTCCACAAAGCGCGCCCAGTCCAGGTCAATCACTTTCCCGTTCTCTATCGTCAGATAATCCTGGTCTTCAATCCGGCTTCCATCCGTCATCACCTGCGATCTGTAAAGCTGCGTGTCATGTGTATCCAGCTCCTTCTGTGCGGACTGTATAACACAGCTTTTTACATATTCCGCAAAACTGCCGGTGCCGTCCGCGTTCAGCGTCAGACTTTCCCCGTCAGGGCTCTTTAACTGAAGACTGTTTACATACTGCGGGAAAAGCGCTTTTAATTCCACGGACAGTTGCTGTTGCTTTTCTGTCATAGTGCCAGTCACCGGAACACGCTGAATTCCCTTTTCTGTGCGGATACCTTTCGTGCTGTGATACGTATTCTGCCCGCAGAAGAGCCACTCATAGGCAGCGTCCGCGTTCTCCAGATTGTGAATCGGGCAATAGCAGCTGGCCGCGAAAATATCATCCCGCTCATCCGCCGCGCCGATCTCCTGCAAATATGGCTCATAATCCGGACTGTTGCCGGTCGCGCCGGTCATGGCGGACAGAGCGCCGCCCGCGCTGGTACCGTTGGTGATGATGTGCTCCGTGTCGCCGGGGATATGCTCCCGGTTATGCTTAAGATAACGAATCGCGGCCTTCATATCCACGATCAGCGCGGGAGCCTTGCCAACCAGCCGTCCGTCCGCGACTGCCTTTGCTTCTGACGAGCTTCCCTCAAAAAACTCTTTGCTGACCTTTCCGGTCGTGCGGCCGCGCACCCCCGCGCAGGCCACCACATAGCCATGCTGCAACGCCTTAAAAACCGAATTGGCCGCCCCGCCGCGGTCCGGTCCCGGCACCGCGGCCGGTCCTTCCATATAACCGCCCACCGTGTTCGGCATGAATATCGGCGCTGTATGCAGTCCATAACCGTTGATTGTCTCTCCGTGATAATAGACCTCCGGCACGAAGAGATTCAGCTTCTGTACCGGCGCCTTCGGCTTTTTGCAATACTCCAGTCCCTCAAATGCCCTGTAGGTGATCGTCTCCTGTCCCAGGGTACAGGTCTTCACCTCATACTGTTCTTCCTGAAAATCCAGTGTGTTTCCCATAAATATCTACCTCTTTTCCTTTTATAGTTCCGACTATATCTGTTTCTTCACCCCTGCGTTTTATTATAAAGGTTTCTCACTCAAAAACAATTCTTTTCGAGAAAGTTCTTCCAACGATGAAATGAGTTCATTCTTTTTCTGTCAAATACCTGTTCAGATTTCCAATATAAAATAATGGCAGATTTACAAAACTCTCCTGCTCACGATAATCCGACATGGACGTCCTGACAGCCGTCTGAGGCTGATATTTTTGTATAAAGCTCTTCAGACTCTTGGCGCGAAGATTTTCACTGGCCTTGACCTCAATCGACACAATCCGCCCTTGTGCCTGAATGAGAAAGTCTACCTCCGCAGTTGCGGAATCCGCTGTCCAGTAAAAGATATCATTTTCAGGATTGACAATCAGCTGCTGGAGAACGTACTGTTCTGTCAACGCTCCTTTAAATTCCTCAAGCAGACGATCGCCCTCCAATATCACCCTCGCGTCCAGACGCAACATGGCTCCAAGCAGCCCTACATCCAGTGTGTAAAGCTTGAACGCCGAAAAATCCTGATAAGCCCGCAGTGGAAAATCCGGTTTCTTTACACGGTTCACCTTATAAACCAGTCCGAGGTCTGTCAGCCACGTCATGGCTACCTCATATTCTCTTGCTCTCGCGCCTTCCCTGACCAGCCCATAAATAAACTTGCGGTTTTCCCTGGACAGCTGCGTAGGAATAGAATTCCACAACATCCGGATCCGTGTCACGATTTCTCCCGGCGCATGTTTGGAAACATCATCCTCATAAGCAGCCAGAAGCCTTCTCTGAATGCTACGGACCCGTTTCAAGTCCCGATATGACTGAAAGCTTGCAACGGCCTCCGGCATCCCTCCTACAAAGTAATAATATTTCAGATAATCCACATATTTATTTTTAAAAACCCGCATGACCTCAAAGTTATTGTCATCAAGCGCGTTTACCAGAGACGGCTCGTCACAGGCTAAGAGAAATTCACGGAATGTCATGGGATACAGGTCGCAAAAATCCACTTTTCCAACCGGAAATGAGGTTCCTTCGTGCAAAGCAATCCCCAGAAGAGAACCCGCTGCGATGATATGGTACTGCGGCGCATTCTCCTGAAAATATTTGAGCGATTTTAAAGCGCGCGGGATCTCCTGCACTTCGTCAAATATAATCAGGGTATCATCCGGAGTAATCTGAAACCCGACCTCAATTTCCAGCAGAGAAATGATACGGGAAATATCAAGGGCCTCCCCGAAGGTTTCCTCCATCCGCTCGTTTTCATCCATATTGACATACGCGCACTTTTGATAATGCGTACGGCCAAATTCCTTCATCAGCCAGGTTTTCCCGGCCTGCCTCGCGCCACGCAGAATCATGGGTTTTCGATCAGGATCTCTTTGCCACTCTTCCAGATATCTGATTGCCTCCCGATACATATGCCACGCCCCTTTTTTGCTTTTATTATAACCATATGTTCAAAAAATTCAAGTCGGGAATCACATTTTGCCAACGAACTTTTATCATCTCGTTCACATTTTGCCAACGAGTTTTTCCTTTTTCAGTCACATTTTTTCCAGCTCTTTGTGTCTACTTTTATTGTAGCATCACACCAAGTATCAAGTGTTCCAACCTCATATTCTCCTGTACCCGCAAAGCGTCCGCCCGCTCTTCACATCATTCCAGTAATACAGATCCAGCGGCTCCGTCACAGTAAACATGTCAAAGAGCGAGTCAAACTCCGGACAGATGGCCGCAAAGACATTGGGCAGGTCTTTGAAAAAATCCTCCCGATAGACAAAAGTGCGCTTGTCGTTCCAGACCGCGCTGTAGAAAATATCCGCCTCCACCAGGTCCTGGAACATATGGCTGCCGTAGCTTAACTCCGGCATGTAACCGGCGCGGCTGTCGGAAATTTCACAGATACCGGCAAAGCCGGAGATGGCCGCGAAGGTCACCGGCACGCCCAGCTCCGGGGAGGAGGTGCCGACCCGTCCCGGCGTCATCAGCAGGGGATGGATACCTTTTTTCTGGTAATACAGATTGATCTGGCGGACGGCCTCCGCTACCTTGGTTTTTTTATTGTACGGATAATTATAATAGGCGATGGGGTCGATCTGGACGACGGCACCGATTTTTTCCTCCCTGGCATTGCCCATGGAGGAGTCCTTTAAGGAAAAGAAAATATCCTCGTCCGGAAGTGAAGGAACCGCTACCTGGCCGCCCTGCGTGCCGGTGTAGAGAGAACGGCACTGTAAAAGATTTACCACAAAGTCGCCGGTTTCGTCCATATTGACCGTGTACTCAATGTCCACCGGATTTTCATAGACCTCATCCAGAACATGCAGCATCTTCTGCATAAAGGATGTAAATTTCTCATTGTCCAGAAGCTTCTGGCAGTTGACAAACCATACCTGGCGCCAACGGTTCATCCGTTCTAAGGCCGCCTCCGCCTCATAATCCCGCTCCATGACAGCCTTTTTATACCACAGAGGCAAATCGTTCATGACAGAATCAAAGGTCAGGGTTTTGAGCTGATTATCCGAAAGGTCCAGCACGTCGATATTCCGCTGGGAATAGCGGTGCTTATCCGCCACAGAGCCGTAAAGAGAAACCGCCGGCTTATCGAGGCTGGAAAGTCTCGGATAGTCGTTCTCCGGCCGGTCCACCGCCCTGGTTCCAAGTCCCGCGACGATGCGTAAAAGACCCGCGGACGGATCCATATCGCGGCTGGTGCGGTAGACTGAGTAGCTGTAGCCCACGCCTGCGGCGGCCGGGAAATAGAGCTTTCCCCAGAACGCGCCCGAGACGCGCTGCACCAGCACCGCCATCTGCTCATCCTGATCATCCAGCCCACGCTGTCTGCGGTATTCCAGCGCGGAGATATCCATGGTGCTGGCGTAGACCCTGCGCACCGCGTTTTCAAATGCGGTAAGGCGCTCCTCAGGACTGCCCTGGTTCACGCAAAACACGGACTCATATTTTCCCGCGAAGGCGTTGTTGAAGCCGTCCTCCAGAAAGCTGGAAGAGCGCACGATGATCGGTGACGCGCCGAAGTATTCGAGCATGGAACGGAATTTCTCGCGGATATCGTCCGGGAAAGTGCCGGACAGAAGCGCGTTTTTTAAGTTTTCCGCCTCCGTAAAATATCCCTCCTCCGTACGCTGCTTAAGGCGGATATCCCAGCAGTTATTCATGACAATATAGGTGTAAAAAACATCCGAGCCGATGTAATAAGAATCATGCGGCTCCGTATACGCCGCATACTCTGGCAACCGTTTTTCCACAATGCGGCGCGCTAAGAGCATCCCGCAGGCCTTGCCGCCGATGGAGCCGCTGCCCACCATGCGGTCACGCAGTGAAAAATAATCCTTCGGCTCAAAATATTCCCGGATTCGCTCATGCAGCCGTTTGTCCTTCGTCATCGTACTCTCGATGATCAGATCCTCGGTCTCGTCACTGAAATGACCCCGCTGGTATTCCAGTCTCGCCAGTGCAAAAAAGCGGTCGTGACTGTCCAGGTTCTGATCCTGACTTTTTAAATTGATTTCCTCCATCACCCGGTAATAGCGGCTCATGGGGACACCGCCATTTAATGTGACACAATTGTCAGTTCCCGCCGGACAGACATGCGGCAAAAACATTTCGGGCAGATACCGGTTCCAGACCTTTAAAGGATGCACATAGAGCTGGTCCGCCATGTGAACGTCTAAAAGCAGCTGCGTCGTGTCGCGGATTTTGGCCACCGCGCTGTAGGAATGACGGCCTCTGAGCAGCGGAAAATACGCCACTGTATCCAGTTCAAAGAGGAAGGGACAGGTCAGTCTGAAAAAATTGCCCATCATCAGGTCGGTATACCATACCGACTGCAGGGACGAAAGGCTGTCGAAGACATAAAAGGCGTCATACCCCTCCTCCGCAATACGGTTATGTATCTCCACCGTGAAGGTCTCAAATCCTTTATCCGGATCAAATTCATAAATTTTCAGACCCGGCTGCGGCTTAAGAAACGGCGCATGGTTCGCGAAACGCATGTAAATCAGGTTTCGTTTGTCCGCGATGGCCTGCTTCACGAAACGCTCCATGAAATAAGAAAAGTCCTCAAGGCGCGTCACCTGCCACACCACATTGTCCCCCAAACGGATGTTGTCCAAAACCGTATCCAGTCCCTCATGTCCGCTTAAAATCCGCTCAAATGCCGCCATAGTCCGCTCCTTTCTTTTCCACATAAAACAAAAAGGCACGGTAAGAACGCCCTCTGGCGTCTTTGCCGTACCTTTTCTTTTTATCATCTGTTATTCTTCCGTTTTATTGCCTTTACATCTCATATTCCTCAGCCGGAATTCCAAGTGCAGATAGTTTATTTCTATACACTTTCAACTGATACTCCAGCTCCGGATTATTCCCCGTGTCCGCTTTTTTGATCCTCTGTAAATTCACATAATAATCAATCGTGACCTGTTTCAATTCGTCTAATGTCATAGCTTCCGTTTCCATCCTTTCACCGCCTTTTTTGATGTCATACGTGTCTCCATTACAGTATTATCTTCAGTCACTGATTTTATTGCCTGTTTCAAGTCAATTATGATATGTGCATTTCCGTTCAGACTTTTCCCGTTCATGCCCGGTCAAAAAACGCCAGCAGATCCTCGTAAACCTTCTGATTGTCCTTCTCATTTAAAATCTCGTGGTGCATGTCGCTGTAAAGCTGACTCTCCACCTTTGTGTAACCGCGCTCCACCAGGAAACTCTTCAGCCCCATGAAACTCTTCTTGGACTGGATTACAGGATCGTCCAGGCCCGCGGCAAGCAGGATGGGCAGCTGTTTGTTTGTCACATTCCAGCCCTTTTTGGAGAAGACGTCGCGCAGCATATGAAATAAAGTATCAAAGCCGTTGACCGTAAAGGTAAAGCCGCACAGCGGGTCCTCATTATATGCCTTCACATTGTCCTCATTGGCGGAAAGCCAGGCGTTGGGCACGTCATAGCCTTTGTTGTAAACGCCGAACACCAGGTTATTGAGTGACTCCACTCTGGCGCGGGGACCTTCCTTTTTCTGAATCACGCTGGTCAGAGCGAGCGCTACGGGAATGGCCGGGGAATTGGTCGGCGGGCCTGAGAGCACCAGCTTGTCGATGGCGTTATCATGCTGTTTTAAATACTGGCGCGCCGCGAGCGTCCCCATGCTGTGTCCGAAAAGGTACAGCTTCAGATCAGGATACTTTGTCTTCAGATAGAGAGAAATCTGAAAAAGATCCTGCGCCAGCACATCGTAGGACTGCTCATTAAAATACCCATAGGCCTTCGGATAAACCAGACTCGCGCCGTGGCCGCGGTGGTCGTGAATCGCCGCCACATAGCCGTTGGCAGCCAGGTATTTCATAAAATCATAATAGCGCTCTTTGTGCTCGCACATGCCGTGGGTCAGCTGAATGACCGCCTTCGGCTCGCCCTCGGGCTCAAAGATGGCGCCGCTTAAGGGCACGTTGTCCAGCCTGGATGTCACGATAAAACTTTTCATGCTCTTATTCCTCCTGAAACTGCGGCGTTCCTGTATACTTCTGCAGTTATGAAACTCCAGTGACGCTTATCCTGTAACGATCAAAGCAAGGATACCAGGATCATAACTTTAAATGCCGATAATCCATTTCCGTCCTTCACTCCACTTCTGCACAAATCACTTTGCGTTAAAGACGTAGCGGTCCAGTCTGTCAAACGCGTCTGTCAGCATGGAGAACGGCACCGCCAGGTTCATGCGGATGGTATCCGGCTTTTTAAACCTCACGCCGTCCTGCCAGATCACGCCCACGCGAACGCCTTCCTTTAATAACGTGGCAATATCCGTCTGATGTGTCCTGCACCACTCGCTGCAGTCTAAGTACAGCATATAAGTACCCTGGGGTTTCGAAACCTTCACGCCCTCAAAATGAGTATTGATATAATCATAGCCATAATTCACATTCTGCGTCAGTACCTGGCAGAGCTCATCCACCCACACCCGTCCCTCCGGGCTATAGGCGCCCATCAGGGCATACATGGACAGGACGTTCATGCTGTTATAGTGACTCAGCTGTGACTGCTTCACCACTCTGTCACGCAGGTAAGGATTATAAATAATATGGTAGGAGTCGATCAGTCCCGCAAGGTTAAAGGTTTTGGACGGCGCGTAAATGGCGATGGTGTGCTGCTTCGCGTCCTCGGACACACTCTGAACGGGAATGTGCTTATGTCCCTCCAGAATGAGGTCGGACCAGATCTCGTCACAGACCACCACACAGTCGTTGGCCTTATAAACCTCCATCGCTTTCTCAATCTCCTCCCGCTCCCAGACTCTGCCGGTGGGGTTGTGCGGGGAACAGAAGACACAGAAGTGGATATGATTCTCCTTAATCTGTCTGTCCATGTCCTCGTAATCCATGCGGTAAATGCCGTTCTCATCGAGCTTTAACGGGCTTAAAACCATATTCCGGCCGTTGCCCTCTATCGTGCCCGTAAAACCGACATATGTCGGGGAATGCAGCAGAACCGGTTCTCCCGGAGCGGTGAAAGCCTGCAGTGCGGACGCCAGGCAGCCTAACACGCCGTTCTCATAGCCGATGTCCTCCTTCGTCAGCCCTTCCACGCCATGGCGGTCCTTCTGCCAGTCAATGATGGCGTCATAGTATTCGCTTCTGGTATCATAATAACCAAAGGCGGGATGCTTTACCCGCTCTATGATCGCTTCCTGAATGGTGGGCACTGTCGCGAAGTTCATATCCGCCACCCACATGGGGATTTTGGAAAAGCCCTCGTCGACTGTCGCGCCGGGGATTGGAATCTTGTCTACCGCGATGGCGTCACGGCCATGACGGTCAATGATAGATGTAAAGTCGTAATTCATGATGATGTCCTCCTGTGAATAAACCTATCATAGCAGATTCTTCCTGCATGGTCAAAAGGTATTTTTACAGATCTTTAAAAGATATTTTACAGAAAAATAAAATCATGTTACACTGAGTAAAATAATGAAATTTCGGGAAGGATACGCTATGAATCTGTTTGATATCGTGGGACCGGTGATGGTAGGGCCCTCCAGCTCCCACACGGCGGGCGCGGCCAAAATCGGCAGCGTGGCGCGCAGACTTCTGGGTGAGGAGGTCGCGGAGGCGGAGATCTTATTTCACGGCTCTTTTCAGGCGACAGGCAGGGGACATGGGACGGACAAGGCGCTCTTAGCCGGACTGATGGGCCTTCATGTGGACGACCCTCTTATTCCCTTAAGCTTTGAGATCGCGGATGGCAAAGGACTAAAATACCACTTCGGAGACATTGACTTAGGCGACGTGCATCCCAATTCGGTCAAGCTTCTTTTAACCGGTTACAGCGGCAAAAAGCTGGAAGTCGTGGCAGCCTCCATCGGCGGCGGGCGCATCGAGATCAACGAGGTGGACGGCCTGGCCAATACCTTCAGCGGCGATTACCCCACGCTCATCATCCAGAATCAGGACCAGCCCGGACTCATCGCGGAGATTGCCTGCGTGCTGGCCGGGTTTCAGATCAATATCGCCACCCTGCAGCTGTATCGGACCGGCCGGGGCGGACAGGCGGTGACAGTCATCGAGTGCGACAATGAGGTCCCGGCGGACGTAGTGGAGGAGCTGGGACATGAGCAGGGGATTCTGAAGGTCGCGTATCTGAGTATGGAAGATTAAACGTTATGACTCACGGCCAGTATGAAATATAAAAGCCTGCAGTAAAGAGTGAGGAACCATTATGTATCAATCCATGGCGGAAATTGCCAGTATCTGTGAAATGAATAAGATCTCCTTCTGGGAATGCGTCCAGCGCGAAGACTGTATCGAGCAGGCCATGTCCCCGGAAGAGAATTTTGAGAAGATGAAGCAAATGTACCGCGCCATGCGCGCGGCGGATTATGCCTATGATCCGAATCAGATGTCACGCAGCGGCTTATCCGGCAGAGACGGCGCCAAAATCGCGGCAGCCAGACAACAGGGAAAGCTTCTGTGCGGGGATTTCATCGGCCGCGTGATGGAGCGTGCTGTCAAAATGGGCGAATCCAACGCCTGCATGAAGCGCATTGTGGCCGCTCCCACCGCGGGCTCCTGCGGCGTGCTGCCGGCGGTGCTTTTATCTCTGCAGGAAGAGAAAGGATACTCCGATGATGAGATGACACGGGCACTGTACGTAGCCGCCGGAATCGGCGGCGTCATCGCTTCCCGCGCCTTTTTAGCGGGCGCCTCCGGCGGCTGTCAGGCGGAGATCGGCTCCGCCTCCTCCATAGCCGCCGGCGCGGCGGCTTACCTGTGCAGCGGCAGCGTTATGACCATCAGCCACGCCGCGGCCCTCGCCATGAAAAACCTCCTCGGCCTCGCCTGCGACCCGGTCGCCGGCCTCGTGGAGGTGCCCTGCGTCAAGCGCAATGTCATCGGCGCGGTAAACGCCTTAACCAGCGCCGACTTAGCCTGTGCCGGCGTTGAAAGCCGCATCCCCGCGGACGAAGTCTTCGACGCCATGCGCGCCATCGGCCGCTCCCTCCCGGAGAATATCCGCGAGACCGGCTTAGGCGGCCTGGCGGGCACGCCTACGGGCGTGAGTTTAAGGGAGAGGCTTGAGAAGCTGTAAAATCTCACAACATTTCGTTTCTAAGCCACTCTGCCATATAATCGTACAGGATTTTATGGGTGTTTCCATACTGCCCAGGGAATTTCTCCGTCCGCGTCTGAGGCCCGAAATTATGCGTTGCCCCTTCCACAAAGGCAATTGTTTTTCTCTCACTGGACGCGTTCTGATAAATCGCTTCCGCGGCCATAAACTCATAGCTGCCGGTCATCCCCATCACCAGAAGCGGCGCCGAAATATGTGTGACATTATACGGCGTGCAGTTATAGGTCTGCTCCCAGCAAACGCCTTCCACACCGGTTTCCGTGATACGGTAATCCTCAGAGGCGTACACCGCGTGTTCGGACAAAAACGCTTTCACCGTACTGTTGAGCAGCCCCAGCCCGCCGCGTGTCGGATTCATACCGGTTTCAGCAGGTCTTAAAGAGTAAATGACCTCATGCGTAACCGTTCCATCCGCGTGAAGCAGCGGATAACTTTCCTTCGTATGACTTAACAGCCTCAGATCCGCCAGAATAACCTTATTGCAGGGCTTCATCTGTGCGCCGCCGGTCACTAAAAAAGGCTCATCCGTTTCATAATGCCCCTCTCCGTTTTCCAGCGCCTTCAGTCTCTCAAGCGCCAGGCTGACGATTTCGTTGTTGCGCTTCGCCTGCGCCCTGTAAAATCTTTCCAGAAACTCTGCGGAATACGCCGTTTCACTTCCGTTGAATCCGTTCTCCGGATTGAACACGCTCAGGCTCTCATCCAGATCTGTTCCGTTTCCATTCTCAAGCACTGCCGGATCCATGCTGATCAGCGTCATCGCCCCATTTCCGTAGTTGGAATCAATCAACATGATGCCATCTGCCGGAAGCAGCTTTTCTGTCAGCGGACAAGGATACAGCATCTCCTCCGTCTGATAAATTTCCACACCATTTTCAGCGATGCTCTGATAAGCCGACATCAGCGTGGCGCCGCCGCTGTGTCCCATCAGAACCACCTTCTCAATGCCCTGCATGTGTCTTAAGAAGTTCACTGCTGTTTTGACGTTCAGCATCTTCTCTTCCAGACCGATTTCATCCCCACGCACCTGTCCTCCCAGCGCGGTAAACCCTCTCTTCGCCAGTTCCGCGCACATGGGCAGACAGGAATAATCCGCGGATGCATGAATCAGGACAACACCGACCGGAATTCTCTTTGACCCATCCGCCGGCTCATACAGCATCCCCCGCTGCCCCCTGCCAAGCAGTACAAAAGTATCCCGCACCTCAAAGCCATCGTTTTCCAGGACGCCATTCGTCACTTCAATCCGACCTGTTGCTTCGTCAAATTTAATCATATTTTCCTCCGTTGAATACGATCACATTCCGGCTTTACACCCAGTGAACATATATTAGCTACGCAAATTATATCATCAAAGACAAACAAAAACAACAGCACCAAAAAGCACCGTTGTTTTCGTTTTTGCTGTTATTTTTTCTTTGTCACCAGTTCCCTGGTCTTCCACTTCCCACTCAGAAAATATCCAAAGCACAGCAGCCCCGGTACAATTCTGGAGCACGCGATTCCCAGGAAATACGCCAGATACCCATAATTATGGATGGCTCCGACATCTGTCTGCATCACCTGCTGTGTCACAATATCCGGTATCTGATTGCAGAAAAACGCGAACACGCCGGACGCCTGGTTAAACAAAGGCAGGAACAATATACTCAGGCCGATTTTACAAACCACACCGTCCAGCAGGCCGATTGCGAAGCCCAGACTGACAAAACCGCAGCCCGTGACCATCGCCTGGAACGCCCCGACAAATGCGGAGGAGAAGAAGTGGATCACCATAAATTCCATGTATACCTTTCCCATTGCCAGCACCAGTTCGTCGTTCGAGAATATGCCGAAAAGCTGTCTGCCGAAAAGCACACCAATAACAGAAATCACAGCGGCAATACTCATGGTCATCGCCAGCGTACACCAGGTCACCTGCCCCGCGCGCTTTGTCTTTTTCGCGCCAAGATTCTGGCCGATCATGGAAGCGGAAGCCGTATCCACGCCCTGCATAAAGACTTCCAGGAATTTCTGAAGCTTGTTGCCTACACCGTTAGTCGCGGAAACTTCCGTGCCATACGCGTTGATGTTCGCATTGATGTAAAGCAGTCCTAAACGTACCATCAGGCTTCTTGCGATCTGTGGAATCGACAATTTCACCAGCACTTTCAGAGTCTCCGGATCCATTTTCAGAAAGGAGCGGTCAAACTGCAGGTCAAATTTATCTCTGCAGCGGTACAGATAATAAAACGATGCTGCAAAGGCACCAATCTGACTTAAGACCGTCGCCAGCGCTGTGCCCGCCGCTTCCATCTTAAATACCGCCACAAACAAAATATCCGCAAAGATATTGATGACAGCCGCCACAATGATAAAATAAAGGGGTCTCTTACTTTCCCCCATGCCCCGCAGCAGGCCGCAGACGCAGTTATATCCAAAGATAAACGGATACCCTATCGCTGTGATGATCATATACGCGCTTGCCTGACCCATAGCCTCCTCAGGGCAGTTCAACAGGTTTAAAATCGGCACACTGAATACGATCATCACCACTGCCAGCACAATGGAAAGCAACGTGGAAAATGTCAGTAGCGTGGATACGGTTTCTTTTGTCCGGGAATGATCCTTCGCACCCATCAGCTGCGCAATATAGATCTGAGCGGCAGTTCCAAGACCCATGCCAATCGGCAGCATCAGATCCGCCATCTCTCCGCCCGTATTGACGCCCACTGTTCCGATAGATCCCACAAATTGTCCGACCACCGCCAGGTCGACCATGCCGTAAAGCTGCTGAATCACATTTGCCAAAATGATCGGCCAGGCAAAAACGATCAGTGTCGAAAAGATCGGTCCCTCCGTCAGATCACGGCCAACCCCCTTCGCGTTTGTTGTACTTGATGCCATAATAAATCACCTCAATCTTCTGTACATTTTATATGTTTTGATTCGTCAGATTTTACAACGCATCTGACAGCGTTTCAGGTATGTCTATCTTATCCGTTTCCGGCAATATTTACAATTCTATCTCTTTTTGCAAAGTATTCCCCGAAAGAATAATCGTATCATTCCATGTAATAACCAAATTCATCCCAGTCTTTTCACGGGATATCTCCCATCCCGTTCATCTGTGATGACTCCGCTCCAGTTCATTCCGACACCGGCACAATGTCCTGTTCCGCTTTCTGATTTTCAGGTTTTGTCTTTTGCGGACGCAGACAGGCGCTGATACAATCTCTTTGCCTCGGCGACGTCCTCCTTCGTTGCCTCCTCATGATAGCGGGCCTTAATATAAATTTCACGCATGGCGTGCACATTCTCGGCTTCCATGGCTTTTTTCGTCTTGAACTCTATCTCCCGGCTGGTCTCGCTCTTTTCAAAATCAAAGCCGTTCGCGCGGCATAATTTCAGATATTTGCGGTACTGGAAACGTACCTGTTCCACGGGCGTCGATATCGCTAAAAAGCGGCGGCCCGCCGATGTTCTCTCAACCGTAGTACGTTGTCCCGTGATTGCGTTTCCCTCACTCTGACGATTACGGCGGGAAAGCCAGCGGAACACGAAAAAAAGCACGACCGCAGCCAGAATCAGACCCAGAGCGGTCATCACCTGTGAAAACAGCTCACTGTTTAAGCCCGTCTGTGTATCACCAAGAACCTCATCGACTCCGCTCAGGTCGAGCGTCATCTCTGTCTCCTGCTGCTCAGAATCGCCGAATTGAATCCAGGAAAATAACCAGATAATCACCCTGACAATGCCCACCAGCAGATACAAAACCACCATCAGGAGAGGATAACACACCGTCTGATAAATCCAGCTTAAGACCGCAGCGACCGCGTTAAGGAACGCATCCGAAGAAAGCGCCGCCGCCAGCAGTATGACCACCGCCACAGTGAGCAGATTCATCGCCTGAAAACGGGGTGTGCAGTAAACGGAAGCGTCATGGCGCAGAGAGCGCATCAGAATCACGCAGCACGTCAGTGTAATCAGGCCCATCGGAATGGTAATCGCAGCCAGCTGTTCCCCGCAGCCCATTAAAAGTGCCATGGCGCAGAAACCCAGCAGTAATTTCCAGAAAATACGGAAGATATCGATCTGCGCGGACCATTCCGGCAGATACAGCCGTTTCACCGTCAGATAGATGACGTAACACGCGGGCGGCATAACGGCAATCCATTCCACATACCAACCGCCCGGGAGCAGAAAACAGACCGCCAGCAGCAGAAGCGGCAGAAAGCGAATCACGCCTTTCTCACGCAGCGGAAAGGTCAGAAACCCGGCCAGCGCCTGCAGCCCGAAACTCATCAGCAAAAGGGAGGCATCCGCTCCCGCGAAAACCGCGAAGAAACCGGCGATGCTGTAGTATAATCCCAGATCGGATAATAATTTCAGAAATATCAGAGTCGACATAGGATCTCCTCTCCTGTCACGGTCCACAAATTGACCCCGGCCCTCTCGGCCCACTCAGCCGCCAGGCTTAAAATCTCCGGATCATTCTCCGGTGTAATGAACATCAGTCCCCGCGTACTGTCGGAGCTTCTCACCGCATTTTTCAGCAAATTGTCGCAGGATGAGGAAACCTGATCCAGGCCACGTCCCAGGCCCTCCAGAATGTGCATCAGATGATGCCCGCCCAGCCCCTCTCCAACTGACTGCCAGGAAGCGAAATCTCCCGCAGTAACCGCATTGGTCTGGAAAGAATACTGAATGCCCTTTTCCTCCAGCTGCTCGCAGACCGTGCGCGCGATGCTGTAGGTGGCTTCCACAAACGTTTCTGTCTCCTCTTTTCGCAGCCTGCATTCCATGTTTAAAACAACCATGACAGAGGTCTCCATGGTATAATCATACTGCTTTACCGTCATCCTGCCCGTGCGCGCAATCTGCGTCCAGGCCAGCATTTTCATAGGCTCGCGCCCTGTATAATCCCGATAGCCGACCGTCAGCACCGGATCCTCGAACAGAAAACGGTTCACGGAAATATCTCCGATAAAACCGCCTGCGATCTGCTCAATCTCCTGCACCTCAACCGCTTTCGGCATGGCCACCGCCTCCAGAAACTGAGAAAAGCTCTGTCCCTCCGATGAGAGACCCAGAAAATCCCCGCAGAATACGGTCATGTCTCCTGTCAGGAATCTGCCTCTTTGAGACGCCTTCAGTGGAATTTTAAAAGAAAGGCGCTGTCTGGGGCCAAGCCAGGAGGAGAGATATACATACTTACCTCCATGCATGTCCGTGCGCAGCTGTTTTTCATCCACCTCCGGCGTCAGGCCCTTCGGCAGATGAATGGAAACTTTTAAAAATGGAAAAAAGGCCCTGCTGTGATTGACCAGCTCCAGAACCAGATCAAAAGACGCATCCTGCTCCACCAATGCCTTCGGAATGGAGAGCGACGCGTCAAGCCCCTTCAGACCGCGGCGTCGGGTATACGACTGAAACGCGACAGCCAGCAAAATGACCGCGGCCAGCAGCAGAATCATGGCTGCTCTTCCAGCGGAACCCTGGTCTTATCCAGAATACGCTTCAGGAAGTCCTCCGATTTCGCGCCGCTTTTGCCGCCGGCGCCCAGTCTGTGCTGTAAAACAAAGGGCGCCAGATATTTCACATCCTCCGGCAGCACATAGGACCGGCCATTCAACGCCGCGAAGGCCTGAGACGCCTGATACAGCGCCAGAGCCCCTCGTGTCGAAACGCCGCCCACAAAGGAACTCTCCGCGCGGGTTCCCTCTATGATATCCATCAGGTACGCCATCACATCCGCAGACACCATAACTTCCCTGTATGCGGAGCGGACATACGTCGTTTCCTCTGCTGTCACATTCTGGGAAAGATCCGCCAGCAGGCTCACAGTCGCCGGCCGGGACAGCACGCGCATCTCCTGTTCTCTGGTCATGTACCCAAGAGATAATTTCATGAAAAAGCGATCGATCTGCGCTTCCGGCAGAGGAAATGTGCCGTAGGACTCCAGCGGGTTCTGCGTTGCCATCACCATAAAAGGCTCCTCTAAAGGCATGGTCACACCGTCCACCGTCACCTGCCGCTCCTCCATGGCTTCCAGAAGACTCGACTGGGTGCGGGGCGTGGCCCTGTTGATCTCATCCGCGAGGACAATATTGGATAAAAGCGGCCCTGGCCGAAACTCAAAGGAGCCGGTCTTCTGATTATAGAAATGAATACCGGTCAGGTCAGACGGCAGCAGATCCGGCGTAAACTGAATGCGCTTGAAATCCCCTCCCACCGTCTTCGCAAAAGCCCGCAAAAGCATGGTCTTGCCCGTACCCGGCACATCCTCCAGCAGCACATGGCCGGAGCAGACAAAGCAGGTCAGCACCAGCGTGATGACATCGTCCTTGCCGACAATGATCCGCGAGCAGTTGTCCAGCACCTTCTTTTTGTAATCTGTAAAGCGTGAAAGTTCCAGCTCCAAAATCTTCCTCCTGTGTGTAAAGTGCAGAAAAAAATCATATTTTTATTCACTTTTTTTACTTGAAATATGCGCATATAATTGTTCCAGCGCCTCTTTCAGCATCTCATCCGTCGCCTCCACCACAACCGCGATCTCTTCCTTCGTCAGGTTGTCATAGTGGATGCCCGCGATTACCGTCACCGGCAAATAACCAGCATCCGCGATGGTCCTTGCCCACTTCGCGGAGACAACACCGTCTTTGTGCGTTGGAAACTGGGTGGTCGTCAGGTTTCTCTCCGGATCCACGATACTGACCGCGCCGATGTGCGGCAGGCAGCCGCCGTAGAGATTGACTTCCACGCCAGCTGACAGGATGAGGATATCTGCCGTCAGAGGCTCGTTCATAAGAATACGATGAATCTGAAATTTTCGGATGTCATTCCCATTCATTTCCTCTTTCATTGCATGTTCTCCCTGTCTCTTTACCTTACCGTTACGAATTCCATCCCTCTTATTCGAAATCTCTATGTATTACATATCCATCCCGCCCCACTCGCGCGCTCCGTTCTCCAGTCCAAACTGGCTCAAAATCCGTTCCACGGTATGTCTGGTCATATCTTCCACCGTCCGCGGGTGGTCATAGTAGGTCTGCATGGGCGGCAGAATCACCGCGCCCAGCTGGCTGGCCTCATAGAGATTGCGCAGATGCAAAGTGGAGAGCGGCGCTTCCCTGGGTACCAGCACCAGTTTGCGGCGCTCCTTCATACACACGTCTGCCGCCCGCAGCAACAGGTTATCGCTGTAGCCGCAGACAATCCCCGCGACCGTCTTCATACTGCACGGCACCACGGCCATGCCCATCGTATGGAAAGAACCGCTGGCGATGGCCGCGCCGATATTGTCATTCTCATAAGAAACAAAGGCCAGCGCTTTCAAATCCTGAAGCGTCAGATCAGTCTCCTCACGCAGGGTCATCTCACCGCCCTTTGTCACCACCAGATGCGTCTCCACCTGCGGATAAAAGGCGTGGAGCTGCCTTAACAGCTCCACCGTCAGCGGCGCGCCCGACGCGCCGCTCATGCCGATAATCAGTCTTTGTGTCATACTCTCACCCGTTCAGCCACTTTTCCGGATCCACGTCCAGGAAAGGCGCACGATGGAAGTTGTCCTTTAAGTCAAAGGGAACCGTGCAGTCAAAAATTGTCTTGCAGGAAATGCCCACGTCACGGATGGAACCGGTATAAGCCGGATTGGAGCTCGGATCCAGCGGATGACAACGCACACCGGGGATCGTCACGATGTCCCTGTCTCCCTGGAATCTAGTATTCATCGCCCAGAGCACATCGTTCGTATCGAAAATATCCACATCCTCGTCCACTAAAATCACATGTTTCAGCTCAGGAAATGCGGAGAAAGCCAAAAGCGCAGCCTGACGCTGCTTGCCCTCGTCGGTATGCACCGTCTTTCTGCACTGCAGGATCGCCATGTATTTGCCGCCGCCGGAACGGTGCGCGTAGCAATTGACAACCTTACCGGGCAGAGCCTTGTCAATCATGCCCAGAATGCTGGCCTCGGTAGGGATGCCCGCCATATTCACATGCTCCTCGCTCGGTCCGATGCAGGTCTGCATGATCGGGTTCACGCGGTGGGTCACGGCCTTCACCTTGATCAGCCAGCACTCATTACTGGCATGACCGTTGTATCCCGGAAACTCCGGCATGGCAAAGCCAGTGTGGCTGTTCTGGTCCTCCACCACCTTTACGCCCGGAATAATCTCACCCTCGATGACATACTCCGCGTTGGCAATCGCGTTCTCTTTAATCGAAACACAGGGGCAAAGCTCCACCGGCCGCTCACGCAGCGCGCCCGCGATGGAGAGCTCATTAAAGCCCAACGGCGTTGTCGGCGGCTCAAAACAGGACGTCACCTCGATAGCCGGATCCACGCCAATAGAGATGGAAATCGGCAGGGTCTGATTGAGCTCTGTCGCCCTCTCCGCCATCGCCCCGATGTGCCGGGAACCGGGCTGCAGAAAGATGGACAGTTCGTCCTTCCCCTGAATGCACATGCGGTGAATCGTTACATCCGACAGGCCCGTGTCCGGATGCGTCGCGTAGCACATGCCGAGTGTGATATAAGGACCCGCGTCCACCGGCGTATTGGTGGGTGCCGGAATCAGTTTGTACAGGTCAAAGTCCGGATCAGTAGCCAGATGCACTACCTCCTGACAGGGTGCCTTGCCTTCCACCACCACGGGTTCAACCGGATGCGCGGCACAGGATTGGATCAGATGCCCCAGATCCTCTTTTTTGCAGCCAAAGAGATTTGCTACTCTCGCGCGGCTGGCCAGCACGCCGATCGCCACGCTCGCGCCCGGATGTCCCTTGACATTATGGAAAATCATCGCCGGTCCGTCCACCTGTGTGGGCCGCATCACTGTGCCGCCAGCCCCCACATACCGGTACACACCGGAGAGCTCCGCCGCCGGATCGACCTCTACGTTTGTCTCCACCAGCTGCCCCTTGGTTTCGCGCAGCACTGCAAGCGCCGTGCGCAGGTCCAGAATTTCTGTTCTGTGATTCATTTGCCATACCCCATTTCTGACAGTTGTCTGTCACACATATATCTGTTATTTTCAGCATAAATCCATTTTGCCCGAAATGCAAGCGGAATCGGATATTTCATATATACAGATATGTTTCCAGAAACTCCGCCACGCCTTCCTCATCGTTCGAGCCAATGATGAAATCCGCTTTCTCCTTCGCGCTCTCAATCGCGTTTTCCATGGCAACGCCCAGTCCCGCGAATTCCAGCATGGAGATGTCATTGCCGTTGTCCCCAATGGCACAGACCTGCGATCTGTCAATCCCCAGTTGAGAAGCCAGTGCCTTTAACGCTTCCCCTTTACTGGTACGGCAGCTGGTAAATTCCAGCGCGTTTACATCTCCGCGGAAATAGTTTAATTCCGGAAATTCCCTGGCAATGATCGGTTCATAATATGCAAACCCATCCGGACGCGAAAACCACAGTCCCATTTTGGAGATATCCATGCCATCCCGCAGGATCACCTGGTCAAGCCCCTCCGTCAGGACATCGTCAAAGGACCCTCTGTAGATACTGCCGGAGAAAATTTTTCGATATGTTTCTTCACTTTTACAGGCCCTGAAATAAGTATTTTCCCCAGCCTCTCTGTGATAATAAATACAGGTATCCTCAAGGAGCATTTCCTTCGCCAGTCTTGCCGCTGTTTTACAGGGAATTTTCTCATCCCACAAATGTCTGCCTGTCGCGCACTCCGTCACAAGCGCGCCGTCTGAGGAAATCACATAGCGGACGCCCGAAAACGGAAATACATTTTCCAGCAGTCCTGCATATCCCCTGCCGCTGGCCGGCACAATCAGACAGCCGCGTTCTGCCAGCTGATTGACCACCCTGATGGTCCTGTCTGTACACCGTTTATCTGATGTCAGACATGTCCCGTCCGCATCCAACGCCAGCAGACGTATGCCTGCGGCCCTGTTCTTTACTTCTTCTTTCGTCATCATCCCTGTTTCTCTTTCGTCTCTGTGAAATCTGTTTTCATTTTAAGTCCGGAGAAGCCTTTTTGCAAGACAGATTACTTTGTTTTTACATTGCAGCAATCCATATATCCTGTGTCAGGAGCACTCATATTCCAATTCGCCGTTCATTCTATCGCGGCAAATACATCACAAGCAAATCCGATATTCGTCATATCACAGTTTTTTACCTTCTTACCCATTTTCTCATGCGGCGCACAAAACATTTCAGCTTATAATACAATAAAAACGCCGCGGCAGATTTCGTCAGAAGCTCCATAAACATCCGCTCTTCCGCGTTCACCCGTTTCAGATAATACGGATTCTGACGAAAATCCGGAAAGGTGTCCGTCATTTCCGCGGCGAGTTTTCTTAAAAAAGCAAGCTTCTTTTTCTGTGTGCCCTGCATATAGGAAAAAAGCGTGTTCTGGTAAAACAGATTGATGAAACGGAATTCTATCTCATCCGGATACTTTTGAAGTGTCCCGCTCTCCCTGGCCAGCCGGAGCATGATACGCATAGCCTCCATGCGCATCTCACAGCGCTCCTTGGTCACCACATGGACAGTGGAACCGCTGTGCTGATAATAGTAATACAGAGGCTCCTGCACATACTCATAGTGCTTTGCTCTGAGTAACAGCTCCGTGCCGATTGCGTTATCCTCATAGAACATATGCTCCGGGAAATACAGCGGCGGTTCCATGAACAGCTCGCGGCGATAAATCTTCACCACCAGAAAACCGGCATCCAGGATCATGCTCTTATACTGGCTGTCTCCCAGCACACCGGTCTGGTCCGCGCGGCTGGTCTGAATGACCTGCCCAATCTCCATGCTGTGCCGGTCCGTCATACAGCAATTACAGCCCACCATATCCGCTCCGGTCTCATACGCCCTGGTCAGAAGCTTCGCGTACATCTCAGGCGCCGCCCAGTCGTCGCTGTCCATAAAGCCGATGAAATCTCCCTGCGCGATCTTTAAGCCCGCGTTTTTTGCGCCGCCCTGGCGATGATTCTCCTCAAGCGCCAGCACCCTGATTTTCTCCGGGTACGCGCTCTCATAACGCCGCAGGATCGCAAGCGACTCATCCGTGGAAGCATCGTCCACCGTGATGATCTCATAATCCTCCAGCTTTTGATTCACCAGAGAGTCCAGACAATATTCCAGTTTCTGATCCGCCGCCATATTATAGACCGGCACGATAATGCTGAGCTGCATAGTAACCTCTTCCGCTTCCGAATATATCGTAATCCATTGGCACGTATGAGCGAAGCAGTTTATGCTTTTCGCGCGTGCCATTATTCGCATTACAAATTTTCGTTCTGGCGATGCACCGCCGGTGTTTCATACCGATCCATAAAATCCTCCCCCAGGCGGATCTTCTCCTTCGCGAATGTAATCGCGTCGATCACCGTCAGCACCGCGTACACCTTCTCAAAAGTCACGTCCATGAAATTAAACATCTCCATGGGCACCGTCGGATCAATAATGATATACTCCCCGAAATATTTATGATAATCCAGCACATCCCTGGGATGCGGTTTGATATACACCTGCGCGCCCTTCCCGTACTGGTTGATGATATCCGAAAAAATCTGTCGCCGCGTATCCAGGTCGCACAACGGGTCTGTCAGAATCAGAATCTTATTGTCACTGTGTTCCCCGTTACGCATCATTTCCGAAAGGCTGTCCATATCCCGCACAAACGCGTGCAGGAGGATATCCTTCTCTTCCCTGGTAAGTCTCTCTGCCAGCGCCTGGCGGGGTACCTCCACATATTTTTCGCAGGGATACGGAATGAGAGAAATGTCATTCACTTCCATATCAATGCAATATTTCCCGTAACCGTTCTGAATGAAAATCAGATTCAGCTTCTGAGAAAAAAATGCCTTGATGCCGAAATGTCCCTTATTGTCATACCGCGCCGAATCATAATGCGACAGGCAGTTGAGCCCGTCCTCCAGGGCATGATAGGGAATCCGGTTCTGATTCAGGTAATACCCGATGGGGTCACTGTCGCAGAACACATAAATATCGTCATACTCCCGCAGATTTACAGGCACGTACTCTGCCTCCAGAGCCGCATATTTTCTTGTAAAGATAATCCTGTTCCACAGCGCCCTGAGAAAATTGTCCGAAGGCACTTTATATTGCGCAAGCTCCGGGAATTCCGTATCCCGCCTCTCGTCAAACTCAATGACTTTCTCAAAATAATGCACCCGCTCCAGTCTGTCTTTCAGATCCTCAAAATCTGTGGACATTTTACTGAGCATCATTGTGGCATGACCCTGTTCTTCCTTCGGAAGCGCGAACTCCTTCAGGAAAGAGACATACACATGATAATAGGTATGACAGATATAAATTCGTTTCTTCAAGGCTCTTTGCTCCCTATCTGCTGTACTCTACCGACTTTACCAGCAGATATCCGCCCTCTCCATCCTCTCTTCTGACGCAGAAGGGTCCGTTTTTGACGCCCACCCAGCGTCCGGGAACAGCGTTCACGGTGCCAGCCGGGATATAGGTATGACCATCGGTGCTGTAAGAGATACTGACCTCCTCCAGCGGGAAATTCTTTTCTTTATCATTCAGATCCTGCGTACCAACACGTTTTACCTGGTAACGAACCTGGATCGAAGCTGATAATCGGCTTCTATCTGTATACACTGCATTATCTGCATTACCATTACCAGGTACATCCTTACCGGATACTGGTACCTCTTCGGAAATCATCCCGATTTTCCGACAGGTCTCCCCTGTGCTCTCACACAAAATCACGCCATACGTCTGCTTTCCTGTCACAAAACTGACCTGATATCCGCTCTCTTCCTTCGTAAAAACCAAAGCTCCATATTCCATACCCATGGAAATCACGCCGGCCTGGTCTCCTTCCTCCAGAGAGCTCAGGTCCATCTCTGTCATACAGACAAACTCCGGTGCGGGCCACTTCTGCAGCAGAAGATTCGGCACATCTCCATAAGGGCAGTCCGCCTCTGTCTGTACCGCGTTCAGCTGAAGCCCTTCCGTGGTCAATTGATACCAGTCTCCTGTCACATTGGCGTTCCACTGCCACTGCAGTCCCAGCCGCTCTCCCTTGAAATCATCAGAAGCGGCAGGCTCACAGACCGGCCAGTCCACATTTCCGACGTTCGGCTTCCTGTATACATCCACCGGCTGCCCATAGTCTTTGCCTTCCACCGGCTCTCCGATGATGGGCCAGTCTTCCTTCCAGCACATGGGCTGCAGATGGACAATTCTCCCCGCTGCGTACACGTCCTGGAAATGTAAAAACCAGTCCTCACCGGTCACGGTATCCACCCAGGCGCCCTGGTGAGGGCCGTTCACCGCGCTGTTTTCCTGACGCATGACCACCTTATATTCATACGGGCCGAAAATATCGCGGGAGCGCAGCACGGTCTGCCAGCCGGTCTTCACCCCGCCGGCCGGCGCGAAGATATAATACCAGCCGTTTCGCTTATACAGCTTCGGTCCCTCGATCGTAACCTGGTCATTCTCATTGCCGTCGAAGACCTTCACTTCCGGGCCGATCAGTCCGGAGCAGTCCGGCTTCATTTCCACCATATGGAGCACGCTCTTATACCCGATGCGGCTCTTGGCTACGCCGGCCACCATGTATGCCCTGCCGTCCTCATCCCAGAAGGGACAAGGATCGATCCAGCCCGCGGCCGGGCGAATATTAAACGGTTCGCTCCAGGTTCCAAACGGATCCTTTGTCTGTATGACATAGATGCCCTCATCCGGCATCGGGAAAAACACATAATACGTGCCCTCATGATAACGAATCGCGGGCGCCCAGACACCGCAGCCGTGTACCGGCTTTTCATAGCGGTTTGTCGGCACAGCCTTGACCAGATAATTGACCACCTTCCAGTTGACCAGATCCCTGGAATGTAAGAGCGGCAGCCCCGGCGTATTGGTAAAGCTGGAGGAAATCATAAAATAATCCTCCCCCACGCGGATCGCGTCCGGGTCAGAGTAGTCGGCATATAAAATCGGATTTTGATAGGTTCCGTCCCCTTTATCCGCGTTCCAGATGTTCTGATGAAGCATGTGTCAGCCCTCCTGTGAAGATTTTGAAATTTATAAAAGCTATGATAAGCGTACACCCTGAAAGGTGTAAAATGTATAAACGAGTCAATGCTCTTCGACGATTAACAAATCTGCATTCATTATACAGAGAAAGCCGCTGTCGCGCAAGCCAAAAAGGCTATGAGAATATTTCCTCCAGACGCTCCTTTACGAGGTTCTCCCCGATTACAATGAGAATCTCCTGTCCAGCCGTGATCGACTCTAAGGAAAAGTTTTCACGGGTAGCGTTTAACTGAAGCCACCCATCTCCATCGCGGACAAAGCCTTTGATGCGCTCCACGAAGCCGCAGCTCGGATCTGTGAGAGCCTCCCGTACCTTTGCGGTAAGGGTATCCCTGTCAAAAGACCGGTTCATGAAATAAAGTGTCTGAAATTCTTTCTCCTGGTCGAACCAGTATTTCTCGAAGCTGGCGTCTTTTCTGCCGCAATTTACAATGCGCTCCATATCCGCGTCCGTCAGCTGATCCCAGGCTTTACAGAGGATGGCATTCTCCACATCGCGATTGCAGCCTGCCTTTTTCAGAGCCCGCCTCAGGTGTGCTATGGAAGTTTGCAGGCGTTCCTCCGATACTGTCTGGCATTTACTAAAGAGAATACAGCCCGCGTTCGCCGCCTGCGCCGCCAGCAGATATTCCCCCGCGTCAGACAACTTCTCTTCAAGTCCCGCGTCCACCACGGTAATCACACTGCCGATCTCATACCACTGATCCAGCGGTTCCTCCCGCAGCACGTCAAAGAACTCGTCCACGTCGAAAATGCCGGACGGTTCCACCACGACCCTGTCAAAGCCGCGCATCCCCATGGCGATCAGCTTCGTCCTGAAACGCCTGATGTGGCAGTCCTTATCACAGCCTCCCGCCACCATTTCCAGATCGCAGTTGTCACAGAGCGTATCCTGCATCAGCATCATGTCCACGTTGACCGCGCCGAAATCATTTTCCAGGATACAGATGCGCTGTCCCTGACGGATCAGGTAGTCCGCGTATTTTTTCAGAAAAGTAGTTTTACCGGCTCCCAGAAAGCCGGTGATCAGGTCGATTTTGATCATATTCATATGCTCCGTTGAAAAGTCGTGCCCATGGAAACCCATGGGCACAACATCCGTTCATGATGACTGCGATTTCCATAATCTCATTCGATTTCCGATCTCCGGGGTCGCCGCGTCATCAAATTCTCTTAATCCGCTCAATGGCCTCGACTGTATTTTCATAACTGCCGAACGCGGTCATGCGGAAGTAGCTCTCGCCGCTCGGTCCAAAGCCGGAACCCGGCGTACCCGCCACGGAGGCATTCTCCAGCAGATAATCAAAGAAATCCCAGCTGGACATGCCGTTCGGCGTCTTTAACCAGATGTAGGGGGCGTTCACGCCGCCGGAAACGGTGTAACCGGCGTCTTTTAAGCCTTCGTAAATGACTTTGGCATTGTTCATATAATAGCCTACCTGAGCCTTTAACTGCGCCTGCCCCTCCTCAGTGTAAACAGCCGCGCCGGCTTTCTGCACAATGTAGGGAGCGCCGTTAAATTTGGTGCCGTGGCGGCGCGCCCAGAGGCCGTGCAGGGCAACTCCCTCCACCATTAAATCCTTCGGCACAACAGTATAGCCTAAACGTACGCCGGTAAAGCCCGCGTTTTTGGAGAAGGAATGGAACTCGATGGCGCAGGTTCTCGCGCCCTCGCACTCATAAATGCTGTGGGGCTTGTCCTCCTCGGAAATATAAGCTTCGTAGGCCGCGTCATACAGAATGACCGCGCCAACTTGATTTGCGTAATCCACCCACCTCTGTAAATCCTCTTTGGAAATCATGGCGCCGGTCGGGTTGTTGGGGAAGCAGAGATAAATCAGATCCGGTGTTTCCTTTGGCAATTCCGGAGAGAAGTTATTCTCCATGGTGCAGGGCATGTAAATGACGTCGCTCCAGATGCCGGTCGCCGCGTCATAAGTGCCGGTTCTGCCCGCCATCACGTTGCTGTCCACGTACACCGGATAGACAGGGTCGCAGACCGCGATTTTATTGTCCACGGAGAAAATCTCCTGGATGTTGGCGCAGTCGCTTTTCGCGCCGTCGGAGACGAAGATTTCGTCCGCCGCGATGTCACAGCCGCGTTTCTGATAATCCCACTCTGCGATTTTGCTGCGCAGGAATTCGTATCCCAAGTCCGGGGCATAGCCCTTAAAAGTTTCGGCGTGGGCCATCTCATCCACCGCGCCGTGCATGGCGTCAATGATAACGGGAGCCAGGGGCTGGGTCACGTCGCCGATGCTTAAGCGGATGACTTTTTTATCCGGGTTCGCCGCGGAATAGGCGGCGATTTTTTTGGCTACTGTGGAGAAAAGGTAGCTGCCCGGCAGTTTCAGGTAATTTGCGTTTACTTTTGCCATAGAATTTATGTCTCCTTTAAATTAAATCATGCTTCCGCAAAAGTGTCGTGTGAAAAAGCATAAACTGTTTCACGCTCTGTCTTCCAAGTCTTATCTTAAATATTATCCAAGTACAAACATAGTGTAATAAATAATCATGAAAATTGCAATAGTTAGATATTTAAAACTCCCTCAAAAACCGTCTCGGCGGGACCAGTCATATAAACCTTGTCCCCCTGCTGGTCATAGCGGATTTTCAGCTCGCCGCCGCGGATTTTCACCGTCACCTCCGAGCCTGTCAATCCATTTAAAACACAGGCTACGGCCGTCGCGCAGCTTCCGGTTCCGCAGGCTAAGGTCTCGCCGGTGCCTCTCTCCCAAACCCGCATCTGCACGGTATGGGAGTCGAGCGCCTTCACAAACTCTGTATTGACACGGTTGGGAAACGCCTCGTGATGCTCAAAATGAGGACCGATCTTTTCCAGATCAAGACTCTCCACATCGTCCACGAAAATGACCGCGTGCGGATTGCCCATCGAGACACAGGTCGCCTGATATTCTTTTCCCAGCACTGTCAGGGGCATGCCCACCACAGGCATTCTGTCATAACGAACCGGAATCTGCTCCGGCCTCAACTCCGGCGCGCCCATGTCCACGCAGACCCCTCTGACCTGTCCGTCCGCCACCACCAGCGTCAGGCTCTTTACCTTTCCCGCGCTCTCGATCAGCAGGTGGATGCGGTCTGTCAGTTTTTTGTCATAGACATATTTCGCTACGCAGCGGATGCCATTGCCGCACATCTCCGCACGTGTGCCGTCCGCGTTCCACATTTCCATCTCGAAGTCCGCGTTTTTCGATGAATTGATGAAAATGACACCGTCCGAGCCCACGCCGAAGTGCCGGTCGCTTACCTTTCTCACAAAGTCCGGCTTTTCATCCACCGGGATGGGAAATCTGCTGCCGTCAATATAAACATAATCATTGCCGCAGCCGTGCATTTTTGTAAATTCTACGCGCATACCTGTGTTACTCACTTTCTAATCCGTTCTGTTCGCAGGTCACATCACCTGCAGCCGTACGATACACTCTCTGTTCATCTGAGCCAAATCCATCTATAGTCATATCAGTTGCCATAACCTCGCGGTATAAACCCCTCACTTCGGCGCGAACATGTCGATCACCATGTACGCGGCCTCCACCAGATTCGTCCCGCTGTCCATACTGGTCTTCTGCAGATACCGGTGCGCCTCCGCCTCCGTATACCCGCGGCGAAGCGCCAACAGCTCCTTGGCGCGCGCGATGGCGGCCAGTTCTTCCGGGCTCCGCTCCCTCGGTTTCAATCGCCGAAGTCTGCGGCGCGACTCCACACGGTCCGTCATCTCCTGCACCCGGTCCACCAGCTCCTGTACCTTCAGAGGCATCGTCAACGTTTCCACATCATCCCTCAGGTTCATGCCGGTAAACTTTCCCGAAGCCACCAGGAGCATCTCAAACTCCTTCGGCAGTTCGTCCCGCAGCTGGTCATAGACCATGTCCGGCAGCTTGTAGCCGGATACCACAACTCCATCCCTGGTTTCCTCCGCGAAGCCCAGCGCCTGGGACGCGGTGGAACAGGCAGTTACCGTATCAAATCCGCTCCGCACCAATATGTTTCTGATATTTTTCCCCTCCTCAAGTCGGGGAAACACCACAATAATATTGGTCATACCTATCTCCTGCCATGTTGCTCAACAGTCTTCGTTTCCTTCCGCAGCCTGATTTACCAGGATCATGCGCAATGCACAGATCCCGTACCCGCCTGCCAAAGAAACGCGTCAGTATTTCAGATACTCCTCCAGTTCCCATTGAGAAACCTGACAGTTGTAGTCATGCCACTCTTTTTCCTTCGCCTCCACATATTTATGGAAAACATGCTCTCCCAACGCTTCCTTTAAGACTTCATCCTGCTTTAACGCTTCCAATGCTTCCTTCAAAGTACCCGGCAGAACGTCAATGCCCTTTAAGGCCCTCTCTTCATCCGTCAGATTGAACACATTGCCGTTAAAGCACTTCGGCGGCTCAATCTGATTGCGGATACCATCCAGCCCTGCCACGAGGCAGACCGCCAGCGCCAGATAGGGATTGGCGCTCGGATCCGGACAGCGCAGCTCCACACGCGTTCCCTCCCCGTTGCTCATCGGGATGCGGATCAGCTGAGAACGGTTGCGCGTGCCCCAGGTCAGGTAAATCGGGGCTTCATATCCCGGCACCAGGCGCTTGTAGGAATTCACCAGCGGGTTTGTGATGGTGCACATACCCTTGATATGTTTTAAAATGCCGCCTATGAAATAATATGCTTCCCTGCTCAGGCCATGCTCATCATTTTCATCGTGAAAAATATTTCTGCCGTCCTGATGCAGCGACATGTTGATGTGCATGCCGGAACCGTTTACGCCGGCGTTCGGCTTGGGCATGAAGGATGCATACAGGCCGTGTCTGCGGGCGATGGTCTTCACCGCCAGTTTGAAAGTCATGATATCATCGGCCGTCTCCAGCACCTCCGCGTACTCAAAATCGATCTCGTGCTGGGCAGGAGCCGCCTCATGATGGGACGCCTCGATGCCGAAGCCCATCTCTTCCAGATTTAAAATAATCTCCCTGCGGGCGTTTTCCCCCAGGTCGTTGGGTCCCATATCAAAATATCCGGCCACCTCCTTGGTGGTCACGGTCGGCTGCGCGTTTTCATCCGTGTCAAAAAGGAAAAATTCCAGTTCCGGGCCCACCTTGAATTCGTAGCCCATGCCCTTTGCTTCCTGCACCGCTTTCTTCAATATATAGCGGGGATCGCCCTCAAAGGGCTCCCTGTCCGCGGTGTAAACATCGCAGATCATGCGCGCGACCTTGCCGTTCTGCGGTCTCCAGGGGAAAACCTGGAAGCTGTCTAAGACCGGATAGAGCAGCATATCCGACTCTTCCACCCGCACAAAGCCTTCGATGGAGGAACCATCGAACGTACATTTATTATTTAACGCTTTCTCCAGCTGGCTCGCCGTGATGGCGACATTTTTCAGATTGCCGAAAAGGTCGGTGAACTGCAGGCGGATAAACTCTACGCCTTCCTCCTCCACCATGCTTAAGATGTCCTGCTTTGTGTATTTTTTCATGTCCGGTATTCCTTTCTTTCCTGGAAAAATTTGATGAGCGCGTCCGGCTGCTGCCGCGTTTTGCGGACATATTCCCTGCAAAGCTCCCATCAAACAAAGTGGGGCCTTGCGCCGGCCCCATTGCACTGCTTTTATTTTGCCGCATGATGAATAAAATGTCAACCAAAAACACTGGTTTTGGCTGGAATTTCACACGTCAGAAAAATACTGATGCATAACCTCGCCGTCCGTCGCATACAGTAATGGTAAAGCGGCCAATGGGCAGGCGAGGAAAGCTTCATGAATAAAAGAACGAAAATCGTGGTACTGCATATGAAAGAGGTCATCTATACCGGTATTTTTATTTTTCTCGGCATTGTTCTGATCGTGCTGCTTGCCATCATGTTCTGGCCTGGCAGGGAAATGAATGCGTCTGAGAGCGGCTCCAAGACAGAGCAAACGGACGGAATCGACGATAGCAACAGGTCAGATATCAACGGGTCAGGCGAAGAGGCCATAGAAGAAACGGCCGCGTATCTGCCAGGCATTTACTCTGTCTCTCTTGATTTATCCGGCAGTTCCATGGAAATGCAGGTCATCATTGAAAACACCGGCATCTCCAACGTCTCCTTCACATACCTGGACGACGCCATTCAGACCATGTATCCGCTGTTTGAACCGGTACTCAAGGATATCGCGTCGCAGCTGCAGGAGGGCGTTGTCTTAGAGGACGTCGCCTACGAGGACAGTCAGAAATACACCGCCACAGTGCTGTTGAACGCGCTGGAGGAGGTGCTGGAAAGCGCAAGGAAATAAAGTAATAGACAGCGGCAACGCTGTCTTTTTACTTTATTTGTCGAGTGAATTTACATTTTGGATATGATTTACACCCCCAGAACTGTCCATATTTTTCTTTTTGCATAACAAGATTTTGAGTTTCCCTTGACATAAGAGTATTACGGTATTATCATAGTTGGTAAAAGAAGCGAAGTTTACAACCGTACAGCTACTGCTCATGCGGCCTGCTCGTTTCTTTTTTTCTCTCGCAAAATCATATAAAAGAGATTCCTGCAATAACATGAAAGACCTTACCAAAGTCACTCCGGAACAGGCACATGTGTATGAGCCACGCTAAAAATATTATAAATATTCGTCACACGATATCCTCAATACAGAGAAAATCCCATCGAGGACATTCTTAAAAGTCAATGGAGATTTGTGCAGATGCAGCAGAATGAAGGCACCTCAAATTCATGGATAAAAAATTTTATAGAATCCGAAAAAAGCTGTGTCTCTCTCGGCTGTATTCCTGCCGATATTGTAGCGTTTCTTTCTGAAAAATGCCCTGACCTCATTTCAGGTCTTTCGTCCGAAACAGAAATTCTATTTTGGAAAGACAGAATAGCACACACCGAACGCCATAAAGATGATTTTATATCTGATATCGCTTTTTACAATTGTCTGGAAGATATTCCGAATATAATACGTAATCCCGACTATCTGAGTGTTCATCCAAGAGACCGCAGCATCTCTTTTATAAAAGATTATTCTTCCCACATTGCTGTCGCAGTAAGAGTTTATGCTGATGGGAAATTGTCGTATCGTACCATGTATCCCCTGACGGATGCCCAACTCACAAATTATATTCAAAAAGGACGGGCGTGGCGCCTGAAAAGTCCGTGAAAATAATTGACATTTTGATAAATTAAAGTATAATGAGATTGTCAGATACATAGATTATATTGAATGGAATCTGAGGACGGAACAGGCAGCCGTCACGCCCATGTGGTCTTAAAAGAGATGCAGGATTGCCACCCTGCCTATTCCATTCGGATATTCAGGCAGGCAACCTTGGATGCCTGCCTTTTATTTTATCTGCCGTGTAAACTTACATTTGGGATATGACTTGCATCCCCAGAACTGCCCATATTTCCCGTTTCGCAAAACAAGATCATTGCCACAGAATGGGCACCTGTTTTTTATGTCATCAATATGCTGTTGTTTTTCTTCTGTACTCCTGTTTACAAGGCGGGAAAGTCTGCTGACTATTGCCTGAATTTCTTCATGGGTGTATCGATCCGGTACTTTCCTGAAATAAGCCCGAAGCTTTTTCAGCATATCTGGTCGTCTCACAATCACTACCGAATCTGTGTCCTCCGGGACCTTTTTTAATGTGCACCGTTCTGAGAACACGATATACGAAATAAAATCTGAAACGGGCTTTTGAAGATATTCAGCCAACGCCTTCATATGTGTTTGATTTTGACGAACAGGGTTATAAAACCTGTTTTTTTCACCATTCGGAAGACATTGTGTCCAGTTAAGCTGATCATTACTGTCGAAAATCCAACCGCTATAATTCTTGCTTTCAAAAACAAAAATTCCCTTTTGATGAATCATAACCAGATCAATTTCTGATGTTTTCCCCTGTGTCGGCACATAAAGATTTTTCAACACAACCAGTTCTCCATCCAGATTGTCATTCGTCAGCGCAAACTCGGTCGAATACTCGCCAAATTGTCCAGTATTTTCATAATTTAGCAAGGTTTGAATGAAACCCGGTTGCTCTCCCTTAAATATTTCCCATAAGCCCATAATGCATACCCTACAGCCGTATATCCACAGCTAATGCGGCCCACTCGTTTCTTCTTTGTTCCCACAATCACCCTTCAATCCGCTCCAGCTCCTTCAACCAGATCGCCGCGCTGGCGTCCGACGGCATGCGCAGGTCGCCACGGGGTGAAACCGCCACGGAACCGACCTTCGGGCCGTCCGGCAGACAGCTGCGCTTGAAATGCTGCGCGAAGAAACGTCTGTAAAAGACCTTCAGCCACTTGAGGATGGTTTCTTTTTCATAACTGCCTTCGAAGGAAAGGCAGGCCATGCGGTAGATTTTGGAGGGGGAACATCCATAACGCAGCATATAATATAAAAAGAAATCATGCAGCTCGTAGGGTCCCACCAGCTCCTCTGTTTTCTGGAAAATAGTGCCCTCCACCGGCGGCAGAAGCTCCGGACTCACCGGCGTATCCAGGACATCGTACAGAACATTTTGCAGCCGTTCCACACCACAGGTATCGGCGTAGTATTTCACCAGGTGGCGCACCAGAGTCTTGGGAACGCCGGCGTTGACGCCATACATGGACATGTGGTCGCCATTATAGGTAGCCCAGCCCAGGGCCAGCTCGGACATATCGCCGGTGCCGATCACCATGCCGTTGTCGCGGTTGGCGATGTCCATGAGAATCTGCGTCCGCTCGCGGGCCTGGCCATTTTCGTAAGTCACATTATGGTTGTCCATATCCTGTCCGATGTCCCTGAAATGCAGGGTCACGGATTCTTTAATATCTATTTCCTCCAGTCTGGCGCCCAGAACGCCGGCCAGCGTACATGCATTGTGATAGGTCCTGTCCGTGGTGCCGAAGCAGGGCATGGTGATGCAGCGGATGCCCGCTCTGTCAAGCCCCAGCAAATCAAACGCTTTCACCGTCACCAACAGCGCCAGCGTAGAATCCAGGCCGCCGCTCAGGCCAATGACCACGGTCTGACAGCCAGTGTGTTCCAGACGCTTTTTCAGGCCGTGCGCCTGAATGGAGAGAATCTCCTCACAGCGCTCCTCTCTGTCCCTGTCATTCTCCGGCACGAAGGGGGTTCTTAAAAACACGCGCGTGAGCTTCACTTCCTGTTCCTTCAACTGAAACGGCACATGCAGGTACATGGCGCTGCTCTCCTGCTTCTGAAAGGCGAAGAGCTTTCTGCGGTCGTGATTCAGCCGCTGGATATCCAGATCCGCGAAAATTGTCCCGGAGCCAAAGCGCTTCGACTGTGCTAAAACCGCGCCGTTCTCGCAGATGATATTGTGACCGCCAAAGACTAAATCCTGCGTGGATTCGCCTTCGCCCGCGCTGCAGTACAGATACCCCGCCACCAGTCTGGCGGAGGTGGAGGAAACCAGATTCAGACGATAGGACGCCTTTCCCACAGTCTCGTTGGAAGCAGAAAGATTGACGATCAGATTCGCCCCTGCCTGCGCATGACGCTGGGATGGGGAAATGGGCACCCACAGATCCTCACAGAGCTCGCAGGCTACACGCAAGCCCGGCATATTTTCACAGGTAAAAATCAGGTTGCAGCCAAATGGCACCTGCCTGCCCTCGAAAGTGATATATTCCGGCACCTCATTGCCGCAAGCAAAGTTTCTGCCCTCGTAGAACTCGGCGTACATGGGAAGGTTGCGCTTGGGCACCAGACCCAACAGCTTTCCGTCGCTGACCGCGGCCGCTACATTATAAAGTCTGCCCTCCTTCTCAAAGGGAAGGCCGATGAAAAACAGCGCCCTGCTGCCGCCGGTAGCTGCGATAAACTCCTGCAGACCTTTAAGCGCGCCCTGTAAAAGCATCTCCTGCTCAAATAAATCCTGGCAGGTGTAGCCGGTGATGCACAGCTCCGGCAGCACAATCACACCCGCGCCCTGGCGGTAAGCCTCCAGCGCCTCCACGATGCTGTTCAAGGTATTGTAATCGGTGTCCGCCACCTTGATTTTCGGCGTTACCGCTGCCACTTTTACAAATCCGTCTTTCATAGTTCGTTTCCTATCCCTGTTTTCATTTTCCCGTTTGCTACAGGACTGCATATCCGAGCGTGTGAACGCAAATACTGTTTCGCGATTTTTGCGCAATGGAGATGAGACCATTAACAATCGTGGAATCCTCTGCTGAACACGATTGTTACGCCCATGGGCTCATCGGAATGTTCTACACAAGGTATAGGTTCGATTACGGAAATCAGAGATTTCCTATCTCACCTATGCGCAGCATGAGTGAAACAGTATTTGCGTTCACACGCGACCCACTGCCGCCCTATCTCGCCTTCTTTAATAATGTCCGCAGTTCCTGTGTCGTATACGCATACGCCGTGTTGCAGAAATGACACTTCAGCTCCACCGGCTCTCCCTCGTCGATCATCTCCTGCAGCTCCTTCCTGCCAACGGAAATCAGCACCTTATCCGTCTTTGCACGCGAACAGTCGCAGAAAAACGACGCCGGAATCGTATCCGTAAATTCGATATCAAAGCCCTCCAACACGTACTTAAGCAGATCCTCCGGCGTCATTCCCTCGCTTAAAAGCGCCGTCACGGAAGTGACCCGCTGTACATTCTGTTCCAGCTTCTCAATGATTTCCTCCGAAGCAAACGGCATCAGCTGCACGATAAAGCCGCCGGCCTGCGCCACTGTATAATCCCGATCCACCAGCACACCCAGGCCCACGCTTGACGGGATCTGCTCGGACGCCGCGAAATAATAAGTCAGATCCTCGCCGATCTCGCCGCTCACCAGTTCAATCTGCCCATTGTACGGTTCCTTCATGCCCAGATCCTTGATCACATTTAAAATACCCTTGCCGACAGCCCCTGACACATCCAGCTTTCCCCTGCCGTTCAAAGGCAGGTTCACATCCGGATTGCCCACATAGCCTTTCACATGTCCCTGCGAGTCCGCTGTCACGGTAATCCCCTGCAAAGGTCCGTCCGCCTGCACCTGCAGCGTCATGACGTCCTTTTCTCCCTTCATGGAGACACCCATCATCAACGCGCCGCTCATCAATCTGCCCAGTGCCGCCGTCGCGACCGGCATCGTATCATGTTGTTTGCGCGCCTCCTCCACTGTATTTCTCGTCGTGCAGGCAAAGGCTCTGATCTGGGCGTTTGCCGCCGTCGCTCTCACAATATAATCTATCATAAAGAAATATCCTTTCCATGCTCTCTTGCCGCCACAAAAACCCGCTCCGTCATCTCTGTCACTTCTTCACCGGTATCCGCGTCAATCGCCTCTATCAATTCCATCCCCGCCGTTTTTAAAAAAGCCCGCATCTCCCCCAGCGTATAACCCCGCTGCACATGCGTCTCGTCAAAGCGCCGGTACAAATCATCCTCTTCCTGCCGATAAATCGTCAGGTCATATTCATTTTCATGCGTATCCGGGTCATAATAATTGTCCCAGATAAAAGCGCAGTCCTCCCGGCTCTCTGCGATCACTGAATCCCCGATCTGTTCATATTTATATACTGTATTGAAATCAAATAAAAACAGCCCCTTCGGGAATAAAAAGAGATTCACCCGCCGAAAGGCCTGTACCACATCCTCATCCTCCAGCAAATAATTGACAGAATCACAGACGGAATAAACTGTACCGACGGTGCTGTACAGATCCAGCTCTCTCATATCCTGATGCAGATAGAGAATGTCCAGACCGGAGGCTTCCTTTTTCTCCATCGCCAGGGACAGCATCTCCTCGGACAGATCGACGCCGATCATATCATAGCCGCGCTTTGCCATCAGCTCTGTCAGCGTGCCGGTGCCGCAGCCTAAATCCAGCACCAGGTTTTTCTCCACGACCGATTCAGAAACGCCATATTTCTCTATATATGCCACAATACGCTGACACCACTCCCCGTAAGGAGTGGCGTCCATCAGTTCATCATACACTTTCGCAAAGCCCATATAGCTATCCATGCGATTCTCCTATCCGAACAACCCTGTCAGAGCTCCGAACACGCCCAGGCTGCCCACGCTCATAATCACACCGGCTAAAAGCACACCCAGCGTCACCGCTACCACACTGGATTTAAAATCCATATCCAAAAGGCTCGCCGCCAACGTCCCCGTCCAGGCGCCCGTGCCCGGCAGCGGAATGCCCACAAACAACAAAAGCGCCACGAAAAGACTTCGTCCCACCTTCTCCTGCAGCTTCACGCCACCCTTGTGTCCCTTCTCCAGGCAGAAGGTGAAAAACTTCCCGATGACGGGCTTATCCGCGCCCCACTCCAGCACCTTGCGCGCGAAGAAGAAAATGATCGGAACCGGGATCATATTGCCGATGATGCAGACAATATAACTTGAAAGAAGCGGCAGCCCCATACCGACCGCCACCGGAATCGCGCCTCGTAACTCAATCAAAGGAACCATGGAAATAAAGAATACGATTAAATACTGCTGTAACATACATTCTCCTTACAATAAAATCTCTCTCAGCGCGGCGAACAGCGCCTCCATCTGCTCATCCGTCCCTACGGTAATGCGCAGATAATCATCAATACGTGGTTTATTGAAATAGCGGACATAGATATCCCGCTCCCTCAGCCTGTCAAAAATTTCCTTCGCGCCCATGCGCTCATGCGTCGCGAAAATGAAATTGGCCTTCGAATCCGGGAAGGAAAAGCCAAGCGTCCTCAGCTCCTCTTTTGCCCGTTCTCTTGTCCTGACGATTCTGGCGGTTATCTCCTGAAAATAAGTCTCATCCTCCACTGCCGCCTTCCCAGCAGCCAGACTTACATGACTCATGGTGTAGGAATTGAAGGAAAACTTCACGTCATTTAAATAAGCGATCAGCTTCGGCTGCCCGATGGCAAAGCCGATCCGCGCTCCGGCCATGGCTCTGGACTTGGAAAAGGTCTGCACTACAAGGAGATTCTCATACTGATCCACCAAGGGCAGGACGCTCTCCCCGTCGAAATCCACATAGGCCTCATCGATGATCACCACTGAATCCGGATTGGCAGCAATGATGCACTCCAGGTTGTCAACAGGCTCCAACAGCCCTGTCGGCGCGTTCGGGTTGGGAATCACGATACCGCCGTTCGGCCGCAGGTAGTCCTCCCCACAGATCGTAAAATCCTCCCGCAGAGGACAGGTCTGATATGGAATGCGGAACAGATCCGCCCACACATCATAAAAAGAATACGTGATATCCGGAAACAGAACCGGCTTCTCACTGTTAAAAAAAGTGAGAAAGCTCATCGCCAGCACATCATCACTGCCCACGCCCACAAAGACCTGGTCCGGATTCACCTGATACCGCGCCGCCAGCGCATTCACCAGCTCCGACGCCGTCGGATCCGGATACAGGCGCATCCTGTCCGCGTCCAGGTTTTGCAATGCTTCCTCCACACGGGGAGACGGCGGATACGGGCACTCATTCGTATTCAGCTTGATCATGTTCGGCCGGTTCGGCTGTTCACCCGGCACATAGGGGATCACCTTCCTGACGTTCTCCTCAAAGCTCATGTCTTACCACTCCTTAAACGAAATATTGAGATCCGCGCTGTCCTCGATTCCTGCCACAGTACCGTAATGCGTGTACTGCCAGATGGAAAATTCATAGGGGAAGCAGAGCGCCTCATCATAATATGCAATCCAGCGGTCATAGTCCGCGATCTGTTCTAAGTCCAGCAGCAGCGTGAAGGTCTCCGTATTGCCGTAAATCATCGGCGTATAGCCCGCTTCAGCAATCCGCTCGCAGAACGCGATACAGATCGCGGTCCGCTCCTCCTGCGTCAGGGAATCCGCCCGCGCGTCGTCCTCGCCGACCTTCTCCACATCAAGCACGACAGGATATGTGATATCCATCCCCTCGATGGCCTCCAGCACAAAGTCCGCCTCTTCCTCAGCTTCCTCCACTGTGATCGCCTGGCTGTAAAAGTAGACGCCTACCGCAATTCCCTGCTCCAGCGCCTGCTCCACATTGTCCTCAAAATAATCATCCTCAACCAGCGCGCCGCTCCCATAGCCTCTGATACCAACGCGGATAAAGGCAAACTCGACACCGTCCGCGGCCACCTGCTCCCAGTCGATATTCTGCTGATATTTGGAGACGTCGATGCCCTTGTGGGAAACAACCTCGCCATCTTCCACATACTGAAATTCGCCGCTGTCTGAGACCTGCAGATTGTCAAGGTCCAGACTGTGCTTCGCGATACTGTCCAGAACCGGCACAAAGACGATCCCCTCATCTGTCGCCACCAGGAGCTCGTCGGAATCCGCGTAGACCAAGCGCAGCGCGCCGGTGGTATTATATCCATCCTCAATCAGCTCTTTGATCTCAGTGAGAAGCGCCTCGCGCCCTTCTTCCTTTGCCGCCTCGATGTCTTCATATGTATAAACGGTCTGAGCTTCCGCCAGCGCCTCCGCAGCTTCCTGCTCCTCAGCCTCCCGCACCCAGGAGAGGTATGTCAGTCCCACGCACACCACAACGACCAGAATGATCCCGATCGCCAGCGCCATCAGCAGGCCGTTCTTTTTCGTACCCTTCACCGCCTGGCCCTCCTTAAAGTATCTGTCACCTTGAAATATCAATCACCTTGCTTATCATACATAAGCAAATTCCTTATGTCAAGTCAAAACCGGTTCAGAAAACTGCATTCAGAAATCCTTAAGAATTGTATCGCATACATGCAGGAAGCGCCGGTTTTCGCCTGTGGCGAAACCGACGCTTTCCGTTATGCGCATTTCAATTTTATAATTTTATCTGACCCGTTTCTTTTTCTGCATCGTAAGCACAATGATGCCGGCGGCGGCCAGAAGCAGAATGACTGCCAGAGCTGCAACAGGACTGTCGTCACCGGTGGGTGCGCTTTCCGTGGTGCTTCCTTCCTGCGCCACAGCTGTTACTGCAGTCTCAACTTCCTCCGTTGTTTCTTCCGTGCTGTCGTCATAACCAGAAGTATCCTCCGTTTCCTCAACAGGATCCGGCGTTGGCGTGATGGCCTTCCAGCCAATCGCAACAGGCGAAAGCCCTCTGAGCGTCACCTGAATGCCGCTGTCAAGCTTCGTCACCGCAGGCTGTTCGGTATTGCCCGCCACGGTTCCCAGTTTGGACGATGTCACAGTAAACATATGTGTCACGACAAAGTCATAGGAGTCTTTGTCCGTTCCATCCGGATACGGCAGGATGATCGTCAGGCCGTTCGCAGGGAAGTTTTCTTCTGTTGCGGTATACCATGTACTGCCGCCGTCCACACTAACCATCAGCTCCACCTCATACACGGCAGTCTGCTCCTCCGTATAGCCTTCCACCGCATCGACGACTGTCTTTAACGCAGTTTCGATCTCCTCCACTGTATCGAGGCTCTCGATTGCCTGAAGTCCTTCCGGCACTTCCTTCAGTCCCTCGGTTACATCCAGTTTGGTCTGCACATCTGTCGAAGCGCCGATCACCAGGCCGTCCGAACTGAAATACGCGCTTCGGTTGCCGGCTTTGTCAACCACATAAGCATAAACCACGTACCCCATGTTATCCGCCACATCAAGGGCAAATTTTCCATCTGTCACTTCCGTGAAAGCATAATTTGCAACCAGCTCGTTCAGTTCTGTTGCGGTAAGCGCCGCAGTACTGCCCGTTGTATCACTCGTTGAAGTCACATAATAGTAATATGTGCTCACACCGGACAGGGTGTCCGTCGCTGAGATGGTCACATTTTTGTCTGTATAGACGCCAAAAGTGATGGTCTCCAGTAAAGTCCCCAGCCACGTTCTGGTTGAAATCGTGATTTTCATGTCCTCCGGGGCAGTTCTGTCAATTTTGGCTGTGACAGTCTTTGCGGCCGTGATATATCCGGTACCATTTTGCATCAGATAATACGTAACCTCAGAGCCGTCTGCACTGCCGCTTTCCATATCATATACGAAGGAAGATGCGTAATTTCCCGTCTGCGTCGCACAGATGGTATAGCCATTCGGCGCGGTAACAGTCACAGAACCGCTTGTCCATCCTTCAGGAGAAACAGTTGCTGCCGCATCCGTCTCAAGCGGAGCAATCTCAAATGTAATCTCCAGCGTACCGGTATAATTTCCTTTTCCTGTGATGGTCACCGTTGCCTGACTGCTGTCAGAGGTTGGCCCCACATTGCCGGAGTATCCGGTGATCTCGAAATCGGACGCCTGAAGCGTCATACTGCCGGACTGGATAGTCAGCGCCGCCAGCTGCTCATTTGTGAAGGTCTGCGCTTTGCCGTTATATTTAACCAGCAGGCTGTCATATGAGAAGCTTGCAATGGAAGCGGGCGTAATGGCATAAGCTGTCTTTACTTCTCCCGTATAATTCCCTGTTCCCGTGATTACCACGGAGTAGGTGCCTACGTTGATAATATCATTTGCATCAATTGAATTTCCCTCTGCATCCAGATAAGAAACCGTATAATCTGTTCCCTCTGTCAGTGTATTTCCGTTCAAAACGATGCTGCTCACAGAGGGTTCCTGCGCTGCGCCGCTGTAGCTGACGCTTTCAGCCGCAAGCGTCACCACCGCGTTGGAAAGATCCATCTGATTCACCGTTACTGTAGCGCTGGTTGTTGCTTCATTATAGTTATCAGTATCTGTAGGCTTAAATACAACCGTATAAGAAGTCGAACCGCTGTCGCTTACAGCAGGTTCCACACTGCTGTCACTCCAGGAGAAGGTTCCCTGTACAGCCTGATTATAGCCCTTCACAGTGGTATCTGCGCTGTGCTGCGCGCTGCCGCCGCTCAAGGTGCTGGCTGAGAGTGTCTGTCCATACGTGATGGCTGAGGCAGTCGGAGCTGACGCAATGGAAGGCGTCGCTTTCTCAACCGTGATATTGACCGTGGTCGTTACGCTCTCATAGTTTGTATTATCCGATGGCGTAAATACCACTTCATACTCCGACACAGATACCGTCGGCGTCACAGCGGAATTCACCCAGTTCCAGTCACCTTCCACAGTTGTCGAAGCGCCGCCTACTGTCCAGGTCGCCGACGCGCCGGTAAGAGACATGACGACATCGCTCAGCGTGACGGACGGATTATATGTGAGACTGTCCACAGTCGGAGCTGTCACATTTGGCGTCGCTTTGTTCACTGTAACGGAAACCGTACCCTGCAGCTCCGCGTACGTCGTGTCATCATTCGGTGTAAACAGCCATGTAACGACTGCTGTTCCTGCATTTGGAACCGTTTGCGCGTCCACGATACTCAGAGTTCCGCTTACAGTCTTTGTTGTATCATTTGCGTCTACAAATACCGCATCTGTATTCAGAGACAGAGCAGAAAGCATATCGCCATAGGTGAGCGTCTGATCTGTACTGATGATCTGTGCGGCTGAATCCTGAAGCATTACGGTCTTTTTGTCCACAACCGTAATATTGACTGTGATGGTCGCGGTTGTATAGTTTGCCATCACGGCGGCCACTTTAATCGCGGCAGTCTCACCCACCAGATTTTCATTGACGGAATTTACAGTATAAGTTAAACTTCCGTTTCCATCTACAGCTGCACCCTTTGCCAACAGGCTATTCGTATCTTCTGTACTTATACTGTACGTGGTTGTCCCTTTGTCTGTCGGCAAAAGCACCGCAATACCAATCGTCACCGCTCCGTTGGAACCGGTCGCGTAAGAATAGCTCTTTGCCAGTGTCTGATCAGAAGAAGCCTTCTGAGCCACAGTGATGGTGACTTTTTGATCTTCAGCCGCGGTATAATTCGTTCCGGCAGCCAGGGAAACCGTAATCTCCGCGGTTCCGGCGCCGACGATGGTTACCGTTCCGTCTGAAGCCACCGTCGCCACATCTGTATTGGCTGATACATAAGAGATTGTTCCATCACCGTTCGTTACGCAGCCAAGATTAAAATCACTGTCTCCGAGTGTTTTTGCATACGAAGATGCAGACAATGTCAGAGTTCCCATCGCCTGGGTGACTGTCAGCGTACCGGATGTGACGGTCACGTCATAATTGGTGCTGGACGCTGTGCCGGTGATCAAGTATGTTCCCACATCGGAGGTCGCATCCGCGTCAGTGGAAAGAGTCACGCCCAGAGCATCCGCAATATCTGTCCCAACGAGCGTATCGGACGGAACTGTAAACGTGAATGTCGGATTGGACGTACCGTAAACACGGCTTGTATCATCTGCTGAAACAGTTACTGCCTTTTTCGTTACAGTCGGTATCACGGACACCGTCACGGAAGTGTACTGATCCGAGGCTGGCGTGAAGGTCAGTTCATACCCTTTTGTACATGTGGTTTCCGGTATATCGGAAGCCCCGCTGTCCGTGATGATCCAACTGCCATAAACTACTTCACCATTCGCCTGAACCTCACCATCGGTCAAAATCATATTCGAAACCGCGGTTCCATAGACGCCGGACAACGTCGGATAGACGCTCACCGTCGGCGTCGTTTGGTCTGTTGTAAAGGTGATGATCTGAACTTCGCTCTCATTTCCGGCCGCGTCCACAGCTACGACGTACACATAATAGGTGGTATTGCCGGTCAGTTCGGTCAGGGAAACCGTGATTTCCGTTCCAGCCTGGCCATCCGCAACAGAGCCAGTACTTACAGTAATGCCGGCATTCTCAGCCACGGTCTGCAGTGCATCCAGGCTGCTTATAACGGTACCGCCTGATTCCAATGCGGACGCAGAAACAACATAATAGTAATTTCCCGTCTCAGAAGACGTAAGTCCCATCTGCGCAGTGGTATCGCCGAGGTTGTCCCCTGTCGGTTCAGTCAACGTCAATGTTGGTGCGGTCGTATCGAGCACTACGCCATCCGAGCAGAAATAAGTGCTCCTGTTGCCGGCATTATCTACCGCATAAGCGTAAATGACATAACTGCCATCCGGATCCAGCGCAAAGGTGCCGTCCGTGGTTTCTACAAATGTCTTTTCAGCCAGCGCTTCTGCTGAAAGCAGTGTCGTGCTATTCGTCTTATCTACATAATAGTAATATGCACCGATTCCGGACAAAGCGTCTGTTGCGGTAATCGTCACGTTCTTTTCCTGATAAAGACCGAATGTAATTGTCTCCACCAATGATTTCCACCAGGTTTTGTCGGAAATTGTAATCCCGTCGCTGCCGCCGTTCACCGGAGCGGTTGTATCCACAAAAACAGTGATACTCTTCGCGGCTGAAATATAGCCAGTCGAATCCGCTTTCAGATAATACGTCACTAGTGTGCCGCTCGCACTTGCGCTCTCCGTATTATAATCGAAAGAAGAAGCATAACTTCCTGTCATCTCTGTACTGATTGTATAGCCTGTCGGAGCCGTAATCGTTGCACAGTTCGTCCAGTCCTTTGTCGCAGTAGCGACATCGTCAATTGGCGCGTTTACGATATCAAAGGAAATCGTAAGTTCTCCCGTGTAGTTGCCGGTTCCCTGAATGGTAACGGTCGCCTTGCTACTGTCCGCGGTCAGGTTCACATTGTTTGTATAGCCTTCAATAGTAAAATCATCCGCACCCAGTTTCAGGTTGGTATTCGTGGAGTCTCCTATAGACAATGCCGCTAATTCCGTCGCTGTAAAGGTACGCTCCGTACCGGTATAATATGCCTGCAGGCTGCCGGTATACGTAAAGCCCGCTATGGACGCCGGATTGATCACAAATTCAGTGGTCGCCGTGCCGGTATAATTGCCCGTGCCCGTAATTTGCACGTAATAAGTACCCGCGTTGATAATCGCAGATGCATCAATTACGCTCTGGTTCTCACTCAGGTAAGAAACTGTATAATCGCTGTTTTCTTCCAGCACGCTTCCGCTTACGATCACACTACTGATCGCAGGCGTCTGGGAATTTGCATTATATATAAGATCTGCTGCATTAAGCGTGACCGTCGCCGCGTAAAGATTTGCAGCTGACACTGCAACTGTCACAGTTGTCGTGACAGTATCATAATTGTTTGTATCAGACGGTGTAAAGATAACCTCGTATTCCTCGCTGTTACTGTCACTCACATCAGGCGTTGTCGTGGCACTAGTGTCGCTCCAGGCAAAGCTTCCTGCCACTGTGGCAGAATAGCCCGTCACGCCGTTGTCGTTACTGTACTGTGCCGCGCCTCCGCTCAATGTACTCTCACTGAGCGTCTGTCCATATGTAATACCTGACGCAGTCGGCGCGGTTGTAATCACAGGCATCGCCTTTGCAACAGTTACTTCTACCGTTACTTCCACGCTGTTATAGTTATTCCCATCAGTCGGTGTAAATACCGCTCTATAACCGGAATTTCCGACTGTCGGAATCTGTGAGGGATCCGCCCAGGACCAGGATCCTTCCACGGTCACACTGCTGCCGTCCACTGTCCATGAAGCACTGCCGCCAGTCAGCGCAACACCTGCCAATGTGACGGAAGGATTATAAGTCAGGCTCTCCACAGTTGGCGCCGTCACGGTTGGAGTCGCTTTATTTACCGTGATCTCAACCGTGCCTGTTACGGTCGCATATGTATCACTATTCGTCGGTGTGAAAATCCAGTAGACGCTTGGTGTACCTGCATCCGGTACAATCGTCGCATCCGCAAAGCTTACCGTACCACTTACTGTCTCTTTTGTCGTTGCATCCACGAATTCAGCAGTTCCCTGCGAAATCGTTAAATTGGAAAGCGTATCTCCATAAGTCAGTGGATCACCAGTTACTACAACGCTTCCACTCTGAAGCTCCACCACCGTCTTATCAACCAGGGCAATATTGATTGTGATGGTAGTATCCTCATAGTTGGCCATCTCTGCCGTTACAGTGATAGTCGCTGTGCTGCCGGCAGCCTGATTCGCAGCTACATTATAAGTCAGTTGTCCGTCATCGCTGACTTTCACATTTGATAAAATATCACTGTTATCCGTCCAGGAAACAGTATAACTTGTGCTGCCGATCTCTCCTGTAGTCGCCCCGGAAAGCAAAGACGCGATATCGATCGTATCTGAGCCGCCCAGTGTATATGTATAATTTTTGTCGATCTCAGCAACTGAAAGTGCAGACGCTTTTGCAACCGTCACACTGATTGTGCCGCTTGCTCCTGTATAGTTGGTACCCTCCGCAAGCGTTACTGTAATAACAGCGTTCCCGGCTCCGTCAATCGTCACTGTCCCATTCGTGTCTACAGTCACCACACTCGTATTACTGGAGCTGTAAGTTACTGTTCCGTCTCCAACTGTCTCAAACTCCAGGTTGAATGTCTCATTTTCATAAGACTTCGTATATGAAGCTGTATTTACTTTCACAGCCCCATTCGCCTTCGTAACAGTCAGAGTACCATTCTCAATCGTTACAGCATAATTTGTGCTTTCCGCTGTTCCGGTGATCGGATAGCTCCCTACTGCGGAATTTTCTGTCGCTGTAGTAGACAACGTAATCCCCAGGTCATCTTTCGTATCGTTTCCAGCCAACCCTTCACCCGTGATCGTGTATGTGAAATTCGGATTTGCTTCGCCATATGTCCGGCTTGCATCAACTGCCGTCACTGTCACGGCTTTCTTTGTCACTTTAGCTGTAACTGTGGTCGTGTATTCTTTGTATGTATCTGTCTCCGCGACCTTAACCATAACGGACAGGGTACCCGCATCCTTGATTGTCGGAACCGTGGTTGTCCAGTTTTCACCGCCATCAGTGCTGTAAGTGACAGTTTCGCCGGTACCATCAATCGTCACCGCTTCATGCTCTGACCCGTCATAGGTACCTGTATAAGCCGTGACAGTAACCTCCGGGTCAGCTTTGACGACTTCCGGAATATAAGCTGTCTCTGCGAGATTTAAATAAGCCGCCGCATAATAATCCCCATAATAACTGACAATATCGGAATCGTATGTATAGGTAATAGACGAATTCCCATTATTTAACGAAAATGTATATTTGGCAACGCATAAATTGCCGCCAGTGGAAGATTGATAATTACCGCCTATTGTACCACCCGCTGCGCAAATCATAAACAACTGGTCATCAGCGCCTATCGTGCCAGTGTCGCAGTTCGTCACATCCACCAGATAATTGCCCTGGCTTGTGTGAACAATGTCCCACATATGCGGACCCTCGCCAGTCCCGCCGCTCATTTCTCCGCTCACAGTATAGCAATACAGATCGTCATCGTTGAAGGTTGAAAGATCGCACAGATACTGGAACGCCTTGGAATATCCCTCGCAGACAACGGTTGTATTTTCATCCCCATCAAAGACATAAATCAACTGCCAAGGATCACCATAACCGTCACTATAATCATCGGATGCGGCATCATAGTTATAAGATGTCCAGTTCTTTATTTCATTCAGATACGCTTTCAGTTTCTCATAATCTGTATAACTGGCATATTGTTCAACAATTGCCTGCGCATTCTCAATTGCTTTTTTTGCAGATTCTACGGCAGAATTGTTCACAGTATATTTTGACTCATTCACCGTAGAATCCTGGTAAGCAGATGCAACGGACATGGAATATTCAATACTTGTCAGTTCCAAATATGATTCGCCATCTAACGTGCTGGTGGCTGACATCCAATAGCGGGTTTTACTTCCGCCAGTGCTCGTCTTGTCATACCAATATAAATCATACGGACAGTCTGTAAGCAACGCGTCCATCACCGTTGAAATGGAACCGCTTACTCCAAGTTTATTCATCAGGGCACTACTTGCCTCGCTGGTTATACTGCCCTGTTCATCAAAGATTGAACTCACTCCCAACTCATCTGCAGAATAACTTCCATCCAGCCCTAAGTCTTCCAATGATATGGTAAAAACTGTATAAGACACTTCTCCTGTAGCTACAGACTCTATTTTTTCTTTCAGCAACGCATAAAGACTTTTCTCAATTCCATCAGACAGGATATCTCCAGCCGATGTTCCCAGCGTGGAGATCCCATACCCCTGAATCAACTCCGTGACATACCCGTCCAGCATGTCCTCGTTGCTCATCCAGTCTCCGTCTTCCTGCGTCACAGTCTCCCCTTCGACCACAACCTCCAGTTCCTCTGTAAGCTCATCGGTGACTGTACCTGTTTCCGCAGAACCAGTTCCCGCATTCTTCAAGGCCGCGTCTGCTTCCTCAGTGCTGTCCTCTGATCCCGTTGCATTAGCATCTGTATCTGCGGCGGCACTCTGGTCCCCTGTTCCGGACTCAACCTCCGCTGTAGTCGTGGCCTGCACCGCCACTGTCGGCATCGCCGACGAAGCCGCCATGCAGATTGCCAGTGTCCAGGCCGGAACCGGCTTCAGCTTTTTGAATGCAAGACCTTTCATTTGATGCGTTTGCTTCATTTGTATTCATCCCCCTCGTCAGGTTAGTTGCTAAATCAACTTATAATATACACGATACTCCACGGATAAATCAACCTGTTTCTTTCAGAATTTACCGATTTGAATTTACCGATTTCTTAAAAGATTCATAAAGCCGGTATTATGAGCAGCAATATTTTCCGAAATACGCCAGAGCAAAACCACAAATCCTTTAAAGAGTAGCGCTGAAAACAGCCTTTCCTCCCATAAACAAAATCATTGCAGGATCCGCCAAAATCCTGTATAATCATGCCGTGTAAAATCAGAAAGCGGCCCACCGGCCGCCCACATCTGTAAAAGCCGTCTGATATCCAGTCATCTGGGAAAGTAGCCTTTCCCATCTGCCTGTCTGTTAACGACGCTTTTACAATCAAATCTTATGATGATGAGGAGAACTACATATGGATAACTTTCACGGAGCAGCGGAAGGCATCGAACTGAATGTCAAATCCGCCGAAGTCAAGGCTTCTCTTTCCCTTCGCAGGATGATCGTCTTAGGGATCCTGGCGGGTGGTTTTATCGCCCTGGGCGGCGCGGCCTCCAGCACCGCGGCCTTCGGCGTCAGCGACACAGGACTGCAACGGCTGATTACGGGAGTGGTCTTCCCTGTCGGCCTGATGATGACCGTCTTTGGCGGCGCGGAGTTGTTTACAGGCAACTGTCTGATCGAGATTGCTGTCCTGGAGAAAAAATCAACGTCAGACAGCTGGTCCGCAACCTGACGGTCGTTTATTTCAGCAATCTGGCGGGAGCCCTGCTGATCGACGTTTTGCTCTTTTTCAGTGGCAATCTGGATCTCGGCAGCGGGATGCTGGGCGCATACGCCATCAAAATCGCGGTTTCCAAGGTTGCCATCACTCCGATGAAGGGATTAACCTCCGGCATCCTCTGCAATATCCTGGTATGCGTAGCCATTCTGATGGCGGCCTCCGCCACGGACGCGATCGGCAAGCTCTTCTCCGCCTTTTTCCCGATCTTTGCCTTCGTGATCTGCGGGTTTGAGCACTGCGTCGCCAATATGTTCTACATTCCCATCGGCATTCTGGCGGCCTCGAGTTCCAAATATGTGGCGCTCGCGCAGGAAGCCTACGGTCTGACCGCTGAGCAGATTAGCAGCCTGACTGTCTTAAACAGTCTCAATAACTTCATCCCTGTGACCATCGGTAACCTGATCGGCGGCATCGTCTTTGTCAGCCTGCCCAGCTATCTGGTCCAGAAAAAATGGAAGGAGGAGGACGCCTGAAACAGACGCCTCCCCAGCAATACCCCGGATACGGAAATTCACTTCAAAGTGAATTCTCCCTGTATCTCATCACATGTCCCAACAGACACCGCCTGCCCCGCCATCACACGGGACAGGCGTTTTTCTCTTCTCTTACGTTCCTCTCTCACATCAAGAATGTCCACATACATCACAAATAAACCGCTGACGGATACCAGCAGCGCCAGTATCCCCATACTGACCAGAATGCCTGCGTAAATCATCTCCGTATGCACCTCCCCGTCTATTATTCCCATATTATCCGGGTTTTAAGCACTGTTATGATATAATAACCGCAAAGAACGCGGTTATTATTACGTTCGCCGTCTACACTTCGTTTCGGTCCGCGCTGGACAGATGTCCCCCGGACATCTAGCGCCGTCTGACGCAAAAACCACGCCGACTCGTTTGCACTCACGATATAATAAACACTTCATAACCGTTCTCGTAGGAGGCTGACACTTTGTCGTGAAATTCCGTAAGGGCATTCTAGCATATGCAAAAACGGATTACAATAAACTTCAGAAATCTGAAGAGAAAGTCAGATCTGAAACAGCACCTCGTCCATCGTCCGCTTCGGCACATGCACATTTCCATCCTCATCGAAGTAATATTTCAGATCATCCGTGAAATCAAAGGTCTCGCCAGTCTGCGCGGGATGACCGATCCCCAGCAGATATGTGACATCATACTGGTCCGCAAGCCCCAACACTTTCTTAATTTCTACTCGATTAATCGCACCGAGGCACACACTCCCATACCCAAGCCCCTGCGCTGCCAGGCACATGCTCGCCAGGGCAATACCGCTGTCGCACTCACTCTTTGCCGTCGGCTTGATCGAGGTGTCGTTCACAATCACAATGAACGCCGTGGGACACTCCTCAAACGCAGGATCCCAGTCCTTCAGAAAACCCGCGTATTTGATAAACGGATACAGCTCGCGCCGCTGTTCCTCCTTTGTCACGACCGCGTACTTTAACGGCTGCATATTGGCGCCATAGGGCGCAAGCCTGGCACTGTCCACGATCTGCACAAGGTCCGCCTGCGCGGGTTCCTCCTGCGTAAATTTCCGGATAGTATGTCTTGCTTTTACTGCTTCATAAACTGTCATGTCCCTGTTCCTTCTTTCTTTTTTTGCTGACTTCATTATAAACATCAAATTCAAAGAAAGCAATTCCAATGTAAAAATCCACCGGAAAATCCGTCTGAAATTTTTATTGACAATTGCCTTTCCGGATAGTATAATCTGTCTTGTTCTGGGAAAGGACAGGCATCGGGGTGTGGCTCAGCTTGGCTAGAGCGCCTGCTTTGGGAGCAGGATGTCGCAGGTTCGAATCCTGTCACCCCGACTTTTCTTTCAATTTTATATTTTTCATGCGGGTGTAGTTCAATGGCAGAACACCAGCCTTCCAAGCTGGACACGTGGGTTCGATTCCCATCACCCGCTCTTATTTTTTGCTTAAATTCCCTTTCAAATAAGGGATTTCAGACTCCTATCGTATCCAAAACCGACGGTACGTTCGGTACGATTCTCAAAAGACATCATGATACCCTTGCAGAATCAGAACCGCGGCGCCCTGCATGGCGGGAGCACCGCGATTCCTTTTTATGAGCAAAATATAGAATTTTACCGATAATCAGAAAGCTTATACCTCAAACATCATCTTGCCGTAGGTCGGTACCGGCCATACCTTGCTGTCCACGATCTGCTCCAGTTCATCAATCGGGGCACGTAACGCTGCCATCGCCGGAACAACCACATCCTTGTAAGCGAATGCCTGCTGCTTACCATCGCCGATCGCGAAGGACTCGTCGGTCACCTTCTTTAACTCCTCTAAAGCCACTTTCGCCTGCGCCAGCTTCTCATTGACTTCGACCAGTTCATCCGCCTGTACGGAGGGTTCCGCACCTGCTGCCTTCACGGAGAGCACGGTATCCGCCAGCGTCTTGGAATAGCCAATCACCGCCGGGATATAATCCTTGGATGCCATGTCGATCATGGTGCGGGCCTCGATATTGATGTTCTTGCTGTAGGTTTCGTAGAGAACCTCTTCCCTGGCTTCCAGCTCCACCTTCGTGAAGATGCCAAACTTCTCGAACAGCTTCACGGCCTTATCAGTCGTCAGAGCACCGGTCGCCTCCACCATGGATCTGATGTTCGGTAGGCCGCGTCTTTCCGCCTCCTCGACCCAGGCTTCGGAATATCCGTCGCCGTTGAAGATGACTCTGCTGTGTTTGGTCAGATTTTCCTTGATCAGGTCATGGCAGGCCATATCAAAGTTATCAGCCTTCTCCAGAATGTCGGCCGCCTCACAGAACGCCTCAGCCGCGATTGCGTTCAAAACCGTGTTGGCGTCCGCGATAGAAGCGGAGGAACCTACCATACGGAACTCAAACTTATTGCCGGTAAAGGCAAAGGGTGAGGTTCTGTTTCTGTCGGTCGCGTCCTTCATAAACTCCGGCAGCGTGGAAACGCCGGTCTCCAGCTTCTCGCCGTGAATGGAATGAACTGCCTCGCCGGTCTCCACCAGCTGCAGCACCACATCCTCGAGCTGCTCGCCCAGGAAAACGGAAATGATAGCCGGCGGCGCTTCATTGGCGCCCAGTCTGTGATCATTGCCCACATCCGCGGCGCTCTGGCGCAGCAGATCCGCGTGGGTATCAACAGCCTTCAGCACACAGGAAAGCACCAGCAGGAACTGAATGTTTTCATGCGGCGTCTCGCCCGGATCCATCAGGTTGATGCCATCGTCTGTGCACAGGGACCAGTTATTGTGCTTGCCGGAACCGTTCACGCCCGCGAACGGCTTCTCATGCAGCAGACAGGTCAGGCCATGTCGGCCGGCCACACGCTTCATGGTCTCCATCACCAGCTGGTTGTGATCCACCGCCATATTGGCGGTCTCATAGATGGTTGCCAGCTCGTGCTGCGCGGGAGCCACCTCATTGTGCTGCGTCTTGGCGGTCACACCCAGCTTCCACAGCTCCTCGTTCAGGTCCTTCATATATCCGCCGATTCTCTCACGGATATTGCCGAAATAATGATCCTCCAGCTCCTGGCCCTTGGGCGCCGGCGCGCCGAAAAGGGTGCGTCCGGTGAAAATCAGGTCCTTACGCTGTAAGTATTTGTCCTTATCAACAATGAAATATTCCTGCTCCGGTCCGACGCTCGCGGACACTTTCTGAGAAGTTGTATTTCCAAAAAGACGAACGATACGGATTGCCTGCTCGCTGACCGCCTCCATGGAACGCAGGAGTGGGGTCTTTTTGTCCAGCGCCTCGCCCTTATAAGAACAGAACGCGGTGGGGATGCAGAGGATCACACCGGCAGCGCTCTCTTTCAAAAACGCCGGGGAAGTAATGTCCCAGGCTGTATATCCTCTCGCCTCAAAGGTGGCGCGCAGGCCGCCGCTGGGGAAGGAGGATGCGTCCGGCTCGCCCTTGATCAGCTCCTTGCCGGAGAACTCCAGGATCATCTTCCCGCACTCATCCGGCGAAGAAATAAAAGCGTCATGCTTCTCAGCTGTGATATCCGTCAACGGCTGGAACCAGTGGGTATAATGAGTTGCCCCCTTCTCCACAGCCCAGTCCTTCATGGCCTTGGCAACTACATTCGCGTCCTCTAAGGACAGCTCGCTGCCTTCCTTCATGACCTTCACAACGTCTTTAAACACATTCTTCGGCAGCCGCTCTCTCATGGTGCCGATGTCAAAGACATTACTGCCAAACAGTTCTTCTACATTCATGCTCATAAATCTTTCCCTCCAAACCGAGTTACGGGCCGCTGCCGCAGATTTTCAAAATAAAAAAACGTTCAAAGGTATTTGTCCTCTGAACGTCCTCGTTCTTCCCACGGTTTCCCCGATTGCAATCACTTTACTCTATTCTCTTTCAAATTGCAAGCCCTTTTCGTAATTTCCATGTTTTGACTAAAATGTACGAATTTTTTGGACTCCGGTTGTTTAGAATTAAATTCGATGTTCCAAATGCCCGCAAATAAAGGTTTGCAAAACCTACGA
>JAJQFS010000081.1 GCA_021200995.1 Lachnospiraceae bacterium | reverse complement strand
AACTTCTCTACTTTTTATTCGGGGGAGAGGGGTCATATCATTTTAGCACATACACAGACGCCGCATACTGTGGTTACGCAAACAGGGAGAAGGCAACCTGCAGCGGTAGGCAGATGGGAGGAAGCTATGATTTTTGTCACCGGAGACATCCACGGCAGCCTTGACATTGCGAAGCTGTCAGCGAAGCAGTTCCCAGCGGGGAAGCAGCTCACCCGTTCGGACTATGTCATCATCTGCGGCGACTTTAGCCTGCCCTTTCTCCCCTCGGACTTGTACCCGGAGGACGTGCTCATCACTGACAAAGACTACAGGGCGTCCAGGAACCAGTATTGGAAATGGATGCGCTGGCTAAACGAAAAGACGTTCACTATCCTTTGGCTGGACGGCAACCACGATAACCACCCCTTTTGGCAGGCGCAGCCTGTGACGGAGTGGAACGGCGGGCTGGTGAATGTCCATCCCCTTGCGGAGAACGTGATTCATCTCAGGCGGGGCGAATATTACACCATCGACGGCACGACCTTCTGGGTCATGGGCGGCGCCGCCTCCCATGACAGGGAGGGCCGCGTCGAGGGCTTCAACTGGTGGCCGGAGGAGGTTCCCAGCGTTCAGGAGCAGATGCACGGCCTTGACACACTGGCAGCCCATGGGAACCGTGTGGATTACATCCTGACCCGCACACTGCCCCAGTCGCTGATGGCTGCGGTCTGCGGGAAGGCGTATGCGCCGGAGCCGACGCAGCGCTATTTGGATCAGATTTACGCCAATACGGAGTTCAAATACTGGTTCTGCGGCCATATGCACGTTGACAGCGACAAGCCGTGTTACCGCATCCGTGAACTCAATGACGACATCGTTCAGCTGGAGGAGGCGGGGCATGACCCCGCGTGAGACAGGGAAAGCTTTTTTCATCCCCAAATGGGCATGAAAAAAGAGCGGCTGTGTAGTCGCTCTAAAATATGAAAATATGTTAAGTTCAGGTTGATAAACTGGAAGTGGTATTAGACTCTGCTATATAGGGCAAAATTTATTTATCCCATTCCGATCCCTTTTTGCAGACATAAAAATCACACATCTCTGCACCGGTAGCGATCGTTCCTGTTCTGTGAAGCACTCCGCCCATCAGGTCAACGGAGATGAAATCCATTTCGCACATATACGGAATTAAGTCCTCGTGGTGTTCCTGCCTGCCAAGCGCGCACAGCCCGCAGCGATGATAATTTGTCGTGTATTCATCCGCGTTTCTGCCGGGAATCGTCTCCGTAATCCAGTTAAATTCGCTGTCGCTCATGGCATTGGCGGCTTTATCCTTTTCGATTTTTTTCTTCTGGTATTCAGAATCAAAAGGATTTTTGCCGCCGAACGCTTTTTGAATCAGCGGAGCCTGCATTGTGACCTTTACCATTTCTCCGAACTGCTCATGGCTCATTTTTCCGTCCGTTGCGTCATAGACAGACAGCCAGACAATACCTCCGGCCAGCGAAACACGGAGCGTATTTTTCATGAAGCTGCCGATGTCGGGCGTCCTCTCGACCATTGCCTTGTAGTTTTTGCGGGCTTTTTTCTTGATGGCGGAGGCATCGACTTCACCGCAGTTTTTATTTATGAACTTGAGCATAGTGGGGGTCATTGCTGCCCACATGAGTTTCTCGCAGATTGTGTTTTTCATTTTTGTTTCGATTACCTCCATACATTTCATGAAAACAGCAATCCACAGCCCAGTGCCAATGCAGCACAGACAGGGATATACACGATAAAATGTGTGATATGCGCCTTCTTGTTATAGCCGAACATCTGCGGCCCCACGATGCCTTTCGTCTCCGGGTAAAAATGGGGGAAGAAGTTGGAGCGGCAGAGCAGATACCAATCGAAGAAAATAATATCGTAAATCTCCATCCCGTAGAGCATGGCGAGAAATCGGGCAAAATATTTGAGCGGCCTGAAGCCATTTCTTGTACCGTCCCAGATCCCCAGCGCAAATGCGCCGATAAACAGCAGTACGGCGATTGTGACGATCCCCCAGCCGACGATGTGCGCGCCGCGGAACCGCTCTTTTTTATCTGGAATCACAGCCAAGTTCTCTTTCGGGGCGGAGGAAAAAAGCCGCTTGTCCTGGATAAAGCCAACCGCGCCATACAGCATGAGAAAATAGCCCAGCATGATCATAAGTATTGAAATGAATGTTATTATCATGATATCTTATCCGCTCCGTGTCCCTTCCGAATCCCTATTCCGTCAGATACAACCTGGGCGGAATCATTTCCCGCTCAGGCTGGGAATCTGGGGGAGTGTGTCGATTGATTAGTTTTTGCTAACTAACTATATCACAGAAGCCTCAGAAAAGCAACATCGAAATGTGTGGTAACGAAGAGCAATATATAAATGCTGACCACAAAGCATTTCAACGTCAACAATATGTTGACTTTAGTTATCGGCGTTTGTTATAATGAAGCTGTGAGAATTTATCAATGCTTTGCTTTTTTTCAGAGGTGTACAGAATGGTGCTTCGTATTTTTAAGGCCTGGCTCAAATGGCGGAAGGATTGGGATTCCCTGTGCAACTGCTGTGGGAAGTGCTGCTACTCCCGCTCCGTGTATCCTGACGGCAGGGTGATCATCCATTACAGCAGTCCCTGCGAGTACCTGGACACGGAGACCCATTTGTGTACGATTTATGAGGATCGCTTCCGTCTTTACGATCGCTGCGGGAAGGTGAATCTGTTCACCGCGTTATTTAATTCGAGCCTGCCGAAGGACTGCCCCTATGTGCAGACCTTTCGCCTGTGGAAAGATAAGAAGGAAAAGTAGGAACCTGTATTCACAGACGGCGTTGGTCGTCTGTGAATACAGGTTCTAAGGTCGCCCGGCGGGCGGATTGTCATGGGGTCATTCACAGCATATTCGTCGGCGGGATGGTCAGTGAATCCGTGTGTTCTCCGGCCCGGAACTGCTTCAGCAAGTCCTTCAGCTCATCCAGCAGGGCCTGTAATGTCACCTGCTCCATGCTGTCCCGCATAGCGGCGACGGCGGCCAGCATATGGGGATACAGGAGCTGATAGATATTCTTACCCACAGGGCAGGTGCTGTCCGTTTCGTGAAGCTTGAAGATCTCCTCTACATCATTGGTCTCTACGGCCTGATAGATATCCCACAATGTGATGTCCTTTGGCTCTTTGGCGAGATGAACGCCGCCGTTTTTTCCGGCGGATGCGGTCAGCAGGCCGTTTTTGGACAGATCGAGGAATATATTTCTGATCGTGACGGCATTGGAGCCGGTACTTTCCGCGACAAGGGTGCTTGTCACCCGGCGCTTCGGGGACAGGACGGCAACATAGAGCAGAGAGTGGACTGCTGTTGGAAATTTTTTGCTGACACGCATATGACCGCCTTCTTTTCTCAATATATAAGCGCTAACAGAAGTATAACAAATTTCTCAAAAAAATCAATCGTAACACTTGACATTACAA
>JAJQFS010000058.1 GCA_021200995.1 Lachnospiraceae bacterium | reverse complement strand
CCTCCCAGCCTTTACATAACTGTTTCTCACGCTCCTGGGCCGCCTCGCGTTCTTCTAATCTGGCGTCTTCAATCGCGTCCTCCCAGCCTTTACATAACTGTTTCTCACGCTCCTGGGCCGCCTCGCGTTCTTCTAATCTGGCGTCTTCAATCGCGTCCTCCCAGCCTTTACATAACTGTTTCTCACGCTCCTGGGCCGCCTCGCGTTCTTCTAATCTGGCGTCTTCAATCGCGTCCTCCCAGCCTTTACATAACTGTTTCTCACGCTCCTGAGTCGCAGTTCGCTCTTCCAGTCTTACCTCTTCCCTGGCGTCCTCAATCGCGTCTTCCCAACCTTTACACACGTTTACCACCTCCTCGCTCGTCTCAATATCGATTCTCACATTCGCGCAGTCGCGAATAACCCGCGCCGCTTTCCGGTCCAGCCGCCGGAATACTTCATTCCCATTCACAAGCTCCTTAAGCTTTCTTTTATCCTGCGCTGCCTTCATGAACTGCAGCACAGCTCCCAGACTTGTGGAAAACTTCGCGAAATCTTCGTCACATATCCTGTCCGGTTCAATCAGCAGAACTTTATAATCCTGGACATACTGAAGCAGATGTTCATCCTTTAAATCAAAGAGCTCTTTTAAACTTAAGGCCCCGTCCCAGGGTTCTGTACCGAAGTGAATACAGATTGTAATCACAGGGACCAGATGGTCATCTTTGTGCATGCCTGACAGGAATTCCGCTGAGCTGACTTTATCACCCGCATTCCTGTGTTTTACCTTTAGTTCCTCTACCTGGTGCGCGTACTGCATCGCATCATAAACGATGCTTTTTACTGGCATCGCGTAGTGCGTTGTCGTTTGTGCTTCAATTCCGAAGATCGCGTACGCACAGGTTTCATCCGCCATGACATTCCACTGCCGTACTGCGTCGCGATATCGCTCCACAGTCTGATTATTTCTTCTTTTGGGCTTTCTCTGCTTTTGCTCATCCTGTCCGAAAACATGCAGCAGAAGATTCGAATCCAGCGGCTTAAGGGAATCTGGCTTTACCACCGGTTCTCCGTCATACAGATAGTAATTCACCGCGTCCGCGAAAATATCCGCGTCACGCAGGTAATCTTTGGTAGAAGTATCCTGTATGCCCATGGCATCCTCACTTTCTGAAGCGCCCGGTATCAGGAATTTTTCTGATTACACTTTATCACATATTATATGGATAATCAAGTACCTGCTTTGTGGTTTGACGCTTTTTAACATTCATAAAATCCAGGCTGCGTGATTCGACCATATTCGACATGGCGCTTCATAATATATATGCACGAAAGTGCCAAAACTTCGCGAAAATATTTTATTCGGATATAATGTAATAATAAACCCAAAATACATGTAAATCAGGGTCAGACCCCGGTAAAAAAGTGCGAACTTTATTAAAAAAGAATAAAGCGAAGCTTTTGAAGCAAAGGAAGCAGGGCGTGAGAAAGGGAACAAATCCCGGACTCATGCCCTGCTTCTGTCGCTCACATTCTGTTGTTATGGATATTTACGTCAATATGTAAACGCGCGATAGTGAGTGCGGCGTTTACCTTCATAGATGGAAACTGGCGTCATCCGGTATCACTCCTGCGGGTCCAGACCCAGCCAGGCTTCAATGGTTTTCGGATCCTTGCGGAGATAGCCGGCGATTTTATGTACAGGCACATTGTCCTGGTACATGATAAATACGGTTTCCATTGAAGCTTTTTCGTTTTCCTTTGAAACCCTTTCGGCAGTTTCCTTTGAAACCCTTTCGGCAGTTTCCTTTGAAACTCTTTCGGCAGTTTCCTTTGAAACCCTTTCGGCAGTTTCCTTCGAAACCCTTTTGGTGGTTTCTTCGATGGGTTCTTCCCTGATTTCTCTCCGCAGGCTGGCGATGTAATCCTCCATCACCTGATCCTGATCAAATAAGGTAGCATAAATATCTACCACTTCCCTTTTCCTCCTCTCCAGATATTCTTGCAGGATATCCTGCTTCGTGCAGATGTTGATTGCTTCCGTGATGGCCTGACGCGTCCGGCCGTATTTCCGAATCTGCTCATTCGCGACTTGTGTGAAGGCAACATACTGGCTGATGATGTCGTGACCTTCATCACCTGTCAGGACCTTCATACGCGCTTCCAGCGCTGTCAGCCTTCCGTTGAAGAATTCTTCCGACAGGGTGATGAACTCCTTGTCTATCACCTTGTCACCGGTGTAAACAACATACAGCTCCGGAACCGGCATATGCACCGGTTTCGTTGAAAACAGACTCTGCTCGCTCTCTCTGAAATACTCCTGATAAGTACGGACAATGTACATCAGCGATCTTACCAGGATATTCACCGACCAGGTGCTCTGTGCCTCCAGCAGTACCAGCAGTTTGTCTCCGACGCGGAAGCCCAGGTCATTGTGAATATCCCGCACGAGGATCTGCTCCAGCGTCATGCAGATCAGGTCATCCTCTGTACAGTTCTCATCCTCTGGGTGCAGTGTCCGGTAAAGCAGGAGCAGGTACTTTTTATCCAGGAATAAATCCCGGAATACGCTGTCCTTCACCTCACGGTTCGCTTTTGGAATTTGGCGCGGATCTGTAAGGATATCCGCTGCTTTCTCTTTGGCAGGTGTCTGATCTCTCAGCGTGTAATTCATATGCACCTCCCAAATATGCCGGAGACAGCCCAACGCGTTCGATGCAAAAGGCATGAAAACCACATGAAAACGCAGTGTGAAAAAGCTCGAACGTGGGCGAAATCTCCCGATACAGGGATTATAACACAGAAAAATGCCGGTTTAGACGATATATCGTCTTTTTGGCGAATTTATAAAAATTTAAGAAAATCCTGAAATACACCCGACCCATGAAATGAGTGGACAGTTGCTTTATTACAGAGTGTCTCCGAGTTTGTGAAGCGCAAAAATCTTTCCTGAAAATAACCCACAAGCAAAGGTATTATCTTGCGTACGTTTTCATAGATAAGAATACAGAGGGTTCTATACGGAGCGAATTATGAAAACCATTTATGTAAAGAAACTGCTGTCCGACGTATTTTCAGAAAAACATTTGCGCAAGGGTGTGTCGGTGGCGGGACTGTTTCTCTTTGCGTTCATCCTGGGCGGGGTGGCGGCGCGGATTGCGGACAGCAGCGCGGTCAGGACGGGAGGCACCAGCGTGCAGGTGGAGGAGTCAACAGGCACAGCGCCAGTCAGCCTTGACGGCACGGCAGAGACTGATACGAATATTATCGAATATGACACGGTCAACTGGGGACTCGGCTTTGGCGAAGCCGGCACAAAGCCCACGGGGATGGCGACGATAGAAGAGCTTGCGCAGTATAACGCGTATTTCATGTCGGATACGGAGGAAAAAATTCTGTATCTGACCTTTGACTGCGGCTATGAGAACGGTAATACGGAGGCAATTTTAGACGCGCTGAAGGCGCATAACGCGCCGGCGACATTTTTTGTGGTGGGGTATTTTCTGGAGAGCGCGCCAAAGCTGGTAAAGCGCATGGTGGAGGAGGGACACACGGTGGGCAACCACACCTACAATCATCCGGATATGTCGCAGATTTCGGACATGGCTTCTTTTCAGAAGAAAGTGGAGAGCAATGCCGCGCTGTTTGAGAAAGTGACGGGTACAAAGATGGCCATGTATTACCGGCCGCCGCAGGGCAAATACAGCGTGGAGAATTTAAAGATGGCGCAGGAGCTTGGTTACGCCACTTTTTTCTGGAGTCTTGCCTATGTGGACTGGTATCAGGACGACCAGCCGACGCATGAGGAGGCGTTTGACAAGCTGCTGACGCGGGTGCACCCGGGCGCGATTGTATTGCTGCACAACACTTCCTCGACAAACGGGGAGATTCTCAACGAGCTTTTGACGAAGTGGGAGGAGATGGGTTATACCTTCAGGCCGCTGTCGGATTTTTCGCCGGCCCAGCCGGACGGGTGAACTTCCCGAATCCTATATTGCAAATTAAGGGGAAAATTGCTACAATACAGTTGTTGTTCACAGTCAGAAAGAAAGCGTAAACAAACTGAACGGGTTCACATGGGGTGCTCCCAGGTATACTTGTAAGCGGCTGTGAACAGCGCATAAGTATAAAATACGGCAGGAAGGCATGGCAATGATCGACGCGCTGCGAAGTGAGAAAACTCAAAAATGGTTCATTCCGACCGTCATCACGGCTGCCTTCCTGCTTTTTGTCGGTATTCGCTATGGTTTCTGGTTCGCGCACAATGACGATGTGATCATGAATTCCATCCTGTCGGGAGGCTATTCCGGTCAGCCGGATTTTCATAATGTGTATATGTCGGCCATTCTGGGAGCTGTTTTTGCGTTTCTGTTTCGGATCACGAATGTGATTCCCTGGTATGGCCTTTTTCTGGTTGGCAGCATGTACCTCGCTTTGTGGCTGTGCTGTCATAAAATCTGTACCCTGACACGGAAATTGTGGCTCAGGATATCCGGCTGCGTTTGCTTTACAGCCTTATTTTGCGGCCTGTTTTTCTACTGGATGGTCTATGGCCAGTATACGATTGTGGCCTCCGTGTACGCGTGTGTGGCGATTTTTTATGTCCTTCTGGATGATACGTCAGCGGATGAAGAGCGGTCTGATCATGAGTCGCGGAATCATGCGCTGTCTGACGGTGCGGCCTCAGACGATTTACCGCCGGACGGGCAGAGAACAGCGGACAAAATCCGCTGGAAGTCGCTGTTTCTTCCTCTTCTTTTTTTTCTCTTATCTTCGCTGATCCGCAGCAATGTCGGGGTGATGCAGCTGCTTTTTTTAGGGATCGCCTGCGCGTATAAGATTCTATGGACGGGTGAGGAGAAACCCGGCGGGCTGCGGCTCCTTCTTCTGATCGCGTCTGTCGTGTGCTTTATCGCCTGGGTCGTGATATTCAAAACAGCGCTTCTTTTGTGCTGCGCCGCGCTGCTGTGCCTCTATCTGCTGGTATGGCTGGTTCAGAATCTGCGGTCTCGATGGAAGGTGATCCTGAAATATGGCGTGCTGTTGGCCGCGGCGGCCGCCATTGTGTTGGTGTGTCATTTCCTGACGGGGCTTGGTCATGGGTCTGAGGAGTGGACGGAGTACACCGCGTACAATGCATACCGTACAGACCTTTATGATTTTTACGGGCTGCCGTATTATGGTACGAATCAGGATCTGTACGAGAGTCTGGGACTTACTGAGCGGGATTATTTGCTGCTGGACAATTACGACCTGGCCTTTTCCGACCGACTGAACGCGGACACACTTCAGGGTCTGGCCGGGGCGGTGCAGCCTGATCAGACTTACCGGAAAAGTAATGTTTTAAATGCACTGCGAGAGGTTCTGCTTAAATTTCAGGACGAGCCCCTGCAGCCGTTTGACAATCTGCTCTTTGTGATGTTTCTGGCGGCGGCCTTTGTCTGTCTTCTGGGCGGCAGTATAGAGGCACTCTGTCATTTGCAGTTTCTGGCGTTCGGCCACATTGCGTGCTGGTTTTACCTGTACTGGACGAACCGCGCGCCGGAACAGGTGACGAACGGCATCTACCTGGCGGAAGTCCTCATTCTGGTCGGCGTCTGTGTGCTGCAGGCGCGAAAAATCCGTTTCAAGCAGCCGCGGCAGCTCCTCTGCGCGGGCCTGGCTCTGGGGATTGTGTATTTTGGTGCGACAGCCGTGCAGACAGTCGCGAATTTTACGGACACTTATTTACAGCAGCAGGAAAATAATCAGCTCTGGGACGCGCTGCGGGACTACTGTCTGGAGAACACGGAGCACCTGTATTTTCTGGACACCTATTCTTTGATCGGTACGGGGCCGGAGAAGATTTTTGATGAACACAGGACGGAAGTGCAGAATTATGCCCTGACCGGCGGCTGGCCCGCCAAAACGCCGCTGTATGTGGAGAAGCTGCGATATTACGGCGTTGGGGACAGCTTTACAGAGGCGCTGGAAGCGGGAGAGACATTGTACTATATCTGTGACGCGGAGCAGACGGCGGAGGAGATCCGCCAGTATATCTGCGACGAGGATATTTCAGTGGATATTCAGAAAGTGGACAGCATTTATGTTGATTCGGAGGAAGTGCTGGCTGTGTTCACAATCGCCGGGGAGGATTTACCATGAGTATTATTGTGCTGCTGATTTTTATCGCGGTCATAACCAGGAAAACAAATGAGGACCGCAGGCAGAGCGACCTTTTTAAAAAGATTATTATGGCGTATGTCGGGATTTCGGTTCTGGCGGGGCTGCTTTCTTCAGGCGGTTTTGTTCCTGTCGCGATCATTGGCGCACTGATCTGGCACTATTATAATAAAAAACAGAAGAAAGAAAAAAACAGCTGGCAGGAGGCCTATGAGCGGGGAAAATACAGGCCGCAGGACGATGACAGCCGCCAAAGGAACAGCCAGACGTATCAGCAGCAGAGTTTCGCGGGACAGAACGCGGCGAATCAGGCGGGCGGCGGACGTTTTTCGCAGACGCAGCCTGACCCCATGTCCAAAATGGAGAGCGTTCTGTTAGCCAGACCGCTCGCGAAGCGTAAAAAGGTGATTCAGGAGTTTAACCTCAAATATCGTCTGACGCTGACCGAGGCGGAGGTGAACCGCATCGCGGAAGCCTCCTATGTTTCCGAAGGCTGGAAAAAGGAAGCGGAGGCCATGACGCGCAAATATGATACCATCGGCCAGTGGTTTCAGGGACCTACCGCCTGGCTGCGTGTCTATATGTATGTATTTCAGATTCAGAATATTTCCTCTGATTTCGCCATGCAGAAGCAGATCTGTATTGAGGCGTTGGACGAGGTGATCGCCTACGGCTGCGAGCCGGAGGGCATGACGGTCGAGGAGCGGGTGCAGCATATCAACAGCCGGTATTTTACTTATTTTGATGAAATGACGTTCATGATTGCCTGGCGCTTTCTGGAACAGGAGGGCAGGCCGCATAAGATGAGTCAGCCTGATCTGGTCCGGAATGTGGACGAGGATCTGGAGGAGTTGGAGAAAAAATACCGGACAGGGTGAATGCGCGGGAAAGCGGACGGGGACGCCGGCAGCCCGCGGAGCATGGAAAGACAAGATCGGGGAGACAGGATGAAAATACTGATTATCCGGCACGGAGATCCGGATTATGAACATGACACGCTGACAGAAAAAGGAAAGAGGGAAGCTGAGGCACTGGCTGACCGTCTGGAAAAGCTGCCTATCTGCGCGGCTTATGTGTCGCCGTTAGGCAGAGCGCAGGATACGGCGAAGCCGACGCTTGCGCGCAAGGGCATGACCGCGGTCACATATGACTGGTTAAGGGAATTCTGGCCGCGCATTGAGCGGGGCAGCGAAGGGGAAGGGCACAATGCCTGGGACTGGCTGCCGGCGGAATGGACGGTTGAGGAGAGATATTTTGACAGGCATCAATGGCCGGAAACGAAAGCGATGGCTGACGGAGGCGTGGGCGAGAGTTACCGCTATGTGACGGAGAATTTTGACAGGCTGTTAGCGTCCCATGGTTATGTGCGGGAGGGCGCTTATTATCGCGTGAAGCACGCTAATAATGACACAATCGTCATATTCTGCCACTTTGGTCTGGAATGTGTGCTTTTGTCACATCTGATGAATGTGTCACCGATGATTCTGTGGCACGGCTTCTGCGCAGCGCCGACTTCGGTGACGGTGGCGCGGACGGAAGAACGCAGAGAAGGCGTCGCGTATTTCAGGATGTCGAATTTCGGGGACACCTCGCATTTATACGCCGCGGGCGAGCCGGAGGCGGAGAGCGCGAGGCTCTGCGAGTGCTATACGAATATGGATGAGCGGCATGACTGAGGGATGTAAAAACGGGGAGTATGGAATGTGTCATCTGGTAACGGAAAAAGAGGCGGCGGCCTGGCTGGGCGAGCGACCGGCAGACAGTCATAAGGGAACATACGGGTATGTGACGCTTTTAGGCGGATCAGTCCGGTACAGCGGGGCGGTGAAGCTGGCGAACTTATCCTGCAATGGGGCGCAGGCAGCGGTGAATCTGATTGACAAAACGCCTGCGACTGATTGTGGAGATGGCAGCGCGTCTGACGGAAATGGGAGCGCTGTAAATCGGGAGGCTGCATCTGGCGTGACTGTCGATCTGTTGGCCTGTACCACCGCCGCCATGCGCGCCGGCGCGGGCGTCGTGAAGCTGGCCGCGCCTGAACCTTTGACGCAGGCAATTTTACCATATATTCTGGAGAGCACATTCCTTCCCATGCCGTCCACGGAGGACGGACAGCTGCGCTTTGATGTGGACAAACTGGATGAGGCTCTGCATAAGCAGCGCGCCGCGGCCTTTGGCATGGGCATCGGCACAGGAGCGGAGACCGCGAAGATCCTGCACTATATTTTACAGAATAAAAAACTTACCTTTATCATCGACGCGGATGGATTGAATGAACTGGCGGCGCACGAAGATCTGAAAGCGCTTCTGAAAACTACCGCGTGTCAGGTGATTCTGACGCCGCATGTGATGGAATTTTCCAGACTTTCCGGCGCGCCCGTGGAGGAAATCCTGCGAAATCCTGTGGATCTGGCACAGGAATTTGCTGCGGGCTATAAAGTGACAGTGCTCCTGAAAGGTCATGTGACCACCGTGACAGACGGCAGCAGAGTATATCAGATCGACCGGGGCTGCAGCGGTATGGCAACCGCAGGCAGCGGCGATGTCCTCTCCGGCGTCCTCTGCGGTATGGCGGGCTATATTTCAGACCCGGTACAGGCTGCTTCCACAGCAGCTTTTGTGGCAGGCATGGCGGGCGAGATGGCTGAGGCGGACAAAAACCCGGTCAGCATGACCGCCGGGGATACCGCAGCGTATGTGGAGAAGGCGATCACGAAGCTGTGGAATACATACCGCAGGTGAATGGAAAGAGCCGGAGGGTCTTGAAAAAGGTTGCTGATTTAGAAAGTTTTAAAAAGGGCAGCATTGCTAAAAGAAAATGCTGGAATTTGCAGAAGGCATATTGTATCATAATTAAAACAATATTTTATATATTTTGAAGCCCGGAACATGGAGGATGTTATTATGAGGCAGGAGCGGATATTTATTTCCAAAATCATCATTCATAAGGTACGCCATCTGGAGCAGATAGAGATTCCTCTGTCGGATGAAAAAATGAAGCATCTGATTATTACGGGAAGGAATGGAAGCGGGAAGACCAGCCTGTTGGATGCAATTGCGGGATTGCTTCTCTCTTTGACAGAGAATAATGAAAGGCTTTTTGATGAAGACGCGAATATTTACCTGAAGAGAAAGGATTTGGACAACCTGTCACAGTCTGAGAAAATAAAAAATTTAGAGAAGCTATCTTCTGTGTTCGATACTAAATTTCATGGAATCTGGCTGAATATGAATTGTGAAATACCCTTGGTTTATGAGCGCTTTCAGCAGGGTGATTTCGTAGTGGCATATTATAAGGCTGATCGTACTTTTAGCGCTGAGGTTCCAAAGCATGTGGAAAAGCTCGAATTCAAGGAACACTATTCCGTTAATGACACCCCCAGAACAGAATTCATTAAATACCTTCTGGATATGAAGATGACGGAAGCACTGGCCAGAGCAAACGGAAAACCTGAAAAAGCAGATAGAATAAATCTCTGGTTTACAGAATTTGAGAAAATGCTGGCTCAGATTTTGGATAATCCATCCTTAAGGCTTGTGTTTGATGTGGATACATTTAAATTCTCAATCGTTATGGATGACCGTGAGCCTTTTGATTTTAATACCATGTCAGGGGGCTATTCAGCAATTCTGGATATCGTGGCGGATCTGATTATGCGGATGGACAGATCCGGTGACAGGGTATTTGATTTTTCCATGCCTGGAATTGTCCTGATTGATGAGATAGAGACACACCTTCATCTGGAGCTGCAGAGAAATATCATGACATTTCTTACCACAACCTTCCCCAACATCCAGTTTATTGTCTCTACGCATTCCCCGTTTATCTTAAACAGCCTGGAGAATGTTACCATTTATGATCTGGAGAATAAGCTGCTTGTGCAGGATAATCTGGTGGATGTCCCGTACAGCGGCATTATAGAAGGATATTTCCGGGCAGATGAGACGTCAGACAGCCTGAAAGAAAAATTTGAACGGTATAAAGAACTGGCCGGGAAGTCGGATTTATCCGATGAGGATATGGATGAAATCGCTGAACTGGAACTTTACCTGAATGAGATTCCGGATTATCTGGCACTGGATATTACAACAGAATATCGCAGACTAAAGCAGGATTTGAGAAGGAGATGATCAGATGATAAAAGTAGAGCGCTCCTTCCCGGCACCGGAGTCATTGGCGGTTGAGGCACAAAAAGCGAACGGGAGTTATTCTAAGCCGGATGTGGTCAGTCGTCTGAAGGAAGACTTTCATGACAAATGTTATATCTGCGAAATAAATCATTTGCAGGATCCGCAGGTCGAGCATCTGCTGCCTCATAAGGGCGGAACATATCCTGAGAGGAAATTTGACTGGAATAATCTTTTCTTGTCGTGTGGACATTGCAATTATGTGAAGAATCAGAGCAAATATGATGATGGGATTATCGATTGCTGTAAAGAAGATCCGGAAGATCTGATCTGGTTTCGGTTTGAAGAGAAGAATGTCCAGGTATCTGCAAAAAATAAAGAAAACAGGAAGGCTGCTCTTACAGCTGAACTGGTGACAGAGGTCTTTAACCGGAAAAACACGGGCATGCGTATATACAGCAGTGAACAAAGGATGACGGAATTAACCATTGAGATGAATAAGCTTTATTCCACATTGGAAGAAATGGAAGAACATCCTGAGTCGCAATTTGCGCTGAGAAAAGCCAGAGCATTGCTGAGGAAAGAATCGCAATTTGCGGCTTTCAAGCGATGCTATGTCAGAGAGAATGCGGACAGATATCCAGCTCTTCAGGGTATATAAAATACATACATTTGCAGGAAGCCTTATACGGCGGAAGAATGTCAAAACTTTGAAGAAATGTCGATTTTCTGTAAAAATAATTTTGAAGAAATGCATAATTTCGAAAAGCTGCAGGATTTTTCAATGACAGAGAAAGAAAATCCTGCTATACTGAGCTACGGAATGGTTTAGAAAAGAGGAACCAGAATTGAGTGTGAACACCTCTCTGAAAAAAGCAATGAACAGCGTTTACCAGATCTGCGATGTCCTGGATAAAAACGGCATGGGCATCAAAACCGTCTGTCCGGGGACTTCACTGGAAACCCGCGACTATGTGCGGATTGAGATGATGAAATATACCATGTATCTTTCTTCGGCGGACAAGGCGGCCACGCTGCAGGAGACGCAGTTTATTCATGACTATTTTGAGCGTGTGATGGCGCCGGCGGACATGCCTGGCCTGATTAAAAAATATCAGATCAGCGGCCCTGTCTATGAGAGCAGCGTTCCCAACGGCATGCGCACCTTTGTCAGGGCGGACAATCAGATATATCAGAAAACGGGCAAAAATGACACGCTGATGTGCGAGTCTTTGTACGGGCTTTATGATCGGGTGGGTAAGGAATTTTTAGCCTGCGACGATCAGGTCAGCGAGGCGGAGAGCGCGAACATGACCAAGTACCTGGCCATGCTTCGCAAATATATCACGGAGAATATTCAAAGCCCGGGCGCTTTGGGCTTAAGCGGGGCAGGCGGGGCGGAGCAGAAAGCCACGGGTGCAAATGCCGCCAAAAAAATCCGATGACAAAGAGGAGAAGGAGCAGACACTTGAGGAACTGATGGCGGAGCTGGATTCTTTAGTGGGTCTGACCGAGGTGAAAAAGGATGTCAGTTCCCTGGTGAACCTCTTACAGATCCGCAAAATCCGTGAGGAGCGCGGCCTGACCGTCATGCCCATGTCCCTGCATCTGGTCTTTTCCGGCAATCCCGGCACCGGCAAGACGACGGTGGCCAGGCTTTTAGCCAAAATTTACCAGCGCATGGGCGTTTTAAGCAAGGGCCATTTAGTGGAGGTGGACCGTTCCGGCATGGTGGGCGGCTACGTGGGCCAGACCGCGATCAAGGTGCAGGAGCTTTTAGAGCGGGCCATGGGCGGCATTCTGTTCATTGATGAGGCATACGCTCTGACAGCGAATAAGGGCCCCACGGACTTCGGCCAGGAGGCGGTCGATACCCTCTTAAAAGGTATGGAGGATCACAGGGACGATTTGATTGTGATTGTGGCGGGATATCCGGATCTGATGGAGGAATTTCTGGATTCCAATCCGGGTTTGCGTTCCCGTTTTAATAAATTTATTTATTTTTCCGACTATGTGCCGGAGGAACTGGTGGCGATTTTCAAAGGGACGTGCGAGCGTCCGGCTACAAATGCAGCGAGGACTGCAGCCAGTACCTGCTGGATTATTTCACGAAATGCTATGAGAAGCGGGACAGGAATTTTGCCAATGGCCGCGAGGCCCGCAATTTCTTTGAAAAGGCCATCGTGCGCCAGGCGAACCGCCTCTCCGGACAGAAAGACATCTCCGATGAGGAGCTGATGACGCTGACAATTGAGGATGTGCGGGAGGAGTAAAAAATGTATACAGCAAATACAACACGATATGACAGCATGGTTTACAACCGCTGCGGATACAGCGGGCTGAAGCTCCCCGAGGTCTCTTTAGGCCTCTGGCATAACTTTGGTGACACCGGCGTATATGAGAATATGAAAAAGATGGTGCTCACGGCCTTCGACCACGGCATCACGCACTTTGACCTGGCCAATAACTATGGACCGGAGCCGGGCAGCGCAGAGAGTAATTTCGGGAAGATTATGAAAGAGGAGCTTTCTCCTTACCGCGATGAGATCCTCGTCAGCACCAAGGCGGGCTACGGCATGTGGGACGGCCCCTTACGGGGACTGGGGCAGCAGAAAATCTCTGCTGGCGAGCCTGGACCAGAGTTTAGAGCGCCTGGGCCTGGACTATGTGGATATTTTTTATCATCACCGTATGGATCCGGAGACGCCTTTAGAAGAGACGATGGGCGCTCTCGCGCAGGCGGTGAGAAGCGGGAAGGCGCTTTACGTGGGCGTGTCCAATTATGACGGACCGACGCTGGAGAGGGCCTGCCACATCATGGAGGATCTGAACTGTCCGCTGGTCATCAACCAGAATTCCTATAATATTTTCAACCGCACCATCGAGAAAAATGGCCTGAAAGAGACGGCCGTGCGGGAGAGAAAGGGCATCATCTGCTTCAGCCCTCTGGCGCAGGGAACGCTGACGGACCGCTATCTGAATGGAATTCCGGCTGACAGCCGTGTCAGAACGGACGGCCGCTTTTTAAAGGAATCGAGCCTGACGGAGGAAAAGCTTAAGCAGATCAAAGCGCTGAATGACCTTGCCTTACAGCGCGGGGAGAAGCTTTCTCAGATGGCGCTGAAATGGATTTTGAAGGATGGGCAGATCACCAGCGTCTTGATCGGCGCGTCGAGGCCGGAGCAGATTCTGGACAATTTAAAGGCTATGGAGGGCGCGGGCTTTACGCAGGAGGAGCTGGCAAAGATCGACGCGATTTCCGCGCAGTGAAAGGAGAAACGAACATGCTGGAATTCAAATATGATACACAGCTTCTGATCGAGGGCACGGACCTCGATGAGGACGAAATCAACGACTACATCACGGGGCATTTTAAGGGCGACTGCCTTCTGGCGGTGGGCGATGAAGAACTGATTAAAATTCATTTTCACACCAATGAGCCCTGGGATGTGCTGAAATACTGCGCCACCCTCGGCGAGATCTATGACATCGTGGTGGAGGATATGGACCGGCAGTCCAGGGGATTGAAGGGATGAGAAGAGACAAAATCAATTATTATCTGGATCTGGCGGAAGCCGTCTCCCAGCGCTGCACCTGCCTGCGCAGGTGGTATGGCGCCGTCATCGTCAAGGACGACGAGGTCATTTCCACTGGATATGTGGGTGCTCCCAGGGGGCGGGCTAACTGCAGCGATCTGGGCGTATGCATCCGCATGCAGAAAAAGGTGCCGCGGGGCGAGCGCTACGAGCTCTGCCGCAGCGTTCACGCGGAGGCGAACGCCATTATTTCCGCCAGCCGCGATCAGATGATCGGCGCCAGTCTCTATCTGGTAGGGCTGGAGGCGGATACGCAGGAGTACGTGGTGAATTCTTGCTGCTGCTCCATGTGCAAGAGAATGGTGATCAACGCGGGCATTGAGACGGTGTATATACGGGATACCAGAGACGAGTACCGCACGATTAAGGTGCAGGAGTGGATTGACCATGATGAGTCCGTGGAGGGCGTGTTCGGGTACTGACATATGAATCATATTATTTCAAAATTATTACTTTACGGGGATCTGCCGCAGGATTCGATTTTGATGGAGATGAGCGGGATTTTCACGGATTTTGAGGCGAAATCTGTGCCGCAGGATCAGCTTGTGACCCGTATTCACCGCCAGATCAAACGGATTCTGGAGGTGAGCACCGATTACGGCTTTGACACAAACCTCTGGCAGAACTACCTGACTTTTCTGTTGATTACTGTGGAGAATCCGTTCAGCATCACCTGTGAGAAAGTGGGAGCAACCGCCGGCGGCAGCGTTAATGAATTTGCGAAGGGAGATTTCCGGGCGTTCCGTGAACTGTTTGATTACGATTTCGGCCCGATCGAGGAGGCATTACAGATTGACTGCTTCTCCCGTATCACACACTATCATGCCATCAGCAAAAAAGAGCTGATGTACAATAAAAACGTCAGCGAAAAGGTACAGGCATTAAGCGCCGCGCTGGCGCAGACAAAGGACGAGGACGAATTTTTCACCCGCGTGACTGACTTTTATAAGGCGTTTGGCGTGGGGATGTTCGGCTTAAATAAGGCATTCCACATCCAGTCCGGCGAACGTGACGGGGACGTCACATTTCTTCCTATTAATAACATGGATAAAGTCATGTTAGACGACCTGATCGGTTACGAAATCCAGAAAAAGAAGCTTGTGGACAATACCCGCGCCTTCGTGGAAGGCAGAAAGTGCAACAACGTCCTGCTCTTCGGCGACAGCGGCACCGGCAAATCCACCAGCATCAAGGCCATCGTCAACCAGTTCTATCCGGACGGTCTGCGCATGATCGAGATTTACAAGCATCAGTTCAAGGATCTCTCCGGCGTCATTACCCGCATCAAGAACCGCAATTATAAATTTATCATTTATATGGATGACCTTTCTTTCGAAGAGTACGAGGTTGAGTATAAATTCTTAAAGGCGGTGATCGAGGGCGGCGTGGAGACGAAGCCGGACAATATCCTGATTTACGCGACATCCAACCGCCGTCATCTGATCAAGGAGGTCTGGTCTGACCGGGACGACATGGAGAAGGGAGGCGGCTTACACCGCTCCGATACCATGGAGGAAAAGCTTTCCCTGGTATACCGCTTCGGCGTCACCATCAACTATTCCAAACCCTCGCCGAAGGAATTTAAGGAGATCGTCTTAGGCCTGGCGCATCGTGCCGGCGTCACGCTCCCTGATGAGGAGCTTCTGGCGGAGGCCAATAAGTGGGAGCTCTCCCACGGGGGAATTTCGGGCCGCACCGCTCAACAATTCATAAATTATATTTTGTCTATGTAAGAAAGGACACAAATCATGAAAATCTGCATCTGCTTCCCGGAGGGGAAAGCCAAAACACTCACTATGAGCTACGACGACGGCAAGCTCGCCGACAAAAAGCTGCTCTCCATTTTTAACAAATACGGTATCCGCGGAACCTTTAATTTAAACAGCGGCCTGATGGACCAGCCGGAGCGCGTGCCTGTCGAGGAAATCAAGGACCTCTATCAGGGCCATGAGATCGCGACCCATACCTGCACCCACCCCACCATCGCCCGCTGCCCCGCGACCCAGATTTACAGGGAAATCGTGGAGGACAGAAAGGGGCTGGAGGCCATCACGGGCTATCCGGTGAGAGGCCACGCCTATCCAAACGGTTCAGTCAACGATCAGGTGAAACGAATTTTCTCAGACTGCGGCATCGCCTACGGACGCACAGTGGAGGAGACCGGCGCTTTTGAACTGCCGACGGAGTGGATGAACTGGAAGGCGACCTGCCACCACAACCACAACCTGCTGGCCCTGGGCGAGAGCTTCTTAAATTTCAAAAAAATCCAGTATCTGAAGTGCATGTATGTCTGGGGGCATTCCTACGAGTTTGACAATATGAACAACTGGGAGCTGATGGAGGAATTCTGCAAAATGATGGGAGGCCAGCCGGATATCTGGTATGCCACCAACATCGAGATCCACGATTACATGGAAGCCGCAAAGCTTCTGCAGTTTGCCGCGGATGAGAGCTTTGTCTATAATCCGACCGCCATGGATCTGTGGCTGTCCGTGGACGGCGCCATTGTGAAAATTCCTGGAGGGGAGAAAGTAAACTTATGTTAGACATTCTGGTCGCAATTCTGTTCGGACTGGTGGAGGGGATTACCGAGTGGCTCCCGATCAGCTCCACCGGTCATATGATCCTGCTAGAGGAATTCATTACATTTGAAAATGTCAGCGAGGACTTTTTCAGTATGTTCGATGTGGTCATTCAGCTGGGCGCGATTATGGCCGTGGTGGTTTTATTCTGGGGCCGCCTTTTCCCGTTCAAAAAAGTACGGGACAGAAAGCATCCGTCCGGACATATTAAGATTGACATGGATATCATCCGGATGTGGATCAAGGTGCTGATCGGCTGCATTCCGGCGGCTGTGGTGGGCATTCTCCTGGATGATTTTGTGGATGCGCATTTTTATAACGGGATCGTGGTTTCCATCGCGCTGATCGTGTTCGGCGTGGCCTTCATTGTGATCGAGACCTGGAATAAAGGCAGAGTGCCGAAGGTCAATTCCATTGACGAGATGGACCTGAAAACGATTCTGATTATCGGCTGTTTTCAGCTTCTGGCGGCGATCTTTCCGGGAACCAGCCGCAGCGGCGCCACGATCGTGGGCGCGCTGCTGATTGGCGTCAACCGTACCGCCGCGGCGGAGTTTACCTTCTTCATGGCGGTGCCGGTGATGGCGGGCGCGAGCTTTTTAAAGCTTCTGAAATTTGGCTTTTCCTTCACGGCCCTGGAAGCCGCGGTGCTGTTGATTGGCATGGCTGTCGCGTTTGTGACATCGCTTCTGGTCATCCGCTTCCTTTTAGATTATATCAGAAAGCATGACTTTAAAATTTTCGGATACTATCGCATCATTCTGGGTGTGATTGTCCTTTTATATTTTGCGATTGCGGGGTAAGAATTATGGTTCAGATTTTCGCGTGCGCGGCGTTTATTCTCATCCTCTGCAACCTGATTGGGCAGCTGTGGGTAAATCGCTGGGAAAAATATCAGGATTCCCTGTGGATGGCGACCATTATGGGGATGATCACGCTGTTTGCGGTATTCCAGGTGGCGGCGGTTCCGGCGATTTATCTGAAGTGGAAGCTGCATGTGCTGGTGATTTATATGGCAGTCGTGATGCTGGCTCTTTGCGCGGCTTCAGTCTTTCAGCTGTATAAAAGCCGCGGCGCGTATTACACGCATCAGCTGCAGAAAATCAGAACCGCTGTGAAAAACAAACGGAATATCTGGCTTTTAGTGGCCGCTGTGCTGATTTTGTATCAGACTTATTACGCTGCCTTTTATGAGGCGGGAAACGGGGATGACGTCCGCTATATCGGCGCGGTTGTGGACGCGGTGGACACGGATGAGATGCTGATGTATCATCCTGCCACAGGAGAATATCTGAGAGAGATTGCGTCGGAATTCTGGAAGGATGCTGCGGCTCCCATTCTGATGTTCTGGGCCATGTGGTGCAGACTGCTGCATATCAATGCGTCAACCTTTACGCACATCGTAATCGCGCTGTTTATGGTGCCGCTTGCTTACGGCGCGGCCTATCTGATGGGATATAAACTCTGCCGTGAGGATAACCGGCGGACAGGGATGTTCCTCTGTGTGTATTGTCTGTATCATTTTGTCAATCATGTGCTTCCCATTGAGAGCATCGGCAAGACGATTTACTATATGAGGTGGGGGAAGAGCGTTCTGTACTGTTTCCTGATCCCACTGACCATATTTTTCCTGATGGAGATGCTGGATACGAAGAAGGGCGTTTCCCAGTACATAAGGCTGGGGACTGTACTGCTTGGGGGCTGTCTGTCTTCCACCATGGCCTGCGTGATGCTGCCGGCGCTTACGGGTGTCTGGGCGGTATGTGACGGAATTTACAACAGGTCCGTCAGGCGTTTTCTGGTGCCACTCCTGTTGTGTGTTCCTCCGGTGTGTTACGCGTTGTATTATGTGCATTTCGCGAGCTGACAGAAGGGAGGAAATACGATGATAGAACAGGTGATCAGTACCTTTGCTCTGCTCAGGCAGAATACGTTTTCACAGACAGGGAGCGGATTATTTTATTTTTCCATGTTTTTTCTTCTTGTCATTCTGAAGGAGAAGGAGTGGAGATGGAAATTTGTTTATCCTGTGTATATCCTTTTTTTGTCATTTGCCTGGAATGTATTTTTTGACGATGTCTGGGATGTACTGTTTTCAGGGGCGGGCGCGAGAGCGGCGGCGCTGATTCCGGTTTCGGCCGTGATTGCCCTGGCGGTCGCTTACTGCTGCAGCGCGCTGAAGGGAAAGGATGTGATTCTGGCGGGCGCCGCGGTTTTACTGCTGATGTATTTTGTTTCCGATCAGGATTATGAGGATTATCTGGCGGATTTTTCCAGGGTGGAAAATGTATATGGCCTGCCGCAGGACGTGGTGGATGTCTGTGATCTGGTGCTGTCTGAGGAGAAGGAACCGATGCTCATCGTCGCGGATGAGGACATGATTTATTTCAGGCAGTATTCGGCCGCCGTGAAACTGCTTTACGGCAATAATCTGTACGGGACAATGGGAGACGCGATGGAAATTCCCGGGGACTACGTGGACATGGCTGTCACTCTGGAAAATACGGAGTTTATCAATCTGGCCGCGTTCGGTGAGCGGGCGGATGCCTATGGCGTGGATTATATTATCATTAACACGGAAACACATGACAGCAGTACCTTATATAATGAAGGGGAAACGTATTTTACTCTGTACGCAAATCTGGGCGTTTACGCCGTTTATAAAAATAACAGCCTCTATGTTAACTAGGGGCTGTTGTTCTTCTCTTTACTATTCACGGTTCTCCGCTCCGCTTCGGTCGGCGCAGGACAGACGTCCCCCGGACGTCTTGCGCCCTGTTTCACAGGCTTCATCGGAAAATATAAGCAAGATCTTACGTGCAAACACGACGATCTTGCTTATATTTTTCGATGGCTGTGAATAGTAACTCTGTAGTTCATATTTTTTTCAGAATTTAATAGTTGACAATCATATCTTCAAGTGCTATCTTAGGTTCAGAACAGTTAGCACTCGGACAAATCGAGTGCTAATAACGCAAAGGAGGTGGCGCTGTGGAACTGGATGAGAGGAAAAAAAAGATTTTACACGCCATCATCCGTAATTATCTGGAGACCGGCGAGCCGGTAGGCAGCCGCACCATCTCCAAGGACACGGACCTGCATTTAAGCAGCGCCACGATCCGCAACGAGATGGCGGACTTGGAGGAGATGGGACTGATCATGCAGCCTCACACCTCATCGGGACGCATTCCATCCGATAAGGGCTATCGGCTTTATGTCGATACCATGCTGGAGGATAAAACCAAAGAGATCGACGAGTTGAAGGAGCTCCTCCTGGATAAGAAGAAAAAGACCGACGAGCTTTTACAACAGGTCGCGAAGCTCCTGGCAGTCAATACGAATTACACCACCGTGATTTCCACTCCCTCCACACACCGCAACAAGCTGAAATTCATCCAGCTTTCCCGTGTCGATGAGCACCAGATCCTGGCGGTAATCGTGGCCGAGGGCAATGTGATCCGCAACTCGGTGTTTAGCGTTGATGAGTACCTGGACGATGAGACTTTGCTGAACCTGAATATGCTCTTAAATACGAACCTGAGCGGCATGTCCATGGAGGAGATCAACCTGGGTATGATCACGGCACTGAAACAGAACGCCGGTATCCACAGCGAGCTGATCGCGAAGGTCTTGGATGAGGTGGCGATGGCCATCAAGGCCGATGAAGGACTGGAAATCTACACCTCCGGTGCCAATAATATTTTCAAATATCCGGAGCTGTCCGATCATCAGAACGCGAGCCGCCTGATTACCACGCTGGAGGAAAAGCACCAGTTAAGCGACATTGTGGAGCAGACGCTGGAGGACACCAGCGAGACGGGCATTCAGGTCTATATCGGGGAGGAAGCTCCCATGCCGATGAAGGACTGCAGCGTTGTCACAGCAACCTATGAGCTGGGACAGGGCATGCGGGGAACGATCGGCATCATTGGACCTAAGCGCATGGATTATGAGAAGGTGGTAGGGTCTTTAAAGACGATCAAGCAGCAGCTGGAGGAATTGTATAAAGAAGAATAACGATTCAGGAGAGATCATGGCAGAAACAGAGAACAAACAGGATCAGGAGATCGATCAGAATATGACTGACGGGACGGATGAACAGACCGGACAGACAGACGCCAAGCAGGCGCAGACCGGACAGACCGAAGGCGCGGCAGGGGCTGATGAGCCGGTGAACGAGGAAGCCGTAAAAGCGGGTGCGCAGGCTGAGGCAGCTCAGGAGGATGGACTGGAAGCCGGAGCTGGAAATACAGCACAGACAGACAGCGGTTCAGACGATGCAGGCGCAGCCGATGCAAACGACAGCACCTCACCTGATACAAACGGCACCGCAGGCTCCGGGGAGACAGCGTCCGCCACAAAAGAGAAAAAATCCTTCTTCAGTAAAAAGGATAAAAATAAAGAGAAGGACAAAGATAAAGAAAGAATCGCGGAGTTAGAAGACCGCGTCATGCGCCAGATGGCGGAGTTTGAAAACTTCCGCAGGCGCAGCGAGAAGGAAAAGCAGCAGATGTTCGAGACCGGCGCGCGCAGCGTGATCGAGAAGATCCTTCCGGTGGTCGATAATTTTGAAAGAGGATTATCCAGCATTCCCGAAGCGGAGCGGCAGGGCGCCGTCGCGGAAGGAATGAATATGATATACAAACAGCTGCAGACCGAGCTGGATAATATCGGTGTGAAAGCGATTGACGCCGTGGGTCAGGAATTTGACCCGGCAAAGCACAACGCGGTGATGCAGGTGACAAGTGAGGAGTATGAGTCCGGCATTGTCGCGCAGGAGCTGCAGAAGGGCTACACCTACAGAGATACCGTGATACGGCACAGTATGGTGGCGGTCGTCGAGTAGCGGCACACCGGTTCACAAAATGGCACAGTAAATTTTTTGTAATAATCAGGAGGAGATTACCATGGCAAAGATTATAGGAATTGACTTAGGAACAACCAACAGCTGCGTAGCTGTGATGGAGGGCGGACAGCCCACCGTAATCGCCAACACCGAGGGTTCCAGAACGACACCTTCCGTAGTGGCTTTCACCAAGACCGGCGAGCGTTTAGTCGGCGAACCCGCGAAGCGTCAGGCCGTGACCAACGCGGAGAAGACCATTTCTTCGATCAAGAGAGATATGGGTACCGACAGAGGCCGTGTCATTGACGGCAAGAAATATTCCCCGCAGCAGATTTCCGCGATGATCCTGCAGAAGTTAAAGGCGGACGCGGAGAACTACCTGGGCGAGAAGGTGACCGAGGCGGTTATCACCGTTCCCGCGTATTTCAATGACGCGCAGCGCCAGGCCACCAAGGATGCCGGCAAGATTGCGGGTCTGGATGTCAAGAGAATTATCAACGAGCCTACGGCCGCCGCATTGGCTTACGGCCTGGACAATGAAAAAGAGCAGAAGATCATGGTCTATGACCTGGGCGGCGGTACCTTTGATGTGTCCATCATCGAGATCGGTGACGGCGTTATCGAAGTACTGGCGACCAACGGCGATACGCACTTGGGCGGCGACGATTTCGACCAGAGACTGATCGACTGGATGGTATCCGAATTTAAGAAAACCAACGGCGTTGACCTTTCCAAGGATAAGATGGCGCTGCAGAGATTAAAGGAAGCTGCTGAGAAGGCCAAGAAAGAGCTTTCCAGCGCGACCACGACCAACATCAACCTGCCCTTTATCAGCATGAATTCCGACGGACCGCTGCACTTTGATGTGAACCTGACCCGCGCGAAATTCGACGAGCTGACCGGTGATCTGGTAGAGAAGACCGCGATCCCGGTGCAGAACGCCATGAAGGACGCGGGACTT
>JAJQFS010000021.1 GCA_021200995.1 Lachnospiraceae bacterium | reverse complement strand
TAGATGGTGGGTGATGGATAGCTAAAATGTTGATTTAATCAGCGTTTCCCTAGAATAAACAGTTCCCCCCCCTATCAAGACATGCCAAAATGATATCAATCTGTCCCTGTGTAATCTCACCAGCAATGATTGCCACATTTTGTCTATGTATTACTGTCCAGCTTTCTCGCCATCCCAACCAGCATCTCATTGCGTTTCGATTTATCATCAAAAATGTGCAGACATTCCTTCTTGAGCTTCGCTAAATTCCCCGCAGTCACATCCACACCTGCCTCTTCAAGAGCGATTCTCAGGTCCTCATCATACCATTTTTCCTCATACCAGCACTCGTTTGCATCCGCACGGGCTGTTTCTTCCTCCCAGGCATCCTGAAGTCTGTCCATCATATTCAGAATACCGACAGGCAGCGCCGACGCGTCGCGGCCATACCACTTCTCGATCTGCGTCTGCTGCGCATATAACCACTCTTTCTGTTTCAGATATAAGTCCCAATCCATGTCATCCATGCGAAGCATTTCCACGCGCCTATGAAGCAGCGTCACTGATATCAAAGCCACTGCTTCTTATTGTCCGACGCTCACGGCAGCTACGCGGCATCGCACAAAGCCTGATAATACAAAAGAATCCGTTTTTTCTGGTTCTCAGGTATATTATCTGTGATACAATCCTGCAAGTTCTTATCCTGCACAACAAGCAGATCCTCTATATGTATATGTAATAGCAAACTCAGTGCATATACATGATTCAGCGATGGCAGAATCTGCCCTTTGAACCACCGATAGATGGGTTGCGGACAGGACAGATGCAGATATTCCCGAACCTCGCGCACTGAGTATCCGGATTTCCGGATCGCGCTCTGTATGCGACGGCCTGTTTCCTGTAAATCAATATTTGGATATTCCGGATACATCAAAATCACCTCGTATTCAAGAATTCTGTTTTTACGGTATATCTGTACACTTCACAAAGGGCAATCAATCCAATAAAAATCAAATCAACACAGAATCAAAACTAATCGGAAATATATGCCTGCAGTACAGCCATGAGGAGTACCTCCGGTCAACCGACTTAACACCAAACCTTTGCCATGGATTTCGGCACATTTCTATGCCTGACTAAAAGTTCTGCCTTCACGCTTCATGATTCAAGTCTTTCACCGTTCATAATTTAAAAATCAGCATTGACGGAAAATCGATGACAATTGAATGGAGGCCTTCTCGGGCGAGGCCTTACCAGCTTTTGGCTCCAAAAGCAGGATTTGAACCTGCACATCATGATGACAAGTCATGCGCGCTGCCAACTGCGCCATTTTGGATTTTCCAATCCCTTTGCATGGAATTATCGCGTAACTTGACCCTGTTACCGGGAAGTCAGGTTTGAGGTTTTCGTACTGCAGGCACTGTGATCAATCAATCTCTATAAATGTAGTTGCATTGGACACCTTGATCTGCGTGTCGAGCTCTGTCAGAAGAGCCATTTTCTTTTCCTGCAGCTCTGCCACCTTCTTTTCGGCATCCAGAGGGTCTGCCAGCTCTGTCGTGTTTTCCTTCACATAGGCTTCGACGACTTCCAGTGGTTTCTCTTCCTTTCCTTTGGAGTCCTTGCCCAGAATGCTCAGCCGCATATTCTCCGCAGTAGCCTGGAGCTGCCGGTTTTTGAACTCGCTCTGCTGTACCCGGGTTTCATACTCTGTTTTCATCTTCAACAGCAACCGCTCCTCGAAATCTGCTTCCTCCCCGTAGGAACCGGTTCCCCGCATCCGTCCGCGGAGGGAAATCGCACCGGCAACTGTGAACCTACCGTAAGATGTTGCAATGCTCGTAGCTGCGTTTGACGCTACAATTGCGGCATCAATCTTCTGAAATCTGCTGATCAGGTCCTGAATCTGCTGCCAGGACGCATTCGCATTCTTCGCGAATTCATCGCGCGTGACGCGTTTCTCGTATACCTTTTCCTCATTGACCCTGACTGTGTCCACAAAAGCGGCTTTCGCAATCTTGTCATTAATCTTCTTAACCAGCAGGTCTCTCTCGTCCAGAGCCTGCGTGACCAACATTTTCTCGCTCATCCTTCTGTCCTCCTTCTGCCTTATCATAACGCATTCAGACAGAATTTGCATTGGACGGATAGTCCAATTGCGGTTTACCCCACAAACTGCAGACAAAGGGAAAGCCCGGCACCTGGCAGAAATTGCTTTCCTTTATGTGTATCTTATTTCATTTCAGCTCACAGGCCGCGCAATTTTTCCGCGACCATCTCATATTGCGGCATGGAAACCCCATACCTCTGGCCCAACCGGACTACCTGATAGATCAGTCCATCAATTTCAGACTGCTTCCCCGCCAGTATATCGCGCTGCATGGAGGTTGTCGCCTCCGGAGCCAGGTCGGAAAGAATTTTCAAATTGGTCTCCACCAGATCCTGCTCAAAGCGGATGTCCATCGCCTCAGCTAATGCCACAATTTCCCGGATCATGGCTTTGAACATTTCCCTCGGCGCGCCCTCCTGCTGAATCGTACCGGCAGCACAGTTATAATACAACCCAACCGCGCCAATGGGAGAGACATAGGAAAATTTCTGCAGTGCATCTCTCTGAATATTCTCAGAAAGAACAGCGGTAATTCCGCTCTCCTCAAAATCGTAGGCAATTTCCTTTAAAACCGGTCTGTATTCCTCCTGATGTCGCACGCCAAATACAACCCTGCAGATGGCGCCGTGCTGTGTCAATACACCGGGATCCTCAATACTTGCAGAAACATAAATACAGCCATCTGTCACCAGAACCCCCGGAAGCTGCTCCTGCATTCTGCCGCCGGTTCCATAAATATTCAGGATCGGGATCACAATGGTATCCGGTCCGGACACCCTGCGAATCATCGGATACACGCTGTCCAGCGAATAGTCCTTCACGCAGACCAGGATTACATCCGGCTTTTCCTCATACTCCTCCTCTGAAACCGCCCTGACTGGCAGGGTCTGTATCTCATCATTCCACAGCTTATGTATGGTAAGTCCCTTCTCCTGCATGGCTTTCAGATGCGCACCCCGCGCAATCAGCGTTACGTCCTTTCCGCCCTCCGTGAGCTGATATCCCAGAATACCACCGGTTCCGCCGGCGCCGATAATCAGATATTTCATAATTCAAAACTCTCCTGTTTTATGTGACTTCAAAGTTCATGTACATTCAAAAAGAGTTCTGATTGCTGCCCTTCTGAATGTTCCTTATTTCACTGCAAACAGTATAATACTTTCAAGAAGAGAAATAAAGAGCCTGTATTCCACTTTCTGTATCCTCTCAATTTCTATTCTTATACGCTATTATCATTCGTCTGATCCTCTTTTTCTCAAATAACCGCTTTTACTTAAATAAAGCGCCAGAGAATATCCGGCCGGTATCACCGCCGCCAGAATAGTGGCCGCCGTCGGAAGCAGAATTCCTCCCGTAAACACCGCTATAATCCACAAAAATCCAACTAACACAAAGAGCCAGCCCGCCAGTCTGTTTGTCT
>JAJQFS010000053.1 GCA_021200995.1 Lachnospiraceae bacterium | reverse complement strand
ATTTTCAAGGGTTCTCACCTCTTTTGACGTCATCAAGTGTCGAAAACGGGATATTATAACCTCTTTTGCATGGCAGCGCAAGCAATAATGATATATTTTTCACAATTTTGTGTCCTTTTTTCGGTACATAAACAGATTTATTCGCATCCGCTGCTCCGCCCATAGATCGGATCCGCCACCATACCCGGTATACCTGCTTTCAATGCCTCCAGCTTTAAAAGTGCCAACGGTTCTATCGTATTAAGCCGCGCATAAGTGCTGTCTTTCTTTCTAAAATATCCATCCACATAATACGCACTGACAATGTTCTCAGCGATTTTCTCCGCCAGGGGCAGATACTGCATATGCCCATGCTCACAGAGCTTTATCAGCGCCAGAAGAACGCCGGAATCGGTACAGGCACAATTCTCATTCGGCCTGCCTGCTTCATCCGTCAGACCAAGTGCCTTCTCCAGGGAATGTTCTATCTTCCACAGCTCTTCATCCTCTGTCAGAAGCGCCATCCCCACCCAGGCTAAGAGGTAGTCCCCAGCCGGCCGATGGCTTTCGATCACGCGCCCTTTCGGCCCGTAATAACCGGGGCGCTTCAGTTCAAATCCTGTCAGATCTGTCCCGTCCGCTAAAAGCGGCCTAAACACCTGCCGCTCTCCGTCCCAGGCATACCGCGCGAAGGCTCTCATATTTTCCACAGTTCCATCTACAATACGCTTTTCCGTCTCACTTCCATGGGAATAACAGGCCGCGATAATCTGCGGACTCATGGCATAAATCGTCTGTTCCTGATTCGCGCGCAGCACCCATGCTTCCAGCGCCGCGTCCCCAAACTCCGGTCCGAGCTGCCGCTTTGCCCGGTCCCCATACATGGACAACGTGATCGTGTCATCGTCCGTGTCCATCTGCTTTTCCGCCTGCGAAAACATATAGGCGCCCAGATGCGTCTTCGGATGACGGCTCTTCTGGTACATACCGAAAATATGCTCCGCCCAGGTCAGTGCTCCCTGATCCTCCTTCTGCTCCCAGAGCTTTCCCGCCGCGTACATCAGGTCATTGCCCGTATTGCGGAAGGAAAGCCCTTTGCGCGGCATCAATGCCGGCGGGTCCCCGAAGCGCCTCTCCCAGATGCCCTCCACACCGTAAGGCTTCTCCATACTGTGCCGTCCCATCTCAAAGGCGTCAAAATCATAGACATGGGCATTCCAGAAGGACTTGATATACAGCTCCGCCTTCGCCGGGTCCGCCTGAAACATCAGCTCATAATCCGGATAGTCATTTTTCAGCTCGTGGACGAAGCCCTTCTCGCCACGATCTGTCAGCGTTTTCAAGTCCAGATACCGGTGGCCGCCCCAGCGAAGCAGACCTCCCTCCATAGGACGATCCAGCATATACCGCATCAGGGAAAGCGCCCGCTCCTCATAGAAGCTCTCCCCTGTCAATGCGCTTAAGCCACAGAGAAAGCGCACAAAATTCTGCTGATGCGCCGCGTTGGAAACGATATGTCCATCTTCCTCCTCTAATGGCACGTGAGTGCGCGCATCCACCTTATCCGCCAAAAGCGACGACGGCGTCTGCGGATAAGAAGCCTCTTTCAGCATCCGGCCCGCGTATGTCTTCAGAATATCCATATAATTCATCAATCACGCTCTCCTGTTTTTGTATTGTTAAAAACGCCGCTGTCATAATCAACAGCGGCGGTCTTCATTTGAAATAAAGTCATTCACTCCGGATAGGTCTGGTCCAGGCCTCTGGCCAGGATATTGTTGTAGGCGTTGATCATATGCGCGTGCGCCAGCTTCTCGGTGAGATCTTTATCCTTATTTCTAATCGCGTTTAAAATCTCCTCATGTTCCCGGTTGGAAGCGATGCCGTGGTCTAAGTCAGACAGGGTTTTGCGGCGGATGCCAATCACGTACTGGTGAAAATCCGTGAGCTGGTGCGCCAGCATCTTGCTGCCGCAGGCTTCGTATAAGAGGTCATGGAACTGATTATCCAGGGCGGTCAGATGCTCCGTATTGCCCCTGTCAGTGTGAAATTTCGCCAGGTAAATATTCTCCTCCAGCGCGTTGATCTGCTCCTGCGTGATGTTGTCGCAGCACCACCTCGCGCAGAGCCCCTCCAAAAGAGAGCGCATCTCGTAGATATCATGCACGTCTTTTCTAGTAATGCCGGTCACGTAGGCGCCTTTGTTGGGAATGATTTTGATCAGGCCTTCCAGCTCCAGCTGACGGAACGCCTCGCGCACCGGTGTGCGGCTGACGCCCATCTCCTCGCCGATGGCCACTTCCTTCAATTCTTCGTGTTCTTTGTACTTGCCGCTGAGAATATTATCCCGAATCTGATGAAATACCCTTCCCCGCAGGGAATTTCCGTCATTCATATCCGCGGCCGTTTCTCTGTTGGTCACTATCCGCCTCCTGATTGTAAACAGTGAGAATAAAAAAAATAAGGTCGGGTTTCTTTTTCACCTGAATAATAGCCATAAAAATGGCTATTTCTGTTCTTCTTCACTGTCCACATGCATTGTATTACGTATTATAATATAAGTGCGAAATCTTTTCAACGCTTTTTTCATTCACAATTTTCCCGTTTCCACATAACATAAAGCATAGCCATGATTTGGAGGTATCCTCATGAGTGATCTGACAAACGGGTGCGGCTGCGGCTCCACCAGCACCTATTCCACAAACAGCTGTGGCACTGGCTCCAACAGCTGTCTTTGGATTATCCTTCTGCTGCTCTTCTGCGGCGGCTGCGGGAATAACTGCGGCTGCGGCAGCTCTGCTAACAGCAATGGTCTGTTTGGCGGCTCCAACAGCTGCGAATGGATCATTATCCTGCTGCTTTGCTGCGGCTGCCTTGGAAACAACGGCTGCGGCTGCTGATCAGCAATGCGGGGCGGTCTGAAGGCCGCCCCTTATGCTGAAGAACGGCACGTATATTCCGCCTTTTCCTTTCATAGGATGATATAAAAACCCTTCCGGGGAGCAAGGAGACTTGGGATGAATGACCTGGCCGGACTGCAGGAGAAGCTGAACGCGTTTGATAAACTTCTGCAGGCCCTTATGCCCTTTGTTTCCCCACCCGCGCAGGAACAGTTAAACCGCCTGCGCCAGCTTCTTTCGCCTTTTTCACAGCTTCAGGAAATGATGGAAATGATGGAGGTCATGAACGCCATGCAGGATCTGAGCTCGGCCTTCGGGCAAGAGAAGGACGCGGAAGGTGACCATGAAACATAAGGCCGCAAGTTCACACTCGAAGGATATGACTTGTGTAAGCGGGTCAAAACGCTTTGAAATGAATCGATGAATGAAGAAAGAGGCATTTTATATGGAAAAACCCACATGGATGCAGGATGAGGCATTAAAGGATATTCCGGCGGCAAAGCTGGAAATGCTGATGCAGATTCATGAGAAGTCGAAAGGTAAAAATCAAAAGGAGCTGATGGCGTATTTTGCACAGATTTCCCGCAGACAGCAGGACAAAGACGCGCTCACCTTTACGCAGGAAGAGCTGAAGCTGATTTTCAATACCATCAAAAAGCATGCCACTCTTGCGGAGCAGGAAAAAATTGAGAAAATACTGGAAAAAAGGTTCCATTAAGGAAGCAGACGGCGGCCTTTTTCATTTCCAGTTTCATGAAGTCAAAAATACCCTCCCAGGCTTCTCTCGATGTCAGGGAGGGCAATGCTTTTTTATTATTTTACTACAATATTGACCAGTCTGCCGGGCACGAAAATTTCCTTAACGATGGTCTTGCCAGCAATCCTGTCGGCCAGAGCCTCCTTCGCCGCGGCGAGGGCGGTTTCCTTGTCAGTGTCGGCAGCAATGGTGATGGTGCCGCGCAGCTTGCCGTTCACCTGAGTCGCAATCTCGACCATGTCCTCTTTGGTCTTCTCCTCGTCGTAGGTTGGCCAGGTTTGCTGGTACACGCGGCCCTCAAAACCGACTGTCCGCCAGATTTCCTCCGTGATATGCGGTGCTACAGGATTTAAGAGAAGGAGGAAGGTTCGAAACTCCGCCCGGTTGATGCTGCCCTTTTTATAGAAATCATTGATCAGGGACATCATGGCCGCGATGGCGGTGTTGTATTTCAGATTCTCGTAATCGCTGTCCACCTTCTTGACAGTCTGGTGCATTTTGGTTGTCATGTCCTCAGAATATTCGTCACCGTCCACCAGAATATCCTGCAGCTTCCAGACTCTCTCCAGGAATCTGCGGCAGCCCTGGACGCCCTTCTCGCTCCAGGAGGCGCTTAAATCAAACGCGCCGATAAACATCTCATAGGTGCGAAGCGTGTCCGCGCCGTAATCTCTGACGATATCGTCCGGATTGACAACATTGCCTCTGGATTTGGACATCTTCTGATTGTCCTCGCCGAGGATCATACCATGGCTGGTGCGCTTCTGATAGGGCTCCTTCGTCGGCACCACACCCTCGTCATAGAGGAATTTGTGCCAGAAACGGGAGTACAACAGGTGAAGGGTCGTGTGCTCCATACCGCCGTTGTACCAGTCGACTGGCAGCCAATAGTTCAAAGCCTCTTTGCTGGCCAGGGCCTCGTCATTATTCGGGTCAGTGTAGCGCAGGAAATACCAACTGGAGCCGGCCCACTGAGGCATGGTATCGGTCTCACGCTTCGCGGGACCTCCACAGCACGGGCAGGTCGTATTGACCCAGTCTGTCATGGCAGCCAGAGGTGACTCGCCATTGTCAGTAGGCATATAGCTCTCTACGTCAGGAAGCTCTAAGGGCAGTTCACTCTCCGGAATCGGTACATAGCCGCACTTGTCACACTTCACGATCGGGATAGGCTCGCCCCAATAACGCTGTCTGGAGAAGACCCAGTCGCGGAGCTTGAAGTTGACCTTCCGGTGGCCAATCTGCTTCTCTTCCAGATAGTCGATCATGGCCTTTTTGGCGTCAGCGACTTCCATACCATTCAGGAAACCGGAATTGACCATGATTCCTGTGGAAACATTCGTAAATGCCTCATTCTGCACATCGCCGCCGGCAACCACCTCAATGATGGGCAGGTTGAACTTTTTGGCGAACTCCCAGTCGCGGGTATCGTGAGCGGGCACAGCCATGATGGCGCCGGTGCCATAGCTCATCAGAACATAGTCGGAAACCCAGACAGGGATCTCTTTACCATTCACAGGGTTGATCGCCATAATGCCGTCGATTGCCACGCCGGTCTTATCCTTGGCAAGCTCCGTACGCTCGAAGTCGCTCTTTCTGCCAGCCTGTTCTCTGTAGGCGATAATCTCGTCATAATTTTTAATCTCGTCTCTGTATCTGTCAATCAGCGGATGTTCGGGGGAGACAACCATGTAGGTCGCGCCGAACAGGGTATCCGGTCTGGTGGTATAGACAGTCAGAATCTCATCCTTGCCCGCCAACTGAAAGTCCACCTCCGCGCCCTCGGAGCGGCCGATCCAGTTTTTCTGGGAGACTTTGATTTTCTCCACATAGTCGACATCGTCCAGGTCAGAAATCAATCTGTCGGCATAGGCGGTGATTTTCAGCATCCACTGGCTCTTCACCTTGCGGATTACAGGGCTGCCGCAGCGCTCACAGACGCCGTTTACCACTTCCTCATTGGCCAGTCCTACCTTGCAGGAAGTGCACCAGTTGATGGGCATCTCCGACTTATACGCCAGTCCGGCCTTAAATAATTTGAGGAAAATCCACTGCGTCCATTTATAATAATTCGGATCGGTGGTATTGATCTCACGATCCCAGTCAAAGGAATAGCCAAGAGAATGGAGCTGTCCCTTGAAACGCTGCACGTTATTCTTTGTCACAATTCTGGGGTGAATTTTATTCGCAATCGCGTAGTTCTCCGTGGGCAGGCCGAAAGCATCCCAGCCCATGGGAAACAGCACATTATAGCCCTGCATTCTGCGCTTGCGGGATACGATATCCATAGCCGCATAAGGTCTGGGATGTCCCACATGCAGTCCCTGTCCCGACGGATAGGGGAACTCCACCAACGCATAATACTTCGGTTTTGTATAGTCATTCACCGCGGCGAAGGCCTTCTCGTCGTCCCAGATCTTCTGCCACTTGCTCTCAACTTCATGATGATTATAAGGTACTGACATTTTACTTATCTCCTTCTGTGCCAATTCGTCCCCTATTTTAATAACTCTGTGAAAAGATGTCAAGCTATTGTTGCGGTTCGCAGGCGCTACTCTTCCACATTTTTGCGATAAATATACCCCAGCCCCTTCATGGTCAGCTCATTATCCAGAATGATCTTTTTCCTGCAGTGCGGTACGATAAATCCCGCCAGGCCGCCTGAAGCCACCACCGGCGTCTCCATGTTAAGCTCCTCCCAGATACGGTCGATAAGTCCATCCATCTCTGCCGCCTGTCCGATCACCATCCCACTCTTCATGCTGTCCACAGTGTTTCTGGCAATTACCTTTTTCGGCGCTTCCAGGCTGATGCGCGGCAGCTGCGAGGTGCCGTTGACCAGCGCTTCCAGGGAGACCTTCAGGCCAGGGAGGATGATGCCTCCGATATAGTTTTTCTTTTCATCCAGGACCGTGATGGTGGTAGCGGTGCCCATGTCGATTAAAATCAGCGGCGCCCCGTATTCTTTTAAGCCCGCCACCGCGTTGACGATCAGATCCGCGCCCACGGAAGCAGGATTGTCAATCGCGATATTTAAACCGGTCTTCACTCCCGGTCCCACAAAAATGGGAGAAATGTGCAGAAGCTTTTCGATGGCCGACTTGACAATTGTGTTGAGCGGCGGCACCACAGACGCAACGATACAGCCGGTAATGCTCTCCTTTTCAATCTGATGCAGATTTAAAATCGTGATAAAGTCCACCACATACTCCAGTTCCGTCTTGGAAATGTTGGTGGAAAGCCGCTCCTCGAAGCAGATTTTCTCCCCTTCGATACAGCCGATGACGAGGTTCGTATTGCCGATATCGATCGCCAAAATCATAATAAAACCGCCTTTCTGTTACAATTCACGGCCGCTTCCCTCACATGCGCAAAAGCATCCGCTTCGCCTCTGACGCAGCAAAGGACGCTGCTCATCTTTTTGCTTATGTGGGGGAAGTGACTGATTCTCAGTCAGCTTGAGAGATATAATCAGCCCCTTACAAGCAAACTACGCTTGACGTGTCTGCTTATATCTCTCAAGTCTGCCGTGAATAGTAACTTCTGTAATGCAAACACAGCGGACACAAAAGTGCCCGCCGCCTTCTTTTACGCCTGTCTTGAGCCCTCCCGCTGGAACTGGCTGGGCGTCATGCGATAAATCTTTTTGAACAGTCTGTTGAAATGCTCCACATTCTCATAGCCCACGCTGGCCGCGATACTCTCCACGGTCTGGCCGGATTCCTTTAACATGATGCGGGCCTTCTTCATGCGGGCGCGGCGTACGGCCTCCTGGAAGGTCATGCCACTTTTCATCTTAATATATTTGGACAGGTAGGGCTTGGTCAGGTGGAACTGCTCTACCAGCACATCCAGCGTAACATCCTGATAATGCTGCTGAATATAATTCATGATCTCCACAATCCGCTCTTCCCTGCCCTCCGTAATATTGGCGTCCTCTAAAAGTTTATTCGTCGCAATCACCAGCGCCGCGATGGAGGCGGAAATGATGTCCTCATTGATCCCGACGCCCCAGAAGGATTTGCCGTTGCACAGCACCGCTACAAACGCAGCCGCCCTGGATGAGGAACCTTTGGAAACCGCGTGCTCTTCATAGCAGGAGAGTTCATAGCTGATCCCGAAGTAAGCCTTAATGGCGTTGCTGACCGCGTCCAGACGACCGTTGCCCATGGTGTCCAGAATACGCGTCTCCTTCTCCTGCGCGATCGTCACCTTGGCGCCGATGCCGTCCACCTGGCTGAAATGCACCTCCGGAATGTCAAAAATCGGCTTGTGGCTGATATAATTGTCCTCGAAAATCTGGTAAATATCCTTGGGTGCCAGCTCCTGATGTCTTCTGTCGGAAACGCCCTTGACCAGGTATCCGACCTCCTCCTTCATCGCGTCCGGAAGAGAAATACCGTAATTCTGCTTTAAGACGAAAGCGACGCCGCCCTTGCCGGACTGGCTGTTGATACGGATGACATCGGACTCGTACTCCCGTCCCACATCCGTGGGATCGATCGGCAGATACGGAACAGTCCAGCGCTCGCCGCTTTTGCCCTCCTCTCTCCACTTCATGCCCTTGCTGATGGCGTCCTGGTGAGAGCCGGAGAAGGCAGTGAATACCAGATCTCCCGCGTAGGGGCTGCGCTCGCCAACGCGCATGCCCGTCAGCTGCTCGTATTTATTTCTTACTTTATTAATATCCGAAAAATCAAGGCCGCTCTCCACACCGTGCGTCACCATGTTCATCGCCAGCGTGACGATGTCCACATTGCCGGTACGCTCGCCGTTGCCAAACAGAGTGCCCTCCACGCGGTCCGCGCCGGCCAGCACGCCGAACTCCGCGTCCGAAATGCCGCTGCCGCGGTCGTTATGCGGATGCACGCTTAAAATAACGGAATCCCTGTATTTCAAATGCTTATGAATGTACTCGACCTGGCAGGCGAATACATGCGGCATGGCAATCTGCACGGTGGTCGGGATATTGATAATCACCTTCCAGTCCGGCGTAGGCTGCCACACATCCAGCACCGCGTTGCAGACCTCCAGCGCGTAATCTACCTCTGTGCCCGGAAAGCTCTCCGGACTGTATTCAAAGACGAAATTTCCCTCCGTCTCATCCGCCAGCTCCTTTAAAAGCTTCGCGCCGTCGACCGCGATCTGTAAAATCTCTTCCTTGCTCTTTTTAAAGACCTGCTCGCGCTGCGCAACGGAGGTCGAATTATACAGATGCACGCCAGCCCTCGGCGCACCCTTGACTGCTTCAAAGGTCTTGCGGATAATATGTTCTCTTGCCTGCGTCAGTACATTGATGGTCACATCGTCGGGAATCATATTGTTCTCAATCAGCGCACGCACAAACTGATACTCCGTGTCCGACGCCGCCGGGAAACCGACTTCGATCTCCTTAAAGCCGATATCCACCAGCATTTTGAAAAAGTCCAGCTTCTCCTGCAGCCCCATGGGCTCAATCAGAGCCTGATTACCGTCCCTCAGATCCACACTGCACCAGATCGGCGCCTTCTCTATCGTGTCCTTATGCACCCAGTCATACGTCACCTCCGGGGGCATGAAATAAGATCTTCCATATTTCTCATGTACGTTCATTTACGGTCATTCCTTCCTGCATACCATTTGCCTGCTTTCCAACTTCGCACAGCAGGTGTAATTTTTCACAAAACGTATCTTAGCACCCTGCAACGGGGAATACAAGGGGTGTATTTAATCAAATTTCTTGACCTTTTTTAACTTTTATTTTACTCAGGGCTCGTGCCTTCAGACAGTTATTAAATAGCCACTTTACATCTCCGCAGTCCCGAACTCACTGAGCTCAAGCCCCGGATTCCGCTCCATCGTCATCCCCACACTCCACGGATTCACAAACAACAGCAGCGGATTCCCCTTCAGATCGCGAATCTTCTTCATATCGGAAGTTCCCGTCAGCTTATCTAAGTCAATATCCTTATTGACAATCCAGCGAATATGCTCATACGGCAGCGGCTCTAAGCGAATCTCTACATTATGCTCTTTCTCCAGGCGGAATTTCAGTACGTCAAACTGCAGCACGCCCACCACGCCGACAATGATTTCCTCCATACCGGTGTTGGATTCCTGGAAAATCTGAATCGCGCCCTCCTGCGCGATCTGGCTGACACCCTTCACGAACTGCTTGCGCTTCATTGTGTCAATCTGACGCACTCTCGCAAAATGCTCCGGCGCGAACGTCGGAATTCCCTCATAACGAAACTCCTCCTTTGGCATACAGAGCGTATCCCCGATGGAAAAGATGCCCGGATCAAAGACGCCGATAATGTCTCCCGCGTAAGCCTCCGTCAAAATGGTCCTGTCATTGGCCATCAGCTGCTGCGGCTGGCTTAAGCGCAGGACCTTGCCGCCCTGCACATGCCGCACCTCCATCGAGGCGTCAAATTTACCCGAACAGATGCGCATGAAGGCAATCCTGTCCCGATGCGCCTTATTCATGTTGGCCTGGATTTTAAAGACAAAGGCCGAGAACTCGTCTCTGTCCGGCTGAATGACCCCGATATCAGCTGTTCTCGATAACGGCGGCGGCGTCATCTGCAAAAAGTGCTGCAGAAAATCCTCCACACCAAAGTTCGTCAGCGCGGAGCCGAAAAACACCGGCGTCAGCTTCCCCGCGCGCACCTGCTCCAAATCAAACTCCGCGGCAGCGCCGTCCAAAAGATCGATCTCCTCCATCAGCTTTTCGGCCGCTTCCTCCCCGATGGTCTGACGCAGCACGTCCTGATCCTCCACCGGCACAATTTCTACCTCGCCCTCTTTCGTGCCCTTCTCGGTGTGGGAGAACTTCATGATGTGCTTTTTCTCCCGGTCATAGACTCCCTGGAAGGCCTTGCCGGAACCGATCGGCCAGTTGATGGGGCAGGTCGCGATGCCCAGCTCCTTTTCAATATCATCGAGCAGGTCAAAGGTGTCGTTGGCGTCGCGGTCCATCTTATTAATAAAGGTAAAAATGGGAATGCCGCGCATACCGCAGACCTTGAACAGCTTTCTCGTCTGCGCCTCCACGCCCTTGCTGCCGTCAATCACCATCACCGCGGAATCCGCCGCCATCAGCGTCCGGTAAGTGTCCTCCGAGAAATCCTGGTGCCCCGGCGTGTCCAGAATATTGATGCAGAAGCCGTCATACTCAAACTGCAGCACCGAGGAAGTAACAGAAATACCTCTCTGTTTCTCAATTTCCATCCAGTCGCTGACCGCGTGCCGGGCGGTGGCCTTTCCCTTCACACTTCCGGCCAGGTTGATCGCCCCGCCGTAGAGCAGGAATTTCTCCGTCAGCGTCGTCTTGCCCGCGTCCGGGTGTGAAATAATGGCAAAGGTTCTTCTTCTGTTGATTTCGCTGGTATAGCTTCCCACTTAATTGCCTCCAATATCCATAACAGAGGGCTGTACGCCGTCCGGCGTCGTGCCCCTCTGAATTTTTTCAAACATTACAAATATACAGTATCCATCAGATGTTGTCAAACATTTCTGCCCAGGCCCACACGTTTCGTCCACATTGCTTTTTATTTTTCATTATGCTATACTTCGCATGAAATGATGAAAGCAGTAAAAGGAGTTTCTCATGTCGGCAACCATCAAAAAAATCCTGAAAGTTTTCCTGACTCTCCTCGTTCTCTTAAGCGCAGCCAAGCTGCTTATCGCGGGCTACGACATTGACGAGCAGTACGCCGTCGCCATGGCCTACCGGATCGTACAGGGCGATCGCTTACTCCTGGATATGTGGGAGCCGCACCAGACCTCCGCTTTCTTAAGTGTGCTTCTTCTGATTCCTTACCTGGCGCTGACTAAGACCACCACGGGCATTTTTCTGTATCTGCGTTTCGCTGGACTTTTCATCTGCTTCCTTGTAACCCTTCTGCTGTATCGTGCCATCCGTCATTTCCTGGAGAAAGACTACGCCCAGCTGATCTGCTGCGTCTTTGCGCTCTTTCTGCCGAAGCTGATTTTCCTGACAGAATATTCCAACATGCAAACCTGGTTTCTGATGCTGGTGCTTTTGTGTCTGATGCCGTATCCGGCAAAACCTGACAATACAAATTCCGACACGTCCACAGATATTGTTTATGCAGACCGCCCGCACCCTTATCTCAGGACAGCCGCCGCCGGCATTTTCCTCTCTCTGGAGGTGCTTTCCTACCCGTCCGCTGTTTTAGTATTTCCCGCGCTTTTGATCTGGCTTTTCAAATATGAAAAGAAAACAACCGCCGGAAAGCAGGCGCTCCTTCTGACCGGCGTCTGCTTTGCCTGTGCAGCTGTCTTTTTGGGGTATCTTTTCAGCTATATGAGCCTGAACGACATCCTGACCTCTCTGTCCGCTGTCATGAACGACGGCTCCCACACCATCACAATTTCGGAGAAACTGTCCACCAACCTTTCCTCCCTGGGGGAAATCCTAAAGCTTTTCGCAGTCTACGCCATTTTCGCGACCGCCCTGTACGTGCTTCTTTTTGTCGTCAGCAGCCGATTTACAGCCGCGCAAACGACCGCGCCTGCCTCAGAACGAACCTCACGCCTTAAGCCCTGCATGACACATTTTCAGGCTTTTGAGGCAGAAAACGGCCGCTTCCTGACCTGGGCCACTCTCCTCTTACTCTGCACCATGACCGGACAAATCCTGATCTGGGTCTTCGGCAGCAAATATCCCAACTACCCGATGGTAGAATATTTCTTTCTGCCCGCCATCTACTTTGCGCTCCTGATTCTCCATAAAAAAAGGGTGTCCGCCCACGCGTTTTTACTGGTGGTCGTCCCCCTGGTTTCCTTTTTCGGAATTCTCTTATTTACAAACCTGTATCTTTTAGGAATCGCGCCCTTTTTAGGTGTCGCGGTTGTCGGCGTTTTCATCTGCCTGGGTATGGAGGGGAAACAACGACAGTTTTATCCGATCCTCCTTGTCTGGGTGCTGGTTTTACTCTTTGGCAGATGCTATATCATCCGCATCTCCGGCGGCGCGCACTTCACGGTCTTTGACGAAATCAGCCTGATCCGCCAGGGAAGCTCCATCGGCATCATTGCGGACACCGAGTCTGTCCGCCGCTACAACGAATCCACCGCCCTCTTACAGGCATATATTCCGGAGGATTCCAACGTCTTTTATGTCGGTTGTACCACCGACGTCTATTTCATGCAGGACGTCAACATCTGCACCCCATCCACCATCAGCACGCCCACCTACGACGAAACCGTGGCCACCTACTTCGAAACCCACCCCGACAAGACGCCGGATTACGTCATCTGCGACCGCGACTACGCCGACTTAACAGCCGACACCTGGATAGCACTCTACCTCTCAGAAATCTGTGTTTCCACTCCCGTTGCGGAGAATAATTATCTGGTCATTTACGAGGTTGTGCAATAACCCCCGCCATTCAGCACTTCTATTCAGTATAACATTCCATACCGAGGGCTGTCCGGATATATTTTGTCCTCGCGAGCGCATGTGTGCAACCTGCCAGTCTGAAACCTGCCAGTTATGTGACGCACAGTTAAACGAGCAGGACAAAATATATCCGGACAGTCCGACAAGAGAATTACTCCTCCCCGAAAATCACATTAAAATAATCGTATGTAAAAACATTCGACGAGTAAGAAAGCTTGTTAGACACAATTGCCTTCATCCGTGACAGATAATCCTCCTCCACTTCCGCTCCTTCATTTAAGATAAACTCCCCCGTCGCGGCGTTATACCGCCCTTTTGAAGTAACAAAGCTGTGATTTGGCCAGATCACCATCGCCTCCGCGTCCGAAAACACATCCCGCCCGACCAACAGCCTGGAATCATACTCCACGCCAAACAGATTCAGCAGCGTGGGCAGAATATCCACGGACATCACCGGCTCGTCCACTGTAATGTCCTCTCCCTCAATACTGCCGGACCAGATAATCAGCGCGTTGTGATCCCTGGTATAAAAATCATAGGAATCAATCTGATACAAATCCTTAAGATAGTCCTCGCTGTTGCCGTAACTGGCGCTCTTCGCCAGCCCATACGGATAATGATCGCTGCAGATCACGATGACCGTATCTTCCGCGATTCCCTGTTCCTCCAGCGTATCCACCAATTCAGTCAGCGCCTTCTCCAGCTCCATCTGATAACAGAAATAATACAGGGTCGTATCCTTGTAAGTATCCCCCAGCACCTCCCGCACCTGTTCCATATTGCGGGTCGAGCGGCTGTCGCCGGACTTGTAGGAACCGTGTCCGCTGTAAGTCATCCAGTACCAGCAGAACGGCTGGTCATCCACATAATTGTCCAGAATCGTGCTGATGGTATCCACATCATAATTGCTCCAGGACTGGATGTCCAACAGACCGCTGCCAAAGGTCAGAAAATTGTCAAAGCCCAGGTTCGTGTGCGTCTCATTCCTGCGGTAAACCGTATAAGTCCCGTTGTGGAAAGCCAGTGTGGAATACCCCTCCCTTTTCAATGCCGCACCCATCGTGTAATATACATTACGGTCGATTGTCTCGTACATGGAATTCACTCCATCGGCCGGAATCAGACCCATCAGAACCGAATACTCCCCCGTGGAGGTGGAGCCGCCCCAGGCCGGCTGATAAAAGTCCGTAAATTTGATTCCCTCATTCGCCAGGCGGTACAGTGTGGGCGTCAGCTCCTCATTGATCACCTGCTCCGAGAAGGCTTCCACTGTGATGACAATCAGGTTCTTGCCCTCAAAGAGTCCCGTATATTCGTTTTTGGAAGTGGGCGTCAGACTGGAAACGTACTCGTGCAGTGCGATGATATTGCTGTTGGTCTCAGATGCGATCAGCGTTTCAAAATCGATATCCAGGGCATTTACGCCATATTCAACATCGGTTTCCTGTTCTGCATCCGCCGTTTCTGCGGATTCCTCAGCAGACATCTCTTCGTTTATTTCCGTGCGTTCAGATGCAGCTTCGCTGCCGTCTGTGCCGTTGCCGGATTCAGTGCCTGTACCTTCGGTAGAATCTGTTTAACTCCCTGTCTCGTCAATTTCCGCACTTCCCGCCTTCTGCTCACCATCAGCAGCGTCGTCGTTTTTCTTCCCGTCAGTCTGAACAGATTCCACCGCGGCGCTTTCCCGCTCCACATTTTCAGTTTCCGCGACATCCTTTTTTTCTTCGGCGCTGACAAAACTGACTGTCTTTTTGCCCGACAGACTATAAGAAAAATCCAGAAGCGTCCCGGAAATCAAACCGAACGCCTGTGTCGTCGTATCGTACTCATACTGTTCCCGGAAAAGCTGACTGACCGAAGAAAAACTGCTCTCGCCCGCCACAGTCAAAAGCCCGACCACAACGGCTGCCGCTGCAAGGCGCAGGCAGTAAACCGGCTTCTTCCTTTGCACGGGTAAATGCCTTTTTCCAAAAATCAGATATAAAATGACCGGCAGCAAATAAAGCAAGATGACATGGAATGAATGCACTACCGCTGTAATCAGATCACTCCGGAACTCTCCCAGCACATTGCCGCTTCCCGCCAGCATGGAAGAAAGTGTCATGTAGGTCTGATACGTCCGTCTGACCACGCACTCCACCGCAAAAAAGACTGAAACTACAGTCAAAATCAGCACGGTCAGCACATAATTGATTTTCTCTGAGAAAAGAGAGGTGACAGCGCCGCAGAACAATCCCAGCGTGATCGCGGACAAAAGCGGAAACAGTAAGTGTGAAAAGAGCACTGTCTCCGTAAAGATGCGCAGCAGAATCTCATCCCAGATAAACACGGCCACAAAAAACAGAACGTGTGGAAAGCTGCCCTTTTTGTGTTTTTCACCCGGATCCTCCGTCGTTTTCTGCTCTGTTTCATTTTCTTTGATTATTTCAGTTCCTTTTCTTGCCTGTTCTCTTTCCATGGTATCTTAAACTTCTCCTTCAATTCTGTATCTGTTTCAGGCAAAAGTACCGCGATGCGATCTCCTGACATCATTGCAAAGAAGATTCTTCTGTCTGTATTTCTTCTTTCTCAGGGAACAGATCCTCCAGCCGTTCATAGGTATAGCTTTCTTTCGCGCTGATGGAACCGGACGAGTACGTGTATTTCGTCAGCAGATTTCCGGCCTCGTCATATGTGTATTCCACTCTCGCGCTTTCTTTTGTGCCGCTTAAAGTGATCTCCGTGACCAGATAGCCATCCTCATCGTAGACATATTGATTTTCTGTCTCACTGTCGCCAGCAGTATACACTCTGGAAAGAAGCCTGCCTGCCTCATCATACGCATAATCATACCGATATGTGACATTTCCGTCATAATAGCAGACTTCCGACAGCAGGTTCCCGTTTTCGTCATAAGCGCGGTCATAGCCGCTCTCTAAGTTTCCATTGTAAATCTCCCGATAGGACAGTACTCTGCCTGCCTCATCCCAGGTCGTCTCCTGTCTGCCATATTCCTCTCCATCTATAAAATAAGAAGATGCCAGCAGGTTACCAGCTTCATCGTAAGTATTGATCGTACGGCTTTCCTCGTTTCCTTCACTGTCATAGACAATCAGTGTAAGAAGCCTGCCCGCATCATCATAGAGATACTCTTCGTGCGTAGAAATGGTGCCGTCTTCCTCATAATAATAGTAGGCCGTCAGATTCCCGGCCTCATCATAGGCAGATTCTGTTCTGTGGGTTGCCGTCATGGTTTCCGTGCCGCCTGCCTCATCCACCCAGAGATAGGTGAGCTCATTTCCATTCTCATCATAGGTCGCGGCAACACTATAGATCAGCATTGTGTTCGCGTCATAAATCCGCTGTGCGACAACATTGCCCGCTTCATCATAGGTATATTCAATCCGGAAGGTGCGCTTGTTGTGATTGTAGCTGGTCCTGATCAGCAGACGACCCTGCTCATCATAAACATAATCATACCCATACCAGAATGTGAGCGACCCATCTGTGTAAGTCTTCAGCTCCACAAGGTCCCCCTGCTCATCATACGTATATACAGCCTTAGACGTAGTTCCCTTTCCGCCGGAATAGGTAATCTTCGTGTAAGAGGTCGTTTTCCAGACAACTGCTTCAGCAGCTTCTCCAGATCCGGTTTTGTCCGCTGTTTCCGCCCCACTTTCCTCAGTTTTCATATCCTCCGGTTCTGAATCCTGTGAACTGTCATCTGTACCGTCATTCGTTCTGTCCGTCTGATTCTCATCCTCCGCGTCTTTGACCAGTTCAGACATATTCTCTTCAGATGTACCGCTCTCATTCTTAGTATGGCAGCCCGCCAGAAGAAGCATCAGCCCCAGGATCAGGGCAGACAGCACAGCAGATCTTTTCATGCGCATGGAAAAATCTCCTTTTTCGTCGGTAATTTTCGCTTCTTCAAACTATAACGCATGTTCTGTCACTGACGCAAGTCATTTTATTTCTTTTTGCACAGAGTTTTTAATCCGTAGCCACCGTGCTGATCACAATTTCATCCGCGTTCGCGCCGGTCTTTCTTTTCACAATGTCCTCAATCTGGGCTAACTGCGCGTCCGTCAGGGACGTCGCGTTGATCACCACGTCCACCCCGCTGTCCGAAATGCTGACAATACAGTCAGAAAAGCCCTTGGCCTGCAATAAAATTTCCGCGCCGGTCTCCATGTCCGCCCGGTTGGTCATGGCAATGACATCCTGAATGGCCTCAGCCTTCAGTTCGTCTGTCACCTCCGTGCTCTCAATGATGGCGTACAGACTTTCCTCATTCTTCGCCCTCGTCTGTTCTTTCAGCAGTTTGGCGTCGTTGATCGTGGCTACCCCAACGGATGAGGTATAGACGGTTTCCCCCGGAATCTCATCGGAATCCGGCTCCACGCTCGTCATTGTATCCTCAGAATAATTTTCCAGTTCCACCTCCGTCTGCGTATCCAGTTCCTCCATCAGGGCGGCCTATTCCAGATCCTCATCCGTAATATCCGACAGCACCGTGTCATCATACTCATCCAGCAGATCCTCTATGGTCAGCTGGTCACTGATCAGGGTTTCATTAGAAACTTCCGCACTTGTCTGAAGTATCTCCTCCGATGTCTCCCCCGCGAAATGAAGATAACCGGCAACCGCGATCATCACCGCCAGAGCGGTGATCATGACCTGATTCTTTCTTACCATGCTCTTCAAATCCCTTACTCCTCCACTTTTTTCTTAACTACTTTTATCTTATGCGCGTCCAGGTCAAATAATACCTGCACCGCCTCCACAATATCCAGACGAACCGCGCCATCGTCCCCGCCTTCCGCCAGCACCAGCACGCCCTGTACCTCCGGCAGAGTTGTCTGCACCACATATGGATTGCCGTCTGCGCCGAAAATCACGGTCCGCGTCACATCCTCCGTCGTCTCCTCTCTGGTGCCGCCCTGTGAATCCGCTTCCGAGAGGCTGGACGTCTGGGAAGACTTTTCCTCATAGAGTACCTCCTGTTCACCGGATTTCAATGTGACCCAGGCCTCCACCTCGCCCGCCCCGTCCATCTGCTTAAGATACGCGGTCAGTTTTTGTGACAGATAGTCCGCGTAATCCTCCTCGTCCCCCGTTACCATCAAACCGCCGCCAGAGCCTTCTGCCACATCTGACGTTTCATCAGAATTTATCTCAGAATTTTTCTCCGCTTCCCCGTTCAGACTCTGAAAAATACCGGCACTGCCCCCATCCGTATTTTTCTTTCCGGATGTCGGCCAGAACACAAGAGCCAGTAAAAGCCCCGCCAGCAGAAAAATCAGCCACTTTTCCTTCGCGGTCATGGGCCTTTGCTCCGAATTTCTGAAATAAAGTCCCATCTTATCCCTGATTTGATTTCCAATCCGCTTCAGCATTTCCACTTCGTTTAGCCTCCCAAAACTCAGCCCCTCTGCCAGAGCTCTATGCCGACCTGCCATGCATTCTTATTTTGCCACGTGTTAGTTTCGCACTATCTGTCGTATTATCTGTCATAACTACTGCGTCTTCTCTCCGCCAACCTGTATTTCATCCACCTCAATTTTGGGAATCTCCTCCACCAGAGGCACCTCTATCTCCACCCCGCCTGTGTTTTCTTCCGTATTTTTCATTGTATCAGCCTCCAAATCCATAAAGAAACCGTCATTCTCCTCCACCACGCTCTCCATGCCGCTCACCTCCCCGTCAAGCCAGGAAAGCCACGTCTCCCTTGAAAGACTTCCCGCCAGCTGAAAAAGCCCCGCAACCAGACTGCACGCGATTAAAAGCCCCGTCACCAGCCTCACAAACCGCCCATATTCCTTTCCCCCTCCCAGCAGCTGTAAAAAATCAATGAGCAATACGAGAATGACCGCGGTTCTGACGATGGAAATCATAACATCAACCTCAGATTCGTCGTACACACCGCCAGTATCACCCACACCAGAAACAGTAAAACAGACAAACCGCACACATTGATCAGATACTCCACAGACGTTCCGCTCTCCTCCACACTCCACCCAAGGTCCCCCGCCCCCAGCAGGCTCATAAACGCCGCTGACAGCCGCAGAGAAACCTGAAGCAAAAGCAGCCTGCACAGCGGATACGCTGCCGCCAGAAGCAGTGCCGCCACCCCCAGCACTCCAACCGTATTTTTTAAAAGCACCGCCGACCCAGTGAGTAAATCCCATGTACTGCCGGTAATCGTACCCACGCCTGGCACCATCTGCGTCGCCCTCTTGAGCGTACCAATTTTCAGTGCGTCCGCGTAAGGAAGCACAAGCGACTGCAGAAATCCCAGTCCGGTGACCGCACCCAACAGCCCTTTACAGACAAAACGAAAGGCTTTTTCCATCAGCTTCAGAACCCGCTCCAGCCTCTCCTTCTGCCAGAAACCGGCCAGGGTCACCAGCAGAAAATGCACCTCCAGAAGCGGCAGCAGAATCTGCAGCAAAAGCCGTTCCGTGATATAAACCACCAGTGACAGCAGCGCGATATAACCCGCAGATGTCCCTGTACCGGACACAGAGGTCAGCACCACGGAAAAAACCGGAACAAAGAAACTCCCGAACGTTACGATGGTATTTAACAGCTCCCTGCTCATGGACAGAGCCTCCTCAAACAAAACCACAAGCTGTCCAGCCAGCAGAAGTCGGACAATAAACTCGCCGATCAGCCCTGCCTGTCCCTCCTTTAACGTCTCATCCAGAATCTTTAACACCGCGCCGCCGATACCCAGTAAAAGGAAAGAGACCAGTACAGACTTAAAAAAGGCAAACGGACTGCCGAAAGAATCAAGAACAGCCGCCGTCAGAAGCCGAAACGCCTCTGACATCTCTCCCGCACTAAGTGCCTGAAACAGGGCGTCCGTATCCAATTCAAAACCTGAAAACCACTTTGCCGCGCTTTCATACAATTCTGTTTCCGTCATTGTCCCAGCTCCAGAATAAACGTAATCAGTTCCAGCAGCACCGGAAATCCCACAGACAGAATTGCCAGTTTCCCGGCCAACGTCACCTGTCCCGCCAGCGCCAGACAGCCACTTTCCTTACACAAGGACGCCGTGATTTCACACAGGCAGGAAATACCGATAATGCGGAGCAATATGCCCAGAAGAGAGGAACTGCCCGCCGCCTTCAGCCATATCGCCTCCACCTGTGTGATCATTTCAGAAAGATTCCCCAGCACATACGCCGCCAGGACGCAGGTGAGCGCCACGCTGACCCACAGGCCATACTCCGGCTTCGCGGATTTCAATAAAATAACCATAAAAAGGCCACAAAACGCGAAGGCCATGATGTTCAGAATATCCATCTGCGCGATTCCATCCCTTCCCTGATTTCATGAATCAACCAAAGTCATAAGCGAACCATATAAAAACGACTGTCAATCACTGTTCTGTCTTTTTATACCGTTCTCCACATGACAATTTAAAACGAAAATAACGTCTGAATCGTCTCAAACAGATCATAAATATACGGCACGATCCAGCCCAGCACCAGCACCAGCGCCGCCAGACTCAGCAAAAACGCGTGCTCATCCCTTCCGCTGTGCTTGAGTATCTGAGACAGCACCGACACCAGAATTCCCACAGCCGCAATGCGAAAAATCAAGCTGATTTCCATCTTCCCCTCCTGTCAACCTCTACCACATCAAGAGGCAGAAAAGAAGTCCCGCGCTGACACCAGCCGCCATGAGCGGTCTTCTTTCCTGCCGGTATTTTTCTTCCTTCTCCCCGCAGATTTTTTCAATTTGTTCCGCCTTCAGCGCAAGCCTTCTTTGCTCCTCTTCGGGAAGCGGCGCCAGATCCGCAAAAGCCCCGCACCAGATTTCAGTTACATACGGCGGAAGATCATATTGACGCAGAAAGGTACGGCTTTCCTCTCTCCAGAAATCTCCCAGGTCAGAAGCGCGGCGATTTTTTAATTCCTCTGCCGTCTTTTTGTACAAATCTGACAGGATACCTGCTCCTTCCCTTTCCAGTGCCTCAAAGGCTTCCTCCAGCGGAAGCTGCCACCGACTGATATAAAAACCAAGACGCCTCAGTCCCTCCGCCATCTCTTTCATACATAAAAGACGTCTGTTGCGCTCTGCCAGAAAACTGTATGTACATCCTGATGAGGCCGCGACAATCCAGACAGTCAGTATCATTTTCAAGCAACTGTTCCTCCTTCTGATCACCGTTTTCTCCTGCAGCAACCGGGCAGGCTATGGCCTTTATCCGATATTGCCGTCCGTCCTCTTTTGACCGCAGATCAGCAAAGCCGCACACCCTCCTGATCCCAGAGTCCTGCCGTCCCATATACACTGTTCATTCTCTGCAATACCAGAAAACGCTCAAAAATCTTTGCCCTGCAAAGCTCTCTGCCAAAAGGCTTCATGGTCAGCTGCGCGTAGCTGTCGCAGTGATGCGTCGCCAGCAGTCCGATCCCACAGCCATACAGTCTCTTCAACGCCTCCAGGTCCTTCTCCCCGTAAATCTCATCCACCGCCACAACCTGCGGCCCCAGACTTCTGAGCGCCATCTCCATCGCCTGCTCCCGCTTACAGCCCGCGATTACATCCGTCCGTTTTCCGACATTCAAACTCACACGTCCCTGATGAAGCGCCGCAATCTCCTCCCGCTCATCGATCAGACTCACCTCAAGCCCCTGACTGAAGTGATTTCCATCGGAAATATTGCGCACCAGGTCCCGCAGCATGGTGGTCTTCCCCATGCCGGGCGGCGCCAGAATAAGCGTATTAAGAAATCGCCCGTCCCCGTACAGTCCCGTCAGCAGTGCATCGGAAATTCCGATGATTTCATGCGCGATTCTGATATGCAGGCTCTGAATATGGCGAAAGCCCAAAAAGAGTCCCTCCCCATCGAGGGCGGCCTGTCCACCCACCCCGACCCGATGACCTCCTCGCACGGTAAAATAACCGTTTCTCAATTCCTGCTGATAGGCGTGTATCCCGAAGCCAGTCAGCCACTGCACGATCTTACTTAAATCCTGCGGCGTCGCCTTTGCGTCCTCCAGCAGCCGTTCCTGTCCATCATATTTCAGCGAAAGCGGCGCCCCCGTCCTGATCCTGATTTCCTGCAGGCGAGTCTTTTCATAACCCGCCAGATTCCATTTTTCTATGTAAGTCTCCGGCAATAAATCACGCATATGGTTCCTTCCCTTCAAAGCAAAAGAGATGTACTGGTTTTTACGAAAATACATTCCCATCTGCTTCATTCTATGAGACAAGTCCGGATTTATGCATGGGAAATATTGTGCAGAATCGATTTCATTTCTAAGGAAACGCTGATTAAATCAACATTTTAGCTATCCATCACCCACCATCT
>JAJQFS010000051.1:0-22816 GCA_021200995.1 Lachnospiraceae bacterium | reverse complement strand
GAGCCGCAGTTCGCTCTTCCAGTCTTACCTCTTCCCTGGCGTCCTCAATCGCGTCCTCCCAGCCTTTACATAACTGTTTCTCACGCTCCTGAGCCGCAGTTCGCTCTTCCAGTCTTACCTCTTCCCTGGCGTCCTCAATCGCGTCTTCCCAACCTTTACACACGTTTACCACCTCCTCGCTCGTCTCAATATCGATTCTCACATTCGCGCAGTCGCGAATAACCCGCGCCGCTTTCCGGTCCAGCCGCCGGAATACTTCATTCCCATTCACAAGCTCCTTAAGCTTTCTTTTATCCTGCGCTGCCTTCATGAACTGCAGCACAGCTCCCAGACTTGTGGAAAACTTCGCGAAATCTTCGTCACATATCCTGTCCGGTTCAATCAGCAGAACTTTATAATCCTGGACATACTGAAGCAGATGTTCATCCTTTAAATCAAAGAGCTCTTTTAAACTTAAGGCCCCGTCCCAGGGTTCTGTCCCGAAGTGGATACAGATCGTGATCACGGGGATCAGATGGTCATCTCTGTGCATGTCTGACAGGAATTCCGCTGAGCTGCCTTTATCACCCGCATTCCTGTGTTTTACTTTTAGTTCTTCTACCTGGTGCGCGTACTGCATCGCATCATAAACGATGCTTTTTACCGGCATCGCGTAGTGCGTTGTCGTTTGTGCTTCGATTCCGAAGATCGCGTACGCACAGATTTCATCCGCCATGACATTCCACTGCCGTACTACATCGCGGTATCGCTCCACCGTCTGCTCGTTTCCTCTTTTGGGTTTTCTCCGCTTTTGCTCCTCCTGTCCGAAGACGTGAAGCAGCAGATTTGAATCCAGTGGCTTAAGGGAATCCGGCTTCACCACCGGTTCTCCGTCATACAGATAGTAATTCACCGCGTCCGCGAAAATATCCGCGTCACGCAGGTAATCTTTGGTAGAAGTATCCTGTATGCCCATGGCATCCTCACTTTCTGAAGCGCCCGGTATCAGGAATTTTTCTGATTACACTTTATCACATATTATATGGATAATCAAGTACCTGATATACGTTTTAATGCCTTTCAACATTCGTAAAATCCAGGCTGCGTGATTCGACCATATTCGACAGGGCGCTTCATAATATATATGCACGAAAGTGCCAAATTCTCGCACTTTGATTTTATTAAATTTTTATAAAGCGCCAGGAAGGGCGCTATTACATGGCATAAAGAAAGTTTGGCCATGAATATCTGAAAAAGGGGTTGACAGATGGGTCTAAATAATATAGACTGAGTCTATAAAAAATAGACCTGAACAAAACGGAAGGCAGAAACGGAGTACAGAATGGTAGTTTACAGAATGACAGAGGCAGAAAAGCAGCTGGCGGATTTGATCTGGGAGCATGAGCCGTTAGGCAGCGGACAGTTAGTGCAGCTGGCCGCAGAGCATATGAACTGGAAAAAGTCCACCACCTATACGGTGTTGAAAAAGCTCTGCACGAACGATCTTTTTCAAAACGAGAACAGCGTTGTCAGCAGCAAAATCAGTGCTGATGAGTACACGCGGCTTTTGGGAGAAGCTTATCTGGAGCAGAATTATGATGGCTCCCTGCCCGATTTTGTGGCGGCTTTTATCCACAAAAAGAAGATTTCCAAAGCGGAGGTCGAGGAGTTAGAGCGGATGATCGCAGAGTACAAGGGGACGGAGTAGGGAGCGACAGAGACTGCATCCGGATAATCACGGTTGAGATAACGTAAACGAAACCGGAATAACGTAAATGGAGCAGAAAGCGGACTGTCCGGATATGAATGAACAGGCTCGATGTAAAAGGGGAGAAGAAAAATGGGGACTGCAGCGTTTAATCAATTATTACAGATGAATTTAATCGGGATTTATGGTATCCTGCTGGCCTTCGCGGTGCGGCTTCTGCTGCGGAAAGCGGGCAGCCGCTACTGCTACGCGCTGTGGATTGTGGTGTTCTTAAATCTGGCGCTGCCGACGGTGTTGACAGGGCGTTTCAGCCTGATTCCGAAACAGTTGTATCAGGTAGGGCTTGCGCAGACTGACGGGTCGGCATCTGAGGCGAATGCAGGAAATGGTCTGAATGCCCTGTTAAATGAAACCGGTGAGCAGGATGCGGCAGAAGCAGGAAATGGCAGCGGTCTGGCGGGAGAAACCAACGAACAGGGCACGGCGGAATCAGGATATAATAGCAGTCTGATGGGAGAGGACAGTTATGCCTTACAGAACAGCGCGGCGAATACGGGTTATTATGATCTGAGGAACGGTGCGGTCGATGAGGTCGTCGATATGACGTCGGACGCGGCCCTGGATGCGGCAACAGGCGATTCAAACGATGCAGAGGGATTTTTCGCATTCATCATGTCCGGTATATCTGAAATATCGGAGCAAGCCTGGAATCAGGCGGCTTCCGCATTTGGCGGAGAAACGATCCTGGTTCGTTGTATGCTGACCGTCTGGATTTTAGTCATGCTGATTCTGTTTGCGATGGAAGGTGTGCAATACCAGAGAACGCGTCGCCGTCTGAAATCGCTTCCGTGCACCAGTAGGGATGAAGCAAATCATGCTGTAACACTGGATGGCCTGGAGACGCCTGTATTGTTTGGCTTCCTTCATCCGACGATTTATCTGCCAGAACAGTTAAAGGAGGAGGAACGGGACTATATCCTGCGGCACGAGCTGTATCACCGCAGGCGTAAGGATCATATTGTGAAGGCAGCCGCGTTGTGTATCAGCATCGTATACTGGTACAATCCGCTGGTCTGGACCGCGTTTCACTGCTTTGGTATCGATATGGAGCTTTCCTGTGACGAGGCGGTGCTGCTGCACGCGGATACGGATATTCGGAAAGCCTACGCGGGCAGCCTGTTAAAATACGGCGCTCTGCAGAATCATTATGTGCTGACTTCTCTGACATTCGGGGAGCCGGGCTTAAAGGCACGGGTGAAGCATGTGCTGCAGTTTAAAAAGCGTGGTGTGATTATTACTGTTGTGGCGGTGCTGGCGATTGTGCTGCTGGCGGTGGGGCTTTTGGTGCGGCCGGCTACAGAGGAGGAGTCGTTTGCGGCGCAGGAGTCGTCTGTGGAAGAGGCTGATATGACACAGGAAACATACGGCTGGAGCATTGAGGAGGAAAGTATCATCCATCACGACGCGGTGGTGTACGAGATTACGGATGCATACTCTTATGGAGAAATCACGGGAAATTATGTCTCTAAAGAGATTGCGTATGTAGCGTATCATCTGGAGGATGCGAGAATCTGTGTCCTGTCGACGTTTGATGCGGGTGAAAGCTGGCAGCAGACGTATATCGGGGAAGCGGATGAGATGGACGCGCTTGGCGCGCTCTATCTGTCTTTCCCTGAAGAAGGAACGGGGTATTTGCTGCATACATCCAGTCCGGCAGCAGGGCTGATGACCAAGGTCCTGTATACCTCTGTGGACGCAGGCGTGAGCTTTCAGACAGTGGGCGATATCACGGACAGTGTACAGAATTATCCGCAGTGGATGGTTTTTTATGATGAAAATACGGGTATGATTCTGACGCAATATCATGGATGCGACACATATGCTTACCTGACAACGGACGGAGGAGTTACCTGGTCTTCGCTTAATCTGGATGTGCCTGACGCGGAGGGAAGCTCCTATATTGACGGGATTTCCCTGATACGGACCAATAAAGCGATGGATCTCTGGGTCATGCACCCGCAGGCGGTTTTCGATGACAGGGTGGACATATACATGGAGTCGATGAGCGGCTGGACGGACTTTATCGAAAACGGAACTGTGACGCAGGCGCAGACAGAAAGCGGTGATGAGGAGGATGCAGCAGAGGATCCCCTTGCGCATACGGCGGATCAGGTGCAATATTTCGCGGCTGTTCTGGATGAACTGGATGAAGAGGATTACTGCCAGATTCTCACGATTCACGGATACAGTGTTTTACTGGTGGCAGAAGGTACCTACGATACCTCCTGGGAAAGGGGAACGGATCATGGCACGATTGCCGCGGAGGTTTATTTCCCCACAATGCAGATGCGTATTTCTTCCATGGGGACGGCATATCCGCTGCGATATAACGCGGAAGGTATTTATGTGGAATGGAACACGGGAATCTATACGATTTACACGCTGGAGGAAGAGAGCGGGGAATTGACTACCGAGTCACGGGCACTGAATGAAGGCGAATGGGATACCCTGTATGACATTCCCTTTGTGATGAAAAAAGAACTGCTGGAGGAGACGGGAATTTCAAAAGAGCAGCTTCAGACCTGGGCAGCGGAAGCGGCGGAAACAAACACGGCAGACGATCAGAATACCATGACAGTGGAGAAACTGGCTTCTGTTCTGACGTCCGGAGAAATTGCTTCCTATGATTACGGTATCTGCGAAAACGCTGTTCTGCGTGAACCGGCGGACGATCCTGAAACCTATTATTATATTTTCTATGATCTGGAATATGGAGGCATTGATTATCGTCTGTGGGTGCAGTGTACACGCGGTTTGGAGGAAGACGTTGTGAATTCGGTTTCTCTGGAGAGAACCACGACCGGTATTCCGTATGTCCTGTATTCACTGGATGAGGACGGAAGTGCGCGGACCGTGAATGCGACCGGACTGTATACGTTTCCGAGTGAGGCGGGCATAGAGGATTACGTGATATCAATCGATTTGCCGGACGGTTATACGTTTGGAGACTGGGACGAGGATATCGGCTATGGCTCTGACAGCAGCGCCTCAATGAGCGGCGGCGTCCTGATCGCGCCTGCAGCCTATGAACTGCAGGAGGGATATGAAAGATATATGCTTGTTGCCAACTGGCAGTACTACGCGGGATTTTTCGCGCTGATTGAGGAGGGAAGCTGGTTCTGGAAAGGAGATACGCTGGAGCCGGGAATTTTTCAGGAAAATCATATGGAATGTACCTATGTGGAAATGCTGGAAGGCACCGCGAAAACCGCTTATCTGCTGGATGTGCAGTATGATCTGTACACCGCTGCCGGCCAGGCCGCGCTGGAAGAGAGTGGCGCGGACTTAAATATGGTTGATACAGTGTCGGAATATTGGTATATTATTTATGTGGATGACGGCGTGGGCGCAACGACCGGCTATTGTCTGGGGCTGGCGCAGAATCTGTTTACGAAGGAGGAGGCGGCCGCGATTGCGCAGTCGGTGGTGTTCGCGGAGTGAAAATTTCGCTTGCATAAATCCGAAACTTCGTATATAATACCCTTATCAAGGGAGCCGACACGATAGTTGCGACCTATCCGTTTCCGGCGAGAATAATTTTTTATTGCAAATAGCACCTCACTTTTGAGCTGAGGTGCTATTTCTTGTGTGTATAATTCAGAACAGCGACAATTAATTTTGCAAAAGCAAGTATAATCATAAATTCTTCATATGTACTCATCAGAAAAGCCTCCTTTCTGTCAAGGTCTCAGAAACGAGGTGTTTACACCCTGTCAGCTCCTTTGCTAAGGATATTATTTTGTCAAGGAGCATAAATCTACTGAAAATTAAAAATGAGTTTCGGCAGTCCTTTTTTATAAAAGTAGCTCGAAACTCATTTCTCTTTTGCATCTTCCTGTCAGAAATCGGATTATTTTATACTCTATCATGGGGTACAGGATTTGTCAATCTTAAAAGTGGGACAGTATCTGATATTAGCAATATCTGAATTTTCTTCAGACTTGACAAAAAGAACTCTCTGAGATAACATAAGAACAAAAGTTAGTTTATCAGAACTAACCAGATAAAAGAAACGGAGAGTTCAATATGAAAGTCAAGAAATTCGTCTACATGGCGCTGGGCTTCCTGGCGCTCGGTCTGGGTGCTGTCGGCACAGTGTTATCTATTCTGCCGACGGTGCCCTTTTTGATGCTGGCGGCGTTCTGCTTCGGCAAAAGTTCGGAGAAGCTCAGCGCCTGGTTTAAGGGAACGAAGCTGTATAAAAATAATCTGGAGACCTTTGTGAAGGGCGAGGGCATGACCATGAAGACGAAGCTGCGCATTGTCATTACTGTGACGGTGATTATGGCTATCGGTTTCGCCATGATGTCGAGTGTGCCGGTTGGGCGCGCGGTTCTGGCGGTTGTGTGGGTGTGCCACCTGCTGTATTTCTTTGTGAAGGTGAAGACGATTCCTGCGCAGGCGGAGGCGGCGTAATTTTATTTTACAGTCTCTTACAAGTGAGACTTGACGCGCCAGCTTATGTCTCACAAGCAGGCTGTGAATAGTAACCAGGAGGTAACAAATGATTGATAAACGTCTGACCGCTGTCGTCAGCGGCAGCATGAAATATATCATCGGCAACGTGGCTTTCCAGTGGTTTGCCCTGATCGCCAATATCGCCATGATGACCGGCATCACCGCCTTTTTGGCCAATCTGTTCAGTGGGACGGCGAACCAGGCCGCCATGTTCCAAACGCTGGCCATCGCTCTGGCGGCCGTGATTGTGCGCTATGTCTGCGCCATCGGCGCTTCCCGCATGAGCTTTCTCTCTTCAAAGGCGGTAAAAAAGACTCTGCGGGCAAAAATTTACGAAAAGCTTCTGCGCCTGGGCGCGTCCTATAATGAGCAGACTGCGACCTCTGAGATCGTCCAGGTTTCAGTAGAGGGCGTGGATCAGCTGGAGACTTATTTTGGCGCGTATCTGCCGCAGTTTTTCTATGCTATGCTGGCGCCATTTACACTTTTTATTTACCTTTGCTTTATTAACGTACCGGCGGCGGTAGTCCTGCTCGTCTGTGTACCGCTCATTCCCATCGCCATCGCTCTGGTGCAGACCTGGGCAAAAAAGCTGCTCAGTAAATACTGGGGCCAGTACACGGCCCTGGGCGATGTTTTCCTGGAAAATCTGCAGGGTCTGACCACTCTGAAAATCTATCAGGCTGATGAGTTCAAGCAGGAGGAAATGAACGAGGAGGCGGAGAAATTCCGCAAAATCACGATGAAGGTGCTGACCATGCAGTTAAATTCCATCACGATCATGGATTTTATCGCGTATGGCGGCGCGGCGCTGGGGCTGATCATGGCGGTGACACAGTATGCGGCAGGGCATGTGACGCTGGCTGGTTGTCTTTTAATTATCCTGCTTTCCGCGGATTTCTTCATTCCCATGCGGCAGTTGGGATCGTATTTCCATGTGGCGATGAACGGCATGGCCGCCAGCGACAAAATATTCAGACTGCTGGATTTGCCGGAGCCGGAGCAAAAGAGCACATTTTGCCCGCAGGACGGTTCCCTGGCTTGCCGCAATTTAACTTTTTCGTATGGAAGTTCTGAGAAAAAAGGGAGTGAAAGCGACTGTGAAAAAGGGAATGAAAGCACCGATAAAAAAGAGAATGCAGGCGCCAGTGAAGAAAAGCGTGGAAATGTGGAAGAGAAAGGCCGTGAGGTCCTGCATGGCGTTGATCTGACAATTCCGAGGGGCAGCTTTATTTCCATTGTGGGCGAGTCTGGCTGCGGCAAATCTACTGTGGCATCCATTCTGATGGGTCGAAACCGCGGCTATGAAGGCAGCGTGACCGTGGGTGACGTGGAGTTAAAGGAAATCAATGAGGAAAGTTTATTTCAGAATATCACTTATGTCAGCCACCACAGCTACCTGTTCAAGGGAACAGTCCGTGACAATCTGCTGATGGGTCGTCCGGACGCTTCAGATCAGGACCTGTGGCAGATGCTGGAGCAGGTGAACCTGGCGGACTTCCTGCGAGTGGAAAACGGGCTGGATACGCAGTTGACCGAGCAGGGTAATAATCTCTCCGGCGGCCAGCGCCAGCGCCTGGCACTCGCGAGGGCTTTACTTCATGACAGTCCGGTCTATATCTTTGATGAGGCGACTTCCAACATCGATGTGGAGAGTGAGAATGAGATCATGGCGCAGATTCATGCCCTCGAAGGCAAAAAGACCGTGATTTTAATTTCACATCGTCTGGCAAATGTGACGGGTTCTGACTGTATTTACGTGATGGAGAGCGGGTCTGTCGCGGAGAGTGGAACGCATGAGGAACTGCTGAAGCAAAACGGTGTTTACTGTTCGCTCTGGAATGCGCAACAGAGCCTGGAAAATTTCGGAAGGGAGGCGAACGCGTGATGCAAAAAAGAAGCGGATTTACGGTAATGTGTCGTCTGATCGGTCTGGTGAAGCCGCTGACGGGCTATATGATTCTGGCGATTTGTATGGGGCTGATTGGTCATCTGTGCGCCTCCTTTATCACCATTCTCGGCGGATACGCGGTTTTATGCCTTCTTGGTTTTGATACGCCGTTTTCTGTGGGAGCGGTTTTTGCCTGTGCGCTGCTTTTCGCACTTTTGCGGGCTGTTCTGCGTTATGGTGAGCAGACCTGCAATCATTTTATCGCTTTTAAATTGCTGGCGCTGATTCGCGACAAGGTGTTCAGGGCCTTGAGAAAGCTTTGCCCGGCGAAGCTGGAGGGCAGGGACAAGGGCGATCTGATCAGCGTCATTACCTCGGATATTGAGCTGCTGGAGGTCTTTTACGCGCACACGATTTCTCCCGCGGTCATCGCGTTTTTCTTTACGATTATCATGTGTCTCTTTATCGGCTCTTTCCACTGGCAGATGGGTCTTCTGGCGCTGGCGGCGTATCTGATTGTCGGTGTTATCATTCCATTGATTATTTCGAAAATCAGTGGGGATACGGGGCTGAAATTCCGCACCCTTTCCGGCGATCTGTCCGGTTTTGTCCTGGATGGCATGCGTGGCCTTTCGGAAACGATCCAGTACGGGCAGGGAGAAAAGCGCCTCGCGGAAATGAACGCGCGCACGGATTTACTTTCCATGGAAGAGGAGAAAATGAAGCGCGTTTCCGGCCGCGACACGGCGATTACCAATACGGTGATCCTGCTCTGCGACCTGGCCATGCTCTTTTTAAGCGGAAGCCTGTATTTTCAGGGCCATGTGGGCTTTGACGGCGTGCTGATCCCCACGATCGCGCTCTTTTCCTCCTTTGGACCGGCGGTTGCGCTGGCGGCGTTAGGGAGCACCCTGCAGAACACCTTCGCGGCGGGCAACAGGGTGCTGGATATTCTGGAAGAGACGCCTTTGACAGAGGAAATTACCGGCAAAGCGGAAGTGAAATTTGACGGCGCAGCAGCAAAGCATGTGACCTTCGCCTACGGGGACGAGGTGATTTTAAAGGATGTCTCCGCGGATTTTGTGAAGCACCAAATAGTCGGGATTGTGGGCAAAAGCGGCAGCGGCAAATCGACGCTTTTAAAGCTACTTATGCGCTTCTGGAATGTGCGCCAGGGCGAGGTGGAAATTTCTGACACAAATGTCAATGACGTAAACACAGTGAATTTAAGGGATATGGAAAGCTTCGTCACCCAGGAAACGCACCTCTTTCACGACAGCATCCGCAATAACCTGCGGATCGCGAAGCTCACCGCCACGGATGAGGAGATCGAAGCTGCCTGCAAAAAAGCTTCTGTTCATGATTTCATTATGACGCTGCCGCAGGGATATGACACGCCCGTCGGTGAGCTGGGAGACACCCTCTCCGGCGGCGAGGGCCAGCGGCTGGGACTCGCGAGAGCTTTCCTTCACGACGCGCCGTTTATGCTTCTGGATGAACCCACCAGCAACCTGGACAGCTTAAACGAAGCGGTCATTTTGAAATCCCTGAAAGAAGAGCAGGAGGACAAGACGATCGTGCTGGTCAGCCACCGGCAGTCCACCATGCGCATCGCGGATACGGTGTACTCGGTGGAGCATGGGAGGGTGAGCTGAAACCTTCTGGCATCGTGCAGAAAATGGCAGACCTTTTTTACGGGTCTGCTGTTTTCGTTTGCGGGCTTGTTATTTTCATAAAATCATGAGTGCAGGTGAGTCAACGCGCCTTCTGCGATTGACGGCGCGATATTTGGGACTGGTCAGACGTAGGAAAAAGTGCTATACTATTTCCATATAGGCGCACCGCGTGACAGAGCAGACACAGACGGACATGACAGGAAGCGGGCACCTGCCTGAAGATGGTATCATGAGGTCCTTTGCTCATGATATGGTCCGCTGTGAAAGGAGCACACTGATGAAGCAGAAGAACGAGAAGCAGAACGTGAAGCTGAGAGGAAAGATCAAAAGGTATCTCCAGTTTTCCCTTTATCTCGGTATTCTTCTGTTTTTTGTCAATGTGCTGGTGTATCTGGTCGATCTCACCGCGGGTGTGATTATTTCCGCTTATCTGCTGGTATATTTTATTATCGTGGCCTGGCTGATGGCGCATTACCGGCAGGTTTTTTTGAGGGAGCTGGTGGACTTTGCCACCGCATATGGGCAGATGCAGAGTCAGCTGCTGCGGGAGTTTGACATCCCCTATGTGCTGCTGGATGAGCAGAATCGCTGCCTCTGGGCCAATAACGCGTTCAAAAACCTGGTCAATGTCAGCAATATCCGCAGCAAATCCATCACGCAGTTTTTCTCCATGATGACGAAGGATCGCATGCCCGGACACAATGGGGAAGAAGACAGCACCTTTGAGTTTACCTATCAGGAAAAGGAATACCGGGTGCGGGCAACCCAGATTTTCATGGGCAATCTGGTGAGTGAGAGCGCCCTGCTGGGCGAGAGCGATGAGGAGAGCTACCTGGTCGCGCTGTATTTCTATGATGAGACGGCGCTGAAATTTGCCCTGCGCGAGGTGGACGACCAGAGCGTGACCGTGGGTCTGATGTACCTGGATAATTACGACGAGGCTCTCGCAAGCGTCGAGGAAGTGCACCGCTCCCTCCTGATCGCTCTCATCGACAGAAAGATCAATAAATACGTTTCCTCCGTGGACGGTATCTGCCGTAAGCTGGAGGATGATAAATATCTTGTCGTGCTGCGCAAAAAATCCTTAAAACAGCTCCAGGAGCGCAAATTCGACATCCTGGATGATGTCAAGACCGTCAGCATCGGCAACGACATGGCAGTGACCATGAGCATCGGCATCGGCTACGGCGGTATGACCTACGCGCAGTGCTACGGTTATGCGCAGAGCGCCATTGACCTGGCGTTAGCCCGCGGCGGCGACCAGGCCGTGGTGCGGAATAACAACGAGACACAGTATTTCGGCGGCAAGAGTCAGTCCATGGCGCGCAACAGCCGCGTGAAGGCAAGGGTGAAGGCCCACGCGCTCAAGGAACTGATTTATTCCAGAGAACAGGTCATGATCATGGGACATAAAAACCCGGACGCGGACTGCTTCGGCGCCGCGGTGGGTGTGTACCGGATCGCGCGAAACTGTGACAAAAAGGCGTATATCGTGCTCGATGATCCGCAGGGCAATTTAAACAGCGTGACGGGTATGTTTATCGGCCAGCAGGATTATGAGGAGGATATGATGATCAGTTCCAGAGACGCGCTCGAACTGATTACCTCCAACACCGTTTTAGTGGTAGTGGACGTGAATAAACCGACGCTCACCGCCTGTCCGGAGCTTCTGAAGATTTCCAAGACGATTGTGGTGATCGACCACCACAGACAGGGTGTGGAAACGATCGAGAATCCGGCGCTGTCCTACATTGAATCCTATGCTTCCAGCTCCTGCGAGATGGTATCCGAGATTTTGCAGTACGCGAGCGATAATTTAAAGCTTCGGCCGGAGGAGGCGGACTGCCTGTACGCCGGTATCGTCGTGGATACGAATAATTTTATGAATCAGGCCGGTGTGCGAACCTTTGAGGCGGCCGCGTTTCTGCGCAGGAACGGCGCGGACGTGACCAGAGTGCGCAAGCTGTTCAGGACGGACGCCGCGGATTATAAGGCGAAGGCGGAGGCTTCCAGCCAGGCGCAGATTTACAGGAATTATTACGCGATTTCCTACTGTTCGGCGGAGGCGGAGGGCATTTCCAACCCGACGGTGGTGGGCGCTCAGGTGGCGAATGAGCTGCTCAGTATCAGCAGCGTCAAAGCCAGCTTTGTGTTGACGCCGTTCCAGGGAAGGGTTTATATTTCAGCCAGGTCGATTGATGAGGTGAATGTCCAGGTGATCATGGAGAAAATGGGCGGCGGCGGCCATATGACGACCGCGGCCTGCCAGCTGGACGGTGTGACAGCTGCGGAAGCGGAGGGCGCGCTCAAGAGGACGCTCAATACGATGATCGAGGAAGGAGACCTGAATTAAGGGCGGCAGACACGAAGTGGATGCTTTTGCGCATGTGTTGGGCAAGGCTGTGAATACGATATATGATGTGATATACAGGGAGGTTCGGACATGAAAGTGATTTTATTGCAGGATGAAAAAAAGCTCGGCAAAAAGGGCGACCTCGTGGAAGTAAACGACGGTTACGCCAGAAATTATATTTTACCTAAAAAGATCGGCATAGAAGCCACCGCGAAAAATCTGAACGACTTAAAGCTGCGCAAAGCCGGTGAGGAAAAGCGGGCCAAAGAGCAGCTGGAGGCAGCGAAAGCGCTGGCGGCGGAAATCGGCGGCAAGACCGTGACGGTATCCATGAAAGCCGGCGAGAACGGCAAGACCTTCGGCAGCATCTCTACCAAAGAAATTGCGGCTGCCTTAAAGAGCCAGCATGATATTGAAGTGGATAAAAAGAAGATCGTGTTGCCGGAAGCAATCAAAACATTCGGCGTCTTCGAGGTGGGCGTCAAGCTGCATCCGCAGGTGACAGGGACGATTCGCGTGAAGGTGGAGGAAGCATAGCACAAGGAGAGGGAGGCTGCGGCTCGCCTGATTTGGCGATGCGCCGGAGCCGTTTGAGTGGTACCCCGTGACAGTAACGACGCGGGAGGGAGGGCAGGCATGCCGGAAATCACGGAAGAGGCAATTTTAAAAAGGGTCATGCCCCATAATCTGGAGGCGGAGCAGTCGGTGATCGGCGCCATGCTTTTAGATCAGGACGCCATTCTTGAGGTGTCGGAGCTTCTGCACGAGGATGATTTTTACAGTAAGCAGTATGGTACGGTCTTTACTGCCATGGTGGAGCTGTTTAATGAACGCAAACCGGTTGACCTGGTTACGCTGCAAAATCGGCTGCGGGAAAAGGGCGTGCCGCCGGAGGTTTCTGACCTGGCTTATATGAAGGATGTTCTGACATCTGTTCCAACCTCGGCCAATGTACGCCAGTACGCGACGATTGTGGCCGAGAAGGCGACGTTACGACGTCTGATCCGGGCGGCGGACGATATTTCCGGCAGCTGTTACGCGGACAGGGACAACCTGGAGACGATTCTCGAGACGACGGAAAAGCAGATTTTTGATATCTGCCAGAACGGGAATCTGGTGGATTTTGTGCCGATCCGCGAGGTGGTGGCCGAGGCCATGCGTAAAATCGAGATCGCGAGCCGCAACGGCGGCGCGGTCACGGGCATTCCCTCCGGTTTTGTGGACCTGGATTATAAGACGGCGGGCTTTCATCCGGCAGAACTGATATTGATCGCTGCCCGTCCCTCTATGGGAAAGACCGCGTTTGTCCTGAATATCGCGCAGTATGTGGCGTTTAAAAAGAACGAGCCGCTGGCGATCTTTTCTCTGGAAATGAGTAAGGAGCAGCTGATTAATCGTCTGTTCGCGCTGGAGGCAAAGGTAAACGCGCAGAACCTGCGGACGGGACAGCTGACCGACAGCGACTGGGAGAAGCTGGCCGAGACGGCCGGTATGATCGGACGCTCACGCATGATTATTGATGACACACCGGGCATCACGGTGGCGGAGCTTCGCTCCAAGTGCCGTAAGTATAAACTGGAATTTGGCCTGTCCATGGTGATCGTGGACTACCTGCAGCTGATGAGCGGCGGTGGTCATGTGGAGTCCAGACAGCAGGAGATTTCGGAGATTTCCCGTTCCTTAAAGGCTTTGGCGAGGGAACTGGAGGTGCCGGTTTTGGCCTGTGCGCAGCTGTCGCGTGCGCCGGAGTTAAGACCGGATCACCGTCCCATGTTATCCGACCTGCGTGAGTCCGGCTCCATCGAGCAGGACGCGGACGTGGTGATGTTCCTCTACAGGGATGAGTATTATACCAAGGAGGAGTGCAAAAAACCGGGCGTGGCGGAGGTCATTGTGGCGAAGCAGAGAAACGGGCCGGTGGGAACGGTGGAACTGGCGTGGCTTGGAGAGTACACGAAGTTCGCGAACCTGCAGAAACCAAGTTACGATTCACAGCCGACCTGAAAGAAATAAACAGACCTGTCGAGCGTAGTTTGTTCGTAAAGGGCTGGGTATATATAGCAGCCGACTTAAAAATTATAAAACACAAAAGAGAGTAAAGAAATTGAATTTCTGCACTCTCTTTTTTTATGAAGAATACGGAGGGATGACATGGAAGGATTTTATTCGGTCAGGGAAATGACGCGCAAACTGGGTGTGGAGGCGCATATGCTGCGGTACTGGGAGAAGGAGCTGAAGCTGGATATTCCGCGGGACAGTCAGGGACACAGGATTTACGGGGAGGAGGAAGCGAGGCTTTTAACACTTGTCAGTGATTATAAAAGGGCTGGGAAACCGCTGCGGTTAATCAGAACGATGATTACGGTGCCAGCGCAGGAGAAAGAAAGGGTGTCGGAAGTAAGAGATGTGCAGGAGCACGGAAGTGCGCGAGGGACAGGAGATGCGTTTGGAGAAGGGGTTGAAGCTGAGAAGGATGAGGGCTCGAAGAGAGATGAAAATGTGGACGAGCTGTCAGAGGAAAGGGAAGGGGCAGCGCCGGATTCACAGCGTCTGCAGGATCTTCTAGGTCGGATGGTTGCGCAGGCGGTGCGGGAGAGCTCGGGAACCATGATTACAGAAATGAAGGAAAGCATCTTAAAGGAGCTGGATTATCAGTTTCGCCTGCAGGAAGAGAGGGAAACGGAGCTGCGCAGGGAGGTGGTGGAGGCGCAGGAGGATCATTTTCAGAGGATGGATATTCTTCTGCGCAATAAGAGCGAAGGGCATAAGCGAAGGCTGTGGAAATAAGCGCTGCGGTCGATGTGTCGTGACAGCGATCCAAAGACGCTGCGCGGCACCGCAAAGCGGCGTGACAGTGTGATACTTGACAAGATTCCACAGAAATGTTACGGTAGACGTGCGTTTGCAGGGAGCATATGTATGCGGATAACGGGTTCAATTTGCGGGCAGCATATGTATACAGATAACGGGGTTCAATTTGCAGACAGCGAAACATATTTACAGATGACGAAGCATATTTGCAGCCACAGGTGTGTTTATATACGGAGGAATTGAAAGAATGAAGGCAAGGCTTCAGAGGCAGTTAAATGGAAAAGGGATCTTCTGGCTGGGACTGGCTGTCGTCTGTCTGTCCTTTCTTCCGTATCTGATTCTGGGGACGGGTTCTTATGTGGAGTATTATGAGCAGCTGGACTGGGGCTTGCTGACTTATATTTATCAGGCCAAATATCTTTTTACCGGAAGCTCAGTCATACCGGAGTTCTTAAATGGCGCCAGCAAAAACGCGCTGGTGGAACCGGCATTTGGCTATGTATTTGCGTTCAGGGCTCTTGAGCCCTTCGCGGCATATCTGGTGATGCAGTTCTCAGAGCAGGTGCTCGCCTATGTGGGCATGTATCAGCTGCTGGAGCGGGTCACGGAACGCAGGCTGATTGGCGTGATCATATCCCTGATGTTTGCCTTTCTCCCCTTCCTGCCGGTTTTCGGCCTGACCATTTTTGGTGTGCCGCTCGCCGCCTGGGCGATCTGGAACCTGTATGAGAAAAAAGAGAGAAGGCTTCTTTTGTCTGCATTCTCTTTTTTACGCTTTTTTCCTCGCTGATTTTAGGCGGGTTTGCCGTCATCATGCTCTGGACATGCCTGATCGCATTGTGCTGGATCAGAAAGCAAAAGCAGAGCGTCTGGATGTACATTTCTTACCTGTCCATGATCGTACTGTATCTGCTCACGAATCTGGACCTGGTGTTGCAGTTTGTGGGTATCGGGGAGAGTTATGTCTCCCACCGCGCGGACAGAGGCATAGAGGTGTATGGCTTTGCCGAGTATTTTCGGGAAGCGTTTTTATATAATGACCAGCATACAGGTGACTTTCACCGCTTTTTCCTGCCGGTGATTCTGCTGGCGGTCTGCATTTTCCTGTTCCGGCTGTTTCAGACGAAGCGAAATAAAACTGTTGATTCAAAAGAGAAATCGCCCCATGAAGTATCTGAAAAGTGGACTTATGAAATAAAAAAGGAGAAGGCTCCTCGCGATAGGAAAGCGCAGCGCCAGGGCAGGCTGATCGCGGGCACTTTTGTACTGCTTTTATTCTTATATCTGATCGCAACCCTCTGGAATATCGCCCCCATCGTATCTCTCAGAGAAATGATGGGCGGGCTCGGCTCCTTTAACGTGGCGCGGGTGATCTGGCTGACGCCGGCGATCTGGTATTTTATGCTGGGCGTTTCGCTGGATTACATTCTGAGTACGGTGTCCTGCACAGGTAAAGGCTGCTTTGGTGTTTCAAAGCTGACGGGTTTGGATCAATCTGTAGCATCAAAACAGTGGAAAAGCTTCCCGAAAAAGCTGTTGACGCCGCTCGTTTATGCGGGCCTTTGTGTTGGTTTCCTGTTGATTTTAAAGGAGAATCAGCTCAAGGAAAATATCCAGCTTCTGCTCAATCCGGATTATAACGTCATTACCTATGAACAATATTACGCCATCGATGTGATGGATCAGGTGGAAGAGTATATGCGGGAAGAACTGGGCCTGGAAATGGACGAATACCGTGTGATCAGCCTTGGCATTGACCCGGCGGCGGCGCTCTATCACGGTTTCTACTGCATGGATGGCTATTCGGACAATTATGACTTGGAATATAAATATCTGTTCCGTACCTTTATGGCCGCGGAGCTGGAGCGGAATGAATATATCAGAAGCTATTATGACGACTGGGGAAACAGAGTGTATCTGTTCACGGCGGAACTGACTACCTATTTTAATGTGGAAAAGGGCTCTTTCTGGTTTAATGACTTACAGATCGATACGTCCGCGATTAAGGATGCGGGCTGTGACTTTATCTTTTCGGCCGCGTATGTGGTAAACGCGGAGGAGCTGAATATGGAACTCCTGGGAACCTTTGAGACTGAGGAGAGCTATTATCGGATTTATCTGTATCGGATCGCGGGTTAATGGATGATTATGAGCATTCGAAATATAAAAAACGGACATTGTAGGGAGAACTCCCTTCCAATGTCCGTTTTTTGTCGTATGTAGCGTTTACTCTTCGCTCGGAGCGCCGACGGGGCAAACTCCTGCGCATGCGCCACAGCTGATGCACATGGATGCATCGATCTCATACTTGCTGCCGTTGTCGCTGATCGCGCCGACGGGGCATGCGCCCGCGCAGGCACCGCAGGAAATGCAGCTGTCACTGATCACAAATGCCATAACAAATCCCTCCATATTATAACTCTTCTGATGTATCGCTGCCGTTTGAGGCTGACCTGAGCGGATATTGCGATCCTGCTTCACCATACATGATATCATGGGCAAAGGGCGCCCATGATACAATTCGCCGTATTTGCTTCGGGCCGCTCTCAAACAGCAACATTGTAATATAAATTGTGTCAAAAAACAAGACTTAAATTCTGGAAATACGTCAATTTGAGCGGAATTTTAAGAAAAGTCAGTTAGTTGAGCCTTACTTTACTTCCGCCGTAATGCCAAGTTCCTGCCGTTTTTCTTTGATGCCCTTTAAAATAATCTGCTTTAACTCGATCGCTTCCTTCTGGCTCATGGCGGGAATGTCCTTTAATTTATAATCCACGCCAAGTTTTTCATACTTTACCTTGCCCATGGTGTGGTAAGGAAGGACGTCCAGGGCCTTCAGATTATGGAAAGACGCCAGGAACTGCCCGAGCTGGTAGAGATATTTCGGGTCGTCGGTGATGGTGGGAACTACCACGTGGCGGATCCACATGTCCACACCGCGGTCGTCCAGGTATTTCGCGAACGCCAGAATGCCGTCGTTGGGCTGAGTTGTCAGCTCCTTATGCTTTTCGGGGTCGATGTGCTTGATGTCCAGCATGACCAGGTCGGTCAGTTTCATCAGACGATCCAGTTTCTCGATCAGGGCTGTATTCTCCGGCCGGAATACAATGCCGGAGGTATCGATGCAGGTGTGGACATCTTTCTCCTTGGCCAGGGTAAAAAGGTCGATCAGAAAATCCACCTGCAGGAGAGGCTCTCCGCCGGTGACAGTCAGGCCGCCATGGGTGTAAAAGGGCGCGTTGCGCTCGTATTGCTCGATGATATAGGAAGGCTCCATCAGCTTTCCGGCATTGATTTCCCAGGTGTCCGGGTTGTGACAGTACGCGCACCGCATGGGGCAGCCCTGCACAAAGACCACATAGCGGGTGCCGGGCCCGTCAACGGCGCCGAAGCTTTCCAGTGAATGAATTCTTCCTTTTGTCATGGTGAATTTACTCCTTGTTTCGTCTTTCCTTGGGTGTGAAAAGAAGCGGTGGCAGTGAGCCACCGCTTCTAAAGTGTTCTTATCTGTTATGAAAGCTGTCTGGCAATTAAAGGGCCTCGTGGAACGTACGGGAGATGACATCCGCCTGCTGCTCCGGGGTAAGCTTGATGAAGTTTACCGCGTAACCGGAAACACGGATGGTCAGCTGAGGATAGTTCTCCGGATGCTTCTGCGCGTCCAGAAGAGTTTCTCTGTTCAGAACATTCACGTTGAGGTGATGTCCGCCTTCAGTTGCATAGCCGTCTAATAAGGATACCAGGTTGTCAACCTGTGCTGCACTTGCTGCCATAATATTTTTCCTCCTGTCATATTTTTTATGCTGATTTTGGATAAAAGATGATTAGGAATAATCATCCAGACCCTGCTCCAAGGTGGGGACACTGCATGCTAAGGGGGTACGGGAGCAGTCGGTGCAGCCCATTGTCTGTACCTGTACCGCTTCCTCAACCGTATCATCACAGTCCACGTTAATGTGGCCGGTGTTGTTGGCAAAGCCTTCGTCCAGCATTTTCACAAGGTCTTCTATTCTTTTCTGTTCAGGATCCATATAGAAATCCTCCGTTTGCTGTGAAAGGGTTACCGGCGGACGGGCGAACCCGCCCGCGCGGATCATTTCACAAAAATACTTACTTGCTCAGATCGATCTCAATGTCGCCCGCGAAGATCTGGTCATCCTTGCCCAGCGCGCCCGGGATGATGGAGAAGGTATTGGAGATACCATCCTGCGCATCCTTGAACGGAAGCTTGGCTACGGAAGCCAGGGATGCAACCGCACCGTTCTTGTCACGGCCGTGCATCGGGTTTGCACCAGGAGCGAACGGCTGGCCTGCTCTACGTCCATCCGGCGTGTTGCCGGTAGCCTTACCATAGGTCACGTTGGAAGTGATGGTCAGGATGGAGGTGGTCGGGAAACCGTCTCTGTAGGTGTGGTGTCTTCTTACCATGGTCATGAACTTGCTCACGATCTCAGCAGCGATGTTGTCAACACGATCGTCGTCGTTGCCGTACTTCGGGAAGTCGCCGGTGGTCTCGAAATCTACAATGATGCCGTCCTCGCCTCTGATCGGCTTCACAGTCGCGTACTTGATGGCGGACAGGGAGTCGGCTACGATGGACAGACCGGCAATACCGGTAGCGAAGTAGCGGCGGACATCTCTGTCATGCAGAGCCATCTCAGCGCGCTCGTAGCAGTATTTGTCATGCATGTAGTGGATGATGTTCAGGGTGTTGACGTATACGTCAGCCAGCCATTCCATCATGTCGGTGTATTTGTCCATGACGTCGTCATAGTCAAGCACATCGCCGGTAACAGGACGATACTTCGGTCCAACCTGCTTCTTGGTCTTCTCGTCGATACCGCCGTTCAACGCGTACAACAGGCACTTCGCCAGGTTCGCGCGGGCGCCGAAGAACTGCATTTCCTTACCAATTCTCATGGAGGATACGCAGCAGGCGATACCGTAGTCATCACCGTGGGTCACTCTCATCAGGTCGTCGTTCTCATACTGGATGGAGGAAGTGGTGATGGACATCTTCGCGCAGTATCTCTTCCAGTTCTGCGGAAGTCTGGTGGACCACAGTACGGTCAGGTTCGGCTCCGGAGCCGGTCCCAGGTTCTCAAGGGTGTGCAGATAACGGAAGCTGGTCTTGGTTACCATGTGACGTCCGTCAACGCCTACGCCGCCCAGAGACTCAGTAACCCATACCGGGTCGCCGGCGAAGATCTGGTTGTACTCGGGAGTACGGGCGAATTTCACGCAGCGCAGCTTCATGATGAAGTGATCCACGAACTCCTGGATCTGCTCCTCAGTGAAGGTGCCGTTCGCCAGGTCTCTCTCCGCGTAGCAGTCGATGAAAGTGGAGGTACGGCCAAGGCTCATCGCGGCGCCGTTCTGCTCCTTAACAGCGGACAGATATCCGAAATAAGTAGCCTGGATGGCTTCCTGTACGTTGCTGGCAGGTCTTGCGATGTCGCAGCCATAGGAAGCAGCCATCTGCTTCATCATCTTCAAAGCGGTGATCTGCTCGGAAAGCTCCTCACGAAGACGGATCACATCATCGGTCATCACGCGGCCGGTGGAATCCTTCTGTGCCTGCTTGTCCTCGATCAGTCTGTCAATACCGTACAGAGCAACTCTTCTGTAGTCGCCAATGATACGGCCACGGCCATAAGCGTCCGGCAGACCGGTGATGATATGTGCGGAACGGCAGGCTCTCATCTCCTGATTGTAAGCATCAAAAACGCCTGCGTTGTGGGTCTTGCGGTGAACAGAGAAGAACTCGGAAATCTCCGGATCAACCTCATAGCCGTTGTCCGCGCAGGCCTTCTCTGCCATACGAATGCCGCCGTAGGGCTGAAGGGAACGCTTGAAGGGCTTGTCGGTCTGGAAACCTACGATGGTCTCCTTGTCCTTATCCAGATAGCCCGGGCCGTGGGAAGTGATGGTGGAAACAACCTTGGTATCCATATCCAGCACGCCGCCTGCCTCGCGCTCCTGTCTCTGCAGATCCAGAACCTGATTCCAAAGGTCCGTGGTGTTCTGTGTAGGTCCTGCAAGGAAGGACTCATCTCCGTCATAGGGATGATAATTCTTCTGGATGAAATCGCGCACGTCGATATCCTTCTCCCACTTGCCGCCTACAAAATCTTTCCATTCTGGTCTCATTTTGAAAGCCTCCTGTAAATGATTGATTATATTGAATAGCATTTGCTTTGCCAATCTCTACCGCTATTATAAGAGGGAAGAAGTTTTTAGTCAAGCGAGGCGATGTACTTTTTTACGAACAAACCACGGATTTTATTTATTTTTTAGTTATTATTCACAGAAAAGAAAACGTATACTTGCGCGGGTTTTTGGAAAGAGTTATACTGTTTCACAAGGTTACTATTCACGGGCGATTTGAGAGATATGACCAGGCCCGTCAAGCGTAGTTTGCTTGTAAAGGAATGGACATATCTCTCAAATCGCCCGTGAATCAGTCACTGCTTCCTCATAAGCAAAAAGATGAGCAGCGTATTTTGCTGCGGCGGATACGAAGTAGACGCTTTTGCGCATGAGGAAGCAACGACCGTGAATAATTCAGCAATTAGAAAACGGAGGAATATCATATGGCAAAGATTACGAAGGACATGACAATCGGCGAAGCGCTGGAGGTGAGCACGGACATCATTCCCGTGCTGTTTGAGATCGGCATGCACTGCATAGGATGCCCGGCGTCCCAGGGCGAGACCTTAGAGGAAGCCGCGATGGTACACGGCATCGACGTGGATGATTTGATGGAGATGATCAATGCCGCGGCCGAGAATCCCGCGGGCATGGACGGCCAGACAGCGGTACAGTTCTGAAAACTTCGGTACGGCAGGCAGTGGCCTGAAAGAAACAGCGCAGCGCATGGACTGAGTACCATCGGTACAATCACGTGCAGTCAGAAAATATTTTAATCAGAAAACCCTTCTGTGTATTGCTGAAATAACAGAAGGGTTTTTGGTTTCCTTATAAAGTTGTCGTTACTCTGCGCTCAGATTACAGCGCGGCCAGCGTCTGCAGCGCGTGTTCTCTGAGAATGGGATCAAAGTGCTCATCCAGGAAATACTGTGTGGCACAGGAGGTACGCTGCATGGAGCCATACTCCGTCACCATATTGCAGAAGCGGTTGTAGTCCTCCCGACTGTGTTCGCCTCTTGCCACAACCAGGATATAGGTGCCGTACTCTCTGTCCTTGTACAGGGAGTTGGGAGCGTCATAAAAGCTGCCCGTCAGCTGTGCCAGCCGTATGACGTGGTCCAGCGTGCTGAAGGAGAAAATACGGGTAAAGTCGGTTTCCTCGTCAGCGGAGGCATCGGAAGCGGCCCCATCGGGAAGCTCCGCGTCGGATTTTATGCCGGAGACGCTGTCCTGAATCCTGCGGAAGAGGTCAAGCACCTCGCTCGCGGTGCTGCCCAGGCCGGAAAGCATGCTGTCAAAAGCATCCTGATCCCGGATGCCGGGGGCGAAGCTGGAAAATTTGGTATCCAGTTCCTCCGGATCCTCCACCTTGGTAATCACCAGGACCACATATTCGCTGTAGGGAATCGCCTCGATCATGAGAGGGATGTCCTCGGCACGAAAGCCGACTTCCCGCTCGGCCTGGCGCATCATGTCCCTGAAAAGGGTCTCGGCCTTCTCAGAGCCGTAGGCGAGCTCGCTGAGCTTTAAGGAGCGCTTGATCATATCGTCCCTGGTAAGTGTGCAGCGGATCTGATTCTCATTGATTCGTTCTATTTTCAAGAAATCACTTCCTTATTTTAATAATGCATACGGAATGTAAACATTCGTTTTTGGACTTTGGGTTTCTGCTGTCATCATAAACTTGATTTCTCATTTCGTCAATAGCTGACAAAATCATTTCTGAAATT
>JAJQFS010000087.1 GCA_021200995.1 Lachnospiraceae bacterium | reverse complement strand
GTCCTGCTGAGGCAGAAACGGATGAATCGGCAGAGAAATAATGGTCAGGTCAGTCATTTTGACGGAGAACCGGCTCTTATTTTGCGCAGGATGACAAATATCCTGTGAAAATAATTTGTCAAGGGGAAATTTCCAACAAGGATAAAACGAAACTTTGTGGATTAATGATATGGCAAAAACACAGAGAAAAAAGTATACTCTTAAAAGTAATACAGTTCGTGTAGTACATATTATAATGGAGGGTGTTTTATAATGGCAAGTGTAAAGTTAGACAACGTTTGCAAAGTGTATCCCAACGGATTTGTGGCTGTGAAAGATTTCAATCTTGACATCGCCGACAAAGAATTCATCATTTTCGTTGGACCGTCCGGCTGTGGTAAATCCACAACCCTGCGTATGATCGCCGGCCTGGAGGATATTTCTTCTGGTGAGTTGTGGATCGGTGACAAGATGATGAACGATGTGGAGCCGAAGGACAGAGATATCGCAATGGTATTCCAGAACTACGCTCTGTATCCCCACATGACCGTTTACGACAATATGGCGTTTGGTCTGAAGCTGCGCAAGGTTCCGAAGGCTGAGGTCGACAAGATGGTAAAAGAAGCTGCCAAGATCCTGGATCTGGAGAAGCTGCTTGATCGTAAGCCGAAGGCTCTTTCCGGTGGTCAGAGACAGCGTGTCGCCATGGGCCGCGCTATCGTGCGTAACCCGAAGGTGTTCCTGATGGACGAGCCTCTTTCCAACCTGGACGCGAAGCTGCGTGTACAGATGAGAACTGAGATCGCGAAGCTGCACCAGAGACTGGGCACCACGATCATCTATGTTACCCATGACCAGACTGAGGCTATGACCCTTGGTACCAGAATCGTTGTTATGAAAGACGGCGTGGTACAGCAGGTTGATACTCCTCAGAATCTGTATGATAAGCCGGGCAACAAGTTCGTTGCTGGATTCATCGGTTCTCCGCAGATGAACTTCTTTGACTGCAAGTGCACCGTGAAGGGTGATGTTGCGTATGTGAACGTTGACGGTGTTGAGATTGCACTGCCTCCGGAGAAATCCAAGGCTGTAATCGACGGCGGATACGGCGGCAAGGAAGTTACCATCGGTCTTCGTCCTGAAGATATCCATGATGCAGAGCATCTGGAGAATTATGATGAGAGCCACTGCCTGACTGTTGATATCAGAGTTTATGAGCTGCTTGGCGCAGAAGTTTATCTGTATTTTGATATTGATGGCAAGAACGTGACCGCAAGAGTTCCTTCCACCACCAGAGCAAGAGTTGGCGACAAGGTTAAGGTGTTGTTCGATACCCAGAAGATTCATGTATTCGACAAAGAGACTGAGATTACCATCTGCAACTAATTCTGACTTAACAGGGGGATGCGCCAGCGCATCCCCCGAATTTTTTTACTTTGAACATGATTGTTCTTTCTTTTAAGGAGTGTCTATGATTTCATCACAGATTTTGCAGGCGAGTATAGATGACATAAAATCCATCGCGAGAGTAGATATGTGTATCTGCGATCTCAACGGAGAGGAAATTGTATCCACGGCGAACATGGTGGTGCCGGAAGCGGACATGATCACGGCTTTTGTGGATTCCCCGGCGGACAGTCAGATGGTGGGCAATTATCATCTGCTGAAGGTGCGTGACGGGGAAGAACTGGAGTATGTGCTCGTCGCCATGGGTTTTGGCGAGGATACCTACGTGATCGGCAAGCTGGCGGTGGCGCAGTTAGAGAAGCTGACGGTGGCTTACAAGGATCGCTTTGACCGCAACAGCTTTTTCCAGAATCTTCTGCTGGATAATTTCCTGCTGGTGGATGTGTATAACCGGGCGCAGAAGCTGCGGATTGAAGTCAGCGCGCCGAGGGCGGTGTACCTGATCGAGGCGGAGCCGGAGAAGGACGCCGCGGTGCTGGAGCTTTTAAAGAATCTTTTCTCTCCGCAGGCGGGCGACTATATCACGCGTGTGGATGAGAGCAGCATCATTCTGATTAAGGCCATGGAAGCGCGCAGCGGCAATGAGGAGCTGATGCGTGTGGCGGAAACCATTCTGGACATGGTCAATTCGGAGCTGATGATCAATGTGAAGGTATCCATCGGTACGATCGTGCAGGAGCTGAAGGATGTTTCCAAGTCCTATAAGGAAGCCAAGATGGCCATGGACGTTGGTAAGATCTTCTACGAGGGCAAAAACGCGGTCGCTTATTCCACGCTCGGCATTGGCCGCCTGATTTATCAGCTGCCCATGACGCTCTGCGAGATGTTCATCGATGAGATTTTCGGCAACGGTTATCTGGAAACGATCGATGACGAGACGCTTGAGACCATCAATAAATTCTTTGAGAATAATCTGAACGTGTCCGAGACCTCCAGACAGCTTTTCGTTCACCGGAACACACTTGTGTACCGCATTGAGAAGCTGCAGAAAAACACCGGTCTCGATATCCGCAAATTTGACGACGCCATGACATTCAAGATCGCCCTCATGGTGGTCAGCTACATGAAATATCAGCGGGAGAAGAATAACTGAGTTTATTCATAATTCACACCCTCACCTCATATAGTAATGCTATAGGAGGTGGCGGTGTGTATTTTTTTGATCGGAAAACCATGTATTTCGTGTGGTATCGGGAGGATGGACAGGCCAAAAGCGTGGGCAGCGCGCAGCTGACCGCTGTGGAAAATGTATGCAGAATCGAGGTCTCGGTGACGAACTGCGGAAGGGTGGAGGGAGAGTTCCCGTGTTATCTGCTTTCCGGTCCGGTGGAATCCCTGCTGGGGATGATCCGGCTTCAGAAGGGAAAGGGGACACTTTCTGTGCGCTGTGACGCGGACAAGGTGGGACATGCGCAGGTGCCTTACGGGAAGCTGACGGGGATTCATATTGATTTAAAAGGAGACGGGTATCTGGAACAGAAGTGGCTGCCGACGGGGCCGTGCACGGAAGCACAGACGAAAAGGGCGGTTGCTGAGGTAGATGAACCGGAGCGTGTGATCGGGGATATCATGCCGTATCGCAGGAAAGAGAATGATACGGAATGGAATATTGAAAGTCAGAGAGGAGCGAACTCGGAGAGGGAGCCGGAAGAAAAAGCTTGTAGAGTTCAAATCCCGGAGGAAAGGAGTTCAGATCAAAAGGCAGGAGAGGAAAAGCTTGGAGATCGGGTTCCGGAACTGGTACAGTTATACGCCGACAAATGGCAGCAGCTTTGCGCCATCTACCCGATCGTCCACCCCTTCGGCGACGCGCGTGGATACCTCTCCATTGAGCCGAGAGATTTTGTGGTTTTACAGGAGCAGTATCAGATCATGGTACAGAACAGCTTCCTGTTGCATGGTTTTTATAACTATCGGCATCTGCTGCTGGGCAGGCGGCGGGGAGAGCGGGGTATGGAGTATTACCTGGGCGTGCCGGGAGTTCTGTATGAGAAGGAGCGCGCCGCGGCCTTATTTTATGGATTTGAAGCTTTTGAGAGCGCGGCTGTGCCGGCGAAGGACGGGGATTTCGGATATTATATGAAACGAGTGAAGATTTGAACGGAGAGTCAACGGTTTATATTGCGTACATGGAAACAGAGTGATTTGAGTGAAATACACGCTGTACACACATGGTGATCAGGTACAGCGGCGAAAATCATGCATCTCTTTGTTGCTTTTATCTGTCTTTTTTGTTACACTGAGGATAGTGCTTAAGCGGGACTGCGCAGAGGCCGACACAGATTTTTTACGGGCACAGTCGCTGCGGCGGCAGATCACATCAGGCTTAAAATGGTACTTTCATTTGCCTGAAATAAAATGACAGAGAGGATATGAGTTATGGGCAGTAAGGTTACGTTTGACTACAGCAAGGCCGCTCCCTTTATCGCCGACCATGAGGTGGAGAATATCAAGGTGCAGGCGGAAGCGGCAAAACAGGTGCTTTTGTCCAAGGAGGGCGCGGGCAATGATTTCCCGGGCTGGATTGATCTTCCGGTGGACTATGACAAGGAAGAGTTTGCGCGGATCAAAAAGGCGGCGGAGAAGATCCAGTCTGACTCCGAGGTCCTGCTGGTGATCGGCATCGGCGGTTCTTATCTGGGCGCGCGAGCGGCTGTGGAGTTTTTGGGACACAGCTTCGCCAACTGCGTGGACAAGTCCATCCGCAAGGCACCGGAGATTTATTTTGTGGGCAATTCCATCAGCTCCACTTATATCGCGCATTTAAATCAGGTGATTGGGGACAGAGATTTCTCCATCAATATGATCTCCAAGTCCGGCACCACTACCGAGCCGGCCATCGCTTTCCGTGTATTTAAAAAGAAGCTGATCGAGAAATATGGCAAAGAAGAGGCGAATAAGAGAATTTACGCCACCACGGATAAGGCCCGCGGATCGTTGAAGAATCTGGCGAACGCCGAGGGCTACGAGAGCTTCGTGGTGCCGGATGATGTGGGAGGACGTTTCTCTGTTCTGACAGCGGTAGGCTTACTTCCCATCGCGGTCAGCGGCGTGGATATCGACGAGCTGATGGCGGGCGCGGCCAGCGCCAGAAAGCGCGCGATCGAGGCTCCCTTTGAGGAGAATGACGCCGTGCAGTACGCGGCTCTGCGCAACGTCCTTTACAGAAAGGGCAAAAAGGTCGAGATCCTGGCCAACTACGAGCCCAGCGTTCACTACGTTTCCGAGTGGTGGAAACAGCTCTTCGGCGAGTCCGAGGGCAAGGACCAGCGGGGCATTTTCCCGGCGAGCGTCGACCTGACCACCGATCTGCATTCCATGGGTCAGTTTATCCAGGACGGCAGCAGGATTATGTTTGAGACGGTCATTGAGATCGAGAAGAGCCGTGAGGAAATCACCCTGGAAGAGGAAGAGGTCGACCTGGACGGCCTGAATTATCTGGCCGGCAAGACCGTGGACTTCGTCAACAAGTCCGCCATGAACGGCACCATTCTGGCGCATACCGATGGACAGGTTCCCAACTTCGTAGTGAAGGTCCCTGAGGTCAGCGCGTTTTATCTGGGTGAGCTGTTCTACTTCTTTGAGTTTGCCTGCGGCGTCAGCGGCTATATGCTGGGCGTCAACCCCTTCAATCAGCCGGGCGTGGAGTCTTACAAAAAGAACATGTTCGCGCTCTTAGGCAAGCCGGGGTATGAGGCGCAGAGGGAAGAGCTTTTGAAGCGGCTGTGAGCTGAAATATTTTGATTTAGGCAGGTATGGTATCTGAGCAGGAGATATCATACCTGCTTTTTGATTCAGAAGAAAATATGGATATTTATGAAAAAAGAATAAAATTTTGATTTTGGTCGATATATCGTCTAAACCGCCGAATTTGTGTGCTATAATCCAACTGATGGGTGTGAAAGTGAGGAATGCAGTATTTGCCTGGAAGGACTATATGACAATTGGGAGCAAAGTGTTCATGCTCTCATCGCAGCAGGAAATCAGACATAAAATCAGATTGGAGGAATTGCACAATGACAAAGCTGAGAATGCAGTTTACATTTGACGACGAAGGCTTACGCAGAAACGGATTTGACAGAGCCGGAATGTACGATATGCTGAAGAAAAATTTCACGAAACGAGGGCTGAAGTGCGTCTCAGACGATGAAGTTCTGGCGTTTGAGGATCAGGGAAATAAAAGCGATTACGGGCATATGTGGGGACTGACGCTGACACTTATGGAATATGATTGGTTTACTGACAGTGCCGCTTCTATTATTTATTTTCAGAATGGACTTGCGGAGGATGTATTGGTACAGCTGCCTCGAATGAAGGAAATCATGGAGAGGAACAAACCGGGGAGGGGTTATGGAAGATAATGTGGTTCTGCTTAATCGGCCGGTACGAAAGCAGATCGCATTTGATTTGAGTGATGCAAAACTGAAAATATACTATCCTCACCACAAAATGAGAATAAATCCCTATTCATATAAAAAGGCCTGGAGCGACATTGGCGCATTTATGCGGAGAAACGGATTTATACATCGGCAGTATTCTGTATACATTTCCCTGGAAGCAATCACAAGTGTGGAAATAAACAGTCTGGTGAAAAGTATGCTTCAGAGACTGCCGTGGACATATAAATGCTTTATCGCGATAGATGTCACAGACATTGGTGACCAATATGAATTATTGCCAGTCATGGAGGATTACGCAATAGGAATGGAGTAAGGGTGATAATCTATGAAAAAGATTTGCGAAAATCTTCGTTGAAAGGTATAATAAAAATTAGTGAAGTTATGAGATGACGGAGATATGAGCACCTGATGTTTATGTCAGAAATACAACAGGAGGTGATTTTTATATGTGGAACAGTTTGAACACCGGCGATTATGAGGGAATGATCGCCGAGACGATTAACATCCCCGGTTATCAGGGGGACATGATCAGGGCGTACTATTCCAGACCGCTTGGGGCGGGGCCGTACCCGGGGATTGTACTGATCCCGCATATGCCGGGCTGGGATGAATTCTGCAGGGAGACGGCACGGCGCTTTACGCAGCATGGTTACAGTGTGTTGTGCCCAGATATTTACGCGCGGTTTGGCACGGGAACGCCGACGGAGGCAAGCCAGAGAATGCGGGAGGCTGGCGGCGTGAGCGACGACAGCGTGATGGGAGACTGCGATGGGGCGCTTCGTTTTCTGCGCAATCAGACGCAGTCAAACGGAAAGACCGGCGTCATCGGCATGTGTTCCGGAGGACGTCATACATTCCTGGCGGCCTGCACACTGGAGCATGTGGACGCGGCCGTGGACTGCTGGGGCGGCGCGGTGGTGATGGAGCCACAGGAGTTGACTGAGGCGCGGCCGGTTTCGCCGTCTGATTACGCGGCGAATTTGAACTGCCCGCTGTTAGGTATTTTCGGCAATGATGATAAGAGACCTGATACGAAGGAAGTGGATAAACTTGAGGAAATCCTGAAGAGCCTGGGGAAGGATTATACGTTTTATCGCTACGACGGCGCGGGTCACGGGATCTGGTATTATGATAAGCCTCTGTACCGGCAGCAGCAGGCCATGGATTCCTGGGAGAAGACGCTGGAGTTTTTTGCGAAGCATTTAAAGGAACAGGTCAGAACAGATTGTAACGGGGCGCTGTTTGAACGGCGCCCTGATTGTGATTCTGGATTGGATTTAGAATAGATATGGAAAATGAAAAGGAAAACAGAAAGTCGTCGTTTGTTGTGATGGCCAAGCCTGTTGGCTCCGTGTGTAACATGCGCTGCGCCTACTGTTATTATCTGGATAAGGGAAAATACTCCGCGCACAGCCGCCAGGTACGGATGAATTTAAAGCTGTTGGAGAAGCTGATTCGTCAGACGATTGAGGCAAGCTCCGGGCCGGTGGTGTCCTTCACCTGGCACGGCGGGGAGCCGACGCTCGCGGGGCTGGATTTTTATCAGTATGCGGTGGAGCTGGAGAGAAGATATCTGCCCAGAGGCTGGCAGGCGTGGAATAATCTGCAGACCAATGGCCTTTTGCTTGATGAGAAGTGGTGCCGCTTTCTAAAGGAAAATCACTTCGATGTGGGACTGAGTATCGACGGCACGCAGGCGGTTCATGACTTAAACCGCAGGGATCTGGGCGGGCAGGGGACTTATGAGCGCGTGAAACAGGCTGTGGAACGTCTGCAGGCGGTAGATCTGCAGCCCGATCTTTTGTGCACGGTCAATTCCGCGACTGTGAAGGACGCGCTGGGCGTTTATCGGGCGTTACGCGATCTTCATACCGGCTGGATTCAGTTTATCCCGATTGTGGTGCGCCGTGGGGACGGAAGTCTTTCGCCGGAGTCGGTTTCCGCGAAGGATTATGGGGACTTCCTCTGCACGGTCTTTGATGAGTGGGCGACAAATGATCTGGGGCAGACGGATGTGCAACTCTTTGCGGAGACGGCGCGGATCCTGGCCGGAGGCGAGGCGAGTTTGTGCTGGATGGCGCCTTCCTGTGGACGGGTGCTGATCGCGGAGGAGGATGGCAGTCTTTATTCCTGTGATCATTTCGTGGATGAGGAGCATCGCATCGGCAACCTGAAACGGGACAGGATTGATGAGGCGGCGGACAGCGCATTTCAGGTAAATTTCGGTAATGCCAAGCGGGATACACTGACCGCGAAGTGCCGTGCCTGCCCATGGCTGAAATACTGCAACGGCGGCTGTCCGAAGGACCGCTTCGGCGTGACGGAGAATGGAGAGTCCGGGCAATATGTACTCTGCGCGGGCCTGGAGCGATTTTTTGCGCATGCCTGTCCGGTGCTGGAGCAGGTGACGGACTTAAGCCGTCAGGGGAGACGGCCGAGGCAGATCATGAACGCGGCGCGTCAGCTTTTGCAGTGATCCGCTGGCGGACACCGTCATTTACAGCCATAAACACGGGGAAACATGTGAACCAGGAATGCGCTCGTGAATTCCGCGTAAGAATTACATTGACAAATCAGAGAGCATAAATTAGTATAAAAGCGTTGTCAGTATTCCATCATCGCGCAGGATTATTTGCATGGATGACAGGATTTCGGACGGCGCTTTTATATTATATATCATCAAGGATCAATCACATGGAAAAGCATATTTTATTCCCCAAAGTCGGGACATTTGTACACGGCGGCGACTACAATCCGGATCAGTGGCTGGACCGGCCGGATATTTTAAAAGAGGATATCCGCCTGATGAAGGAGGCCGGCGTCAACTGCGTGACGCTGGGCGTTTTTGCGTGGAGCACGCTGGAGCCGCGAAAGGATGAATTTCATTTTGAGTGGATGAAAGAGATCATGGACAATCTCTATGAGAACGGCATCTACACCATTCTGGCGACGCCGAGCGGCGCCAAGCCGGCCTGGTTGGATGAGGAATATCCGGAGGCGCTCAGGGTGGATCCGAAGGGAATGCGTCGTCGTCATGGCGTCCGGCATAATCCCTGCATGAGCTCTCCGAAGTTAAGAGAGAGAGTCCGCATCGTTGACAGGAAGCTCGCGGAGAATTTTGGCTCGCACCCGGGCCTCATCATGTACCATATCTCCAATGAGTTGGGCGGCATGTGCTTTTGTCCGCTGTGCGCGGACAGGTTCCGCCAGTACCTTTCCGATAAATTTGATCATGACATTGAGAAATTAAACCATGCCTGGTGGGCGAAATTCTGGAGCCATACATACAATAGCTTTGACCAGATTGAGCCGCCCTTCGCAAATGGCGAGACCAGCATGATGGGCCTGAATCTGGAATGGAAGCGCTTCACCACCTGGAATATGAACGATTTCATGATGGACGAGATCCGCACGTTAAAGGAAGTGACGCCGGACATCCCGGTGACCACCAATTTCATGGATTTCTTTTATCAGTTGGATTACCGGAAGATGGTGCCCGGTCTGGACGCGGTTTCCTGGGACAGCTATCCGCAGTTTCACAATGATTATGAGAGCTTTGCGGACACCATGTACCGCAACGCTTTCAACCATGCTCTGATGCGTTCCATGAAGCCGGACCGCCCGTTTATGCTCATGGAGAGCGCTCCCGACCTGCCCAACTGGCATGAGTATAATAAAATGAAGCGCCCCGGCGTGCATAAGCTGGCCTGTCTGCAGGCGGTGGCGAACGGCTCGGATACGGTGCAGTATTTCCAGTGGCGTCAGAGCCGCGGCTCCTATGAGCAGTTCCATGGCGCCGTGGTGGGGCATAAGGGGACGGACGATACGCGGATTTTCAAAGAGGTCGCCGAGGTCGGAGAGATTTTAAAGAAAATCAGTCCGGTGGCAGGCACTCTGGTCAAGGCGCGAGCGGCGCTTTTAGTGGACTGGGACAACCGCTGGGCGATTGACGATGTGATGGCGCTTGGCAAACGCAGCAAAAACTATGACCAACTCTGCCGGGATATCTGGACCGCGTTTGAGGAGCTGGGGATCGAGATGGATATCGTGGCCTCCGACAGTGACCTGTCCCGCTATGATGTGGCGGTGGCACCCATGCTGTATCTGCTGGAGCCGGACACGGCGCAGAATCTGAAAGAGTTCGTGGCCCGCGGCGGTCAGCTGCTGGCGACCTATTTCACGGGCTATGTGGATGATAATCAGCTGTGTTACCTGGGCGGTTTTCCGGGAGACGGTCTGACGGAGCTGTTCGGTGTGGAGAGCGAGGAGATTGATACCCTGTATCCCTCCGACCGTAATGCCATGGTCTTTGAGGATGGAACATCCTGGGAGGTCAGGGACTATGCGGAGGTATTGAATCTGAAGGGCGCGGACACGCTGGCGGTCTATGAGAGCGATTATTATCAGGGGAAACCCGCGCTGACCAGCCACAGATATGGCGAGGGAACGGCTTATTATATCGCGGCCAGAGTCACTGCCGAACAGATGAAACCGCTTTTTACGCGGATGGCGCAGGACGCAGGCGTACCGGTGAAGGATTTGCCCGCGGGGGTGGAATATCATCTGCGAAGCGGGGAGGAAGGCAGCTACGCATTTTATTTAAATGACAGCACAGAGGAAGTGAGGGTGTCTGATGTGTATGGTACGGATTTGGTGACAGACGCGGCTGTTGATGGAACGCTGAAGCTTCAGGCTTACGGTGTGGCAGTGGTAAAGTTATAGAAGAAGCGCAGGACAGGGTGAATAAGGCATAGGGCTGCCGGAGTATGAGAAAACAGAGGAGAACGAGGATGAAGATTGTGGTATTAGAGCGCAACAGCGCGGGAACTGACATTGATGTCAGCTTTGATGACCTGGGGGAAACAACCTATTACTGGAATACCGTGACGCCGGATGAGGTGCGGGAGAGAATCGTGGACGCGGAGGTGGTCGTGGCGAATAAAGCGCCGTTAAACGAGGCGACCTTAAAGGACGCCCCGCACGTGAAGCTGATCTGCGAGCTGGCCACAGGGTATGACAATGTGGATATTGCGTACTGCAGACAGCGCGGGATCGGAGTCGCCAATGTGGTGAATTATTCCACCGCGATGGTGGCGCAGCATACCTTCGCGCTGGCGCTGTACCTGTATGAGAAGCTGCCCTATTATGACAATTATGTCAAGAGCGGCGCATACGGCGCACAGCAGCGCTTTTCCAATTTTGATATTCCGTTCGGCGAGTTGGATGGCAAAACCTGGGGCATCGTCGGTATGGGTAATATCGGCCGCAAGGTGGCCGAGATCGCGCAGGCTTTTGGCTGTAAGGTGATCTTTTACTCCGTGACCGGCAAGAGCACGGTGACAGAATACGAGAGAGTGGATTTTGACACGCTGTTAAAAGAGAGCGATTTCCTCTCGCTGCACTGTCCCTTAAGCGATCTGGCCCGCAACCTGATCGATCTGGACGCGCTGCGCAAAATGAAGCAGACGGCAATTTTAATCAACGTGGCCCGCGGCCCCGTGGTCAATAACAGAGATCTGTACCAGGCTCTGACGGAAGGCACAATCGCCGCCGCCGGACTGGACGTGCTGGAGAAGGAGCCCATCGCCGCGGACAATCCGCTGGGCACCATTCAGGATTCACAGAAATTGTTCATCACGCCGCATCTGGCATGGGCGAGCGTGGAAGCACGCATCCGCTGCGTAAACGAGGTGCATGAGAATATTAAGGCGTATACAGAAGGCCGCGCAAGGAATGTGGTGAATTTATGATACAAAAATGCAAGGAACTTTATAAACAGCACGAGGAAATCATCGTTTACCTGATTGTAGGCGTCATGACTACCATTGTGGCCTGGGGCACCAAGTTTTTATTTAATCTGATCGCGTTCGGCGGTACAGCCTACCCGACCAGCCTGCAGAACTTTATCTTAAGTCTCGTGAACTGGACGGCCGGCGTTATTTTCGCCTATCCGATGAACCGCAAATTCGTTTTCAAGAGTAAAAACCCGCGGATTGCAAAGGAAGCGGCCGGTTTTGTCACTTCCCGCCTCTCGACCATGGTGATGGATATCGTGATGATGCAGATTTTCACCATTCTGGGCGTGAACCTGTATGTGGGCACCTTTATCACGGCGGTGTTCGTGACCATCGCGAATTATATTTTCAGTAAGATGCTGGTCTTTAAAAAGAAGAAATAAGCTGTATGTAAAGACAGGGCCGGAGATGATTTATCTCCGGCTTATTTTGATGCTTCGGTGACGGGATGATGCTGATAATATGACGGAAAAATCTGCTGACAGCAGAATAGTACGACATGTATTGGGAAACGATTATCGCGCGGGGCGCGCGGAGAAAACTGTATCGTCCCGGAACAGCAGAAAGATGATGGGAATCCATAACGGCAGATTAAAGAGAAAGAAGCGGTAATCCCTGCCTGTGAGCAGCAGCATCGTGCCGAAATCATAACAGAAAAATGGAAGCAGATGCAGGAACGCAAGGCGGTTCTTAGCAAGGAAGAGCGTGCCCAGAATGATCATAATCAGAAGTTCAAAGCCCACGGAGCCGAGAATGGTTCCCGCTATCCCGCCGCCGAGGAGAGTGCTGAGCCACTGCACAAAGGACAGAATGGTCTCGTTGGGGGTGGATTCGATTCCCCAGTCATTTTCCAGAATAAACATATCCACAGGGGTGACACAGATGTCAGTTTCCCAGACAATGTCTGTCAGCTTTGCGAAGGCCTCCAGGGATTCAGACGGCGCGTAATAAAAGCACTGCAATGTTTTTTTCAGTACGGTGGAATATGGAATTTCATCGATACGATAATAGCTGATCAGATCCGCGGATTTGATGGAGTTAAAGCCGGTGTTGACTGAATAAACGCCATTCTCGAGATCCTGCGGCAGAATTTCATACATAAACGCCAGAACGTCCTCCGGCAGGGCGTCAGGATTGGAATAGGTCACATTTGCCCAGATGGACAGGGGCAGGCCGATGGTCTCGAGCTTGCGAAACTGCGGCTGCTGAACATCCAGGCACAGATACAGCCCCTTTACGGCAATAAAAAGAATCGCGATGGCACACAGCATGGGCAGACAGGTTTTGCCGTTTTTATACAGGATCAGGTAAAGGAAGGTAATCAGAAGCAGGGGGCCGGTGAACAGAATCGCGTTATGGCGCATATAGCTGCATAAAATGACGGCAGTGGCGAAGAGGATGATATTGCGTCCGCGCTTCAGCCAGGCCCCTTTGGAGCAGATAATCTGAATATAATAAGCAACAAGGACAATGGCGAAGATCATCATGGCGATGTCCTTCATGGCGTACATGGAGTAGGTAATCAGAAAGGGATTGACTAATACATACAGAAACACGCCGCCCAGCAGAAAGCGGGAACCGCCGTTCTGATACAGGACGAAGATCAGATAAGTAAAGGCCAGGCAGAAATACAGAAGCTGCAGAAAAATGGCAAAACCGTAGCTGCCTGTGAGTTTCAGCGGGATGGTCATGAATAACAGAGTATGCAGAACCGGATGCCAGTCATTATAGGCTGTTTCCCCGAAAGCCTGCGCCAGCTGGTCGGAGATGTCCGCGTTCATGCCGCCGGGGAACTGCCCGGCGAAGCAGACCATGTAAAAGGCGAAAATCACCAGGAAGACGGAGACGATTTTGAGCAGATCTTTCTTTCCAGCCTGCCGCGGCGCGGTTTTGGGCTGATAATCCGACAGACTTTGCAGCGCGAACAGAATGAGGAAAGCGATAAAAAGACTGAGAAGTCCCAGGGCAGTGATCAAAAAAGGGGTAATTGCCAGGTCGTTTTTTGAACTATGCAGAATCAGAATGATCCAGAGGTATAAAAACAGGATCAGGAAGGCCGGCTTTCTTTTTCCGTGAAAAAAAGTTCGAAGGGCAGATGCCATGAGAAAACCTCTCACTTTCGGGGAAATACAGGCGGCGCGCATACAGCGCGCCTGTGAATTGTCTGAGATTGGAAAGCTGATGGGGCAGAGGCTCAGATCCTCTGCACCAGATCCGCCACCAGCAGGGCGCTATGATGGGCGGCCGCTTTCTCGAAGGTGGGATAGTCCATCTCGGCGCTGTCGTCCGCTTTGTCAGAGATGGCGCGGATGATGACGAAGGGGATACTGTTGGCGGTGGCTGCCTGGGCAATCGCACAACCCTCCATTTCGGCGCAGAAGCCGGCAAAGCCGTGGATGATGCGCTCCTTCGTTTTTTTGTCTGAAATAAACTGGTCGCCGCTGGCAATCCTGCCGACCATGCAGTGAATGTCAGGGTTTACGCGTTCACAGCTTTCCACAGCGGCGGCGATCATGCCGGGATCCGCCCCAAAAGCGACTTCCTCGCGGCCGGGCACCTGACCGGGGGCGTACCCCAGCTTTGTCACGTCAAAATCGTGGTAGACAGCGTCCTTTGATACCACGATATCGCCGATGTCCAGGTCCGCGTTCAGGGAACCGGCCACGCCGGTGTTAATCACATGTGTGACCGAGAATTTGTCTGCCAGGATCTGTACACAGATACCGGCGAGGACCTTGCCGATGCCGCTCTGGACAACTACAACCTCTGTGCCGTTTAAGGTCCCTTCCCAGAAATCCATGCCCGCGCAGGTCAGCCTGCGGGTACAGTTCATTTGTTCTTTTAAGGCGGCGACCTCCAGTTCCATGGCGCCGATGATGCCGATTTTGCTCATATCAGGAATCTCCTTTGTTGTCTGTCACTTTCTGCCCGGCCATAAACAGCGATGGCTGACTTGCTGGTATGGTCTTCTGATAGCCGGGAATGGAAAGCATAAGTCATTTTTTTAGCCGCAGGGTCTTGTCATAGGCAGCCTTCACTGCGTCCATGGCCGCATTACGCAGGCCGTCTTTTTCCAGAGCGTGTACACCGGCGATTGTGGTTCCGCTAGGCGAGCAGACCGCGTCTTTTAGTTCTCCGGGATGTTTTCCGGTCTCCAGAACCATGGAGGCCGCGCCAATCAGGGTCTGGGCGGCGTATTCATATGCCTTCTGCCTGGGCAAGCCGCATTCCACGGCGCCGTCCGCGAGCGCTTCCAGAAAGAGATAGACATAGGCGGGACCGCAGCCGGAGAGGGCGCTTGCCGCGTCGATCAGATGCTCGGGCAGGAAATCCAGCCGTCCGCATTCGCGCATCAAAGCCTGAAATTCAGCCAGGGCAGTTTCCGTTACCTCTGCGGAGGCACAGGCCTGAATCATGCCCTGTCCGATTGAAACAGGGGTATTGGGCATGATGCGGATGACCGGATACGCGCCGCCCGCCATCGCCTGGATGTCCGCAATCGTAAGGCCCGCGGCCATGGTCACCAGGACAAACGTGTCCGTGCGCGCCTGGAAAACAGGCTGCAGAGGCAGAAGCAGATCCGCCATCATCTGCGGCTTGACGCCCAGGAAAATGTAAGTGCAGCTTTCGGCCGCCTCCGCGTTGCTGCCGCAGCGGCAGCCGAGCCTGGCGGCGAGCGCCTCCGCCTTGGCGGTGGTTTTATTTGCCAATATCATCTGAGAAGGTTCTGTGACCTTTGCGACGGCTGAGGCGATGGCGGAACCCATATTGCCGCAGCCGATAAAACCGACAGTATTCATAAAATGCTCCTTTACGTGACCGGCCAAGCCGGTTATTCAGAAAATGTCAATGTCCCACCTGGAAAGCCGGTCAGTATTTTCACCGTACATGTCCGTTCCCGCGGATCATATATTTATACGTGGTCAGCTCCTCCAGCCCCATGGGCCCTCTGGCGTGGAGCTTCTGCGTGGAAATGCCCATCTCGCAGCCTAAGCCAAACTCGCCGCCGTCCGTAAAGCGGGTGGAGGCATTGACATATACCGCCGCTGCGTCGATGGAGAGCGTAAATAAATCCGCCGCGGCAGGATCGCTCGTGACAATCGCTTCCGAATGGTGAGTGGTGTGGGCTGAAATATGAGCAATGGCCCCCTCCACAGAATCCACAACCTTCACCGCCAGGATATAATCCAGGAACTCAGTATCGAAATCGTCCGGACCGGCCGGTGTCCCGGAAATGATCTGCGCCGCGCGCTCATCCAGGCGAAGCTCCACGGGTTTAAGCCCCGCGGCTGTCCTTTCTTCCACAAGTCTTTCCTTCAGCATGGGCAGGAATTTGTCAGCTATCGCGGAGTGCACCACGCAGACCTCCTCTGCGTTGCAGACGCTGGGACGGCTGGTCTTGGCGTTTTCAATGATATTAACCGCCATCGTAAGGTCGGCGGCTTTGTCCACATAGACGTGGCAGATGCCGGTGCCGGTTTCGATGCAGTTGACGGTGGCATTTTCCACACAGGCTTTGATCAGACCCGCGCCGCCTCTGGGGATTAAGAGGTCTACATAGCCGTTGGCGGTCATCAGTTCCATGGAGCTTTGACGGGTCGTGTCCTGTACGAGCTGCACCAGATCTGCGTTGAAGCCGGTGCCTGTCAGGCCCTCGCGCAGGGCGTTTGTGATGGCGTTCGCGGAGAGGAAGGCTTCCTTGCCGCCCCGCAGTACGCAGGCGTTGCCGCTCTTAAAGCTGAGCGCCGCGGCGTCGCTGGTCACATTTGGCCTGCTCTCGTAAATGATGGCGATGACGCCCATGGGCACGGACTTTTTCTGAATGACGAGACCGTCAGGGCGTACAGTTTCCTTTAAAACGCGCCCCACAGGGTCCGGCAGCGCCGCGACCGCGCGCATGCCGTCCGCCATTCCCTGGATGCGGTCCGGGGTCAGCAGCAGACGATCCAGCATCACGTCGGATATCTGTCCCTTTGCGCGTTCCACATCCCTGGCGTTCTCTGTTAAAATATCGTTCATGTGCACAAGCAGGGCGTCGGCCATGGCAAGCAGTGCCTGATTTTTCTGCTCAGAGGTTACGGTTAAAAGAGTCGGCGCAGCGGCTTTCGCGCGCTTAAGGATCTCAGCGGTGGTGATCATCTTGCCTCCTTTCGGGCCAGGAAACGTGTGCCGACATTTCTGCCCTCGATGATATCATATAAAATCTCCGGGTGGGAGCCGTTGGCGATGACCATGTCTATCCCGGAGTCCATGGCGATCTGCGCGGCGCTTAATTTGGTGGACATGCCGCCGCTGCCGAAGTCGCTGCCGCTGCCGCCGGCCTGCTTTTTCATTTCGGGAGTGATTTCTTTCACTTCTTCAATCAGCTTTGCCCGCGGGTCTTTACGCGGATCCGCGGTGAACAGTCCGTCGATGTCAGAAAGTAAAACCACCAGGTCCGCCTCCACAATCGTGGAGACCAGAGCTGCCAGGGTATCATTTTCCCCGATGAAAAACTCTTCCGTGGCGACGGAGTCGTTTTCGTTGACGACGGGCAGAACGTGAAAGTCCAGAAGGCGCGAAAAAGTGTTGCGCAGATGCTCTCTGCGGGCAAGGTCCTCGATATCAGAACGGGTTAACAGCACCTGCGCGACGCAGTGATTATACTGTTGAAATAATTTATCATAGGTGTACATCAGCTCGCACTGGCCGACGGCAGCGGCCGCCTGCTTGGTAGCGATGTCCTCCGGCTTTTTCAAAAGGCCCAGCTTGCCGGAGCCCATGCCGGTGGCGCCGGAGGAGACTAAAAGCACCTCGTGCCCCGCGTTTTTGATGTCGCTCAACACCCTGCATAAGGTTTCCACGCGGCGGATATTGGTGTTGCCGGTGGCATGCGCCAGGGTGGAGGTGCCGACTTTGACGACGATTCTCATGATGTTCTCCTGTCTGTCACAGAATGAAGCGCGCCCGCGGTGCCAAAAACTGTGGACGCTTTCCGTTTACTGTGGATAAACCAGCCTTTCCTCGGAAATATTGTGGATCACTTCGTTTAAAAACTTCCACGACAGGTATCTGGCCATATTCAGATTCATGTCCAGATAATTGCCGCAGTCTTTGGGCGACGCGCCGGGGACTTCGCCCTCAAAATCAGCCATGAAGGCAAACATTTCCTCCATCAGGGGCACGATATCCCCGCTGGAAAGATCCCCCGCCAGCAGCAGGTAAAAGCCCGTCCTGCAGCCCATGGGGCCAAAGTAGATGACCCGATCCTTCCACTGGGCGTGATTGCGCAGGAAGGTAGCGCCGAGATGCTCGATGGTATGCACCTCCGCGGTGTTCATGACCGGCTCGTCGTTGGGGGAGGTCATGCGGATGTCGAAGGTGGTGACGGTTTCGGCGCCGATTTGATCTTTGCGGGAGACGTAGATGCCGGGTTTTAAGCGGATGTGGTCTATGGTGAAGCTCGCGATTTTTTCCATAATAAAAGACTCCTGTAGGTATGATACGAGGATTCCCTCACAAAACGTCCTGTGGGTGTCTGGCTCTTCTTGAATCCTATCATACAATATACTTTGTTTCTTTTGATCTGTCAAAGAATATCCGAAAATTCTATGAGCAATGTTACTATTCGCAGTGACGGAAGAACAGAGCACAAATGTCTCGGTACCTTGACAAATGCTGTTTGTGAAGATACAATAAGAAAAGTTTTAAGAACAAGGATGGATCATAAAATGGAAGAAGAAAAACAGACACAGAGCACGGAATATTCCGCCGATTCCAGCCGGAATCACGAGCTGATGATTTTGCTGCAGCAGTGTGGTCATTTCCTGTATCACAGGCGAAACGGCGGGGGCGGACAGCGCAGGATTCTGATCCTGCTGGGGCGCTGGGAAAAGGAACACGGACGCGAAGAGGGCATGTCCCAACAGGAGCTGCAGCGCCAATTGGGGATCAGGTCCGGCTCCATCAGTGAGATCCTGGGGAAAATGGAGGCGAAAGGCTTACTGAAAAAGGCGCGCCTTTCTTCGGATAAGAGGAAAATCTGTATTTTTCTGACTGAAGAGGGCAGAGACCGGCTGGAGAGTAAGCGGGCGGAGAATTTGCGGACGGAGGCGGCGTTGTTTCAGCGCCTGACAGAAGAGGAGCGGCAGGAGTTGAGGTATTTGCTGGAGAAGCTTTTGAACGCATGGAAGACAGACTTTGACTTTCAGCTGCCGCAGAGAAGAGAGCAGGGCGAGAGTGGGACGCTGGCTCTGGCGGAGGCGGCAGAGCCGAAGTCATTTCCTGAAGTGGGAAAGGAGCCGCCATGTGGAAATATTTGAAAAAGTATCTGCTGTTTGGTGTGCTGGCCTCGCTGTTTATGGCGGGGGAGGTTTCCATGGATCTGGTGCAGCCCAATTTTATGAGTACCATTGTGGATGAGGGCGTGCTGGGCCTGTCGAACGGCGGCGTGGGCGATTTAAGTATCGTCATGGTTACGGGACTGAAAATGATTCTCTGTGTGGTAATCGGCGGCAGCTGCGGCGTGCTTTGCGGCGTGTTCAGTAATCTGTGCGCACAGAATTTCGGCAATGACCTGCGCAAGGACACCTTCCGCAAAATCATGACGCTCTCCTTTGAGCAGACGGATCAGTTTTCCACAGGATCCCTGGTGACGAGAACCACCAACGATATCACGCAGATTCAGAACATGATCCAGCAGTGTATCCGCGGCTTTGTCCGTCAGATGGTGTTCATGGTGGGAGGCATCTACTGCATGATTTCCATGGATATCAGTTTTGGCGTGATCGCAATCTGCGCGTTTCCTTTTCTGCTTGTCTGTATTATCTTTTTCCTGTCGAAGGTCACACCGTTTTTCAGCATTCTGTAGGAAAAGCTTGACCGGGTCAACAGCGTCATGCAGGAAAATGTGGCCGGCGCGCGTGTGGTGAAGGCTTATGTCCGTGAGGATTATGAAAAGAAGCGCTTCGGGAAAGCGAACCAGGACCTGGTGGATACCCAGTTACATATTCTGCTGATGCTTTCTTATATGACGCCGATCATGAATATTGTGCTGAATGCGGCGGTGGTGGCGGTGATTTACGTGGGAGGTATCCGCGTACAGACAGCGGGCGTGACGCCGGGCAATGTGATGGCGGCCATCACTTATCTTTCCTATATTCTGAACGGAGTGATGATGTTCGCGATGATTTTTCAGAGCGTTTCCAGAGGCATGGCTTCCTACCGACGGATCAAGGAGGTGCTGGACTGCGAGCCGGTGATCGCAGACGGAAGCGCGGCGGCGACATCCCAAAAAGGCCGGGTCGAGTTAAATCATGTCTCCTTCGCCTATCCGGGCGGAAATGGCGAGCAGGTCCTGACGGATGTGAATCTGGTGATCGAGCCGGGCGAGACGGTAGCACTTTTAGGCTCCACCGGCAGCGGCAAGACCAGCTTGGTCAGCCTGATCCCGCGCTTTTATGACGTGACAGACGGCGAGGTCCTGGTGGACGGCGTAAACGTGAAGGATTATAAAGTATCGGAGCTTCGCGATAAAATCGCGATTGCCCTACAGAAGAGTGAGCTTTTCAGCAAAACCATCCGGGAAAATATCAAATGGGGCAACCCTGAAGCCACAGACGAGCAGGTACTGGCGGCTGCGGAGGCGGCGCAGGCCACTGAGTTTATTTTTTCAAAACCGGAGGGACTGGATACTATGGTGGCGGAAAAGGGCATGAGCCTTTCTGGCGGCCAGAAGCAGCGTCTTGCCATCAGCCGCGCGCTGTTAAAGAACGCGGAGATCCTGATCCTGGATGATTCGACCAGCGCTCTGGATTTAAAGACGGAGGCCAGGCTTTATGAGGCACTGCGGACGACCTACCGGCAGGTGACCAAGATCATCATTGCTCAGAGAATTGCCTCCGTGCGCGGCGCGGACCGCATCGCGGTGGTCGACAACGGGCGGATTGTGGCCTGCGCGCCGCATGAGGAGCTGATGAGAAGCTGTGAGATTTATCAGGATATTTACAGATCCCAGTTAAAGGAGGGAGGCGAGATTTATGGCGAGTAACGGTATGAACGCAAATAACGCTCCCGCGCAGGGATCGGCCCCTTCCAACGGACAAGCGGGACGCGGTGACGCCCCGCAGACGAATATCCGCATCGGCCGCGGGCCCGGCGGTCCGGGGCGTGGCATGGAAGTCGAAAAGCCCAAAAACGGCAAACAGACCCTGGCGCGGCTGGTGCAGTATTTCAGTAAAGAGAGAGGGATGCTGGCTGGCCTGCTTGCGGCTGTCATTGTGGTGGTGCTGTGCTCCGTTTTCGCGCCCAAGCTACAGAGCGACGCCATCGACAAGATTACGGACGGAGAGTTTGACAATCTGGTGCCGGTGCTGGCGCTGATGCTGACACTTTATGTGATTTCCGCGCTCGGCACCTTATTTCAGACGAGGATCAGCGCATATTTAAGCCAGCGCATCGTCAGCCGGATGAGGGAGGATCTTTTCAATAAAATCGTGAATTTGCCGGTCAAATATCTGGACACCCATTCCCACGGGGACATCATGAGCCGCATGACCAACGACGTGGAAAATATTTCCAATATTGTGTCGCAGCCCCTGAGTACACTGGTGAACGGCGTCCTGACCATCATCGGGACGGTCGCGATGATGATCTGGATCTGCTGGCAGCTGGCGCTTCTCTCCTGTGTGACCGTGGTTCTGACGCTGATCGTGACCAGACTGATTTCCGGCAAGATGCGGGAATACTCCAGAAAACGCCAGGCTCTGTTGGGAAATTTAAACGGTACCGTGGAGGAAATGGTGGCGGGATATAAGACCGTCTCGGCATACAATTATCAGCCGCAGGTGATTGAGGAGTTCGAGGAAACGTCGGACAATCTGACGCGTGTCGGCATTATCGCCGAGGTCATCGGCGGTTCCATGGGCCCCCTGATGAATGTCATCAGCAATATCGGCTTTGCCCTGATTGCGGCCTTCGGCGGCTACTATGCCATTCACGGGTTGATTTCCGTGGGCGTGATTTCCGCGTTTATTGTCTACGCCAAGCAGTTCGGCCGCCCGATCAATATGATCGCGGAGGTCTATGGACAGATCATCACCGCAATCGCGGGCGCAGAGCGTGTTTTCGCCATCATGGACGAGGCGGATGAGGACAAGAGCGGCGCCGGAACTATGGAGAACGCCAAAGGCGTGATTTCTTTCCGGAATGTGAATTTCTCCTATTTGCCGGGCAAGCAGGTGCTGTATGATTTCAGCCTGGACATTTACGCAGGGCATAAGGTCGCGCTGGTGGGCGCCACCGGCAGCGGCAAGACCACGGTGGTCAACCTTCTGATGCGTTTTTATGATGTTGACAGCGGCGAGATCTTAATCGACGGCGTCAATATCAGGGACATCGACTGCAATGTGCTTCGGCGCAACATGGCCATTGTCCTGCAGGATACAGTCCTGTTCTCCGACACGGTCCGCAATAACTTAAAATACTCCAATACGGAGGCGACGGATGAGGAGATGGAGTGTGCCACCCGCATGAGCAACAGCCGTTCCATGATCACGCACCTTCCCGGCGGATACGACACAGAGCTGACAGAGTCCGGCCAGAATTTAAGCCAGGGCCAGCGCCAGCTTCTCTCCATCGGCAGGGCGTTCCTGGCGCACCCCAAAATCCTGATCCTGGATGAAGCGACCTCCAGCGCGGATACGCGCACGGAGAAAAATATCCAGGACGCGATGGTGAAGCTGATGCAGGATCGCACGAGCGTGATCATTGCCCACCGCCTTTCCACGATCCGGGACGCGGATTATATCGTCGTCATGGATCAGGGGCGCATCGTGGAGACAGGCAATCACGAGGAGCTGATGGAGGAGAAGGGAAGATATTATGAGCTGTATATGACGCAGTTCGCGGGAAATCAGACGTGATGGATATCTTTTCTTCCTATTGGCTGTGTTTTTTACAAAAGTGCCGACTATGAGAAACAAGTTATTGAAGCGAGTGATATTGAATGGCAGGCCCGGTTTTCCGGGCTTGCTTTTTTTTCGGGTATATGTTACAGTGGGGCATGCGCATTGCGCGGGTCAGTTCGAGACCTTCCTGACCTTAAATAAAACTAGAGGAGAAAATTTCACATGAAGAACCAAAAGACCGTAACCTTAGTCCAGGCGGCGATGATTGCCGCCATCTACGTGGTACTGGTGTACCTGTTCAATTACTGGAGCTTCGGCGTGATCCAGTTCCGCATCGCGGAGGCACTGACGATCCTGCCGTATTTCACACCGGCTGCCATTCCCGGCCTGTTTGTGGGCTGTTTTCTGGCCAATTTCCTCGGCGGCTCCGTCATCGGGGATGTGGCATTCGGGTCGCTCGCAACCTTAATCGGCGCGGTGGGCACCTATTTCGCCGGAAAAATGAAGATCAAATGGCTCGCGCCCATTCCGCCCATCGTGGCCAACACTCTGATAGTTCCCTTTGTATTAAAATATTGCTATGGCGCCGAGGAGGCGATTCCTTATATGATGCTGACGGTGGGAGTCGGTGAGGTGATCGTCTGCGCGGTCTGCGGGGGCCTGCTTTTTGTGGTTGTGGAGAAGAACCGGAAATACCTGTTCGGGTGATGGCGGCATTAAGAAGTAGAGATGGAAACCTATTGAGGTTGAGCCAAAGATCGCGGTAAGAGTTGCGGAGAGAAATGACCACAATACCGCGCAGGGCCTGGACTGATTTTTGAATCGGCGCAGGCCCTGCTGGTATTAATATTTTTTATAGACATCTCCGCGGTTGTCGATGTTTTCTATTGTGATTATTTTAATTTCTTCCTCAATTGTGTATATGATTCTGAAATCGCCAACGCGAAGCCGGAGTAGATTACAGCCTTTTAATTTTTTGATATCTGTTCCCTCCGGAAGTTGACAGATGGCTTTATATAGCCTGATTCGCTGACTTTTATCCTGTTTATCAAGGAATTTTTGTGCCGCCTTTTCAAACTTAATCTTGTAAATCTGCATATGTCAGACCATCCTTTTTCAGCATATCCTCGAGAGAAATTACTGTTCCATCATTTTCTTTTTCCGCAGCGTTAATCATTTCCAGATCCCATTCGTCCGGTTCGACCTCTTCTACGAGCAGTCCCTGGATACCTGTTAGCATTTCCACAACGAAAATCATTTTGTTTTCTGGTATCGTATCTATTATTTGCAATGCTCGCTCTTTGTTGCTCATTTTCAGATCCTCTCTTTCTTTTTGTTTTATGATAACACCTATTTCAACTGCGCGCAAGATTTTTGGCCGGGTATTTCTGACCCCTTCCGTGTCTGCGCTGTTTTTATTCATCAGGCAAATTTTAAGTGCGGGAACCCCAAATAACAATTGAAAATAATTTGTAAATTTCCCAGAAGCTATTGTAATTCGGAGTGGCTTTTGTTATACTGCGCGGAGAATAAAAGAACACATTCTAAATAAGGCTTGAAAGATGCCTCATGAATTTGCATCAATCCACTGAAAAAGGGAGTGACGAATGGGTAAGGGCAGGGTTACGCGGGAGCAGAGCGAGCTGCACAGGCAAATCATCATCAATACGGCGGCGGAGAGCTTCCTGGAGAAAGGCTTCACCAATACGACGGTCAGGCACATCATTACGAAGCTCGGCATCAGTGCGGGAGCGTTCACCGGACATTTCAGGACCAAAGAGGATGTGCTGTATGAACTGGTGAGCCTCGTTCTGGAGCAGCAGTTTTCCGTTTCGGAAAAGCTGGCTGCGGGCAGGACGGATGATAAAATTCTGCTGTATGCTGCGGAAACAGTATTGCAGCTTTATATCGTGGAGATGAATGATAATCTCAGGGATGTGTATTACAACGCATACTCCCTCCCGAAAACATCTGCTTTGATACAGGAGAAGGTCGCGGGAAAGGTGGAAACCATTTTCAAAGAAGAGCTGCCGCAGCTGGAATCGAAAGACTTTTACCTGCTGGAGATCGCCACGGGCGGCATCATGCGGGGGTTTATGATTACCCCCTGCAATATCTGGTTTACGATGGACGTGAAAGTGGAGGCGTTTCTGAAAAATACGCTCCGAATTTACTATGTGCCGGATGAAAAGATTGAAGAAGCGATCGCCTTTGTGAAAACCATAGATTTTAAGCGGGTGGCGAAGGAAACTGTTGACGGTATTTTCAAATATCTGGAAAAACAGAGGGAAAGCTTGCAGGAACGTTAAAGGGTACCCCGGACGGGATGCGCCTTTTTGCGTTTCTGTAAAGACAATATCAAACAGCATTGCCTATAGAGGCAGAAGGGAAAGAAAACCGATGAAAATGCGAAGAAAATGGAAAAGAACGGTAAGTTTGCTGTTGGCGCTCTGTCTTGTGGCGGGGTTGCTGCCGACCACAACGGCATTTGCGGCGGGAACGGACACAGGCAAAGCGATACAGCTAGTGACTGCCAGTAACCCTACCGGTGGGATTTCGGGTTATGACAGCACAAATGGATATGACTATATCTATTACGGCTACTGGACTGCGCCGGATGACTATACCACAAGCGGAGCAATCAAGTGGCGGGTGCTGGACGACGAAACCAATTTTGACAGCGATGGCGACGGAACAAACGATGCTGGGCTTTTCCTGCTTTCCGATGCGCTGTATGGTTCCGGTGCTTCTGGCGACGTTTACATTGATAGTACATATCCATACAGCAATGCATGGCAGGGCAGCGAGGCGCAAACTTGGTGCAATACCTTTGCAAGCAGTGCGTTTTCTGCCACTGAACTCGCTGCGATTATTGCTGCGACGAAAAGTGATAATGCATTTATCAGCAGTACCTATTCCACTTCATTTTCCGCCTCCAGTAACATCCTGAACGATGACAAGGTGTTTTTCCTGTCTGCAGAAGAAGCGGAAAACAGCGCGTATGGCTTCATCAATGACGCGGCGCGGATTGCCAATTATGGTGCTGGCATTGGTGTGTGGCGACTCCGTTCGCCTCAGACAAAATATACGCAACGTGCGGGTGCCGTCAACTACACTGGTTCTGTGGATTTCACTCACGTCAACACATCCTGGGCAGCTCGTCCTGCTTTTAACTTAGATCTGAACTCTGTCCTCTTCACTTCCGCTGCCCAAGGCGGCAAATCGGCAATCGGCATGGACAGTGGACTGACGGTGGTTTCGGATTATGAGGGCAGCGAGTGGAAGATGACCTTGGATGATAGTTCAACTCGCAGTTCTTTTACAGCGAGCGCGACAACAGCAGTCCGTACAAACACGAAAGTTGTCAGCGTAACTATAAGTTATTTGGGTGCCCAGACAGGCGACAATGAATATATTTCCGCCCTGATTACGGACAGCAGCGGCGCAGTGACCTATTACGGCAGGCTGAAAAATCTCGCAGACAGCAGTGACGCCGGCGGGACGGTAGAAATCGATCTTTCCGGCATCACGATGGGAAGCGGCGATACCCTGTATATCTTCAACGAGCAGTATAACGGCGATTACAAGACCGACTATGCAAGCGCGTTAAAGGAAATCACCATTCCGACCACGGTGAATGATTATGACATTACAAACAGTCTGACGAATGTATCCACGAATAATACGGATACTTATTGTCTGGCAAGCAATAGTACGGACTATACAACCACGCTGGCCGCCGCAGACGGCTATATCCTGCCGGAGAGCATCACGGTAACCGTTGGCGGCACGACACTTGGCAGCGGTGGTTATACTTACAACAGCGCGACCGGGGTATTGGCTATTACAGCAACCAGCATAACTGGCGATATTATAATTGCTGTGGAAGGCGTTGCCTCCACCTACACTCTGACCGCTGCCGCCCCGACCTTTGACGCGGTGGCTTATGGCTACACACAACCGGTTGCCGCGGGCATCACGATTACAAGCACCGGCAATACCGACGCGACTATCACGGACGTTTCCCTCAGTGGAACAGATGGCGGATCCTTTACGCTGAACAAGACGGACGGCACGACAATTACCAAGGGAACGACGGATAGCACTACCTATACCATCCAGCCCGCCGCCAACCTCGATGCAGGTACATACATCGCGACCATTACCGTGACCTATAACAATAGCGCCGCGGCAACCGCAGAAGTGTCCTTCACCGTGAATAAGGCAGACCAGTCTGTTTCTTACAGTGAGAGCACCATGACGAAGCATATCAATGATGCAGCCATCACCAATACCCTGACTCAGACCATCGGAGACGGTACAATCAGCTACACCTCCAGTGATACAACCGTTGCAACAGTGAATGCAACTACCGGTGAAGTGACAATCGTAGGTGCAGGTTCCACAACCATCACAGCAACTGCTGCATCCACAGGCAATTATAATGAAGCGACTGCTTCCTACACCCTGACCGTGACGGCACACAGCTACAGCGAGCCGAGCTTCACCTGGAGCGAGGATGGCAAGAGCTGCATAGTCAGCTTCACTTGTACGGATTGTAACGATGTGCAGACGGTAACTGCAACAGTGATATCCAAAGTAAAAACCGCTGCCACCGCAACGGAAAATGGCGTGACCATCTACACAGCAACTGTGACCTTTGACAGCGTAGACTACACCGCAACGAAAGAACTTGCTGATATTTCTGCCACCGGAAGCACTGGGTCTGACGATTCAGACGAGACAGAAAGCACAGACACTGAATCGTCTGCGGACAGTGAGACGACCACCACGGAAGATGTTGCCGTTGCAACTATATCAGCAGAGACGGGTGACAACAGTCAGGTGGTACTGTGGCTTTTACTGCTGCTGATATCTGGTGTCGGCATAGCTGGCATAGCCATCTATAACACAAAGCGGAGACGCAGCAGATAATCACAGTTTGTATAAAAACTGAATCCTGCATATTTGCGGAAATCCCTCCTGTCGGGTACAGCGTGAACTCGACGGGAGGGATTTCTGTAGGGTTACGAAAGTACAACAACCAGTACTCATCGCAAAATCTTCGGATTTTATTTGACATTATGAATTGTGAAATCATAATCGTGAAGAAACAGCGGCGCGATCTTCTTCGGAAACCTGCATCATATCCATGGCTTGTTCGGCGCTCCAGCCCATTGTTTTCATCAGGCTTCTGATATTCTGCACCAGATTTTCCAGACGACCAAGTTGAAGTCCCTCCTGGCGACCTTCCTGGCGACCTTCCTGGCGACCTTCCTGAAGACCTTCCTGACGGCCTTTTTGAAGACCCTGCTTCAGTATGGTCTTTGTTTCATATTCCAAAATCTTTCCTCCCATAACAGCCTTCACTTCCTTCCTGATATTTGCGTATTCGGCCGCGAGATTGTCCACGACCTTTTCTGACATTTCAATAAGTGTCTTTTTATAGTATGTACTGAGCTGATTGCTGTACTCCAGATCATTCAGATGATTTACGATCATTCGGAATTCTGCCCGCAGTGCATTCAGCTTTTCTTCATTTGTATTGTATTCCTGCAGTTTCCTGTCATAGGTAAAAATGTAGAACGGCAGCAGGAACAGAAGATTTTTCTGTAATAAATCGTCCAGTGTGTATCTCTGCATCTTTATCACGGGGATATCATACGTAAAATAATTTTCCCAGAATTGAAATCGGATGTGCATTTGGTCCGGGGTGTATTTCGTACTCCTCAAAAAGAGGATGGCACAGTTGGGAATCACCACTTCCAGGGTATCACCTGAAATCTTCCCTTCATCCAGGGCAACCTGGGTGGAATATTCAAAAATCCGTACCAGCATGCTGCTGTCGGGGTTTGTTTGACATTCCAGCAGGTACTTTCCGACCTTAACTCCAAGAATGGAGAAGCTTGTGTCCGTAATCCGCTTATCCTCACCACCGTCCTGTTGGTTGAGGAAGTGTTCATTAGGAGAAAATACAACATCTTCCCTGCCGGTATAATTCTCACCGAACACTTCATTGACAAGCTGGATGACCAGCTGTCTGCAGTCATTTAAGAGGGTGCGGAACACATCATCGTATGGAGTACTGCTTTGTACTCCAGTGTCTTTGTCGGCTATTTCAGCCATCGGCATCACCGCCTTTTCGTATTGTCGCCAGCCTGCGGCGCAATCTTCTGGAGTACAGATTTATATTAACATGGTATGACAAAATCTGCAAGATGAGTTTCGGAAATCAGAATAAAACCGCAAATTTACAAAATACCATATCGTTATGAAACAGAAACTTGCAAAACGGTGCCTTCTGAGATACAATGTACAATGGTCGCCGGTACCGGACACAGTCATCAGCGGCCAACACTGGACTATCAACAGATTGAGGAAATACATGAAGGAGGTCACCATGCAGCATCTTACGCTTGACGTGACAAGTGAGGGTTCCGCGCCCGGAGCGCGGCTTGAGACCTATATTCAGAATTATTCGGAGGTATTTGAGACGACTGAGCGGCCGCTTGTCCTCGTGCTGCCGGGCGGGGGCTATACGCACCTGTCTCCCAGGGAAGGAGAGCCGATGGCGTTTCAGTACTGCGCGATGGGATATCACGCGGCGGTACTATATTATTCGTTGGCGCCGGAAGCAACGTACCCCACGCAGGTTCTGGAGCTGGCGAAGGCTGTGGCGCTCGTGCGCAGCCACGCGCAGGAATGGCATGTGGATCCGGATAAAATCATCATCCAGGGCTGCAGTGCCGGCGCGCATCTGGCCGCGTTGTACGGCTGCATCTGGAAACAGGATTTTATCGCTGAAAAGATCGGTCTGGCGCAAGAAAACAGGGAACTGCTGAAGCCGAACGGACAGATTTTATGCTATCCGGTGATTACCAGCGGCGGCTTTGCCCACAGGGGCTCCTTTGACAGCTTCTGCGGCGGGGATGAGGCGCTGGAGCGGGAACTGAGCGTGGAAAATCTGGTCAACGCGGACACACCGAAGACTTTTATCTGGCATACGCAGACGGACAACGCCGTGCCGGTGGAGAATTCCCTGCTGATGGCGGCGGCGCTGCAGAAAGAGCATATTCCCTTTGAACTGCATATTTACCCGACGGGCAAGCATGGTCTCGGCCTGGCCACCTGGTACACGCAGACAAAGGGAGGAAGTGAGGTTGTCCCCCAGTGTCAGTCCTGGATCGGGCTGGTGAAAACCTGGCTGGAACACTTTTGATTTATGCATTATATCGTTTTTGATCTGGAATGGAATCAAAGCTCTACCAAATTTCGGGAAAATAAGCGCCTGCCCTTTGAAATCATCGAGATCGGGGCGGTGAAGCTGGATGAAGACGGACAGTATGTGGACCGTTTCCAGAGCCTGGTGAGGTCAGTCGTCTACCAGCATATGCATACCATTACGGAGAATATCGTCCACATTCATCAGGAGGATCTGAAAAAGGCCCGTTATTTTACGGAAGTCATGCGGGATTTTCTGAAATTCTGCGGCGAGGAGTATATGTTCTGCACCTGGGGCAACCAGGATGTGGCGGAGTTAGAGCGGAACATGGACTTTTACGGCATGAAGCCTCTTTCAACGGGGCCGCTGCCCTTCTACGATGTGCAGAAGCTCTACAGCCTGTATTACGAGGATGGCAAGAGCCGCAGGTCGCTGAAAACCTGTGTGGAAACGCTTGAACTGGAGGATGAGGCGGTGCCGTTCCACCGCGCCTTCGCGGACGCGTATTACACGGCGCTGATTTTTCAGAAGGTCCGCTGCGCAAAGACCCTGGAGCGAATTTCTTTTGACACCTATCGCCTTCCGGAATCGAGGGAGAAGGAGCTGTACTGGAAATTTGACACCTACGCGAAATATATCTCCGCGCCGTTTGCGGACAAGCACGCGCTGCTGAACGCGAAGCGTGTGACGGCCATCCGCTGTTTTTGCTGTGATAAGCCGTTGCGCCGCAGCGGCAAATGGTTTTCCCCTAACGGGAAAAATTATTACAACCTGGGCGAGTGCAGCGAGCACGGCACGATGCGCTGCAAAATCCGTGTCTGCAAGGCGGGAGATTCACAGGTGTACGCCGTCCGCACGACCCGTGCTCTGCGGGAGGAAGAGCGGGAGGAGTTTGAGAATATGCGCGCGCACGCGTCACAGCGCCAGGCAGGAAAGCCGCAGCACAGGGGGAAATAGGATCATGCACTGCGTGATCAGCCAGTGGAAAAGACTAGAAAGAAATAATGAAAATGAATCTGAACGGAAAAGGCGATGAAACCGGAAGATATGCGGGGGTACGAAAGGTATTCCCGTAAATCTTCCGGTTTTATATTTTGATAGTTTCAATTCACTTTGTTTTTTGACGTCTTCTACAAACATAGACTATTGTAATAAAGACGACTGTCACATCAAAGACTGCCAGTGCAGCTCTCCACACATTTACGCCGTCCTGCGCCTCAGTCACGTAAATTGAATCCGGATTTTCCACCGCGTATTCATGGGCGGTGTAAGCCGCCTCCAGTACCATATATGTCACATTTTTGGCGGCACGGCGCAGCGCATGGAGATAGCTGTTGGAGGAGGTTTCATAGAGGAAGCTGCCGTTTGAAAGCCAGCCGTCCATCCATAAATCGCCTCCGGCCCTGAGCATCTGGTCGGCGTTCATATAGGTCTGATGATCAGCGTAGTCGGACAGCACCGCGCCCCGGAAATCCCATTCATTGCGCAGCACGCCGGTTAAAAGGGCGTAACTGCCGCCTGCCCAGACGGCGCCGAGGCGGTTGTAGGAGGTCATGACGCCGGCACAGCCGGCTTCCACCGCCATGCGGAAGGGCTTTAAATAGGTTTCCCGCAGGGTTTGCTCGCTCATCCAGACATACAGGCCGTCGCGGGCGGTTTCCTGGTCGTAGGCTATGAAATGTTTGAGAAAGGTGTAGACGCCGGTATTTTTGGCTCCCTGTATGGTCAGAGAGGCGAAGACGCCGATGAGATAAGCGTCCTCGGAGTAATATTCGTAGTTCCGCCCGCCGAAGGCGCTGCGGTGGAGATTGGCGGCAGGGGCGTACCAGCCGTCCAGGCCTAACTGCACGGCTTCAGCGCCGCTTGCCAGACCGTATTCATATGCCAGTTCTTTATTGAAGGTCTGCGCCAGCGTGGTGGGATTGGGAAAACCCTTGCCGACGGAGCCGTAGGAAAAGCTGCCGATCTGCGTGGGTCCGTCGAGTTCTGTGGTCTGCTCCTTGCCGATGGAGGGCAGGGCGCTGGTTTTACAGTATGCGTGAAGAACGAGATTCTCCATATCCTCCACAGTCAGCTGATCTAAGAGGTCGTCCCAGCGCGGGTCGTCATAGTCCGCGCCCAGGGCATAGCCCAGCTCGCTGATGGAGCCGTCAGCATTGGTGATGGACAGGCCATTATCAGCGCCGGTCGTGATACCTTCTTCATTTTCATCGTTCCGGGCCGCTGACGTTTTTTCTGGATTTTCATCATTCCAGGAATCAGTCATTTCTTCCGTATACAGATTTAAGGAGACCACGTTGTCAGCCATGGCGCGGTCTTCTTTTTGGGCATCAGGGAAGGTGGCAGTAAAGTCGGCGCGGGTCAGCCATACGATGTCCGCTTCAGAATCGCTGCCGTCCAGGGACACGCCGTCCGCCGCGTCCGTGCCGGTAAACAGGTTTGAAACAGTTGCGCCGGTGTCCGGATCCTCCGGATACTGGATATTTTCAGAAAGGGTGCAGGTGAAGCTGTCCACTGCTTCATGCGCGCTGCGTGAGACAAAGAAGGTATACTCCCCGGCATCCAGCTCGTAACCAGCAAAGCCGTTTAAGTTGGCGTCGTAACAGTCGTAGGATGCCATATCATACACGTCCAGGGTCAGCGTGACCTCCTGGCTTTCCCCAGGCTCAAGCAGGTCAGTTTTGGCGAAGTCCGCCAGGTTGACCGAAGCCTTTTCGATTTCTCCGGTATAATAGGGGGCGCTGTAATATAACCGTACCACGTCTTTCCCTGCGACATTTCCGACATTCGTGACCCTGACAGTGACGGAAATTGTGCCGTCCGCGCTTAGTTCCCCGCTGTCTGTGTTCAGCTCTGTGCCGCCCGCGCTCAGTTCCTCGCTGTCTGTGTTCAGCTCTGTGCCGCCCGCGCTCAGTTTTTCGTTATTCGAGCTCAGCTCCCTGCCATTCGCGTCCACAATTTCCCAGGAAAATTCCGTATAGCTTAAGCCATAGCCGAAGGCATATTGCACCACGCCGTCATAGCCTTCTCCGTATTCGTTGGAGACATCATCCCAGAAGCCTTCCGCGTCAGCGGTTTCATACCACTTGTAGCCCACGTAGATTCCCTCTGAGTAATCCACATAGGCGACGCCTTCGTACAGAGAGTTGTCTCCCGTTGTCACATCGGTGGTCGTGCCGTCCGCCGGATAGAGGCCGTTGCCGTTGGTGTAATAGCCAAGACCCTCTGAACCGCTGTTAGCATAGGTGGAGGAAGTTGTCAGGTCGTACACCCAGGTGTCCGTCAGGCGGCCGGAGGGATTCACCTCCCCGTAGAGGGCGGCGACCACGGCCTTCGTCCCGTCGTCACCGGTGGCGCCGACCAGAATGCACGCGTCCACGCCCTCGATGGTTTCGATCGCGCCCACCGACATCTGGTTGGTGGTGTTCAGCAGGACGATGACATTCTCGTAATGGCTGCCCACATAAGTGAGCAGCTCTTCCTCTTCAGTGGAAAGATCCAGATAGGTGCGGCTGTCGTCGATGACGATATCGCCGCCTTTGGTGGTCTGTTTGTACTGCACCTTGGGGCAGTCGTTGCTCTCGCCCGCGTAACGGCCGATCACCACGATGGCAGTGTCGGAATAGGATTCCGCGTTGGATAAAAGCGCTTTACTGTAATAATCCTCATCGGAAACGGATGGCTCATACAGGCGGCACTGTTCCTCAGAAGTGGAATTTAAAGAAGCACGGACGCCGTACAGCGGCCGCTCGCTCAGAAAGCCGCGGTACATATCGGTCAATTCCGTGTTATATTCGATGCCCGCGTCGGTGAGCGCGTCCAGAAAATCGACCTGCGCGGCGCTGCTGCCTCCGGAGCCGGAACCGGCACTGATCCACTGTGTGGAGGACCAGCCGAAGACGTTGACTTTTGTGACACTGCTGTCAAGTGGAAGCGTGTTGTCATAATTCTGTAAAAGCACCAGACCTTCTGCCTCGATTGCCCATGCCAGGTCATCGGCAGCAGAGGAGAGATCTTCCGTGAGGGAAGGGCGGCTGCCCACGTAGGAATCCAGCGTGTCCTGCATGGCAAAGCAGACGGTGTTGAGCGCAATGGCGGCGATCAGCATAAGGCAAAGCAGGATGGAGCTGACGCGGCGGGATTTTATGGGTTTTGGTTTTCTCATGCCATTATTACTCCCATGAAACGAAAAAAGAAAATAAAGTGTAAATTACATCGGATTAACGCACGCTTGTATTATCATTTTACTGCACTATAACAAAGACAGACAGGGAAGTCAATAAAAGAAAACGGGGTTCGGACAACCGCTTACCGCGTGCTTTTTTGGTGGGTGAACTGGAAACCGGAGGTCAAATTTCTCCGGTGTTTTATAAAATATGATACAAATCGGATACATGTCTGTTGTACTCTGAAAGTGGCATTTTGTCATTCGGGTAAGAATGACAGGAAGTAAAGGGGATCAGACATGAGCAGAAAAGCTGTATTATTTTCAGACAAAGCGCAGAGAAAACAGCGGCATCTTCGCTGTGGATGGCGGGCAGTGATATTGTTGCTGGCAGCCATGCTTCTGCTGGGCGGCTGCGGGCAGTCTGAAAGCGGCGCACAGGAAGCGCAGTCAGAGGAGCAGTCCAAAAGTGCGGAGAGTGGAAACGGAAATAAAGCAGCCGGGATCCGTGCGGCAGACAGCATATCCTGGAAATCCAGTCATGTTTCCCTTCACGAGCGTCTTAAGCAGGCCGTCGTGAAGGATCGTGTGGTCTATGGCTATTATATGGACAGCGACGGAATCGTGGTGGTATCTGAGAATCCAGACAGCGGCGAGGTGAAAGAGACAGCCATCGCAGGTGCGGACAGCGGGGAGAGCATCACCGTGGACACGGAGGGAAACATCTATGTGCTGGGAATGCAGGACGGGGAGTATTGTTTCTGGGAAATTTTGCCGGACGGCACGGTACAGGAACTGGGGGATTTTGAACTGGAGGATATGGAAGGGGAAGTGCATAACCTGACGCCGAAGGGCTTGTACGTGGATGACGCCGGATATTTTTATCTGTGGTACGGAATGACCGTCCAGGCGACTGTATTTTTTGGCGAGGAGGAACTGGCGGCAGCAGGGCATACCATATCCGCCGATCAGATTTTTATTGACGCGGACCGGATTTATGTAAAAGACAGTCAGATGAACACGGTGTATTATGAGCAGGTTCCCGGCGGCATGGATTATAAGCTGCTGGGTGTCTGCTTTGATGAAAACGGCGTGCCGGCCCTGCTGGTGAAGGACCCGGACGGATATTATATGGAAACACTGGGGACAACGCAGGAAGCATGCGAAAAGATACAGATGGAGGGCCTTGAAAATCTGGAATCGGTGCAGATGGAATATATGGCTGTGACAGAAGGCGGCTTTCTTTACTGCAGCGGGAGCGGCGTGTATCAGTACCGGCTGAATGAGCAGGCGATAGAGTCTCTGTTTGATCTTACCTCTTTCGGAATTTCCACGTCGGATATTCTTTATATGGGTGTGAAGGACGGTGCTGTTGAGATTGTGGATCACTTTGGAGACGCTGCGGTTTCGGAGTATACCCTGATTGAAGAGGGCGAGAGCGAACAGACGATTGTGACGCTGGGCATTGTTTCCTCGTACGTGGAGGATGATTTTACAGAACTGATTACAGCGTTTAATCATGATCACGGGGACATCCGTATAGATATCGTGAATTATTATGACGCGTTTGAGGAGGACGGGTTTGAGGGATGCATGGAGCAGCTGGAGCTGGACATCATTCAGGGAACGGCGCCGGATATTCTGGATGTTTCTTCCGTTAATTCTGAAGCTCTGTCCGCGATGGGCGCTTTTGAGGATTTGTATTCCTATATGGATCAGGATGAGGAGTGCGGCAGGGATATGCTGATGGACAATATTCTGGAGGCATATGAGAAAAACGGCGCTCTTTACATGGCCGCGCCCACGTTTATGATTTCCTCCATGTGGGGAGGGACGTCTCTGGTGCAGGGCAGATACGGCGTCACCCTGGGTGAAATGATGGAAATCCTTAAAGAAGCCGGTGGGGACATCAATTCGATTTTCGGCTTTTCCGCGGATGAGCCGGTGCTGACGACGCTCTGCACCATGGGGATGGACGAATTCATCGACTGGGAGAGCGGAACATGCTTCTTTACGGGCGAGGCATTCCGGGATGTGCTGGAATTCGCGAAGGAGTACGAGGGGAATCCTGCCTCGAATGCGCAGGCGGGTATCGCGGAGGGGGAAATCCTGCTGTCGCTTGGCATGATCAGCAGCGTGGCGGAGTATCAGATCCAGTGTGAACTGTATGGGGAAACGGTAGAATATATCGGGTATCCGACAGCAGACGGTTCCGGCACAGCGGCTTATTTTCGCGGCATAAAACTGGCAATCAACGCGGACAGCGATGAAAAGGAGGCTGCCTGGGAATTTGTGAAATATTATCTGCTGAACGGATATGACAGCAACGCCGGCGGCTTTCCGCTTGTAAAGGAGCAGTTTGAGGAAGCCATGGCGGAGGCCATGACCGTGACGTATTATAACTCCGTGGATGGCAGCGAACCAGAGATCAAAGCTGTCTATCAGGGGGCGGAGGAACCGATCGTGATTTATAAAGCGGAGCAGGAAGATGTGGACGCCATCCGTGCGCTCGTGGAGCGGGCCGACTGCAAATTCGCTTACCAGACAGAGATTCAGGATATTATCAATGAGGAAGCGGATTACTACTTCGCGGGACAGAAGGACGCGGAAGAGGTGATGGAATTGATCCAGAACAGAGTCAGTTTATATATCGCGGAGCAGATGAATTGAACACGATATGGCATTTCAGATTATGGAAAAATAAAGCGCTGCATGAAGGAAAATAAACCCTGGACGCAGGGAATCTGAAACGAAAGGGTCGCCCGATTGAGTTCGGGCGGCCCTGAATCATGCTATTTTTTTGATTTACTGGTGTCACTGATGTTGAACATCTGCACCTCGCGTTTACGGGGCTGAGAGCTCATGTAGCGGGAGACCTCATAGTCGTCTACATCCCCCGCGCTGCGGGGTTTTGTCCCGGTATGATCCGGGTCATAGCGCTTGAGGCTGAAGCCTTTGGAGGCTTTCACAGTGTTTGCGCGCCGCTTCCTTTTGCGCACCATGGGTTTCAGATTTAAGATTGCCTTTGGCGCCTTATTTTCCTGGCGTTTTTTGTAGCGTGTGCGCAGGGAGATGGTGTGCATCCGGATAGTGAGGCGGCGCCGGATGGGCTTTCTGAAAAAGTAGAAAAAGAAGCCGATGGCCGCGATCACGATGACCGCGATCAACAAATTGCGGATGTTGATAAAGAGTACCCGCCTGCCGGCTGCCGGCTCCTCACTCTCCTTGCTGATCACAGCCTGTTCCGCTTCCAGCTCGCCCACATTTTCCCCTGCCGTTGTGGCGGCGGCAGCACTTTCCGTTTCGCTGACGTTCATATAGATCCGTGCCGAGCCGACCGCGTGGCCGTCATAGAGATAGTGCACGGTGGCCAGGCCGCTTTCCTCTTCCTCCGCTAATGTAATATAGGAAGAAACACTTAAAAAGTCCGCGCCGTTCGGCAGGACCACAAAGGCGTCCGTATCCATGGAAAGAAGCGGGGTGGAGTCTCCCAGGACATCGATCACATCCACATCATAGGAAGAGATGCCGGAGACATAGGTGGTGTCATTTTCGGAAATATTAACCGTGGAGAAATAATTGAAGCCGAATTCAAATAATTCGATGGTGTCCACATACTGCTGGGGCGACTCCGCGTTCATGACTACGCAGATCAGGCGCATGCCGTCCTTCTGGGCGCAGCTGACCAGGGTTTGTCCGGCCTGGTCCGTGAAGCCGGTCTTGGAGCCGACCAGGTATTCATATTCGTAGGTGCGGCCGGAAAGCAGCTGATTTTTGCTGTTCTCGAGGGTCTCGACGTCCCGTCCCGCGGAAGGGTAGAGGTGCAGTGTCGTGGAGCTGGAATAGGTGCACAGAAGATCCACGGAGAAAAACGCTCTGGCAATCTGTGCCATATCATAAGCGGAGGTGTAATGGTTCTCGTCGTGGTAGCCGTGCGGGTTGGCGAAGTGCGAATCCTCGCAGCCCAGCTCAGCGGCACGTTCGTTCATCAGATCCGCGAATTCGTCGAGGGAACCGGCGATGTACTCTGCCACGCCGGCCGCCACGTCATTCGCGGAGGCGATCAGGATGGCCTGGAGGCATTCGTCCAGAGTGAGAGATTCACCCGCGTTGACCCAGATGCGGCTGGAATCGGCGGGGATGGTGTCCAGCACTTCCTGGGTGAAGGTGACGCTGTCGTCTAAGTTTCCTTCCTCCTCGGCGATCAGGCAGGTCAGAATCTTGGTGATGCTGGCGGGATACATCTGCTGATGCATATTTTTCTCATACAGAATGGTGCCGGTCTCCGCCTCGATGAGGATGGCGGTTTCGCTGGAAATCTCGGGACCGGTGGACCACTCCACACTGACAGAGGCGTCAGTGTCGCTGGTCTGCGTGGCCGAAACGCCTGTCTGGACGGAACAAAGAAGCAAAGCGGCGAAAAGCAGGGCCGCGGTGATATTACGAAGCAATCGCATAAAAAATCTCCTCCGGAAAATTACTTCCCTATCATACTATAATTTTCATAAAAACCAAAGTCTTTTCTTAAAAAATTCATGAAATTTTGCTCTTCAATTTGGTTACTTTTACAGTTAAAATTAGGCCATGAGTGAAAGTGGGTCTTAACAGGATCCGGATGAAGTTGGAGGAAGCGATGCGGCTGCGCAATATCCCTGGTGCGGAGGAAATCCTGGACGCAAGCGAATACGTGGTGAAGGATCCCGCGGCCTTTCGGGGAATGTGGAGTAAAGAGGGGCGGCAGTTACACATCGAGATCGGCATGGGCAAGGGCGGCTTTCTGCACCGCATGTCAGCACTGCATCCGGACATCATGTATGTGGGGCTGGAGCAGTACAGCAGCGTGCTGGTGAAGGCGATTGCGAAGCTTACGGCGGATCCGCGGGACAATGTGAAGCTGATCTGCGGGGACGCGAAGGCGCTTTTGGAATATTTTGCGCCTGGCGAGGCCGACCGGATTTATCTGAACTTCTCGGATCCCTGGCCCAAGGCGCGGCACGCGAAAAGGCGTCTGCCGGGGCGGGCTTTCCTTAAGCTGTACGATCAGATTTTAAGCCCGGACGGCCGTCTGGAATTTAAGACGGACAATCGTGAGCTTTTTGATTTCGCGGTGGAGGAAGCGGCGGCAGCCGGATGGCGGACGGAGGTCCTGACCTATGATCTGCACGGGGATGAGACGCTTTGTCAGGACAACGTGATGACCGAGTATGAGGAGAAGTTCTCACGCAAGGGGAATCCGATCTGCAAGTATATTATTTACCGCAAGGTGGAATGATAAAATGTCACTATTCACAACAGACGCATTTGCGTATGTGAGGGCGTCTTAAAGAGGAAGTGACTGAGAATAATCACATAAAACAGAAGGAGGTACGGTTGAATGGCAGCGATTTGGAATGAACAGAACTTTGAGGCGGAAGTGCTCAAAAGCGAGGTGCCGGTGCTGGTGGACTTTTACGCGGACTGGTGCGGCCCCTGCAAAATGATGGCTCCGATTGTGAGCGAGCTGGCGGAGGAATATGAAGGGAAAGTGAAAATCGGCAAGGTCAATGTGGACGAGAGCAGAGACCTGGCCGGACAGTATCAGATCAGAAATATTCCTTCTTTTCTTATTTTCAAAGATGGACAGGCTGTGGAGAAATATGTGGGCAGCATGAAAAAGGCCGAGCTGGAAGAAAAGCTGACAGCAGTTCTTTAAAATAATGATCCGGGGCCTCGGCCCCGGTTTTTATTGCAGAAACTTCGTCAATGACATGAGCTCAGGGAGCGGAGCCATTGGCTTTTATTTATGAGGTTAAGCGATGTACATCTTATTCTTCATCATGTGGATTTTATTCAACGGGCAGATCACGTTGGAGATCGTTCTTTTTGGCTTGGTGATTGCGGCGGTCATTTACTGGTTTATCTGTAAATACATGGATTACAGCGTACAGAAGGACATTCTGATTGCAAAGCAGCTTTTGCGGATTGTGGAGTATCTGGCGGTGCTTCTTAAGGAGGTGCTGAAAGCCAATCTGGTTTTGCTGGGGATCATTTTAAACCTTTATCAGAAGCCGGAGCCGGTGCCGGTGACCTTCCGCGCGCCGTTAAAGACTGACACGGCGCGGGCGGTGCTGGCCAACAGTATTACGCTGACGCCGGGCACGATCACGGTGAATCTGGAAGAGGATCAGTTCACAGTCCACTGCCTGGATAAAAGTATGGCGCAGGGACTGGATGATTCTGTTTTTGTGCGGCTGCTTACGAAGATGGAAAAGGAGGCGGGAAAGCAATGACTGCTGCGGAAAATATGACAATGCTGGAAGGGTGCTCCCGCACTTTCCTCATCGGGGCGCTGCTGCTTTTGATTGTGCTGGTGCTCTTAAGTCTGATCAGGGCGGTGCGGGGACCGTCGGTGGCGGACCGCATTGTGGCGATCAATATGATCAATACCATGGTCACGGTAATCATCGCGATTATGGCGGTGATTTTGCAGGAAGGGTATCTGATGGATATCTGCCTGATTTATGCCATGATCGGATTTCTGGCGGTGGTGGTGCTGACGAAGGTTTATACGGACAGCAGAGCCACCGGGAAGGATTCAAAGAAGAAGGACGCTGAGAAAGGAAGTGGAGAGCATGCTTGAGATATCTGAGTGGGTGCGCTTCCTTGCGGGCGCGGCATTTCTTTTGATCGGGCTTATCGCGTTTTTGCTGGAGGTCTTCGGCGTATTTAAATTTCATTATGTATTAAACCGGATGCATGCCGCGGCCGTCGGGGATACGCTGGGACTGGGCGCGTCTTTGGTGGGACTGATGATTTTGAACGGGTTTCAGTTTTCTACTTTAAAGATGGGGCTTGTCATCCTGTTTTTGTGGTGCGCTTCTCCGGTTTCCTCGCACCTGATTTCGCGCATGGAGACGGCGACGAATCCGGATCTGGAGAAAGAATGCGAGGTGACGGAATTATGACGATTTTTCAATACTTACTGCTGGGGTTTTTAGTTGTCTGCGCGATTTCCGTGACTTTTTCCAGAAATCTGCTGAATTCTATCATTATTTATATGTCGTACAGCCTGATCATGTCCATTCTGTGGGTGTGCCTGGAATCGCCTGACCTGGCGATCACGGAGGCCGCGGTGGGCGCGGGCGTCACGAGTATTCTCTTTTTCGTGACACTCAAGCGGATCAATGCCCTGAACGGGGAATCCGATGAGGAAGAGAAGAAGGAGGACGACCATGATTGATCTGGATTAGGAAAAAGCCTCCCGCCCATCATTGAAGGAGCGCTTTCATACCTGGATGGAGGGCGAACAGGATCTGTATCTGGGCGAGCTGGAGATGAAGCCGCCGAAGAACGCGCCGGAAACTGACTCAAAAGCAAAGGAAATTACACGGGATGGCGCGAAAGAAGGCAGACAGGAGGTTTCCCAGGAGGAACTGAAAAACGCGTATCAGTCAGCCACGGAGGATCCTGAAAAACTGCGGAAGATGATTCCTGACACGATTGTCAATATGGTGGAAAGTACGGACCGCCTTGTTCCACAGAGCCGCCGGCCGCTGCTGAAGGCCATATTTGACAAGGCATATCCTGTGCTGGCGACGGTGATGTGCATCGCGATTATTGCTCTGCTTTTGGTGACGGTTTCCTGGATGCCGCCCTTTGGCAGCGCGGACAATCCCACCTCCAACGAAGTGGCACAGCGCTACATCGAGCAGGGGCTTGAGGAGACGGGAGCGGTCAATATTGTGTCGGGCATGATCCTCGACTACCGTGCTTTTGATACCCTGGGCGAGAGCAACGTCCTCTTCATCGCGACGATCGCGGTCATGATTCTGATGCGCCTGGACAGCAAGGAGGAGAAGGAACAGCTCTCCGCGGAGGAAGCCGCTTATACCCATGAAAATACGCTGGAGCCGGAGCATGACGCTATCTTAAGAAGCGTGGCCTTTCTTCTGGTTCCCATGCTGCTGATTTTCGGGATGTACATTATTTTATGCGGGCACTTAGGGCCGGGCGGCGGCTTTTCCGGCGGCGCTGTGATTGGCGCGAGCCTGATTTTATATGCCAACGCCTACGGTTTTCAGAAGATGGAGAAGCTGTTCACGGCGAAAACCTATAAGGCGATCAGCTTCTGCGCGCTGGGCTTTTACGCGCTGGCGAAGAGTTATTCCTTTTTTACAGGGGCGAATGAGCTGGAAAGCATCATTTCCGCGGGCACGCCTGGGCGGATTTTAAGCGCTGGTCTGATTTTGCCTCTGAATATCTGCGTGGGGCTGGTGGTAGCCTGCACCATGTATTCGTTCTATGTGCTCTTCCGGAAAGGAGGCTATTAAATGGGCCCGAATTTTGCGGAAAATTATATGTCTGCGGTGGCGATGGTGCTCTTCGGCATCGGCTTTTTCAACCTCCTGCTGCAGAAAAATCTGATCAAAAAAATCATCGGTTTAAATATCATGGATACGGCTGTGTATCTCTTTCTGGCGAGCATGGGCTACATCGAGGGCCGCAGCGCCCCGATTGTGACGGACGGCGTGACAGAGGTGGAGGCTTATATCAACCCCATTCCGGCCGGTCTGGTGCTGACGGGCATTGTGGTGAGTGTGTCCGTGTCGGCGGTGATGCTTTCCCTGACCATTCGTTTGTATCGCAGGTATCACACGCTGAACCTGGACGAGATTACGGAAATCATCAAAAAGGAAGAGGAGGAGAAGTAGATGACACTCAATCAGTTTCTGCAGAATCTTCCCTTCTTCAGCATCATGATTGCCCTGATTTCCGGTGTGGTGTGCAGTGTGCTGCCGGGGAAGGCGGCCAAACGTGTGAATGCCGGGGTGATTATCACGGTGATGATTCTGTCCGCAATCACACTGGGGTACACCCTGCAGACGGGGACATATTTTGTTTATACCATGGGACATTTTCCGGCGCCGTGGGGCAATGAAATCCGCGCTGGTGTGCTGGAGGCGCTGACGGCGCTCATGTTCAGCATGGTGATGCTTCTGTCCCTGATGGGCGGGTATCACAAGCTGGATGAGGAAGTGGAGCAGACGAAGGTCAATTATTATTATGTGCTGGTCAATCTGCTGCTGACCTCGCTTCTGGCGCTCATTTACACCAACGACTTATTTACCGCGTATGTTTTCGTGGAAATCAATACGATCGCGGCCTGCGGTCTGATTATGATCCGCCAGATCGGACGTACGATTGAGGCGGCGGTGCGGTACATGATCATGAACCTCTTAGGAAGCGGCCTTTTACTGCTGGGGATCTGCATGATGTACGGCATCACGGGGCATCTGTTGATGAGTAATATTCAGGAGTCGGTGGCGGCGCTGGCGGCAAGCGGTGAATATCATGTGCCGCTGCTGGTTTCCATCGCGTTAATGTGCGTGGGCCTGGCCATCAAAAGCGCGCTCTTTCCATTCCATACCTGGCTGCCGGACGCCTACGGGTATTCGACGATTTCCAGCGCGGCCATTTTATCCAGCCTGGTCAGCAAGGGCTATATTTTCCTGCTGATCAAGATTGTGTACAGAGTGGTCGGCTTTGAAGTATTTCAGGAGACGCACATCGTCAATGTGCTTTTTGTGTTCGGTCTGGCGGGGATGATTTTTGGTTCCTTAAGCGCGATCCGGGAGAATGATGTGCGGCGCATGATCGCCTTTTCGTCCATCGCGCAGATCGGCTATATTTACATGGGCATCGGCCTGGGCACGGAAGTGGGCATGATCGCGGCGGTATTTCATATTTTCAGCCATTCCGCAAGTAAGGCGCTGGTCTTTATCTCCACGATCGGGCTGACGGACATGTCAGGTTACAGCCGGAAATTCATCCGTCTGACCGGCGCGGCTTACCGCAATGTGATCGCAGGCATCGGTTTTACGGTGGCGTCGCTGTCCATGGTGGGCGTGCCGCTATTCGCGGGCTTTATCAGTAAGCTTTTGTTCGCGCAGGCCTGCATCTCCAACGAGGGAAAGCTTCTGCCCACGATGATTGTGCTGGCGTTAAGTACCATTTTAAACGCGATTTATTATCTGAAGACGGCGATCCGCATTTACGTGCCGTCGGGGGTGAAGGACGAGCCGCGCACGGTCTGGGGCGCGAACCGCCTTTATACGGCCGCGATCATCGGTTTCATGGTGCTGAACTTTACTCTGGGAATTTTCTCACAGCCCTTTGTGGATCTGATTACAGAGGGACTCCACATGTTTGCTTAAGGAGGAGGGGACGATGAATTTATTTTGTTTGCCGGCTCCGGTTTTGCTGCCGGTGATTGCAGGCCTTCTGATTTTGTGTCTGGGAAAAAAGTCCGACTTAAAGACGCTGTGCGGGATCAGCGTGGATGTACTGCTTTTGTGCTTTATCTTTGTAGTGGGAAACGCGCTGCGCATGAACGGCGGGACAGAATATGTCCTGTTTTCCTTTACGGAAGGACTGCAGGTGGTTCTGAAGCTGGACACCGTGGGGAAGCTTTTCTCCTGCCTGATGGCCTTCATCTGGATCCTGGTGGCGCTGTTCTCCGGGGAATACATGAAGGAGGAGAAGGACTGGCACCGGTATTTCGGCTTCTTTGTGATGACGCTGGGCGTGCTGATTGGCCTGGACTACGCGGGGAACCTTCTGACCTATTATGTGTTCTTTGAATTTATGACGCTTCTGTCATTCCCCCTGGTGCTGCATGAAATGACGCACGAGAGTATTATGGCGGCGCTGAAATATCTGTTTTACAGTCTGGCAGGCGCGTTTCTGGTGTTGTTCGGTCTGTTTTATTTCAGTATGCATGGGATCGATACGTCGTTTGTGGCCGGCGGAAGTGTGAGCGGCGCTGTTATGACCGGCGGGATGCTTGCCGCGGTTTTTGTGACGGTGCTGGGTTTTTCCGTGAAAGCGGGTATGTTTCCGCTGCATGCCTGGCTGCCGACAGCCCATCCGGTGGCGCCGGCGCCCGCGAGCGCGGTGCTCTCCGCGGTGATTACCAAGGGCGGTGTGCTGGGCATTTTAAGAGTATTGTATTTTGTGATTGATCCGGAGGCTCTTTCAGGCACCTGGGTGCAGACGGCGCTTCTGACTCTGTCGCTGATGACGGTCTTTATGGGTTCCATGCTGGCATTCCGGGAGAAGCTTCTGAAAAAGCGTCTGGCCTACTCCACAGTCAGTCAGGTTTCCTATGTGCTCTTCGGCCTTTTCTGCCTGAGTACTGGGGATTCTTTTACCGGCGCGATGCTGCAGGTGGTCTGCCACGCGCTGGTGAAAAGCGCGCTCTTTCTGTGCGCCGGCGCGATTATTTATAAGACCGGCAAAAAATATGTCAGCGAGCTTGACGGTATTGGAAAGCAGATGCCGGTGACGATGTTTTTCTTTACACTGGCTTCCTTAAGCCTGGTGGGCATTCCGCCGACAGGCGGCTTTATCGCCAAGTGGTATCTGGCGGTAGGAGCGTTAAACTGCAATATTCCGGTGTTCAGTGTGTTAGGGCCGGCGGTGCTGTTGATCTCGGCGCTTCTGACGGCGGGATATCTGTTCCCGATTGCGATACAGGGGTATCTGCCGGAGGTTTCCGGGAAACTGAACGGTACGGATCCGGAAAAGAGTAAGGCGGATGGAGCTGCAGGCGAAACGGGAGTGCAGGAGAGCGTCGAACCGGTTTATGAAAAGAACGAAGCGAACTGGATGATGCTTCTGCCGATTGGCCTGATGTCTGTGCTGGCGCTGCTTGTGGGTCTGTTCCCGAGCGTTGTGACAAATCTGGTCAGCCAGATTTTCTGAGGGGAGGCGCCATGTTACACGTTTTAATCGGAGTGGTGATTATTCTGCCGATGCTTACCGGTGTGGCGGCATTTTTCTTTCCGTTCCGCAGCAGGAAGCAGATGGAAATTTTCCTGATGAGCATGGTGACACTGACGTCAGTTCTGGTGTGGTATCTCATCCTGCGGGAGACCGTGGACAGCTTTGTGGTGGTGTATTTCACGGGCAATCTGCAGATCAAGCTGGAGATGGACGGTCTCTCGAAGGTTTTTGCGGGCTTAATCAGCGTGCTCTGGCCGTTTTCCACGCTCTATTCCTTTGAGCATATGGAGCATGAGAAGCATGAAAAGGCGTTTTTCCTCTTCTATACGGTGACTTACGGGGTGACGCTGGGCATCGCGCTGGCGGGCAATCTGCTGACGATGTACTTTTTCTACGAGCTTCTGACGCTGTCCACGGTGCCGCTGGTGATACACACATTAAGCAGAGAGGCCATTCTGGCGGCGAGAAAATATCTGTATTATTCGCTGGGCGGCGCGGCGTTCGGCTTTATCGCGCTGATTTTCAGTATTGTCTATGGGGATGGGCAGTCTTTCGCTTACGGCGGCATTCTGGATCTGGCGCTGATCGGCGACAGAGCAGGGCTTCTGAGGCTGGTATATGTGCTGGCGTTTTTTGGCTTCGGCGTGAAGGCGGCGGTCTGCCCGTTTAATTCCTGGCTTCCGGACGCGGGCGTCGCGCCCACGCCGGTGACAGCGCTGCTGCACGCGGTGGCGGTGGTGAAGGCGGGCGCGTTCGCGATTATCCGCCTGACTTATTATGTATATGGAACGGATTTCCTGAGGGGGACAGCGGCACAGTACGTCGTCATGACGGCCACGATTGTGACGATTTTGTATGGTTCGGTGCGGGCCTTAAAACAGACGCATTTCAAGCGGCGGCTGGCGTACTCCACGATCACCAACATGTCCTATATTCTCTTTGGCGTGACGCTCATGAGTCCGCTGGGACTGGCGGGGGCACTGAGCCATTTTGTGTTTCACGCGCTGATCAAGATTTCGGCGTTTTTCTGTGCGGGCGCGGTGATTACGAAGACAGGGAAAACGTATATTTACGAGCTGGACGGCCTGGGGCGGAAGATGCCGATTGTTTTCGGGGTCTTTACTGTGGCGGGCCTGGGACTTTTAGGCTTGCCGGGCACGGCGGGCTTTGTCAGTAAGTGGGAGTTGATTCAGGCGGCCTTTGAGAACGGAACTTATTTCGCGGTGGCGGGCGTTGTGGCGCTGCTGATTTCAGCGTTTCTGACGTCGATTTATATGCTGGTGATTCCGGTGAGGGCGTTTTTTGCGGGGAAGGAGACGGCGGCAGTGTCTGTCAAGGCGGATGGGACTGCCGTGGCAGTGACCGATGGTGAAAACAGGACTGATGCTGTGAAAACGGCCTGCGAGGCGAAGGATCCCGGCTGGCACATGCTGGCGCCGCTTCTCGTGTTCGCTGTGCTGATTGTGTTTTTCGGTGTCGCCGGCGGGCCGTTTATGGAGCTGCTGGAGGAGATCGCGGCAGGGGTTGTGTAGGGAAAGGACAAAAAAATGACGGAAATTCTGGGACAGGTCTGCGGCATGGGGCTGCATTTTACATGGGACGGTTTCAGGGCGGTATTCGCCGTGCTGGCTGTCATTCTGTGGGCTGTGGCTACGTTATTCAGCAGAGAATATTTTCCGAAGGGCGAAAAGCTGAAAGTCTTTTATCTTTCCTGGGCGGCGGCCTTTCTGGGGACAGAGGGATTTTTCCTTTCCACGGATTTTTATACGGCGCTTATCTGCTTTGAAATTTTAAGCTTTTCCTCTTATCTGTGGGTCGTGCAGGAAAAAGAGGAACCGGGATCAAAGGAAGCAGGAAACCTGTATCTGGCTATCAGCGTGATCGGCGGATTAAGCGCTCTGATGGGTGTATTTTTGCTCTGGTCGCTTTTCGGTACGGTGGAGTATTCCGCCCTCTACGCGGCGGTCCGCGATGAGGCAGTCATGACTTCCATCAGCAGGGCACAGCTGTACGCGGCGGGCATCTGCCTGATGGTGGGCTTTGGCGCCAAGGCCGGCGCGTGGCCGGTTCATATCTGGCTGCCGAAGGCGCACGCGGTGGCGCCGGCGCCGGCGTCCTCTGTTTTGTCTGGTATTCTGACGAAGGTGGGTGTGTTCGGCGTCTGGATGACATGCCTGTGCGTGTTCTGGGGAAGAGGACTTTTCTTCTTTATTTTGCTGATCATCGGGCTGGTGACGATGCTGACAGGCGCGATTCTGGCGATCTGGTCTGTGGACATCAAACGGACCTTCGCCTGTTCGAGCGTCTCGCAGATTGGCTTCATCATGACCGGTATCAGCTGCTTTGGCCTGATGGAGGGGGAGAGCACCGTGCCGCTGCAGGGCTTCATGCTCCATGTGATGAACCACTCCATTGCCAAGCTGGTGCTTTTCACGATTGCCGGTGTGATTGTGAAGCATACGCATTCCAGAGATTTTAATGTCATTCAGGGCTTTGGCCGCAAAAAGCCGCTGTTAAAGGTCTGTTATGGAGCGGCGGCGTTAAGCCTCTCCGGCGTGGTGGGCTTTGCGGGCTACGCGAGCAAGACACTGCTGCATGAGGGCATCACGGAATACGCGGATCTGGTGGCCGAGGGAGCGCTTGAGGCGGCTGTATTCGGCGGCGCGCTGGTTCCGATCCTGAAGGTTGTGGAGATTTTGTTCCTGTGCGCGGGCGGCTGCACCTTCGCTTATATGCTGAAGGTTTTCATGGCGGTCTTTGTGGAGAAAAACGCGGATGAAAAGGTACAGAAGGCATATGATGAAAATGCGCATTATCTGTCCGGACCGATGCGTGCAATTCTGGTTGCGCTCGCGGCTGCGTTCCCTGTCGTGGGCGTCTGCGGCAATCTGGTGGCGCAGAGCGTGGGGAAACTGGGAGAGACATTCCTTGGCGTGAGCTTTGAGAGCATTACCGTGCAGATTTTTTCAGGGGAAGCACTCCTTTCAAGCTTGATTTCTCTTTCTATCGGCGCTATCATATACGTATTCTTTATCCGCAGGGTTCTGGTGTCAGAAAAGGACGGACAGCGGGTGTACGTGTACCGGCGGCAGTGTTTCATTGATCTGGAGAATACGATTTATCGCCCCCTGCTTTTGCAGGTACTGCCGTCTGTATTCGGTTTTCTCTGCGGCATTCTGGACCGGTTTCTGGATGCGGCGGTGTCCGTGGCTTTGAAGATTTCAGCCGTGGTGTGTATGGCGGCCAACTGCCTTGTGGACAGTGCGGTGGTGTTCCTGCGCCGCACGTTATTTAAAGAATCGCCTGCCTGGTCGGAATTAAAGGAGGGCAACGCCCTGACGCATCTGGCGGGCAGCTTTTTAAACCACGCAGGCGACGCGGTGGATGTGATTTTTCAGAGGGAGCAGTCGCATAAAGACTTTGAACACGAGATCGCGTCCGGCGTTAAGAGGATGCAGGAGGCGAATTTGCTGATCAGCAGGAGTCTGTCATTCGGTCTTCTGCTCTTTTGCCTGGGCCTTTTGCTGACAGTACTGTACGTGCTGTTTTTCTGAGAACCGCGAATTGTGGCGAGAGGATTTCAATGAATAAAGAAAAGTTTGTCAATTTCTTTGAGGACAAAGGATATATCATTGTGCTGGCTGTGCTGGCCCTGATTATGTTTGTCGTGACAGGACGTTTCCTGGAGACAGAGGAAGAGAGCGAATCCGGCTTTACCATGGAAGAGACGATCATGGGTCTGGAGAGTGAGGATATTCTGTCCATCGGGTTTCGCAGCAGTGAGGACGGGGAATTGTACCTGTTTGCACAGGATTCGGAAGGCAGCTGGTATCTGGCGTATGCGCCGGATGTTGAGATTGTGCAGGAGGCGCCGCAGTATTTTATCGAGCTGTGCAAAAATATCACCAGCTATTATAAGACGGAAGGCGTGGAAGATTTCTCGAAATATGATATTTCAGATGACGGCGCGTATATCTTCATTGTGACCGCGGATGAAACTTATCAGCTTTTTATCGGGGGTGAGAACAGTACGCTGAACTGTTATTACGCGCGGTTTGCGGGGGAGGATACGCTCTACGGTGTGTCCGCGGACTATGGGGAAATGGTGGCGTATACGCTGGATGAGCTGATCACGGATGAATAAAGCAGAAGATATCAGTCAGTATCATACTGTGCAAGGCGGGTCTGATCAAAATCTGCAATCAGAGACATCTTCTCTGCACGCGTCAGCTGTTTTAAGGCGAATTCGCGCCGCATGGCCTCTTCCTTTGCATCGTATTCTTCAAAATAGACAAGACGGACGGGAGTTCTGCCTTTGGTATATTTGGCGCCTGTTTTCTCATTATGAGCCTTCAGGCGCTTTTTTAAATCATTGGTCCAGCCGGTGTAGAGGGTATCGTCGCCGCACCGCAGGATGTAGGTGTAATTCATGAATAACTCCGGTTTCTTTTCAATAAAAAATCTCAAAACCTTTTCAAATAAAGGCTTTGAGATGGAAGTGCGCGACCAGGGGTTCGAACCCTGGACACCCTGATTAAGAGTCAGGTGCTCTGCCAGCTGAGCTAGTCGCGCTTGGTGAGAACAGAAGCTATTATAATTCAGCACCTGAAAAAAAGCAAGCACTTTTTTCAAAAAATATAATTTTTTTGGCGTTTTTGATCATTTACAGAACTGAGGATATTTCGTATGATTTTTGACACACACGCGCATTATGATGATGAGGCGTTTGATGAGGATCGGGACAGCCTGCTTTCATCCCTGCCTCAAAACGGGATTCAGAGGATTGTCAATGTGAGTTCGGACCTGGCTTCGAATGAGACGACCAGGCAGCTTGCGGAGCGCTGGCCCTCTGTGTACGCCGCCTTTGGTGTGCATCCGTCGAATACGGCGGAGCTGACAGAGGAAAATTTCAGACGGATTGAAGAACTGACGGAACACCCGAAGTGCGTGGCAGTCGGGGAGATCGGCCTGGATTATCATTATGAGGAGCCGTCGCGTAAGCTTCAGAAAAAATGGTTTGCCGCACAGATACAGCTGGCCATAGAGAAACAGAAGCCCGTGATCATCCATTCCAGGGACGCCGCGCAGGACACCTACGACCTGATGAAGAGAGAGCACGCGGAAAACTGCGGCGGCGTGGTGCATTGCTTTTCCTATTCTAAGGAAATGGCGCGGCTTTTTGTGCGCATGGGGTTTTTCGTCGGAGTCGGCGGCGTGGTGACATTTAAAAACGCGAGAGTGCTGCGGGAAGTGGTGGAGGATATTTCACTGGAAAACATTGTGCTGGAGACGGACTGCCCTTACATGGCGCCGACGCCTTTCAGAGGAAAGCGCAACAGCTCTCTCAATCTGCCGCTGGTGGTGGAACAGATCGCGCAGATCAAGGGGATCACGGCGCAGGAAGTGGAGCAAATCACCTGGCAGAACGCGCTGCGGCTGTATCAAATGGAAAGAGAATGAGGACGAAACATGGCTGATCTCGCAAATCCGCAGAATACACTCGCGGTCTTAAGAAAATATGGTTTTACCGCGCAGAAAAAATACGGACAGAATTTTTTAATCGACGCCAATGTACTGGAAAAAATCATTTCCGGCGCGCAGATTACTCAGGATGACTGTGTGCTGGAAATCGGCCCCGGTATCGGGACGATGACCCAGTATCTGGCTGAGGCCGCGGGCAGGGTGATTGCGGTGGAAATCGACCGGCATCTTCTTCCTATGCTGGAAGATATGCTTTCTTCGTATGATAACGTGACGGTGATCCATGAAGATATTCTGAAGGTGGATATTGACCGGCTCGCGGAGGAATATCACGGCGGAAGACCCTTAAAGGTTGTGGCAAATCTTCCCTATTATATTACAACGCCTGTGATTCTGAAGCTTCTGCAGGGCGGCGCGCCGATTGAAAGCGTCACAGTGATGGTGCAGAAGGAGGTCGCGCAGCGCATGGAAAGCGGTCCGGGAACGAAGGATTACGGGGCGCTGTCGCTGGCGGTGCAGTATTACGCGAAGCCGGAGATTCTGACAATCGTGTCGGCTGGCTGCTTTCTGCCGCGGCCGAATGTGGACAGCGCGGTGATCCGCCTGCGGAAATGTGACACGCCGCCGGTTGAAGTGCGGGATGATAAATTCCTGTTTGCCCTGATCCGGGCCGCCTTTAATCAGCGCCGCAAGACTTTAGTGAACGCGCTCACAAACGCCGCGGATCTGAAGGTGAGCAGAGAGGAAGTGTGCGCGGCGCTGACGGATCTGGGGCTGCCTGTTACGGTACGCGGGGAGGCACTTTCCCTCAAAGAATTCGCGCAGCTGGCCGATCTGCTGTCGCAGTGAGGCATCTGCAGATACCTGCCGTTTATGCGTCTGTCTGCCCATTGTTTCCCGGCAATAAATGTTACGAGAATGTGAAAAATATCATATTTTTTTAATTTTCTTATCCCTACGTTTTGACATTGATAAGGGGCTATGTTATTTTATATGTGTATGTTTAAAAGGGTGTCATATTTTTTGACAGACGAGACAGATAAATCATTTTCATCACAGAGGTGATACTTTTGGATAAAGCGGAATACAGGATCAGGACAGATGAAATCAAAGAACTGATCGAGGAGAGAGAATATGCACAGGCGGCCGCGGTCGCGGACGAGATCGACTGGAGAAGGGTCAGGAGCGTGAAGATGCTTTGCACCGTCAGTGATCTGTACAAAATTAACAGGCGATTTGACGACGCTAAAAATATCCTTCTGATTGCGTACCGTAAAAATCCGCAGAGCCGCACGATTTTATACGCGCTCTGCGACCTTTCCATCCGGCTGCAGGAGCTCCTGGACGCGATCGAATATTATAAGGCTTTTGTGCAGGTCGCGCCGAAAGACGCGGGACGCTATGTACTGCAGTACCGGTTATATCAGGCTCAGGATGTCAGCATCGAGGAACGGATCGACGTGCTGGAAGCTTTGAAAAAAGAAGAATATACAGAGCGCTGGGGCTATGAGCTGGCACTTTTATACCATCGATGCGGCCAGGTTGAGAAGTGTGTGGCCGAATGTAATGAGCTGATTTTGTGGTTTGGCGAAGGCAAATATGTCACAAAGGCCATGGAGCTGAAAATGCTGCATGAGCCGCTGACGCAGTCGCAGCAGTATCTGTATGAGCACCGTGGAATGAGCGGGATTGCCGCGTCAGACGCGGAAGGAGCGGCTGAACAAAATTTATATGACGCCGACGGACAGATGGCGCAGGCTGATGACGTGCAGACCGGATCATATTCTGATGGAGAGTCAGCCTCTGAGCAGGAAGAGATCACGGTCAAACCAATGGACGTGGAAAATAAATACAGTACCATGAATCTGCAGAGAGAGCTGGCGGAAAGCTTAAGAGCCATTCTTGGAGAAACGAAGAAGCCGGCGGTCGAGCCAGAGCCCATGCAGGAGCAGGAGCCCTTTGTGGAGGAAGAGGTCCTTTTTGAGCAGGAGCAGGAAGCTTCAGAAGGAGAAGCCGCTGACGTGCACTTTGATACCAAGGAGGTTTTAAGCCTGGCGGACATTCCCAGAGACAGGGTTGTGGAGATTTACAGAGAGCCGGTGGTGCTGAACAATGAAAAGGCAGCCTTTCCTGCCGTGGAGCCCGCGCAGACAATACAGCCACAGCCGGCAGAAGCGGTGGAACCGGTGCACATCATGGAGGTGCAGCATCCTGATCAGGAACAGGACAGTATGCTCGACATGACGCACATGGAGAGCGACGGGCAGATCGGGATGGTCCTGCCGGAACCGGTTCGCCTGGAGAAACAGATCACAGGACAGCTGAGCATTGCGGATATTCTGGAGGAGTGGGAGAGACGAAACCAGCAGATAGAGGCAGAGCACAGAAACGAGATCTACGAGCGCATCCGGGAGCAGACCGGCGATATTTTCGCGGAATTTGATGCCAGACAGAAAGAAGATATTTTAGACGAGCTGCAAAAGCTGACGGATGCGGAGGAGGAACGCCTGCGGGAACAGGACCTTTCCGGACTTGACGAGGAAGGGCAGACGGATATTTTTGAAGAGGAGCCGGAAGAGACTGACGGTGTGATTCCGGAAATGGATGAGGAAGCCGGTCAGCTGGAAGATGATTTCGGGCTGGAAGAGGATGAATCCGCGGAAATGTTTGATCCGCAGGAGGAAGAGCTCCTGACGTATGAAGAGGAGCCGGAATTCGCATATGGGGAAGAACCTCTTTTGCCACAGGAGGATGAGGCTTTTGAGGAGGATGCCGTATCGGCGGATGAGCCCGCTGCGGTGGTATTCAGGGAGGAGATACCGGAACGGTACCGCAGGTATGTGCATTCTGACGACAGCATGCGGGAAATTCAGTCCGCCATACAAAATGCCGAACTGTCGATCAGCGCCGGCAATATTGTGGTGGAGGGGGACAATTACGATTACTGCTTTGACTTTGCCAAACAGCTGCTTTCCGATCTGAGGGACAATGGAATGAAGCTGTCAGGGAAGCTGGCGCGGATTTCCGCCATCAATTTAAACCGGAAAAAGGTTGCGCAGATACTCGATACGCTGGAAGGCGGCGCCATGGTCATTGAGCGAATCAGTATGCTGAGCGCGGGTAAAATGCAGGATATCGAGAACGCACTGATAGAAGGAAAGCGGAATCTGCTGCTGATTCTGGTGGATACACCGGAGGCAATCCATAATCTGAGCGTGAGGCGTCCCGACTTTATGGAGTATTTTCCACTGCGTGTCAATATGCAGGGAACGTCGGCCAGGGAGCTGGTACAGTACGGTTCCGCCTATGCGTATTCGGAAGAGTACGAGATCGATGAGATGGCGCTGCTGGCGCTTCAGACGAGGATCGAGGACGAGGAAGCGGGTGATCATGTTCCCATGCCGGAGGATGTGGAAGCAATGGTCAATGCCGCAATTCGTCATGTGAACCACATTGGTATGCGGAAATTTCTGACGACACTGACCGGCTCGCGGTACAATGAAGAGGATATGATTATATTAAAAGAGCAGGATTTCGCATAAGGAATCCTGCTCTTTTCAGGTCTCATTTAAGCAGATGCGCCGGCCGGGCGCGGAGTCTTATTTTCAGGAGCGGCTGATTTTCTCCATTAAGTAGCTGTAGCGCTTCCAGATGGAATTTACCTGATAAATATAGCAGTCGATCAGGTCAGGATCCGTTACATTGTCAAAGCCGCTGTAGGCGACCTCCAGAGCGAAGCGCGTTTTTTCAGATCTTCCAAAAGGTTGTCTTTGGCTTCCGGTACGGGGGCGTCCCCGGCGGGCACTGCGGGCGGCTGCCGAAATAGAGTCTTCATTCTGTTCACCTCACTTTTCGTCTTATATCCAGTATAATAAAAATATGGCAAAAGTATACATAAACCCGTCCAAAAAGTGTGACATGTCGGCTGGGCAAATTGTCTTTTGGATGAAAAAATCTTTAAGAATCCGCGATTTTTGAAGATTGGTAATGTTATATGAACTTTTATTGTTAAAACCGGCGAAAATGGAAAAGTTCGGCAAATTCGCTTTACATTCGGCATTCTTTTGCTATAATGGCATCACTTCCTTCCATTCTGACAATATTTCCAGTGTCTGAAGTGAGACGCATGACACGCAACCCGAAACTGGTTCTGTATGAACCGGACGAGACTTTTGCAGAGAGGATCTGCGACTACTGGATCAATCAGAAGAGCTTTCCCTTTGAGGTCACATGCTTTTCCAGCTATGAGAAATGGCGCAGCATGTATCCGAAGCTCTCGGCCGATGTGTGGCTGCTTGACTCCAGTATTGCGGATGAGATACAACAGGATGAACTCCGGGGCAGGGTGCTTCTGTGGACGGATGATGAGAGTCAGGAATCCGCGATTTACAAATATCGGAGCGCTGACATCCTGATGCAGACGCTGAAGGACTGTCTTGATACGACTGCGGGCGCCGCGGCGGACAGAGACCAGACCCGTGTGCTGGCTTTGTATACACCCGTCCTGTCGCAGCTGCAGACTGTAACAGGTATGGAGATGGCGCGGATCCTGAGCGAACACGGTCAGGTACTTTACCTTCCGCTGACAGGCTTCTGCGCTGTCAAAAATCTGCTTGCGGACCATTATTCTAAAGACATATCAGATTTCATGTATTTTCTTGCACAATCTGAGCAACAATCTACCATCTTGATTCAAAACTACATATTTAAGACAGAGGGAGTGGAGCTTCTGGCTCCCGTTGACAATCCTGACAGCCTGCGGGCAGTTTCCGCTGACGAATGGCTGCGCTTTCTGGATTTCTGGAAACAGTCGGGCCGATACCGCTACATCCTTCTGGATATCGGCCGTGAAATCGGGGAAGTGCCCAGACTGCTGCAGGCCTGTGACAGGGTGTGCGCTCTCAGAGAGAACACTGCGGTCAGTGAGGGGATCTGGCATCAGTATGAACAGTATCTGGAAGCGACGGGGTATTTAAGCCTGATGTCCAGGACGGAGGTGATCACGCTGCCGCCCGCGAGAGAGGAATTCGGCGGCATGGAGACCTCTGCGTATAAACGTCAGCTCGCGCAGCAGATTCTGGTAAAGGCGGAGATGATATGAACAGTCAGAGAGAAGAACTGAGAAGACAGATACGGGAATCTGTTATGAACCGTCTGAACCGGCAGGAGGAGATGGAGGATGAGGCGGTGCTGTCCCAGATTCAAGATGCCGCGCTGCCATTCCCGGCCTTCAGAGCCCTGCTGCCGCAGGAGAAGGCGGCCCTGTGCGAAGAGGTGTTCAACAGTATCCGCGGACTGGATATTCTGGATCAGCTCCTGAAACGGGAGGATATTTCTGAGATCATGATCAACGGATATGATCATATTTATGTGGAGCGGGATGGGAAGATAGAGCGATGGCCGGGCCGGTTTGAAAGTGAGGAGCGTTACCACGACATCATCCAGCAGATGGTGTCCGCCTGCAACCGCATGGTCAACGGCGCGAGTCCGATTGTGGACGCCAGACTTCAGGACGGCTCCAGGCTTCATGTCGTGCTGCCGCCGGTGGCCTTAGACGGGGCGGCAGTGACCATCCGCCACTTTAAGAAAGCGGCGTTTACCATGGAGGATCTGGTGCGGATCCAGAGCATTTCCGAGGAGTGTGCGGACTTCCTTCAGAAGCTGGTGAAGGCAAAGTACAATATTTTCATCAGCGGCGGTACCGGCGCCGGCAAGACGAGCTTTTTAAACGCGCTTTCCGCTTATGTGCCGGAGGATGAGCGCGTGGTCAGTATTGAGGACAGCGCGGAACTCAGGCTGCAGCACATACCGAACCTGGTCCGTCTGGAAACCAGGATGAGCAATGAGAAGGACTGCGTACCGGTTAGTATGAGGAGCCTGCTGAAGGCGTCTCTGAGAATGCGCCCGGACAGAATCATTGTAGGGGAAGTCAGAGGCGAAGAGTGCGTGGATATGATTCAGGCGATGAACACGGGACAGGAAGGCAGCCTTTCGACCGGCCACGCGAATTCCGGGAGAGATATGCTGGCCCGCCTGGAGACGATGTTTCTGATGGGACTGGAGATTCCACTTGAGGCAATCCGCAGGCAGCTGGGCTGTATTGATATCATTGTGCATCTGGGAAGACTCAGGGATAAAAGCAGGAGAGTGTTGGAAGTCTGGGAGATTCTGGGATACCGGGACGGGGAAGTGCAGATGCATCTTCTGTATCAGTTTCAGGAGGAGGGAGAGCGCAATGGGAAAATCTGCGGAAGTCTTCAGAAAGCGGGAACGCTTCAGAGAACAGATAAGCTGGCCATGGCGGGATTCGGAGTATCTTCCGGGCCTTTCGATGACACGGCGTGTCAGCTGGGTGATTGAGGGAGTTGGGACAGCGGGTCTTTTGGGGTATTTCTTTTACAGAAGCGGGATTGCCTTTGCTGTACTGCTGCTTCTGGTGCCGTTTGTATATGTATGGCAGCAGCGTGAGTACCTGGAGCGTGTGAAGATGCAGATTACGCCGGGATTTCAGGAGTGGCTGACATATTTAAAAAGTGAGCTCCAGGCCGGCTACAGTCCCGAACAGGCGGTGCTCAGAGCGATGAGCCTTTTTGGCTCCTATATCGGGGAAAAGCATCCGATCTGTCCCGGACTGGTCCGGATTTGTACAGGGCTGAAGCTTCACCGCCCGCTGGATGAGCTGCTGACAGAATATGGCCGGGAGAGTGGGATTTCTTATATCGCGGGCTTTGCCAAAACCTTTTCCATCGTAAAGGAGCGTGGCGGCAGTATGTCGGAGGCGCTTGACGGAAGTATCCGTCTGATCTGTGAACGGATTGAAACCGTCCAGGAAATTGAGAGCATGATATCCGCCAAAAAGCTGGAACACAAATTCATGTGTGTGATCCCGTTTGCCATTCTGCTGTTTGTGGGAACAACGGCGAAGGGCTATTTTGACCCGCTGTATCACAATCTGACGGGAGTTGCTGTTATGACAATCGCCATGGCGGCTTATCTGTTCAGTGTGGTGCTGGGAGAAAGGATTACGAAGGTGAGGTTATGAGCAGTCTGATGGAAACGGCGGCGCAGAAGCTGTATGAATGGCTGGAAGACAGCAGGCTGTTTGGCTTTCTGGCGCCTCTGCAGCTGCGCAGAAATATTGAATTCTGCGGGATGGAAGTGCGTCGGTATTACGTGGACAAGCTTGCTCTTCTGATCAAAGTAGTGCTGGGCGGGCTGGCGCTGCTTACGCTGCAGGGAGCGGCGCTTTTCCTGGGAAGGGAACAGATCACGACGCTTACAAGACCCGCCGCGGGAGAGACGGCTGAGACAGAGGTGCTCTGGCTTGCGTCAGAGGGCGCGGGCGTTTCCGTGGAAGTTCACGCGCGGGAGCTTACATGGGAAGAGGCGGATGAGAGCTTTCAGGAGATGCTGGCGTTTCTGGAAGTGTCAATCCTGGGAGAGAATACGTCATCTGAGGAGGTGACGGAGGATCTGGTACTGCCGGATTCTGTGGCAGGATATCCGTTTACCCTGACTTGGAGCAGCTTGGATAGGACCGTGATTTCCACAGAGGGTGCGGTCAACAGGGAGAACCTGCGTCAGAATACCGCGGTGGAGCTGAAGCTGGAAGCGGATTACGGAGAATGGCAGTGGTACTACACTTTTGAACTGACAGTCACGGCGCCTAAGACAGACACTTCCCGGCAGTATTTAGATGAGGCGGAAGCGCTGCTTTCAGAGAGTGAGGAGGCGGGCAGAGGTCTGGATCAGTGGGAACTGCCGCAGGAGCTTTCGGGGAAGGTTCTGCAGTTTTACAGAGAGACGGATTACAGCAATCTGATCTGGATCGCGCTTCTGCTTGTGCTGCTTCCGCCGCTCCTGTGGGTGATGAAGGATCGCGATCTGATGGAGAAACGCAGGAAAAGGCGGGGCGGTATGCGGGACGCCTATCCGGAATTTATCAGCACTCTGTCACTGTACATCGCGGCCGGTTTAAACCTTCAGCGGGCATTACAGGAGTGCGCGGCGGATTATCAGCAGGGCCCGGGGCAGGGAAAAGCGCTGAGAGAGGAACTGGCTGATTTCATCAGGAAAATGAGAGCAGGTTACAGCTTTTATCAGGCACTGGATGCTTTTGCCGACTCCTGCGATGAAGAGCACTACCGCAGGCTTACGGGTCTGCTGCGCCAGGCGGAAAAAAACAGTATGCGGGGGCTTGTACAGCTTTTAGAGCAGGAAGCGCTGACCGTACAGGAAGAGCAACGCAGGAACTTCAGGGCCAGGGGCGATCAGATATCTGACAAACTTCTGGGTCCCATGATGCTGCAGCTCGCGATTGTGATGGGCCTGATCATGGTTCCGGCATTCCTGTCATTCTGACAGGAGGTATCCGGGCGGGCAGAGCCGCATGAAGTATCGCAGGAATGCCGGCCATTTATGCAGCGGGGCGGCGCAGGCAGTAAGAAGGCGGGAAGGAAAAACAGAAACCGACACAAATGGTAATGATTGTAAGCAGAGAGGAGAAAGAGCGATGAAGACATTATTGCAGGAAATGAAACAGCAAAAGCTTGGAGGCTTCGGCACGGTGGAGATGATTCTGCTGATTGTGGTGCTGATTGCGGTGGTACTGATTTTCAAAAGTCAGATCACGAGTCTGGTGGAGAGTATTTTTCAGAAGATTACCAGTCAGGCACTCAGTGTGTAGCCAGAAACGGGTCAGAGCATCCGTCAGTCTCTTTCTGGCGCTGACGGTCTCTATTTACCTGGCGCTTGCGGTGGTATTGATCGAGAGCGCCAGGGAGAATACCATGCTGCTGCAGGCGGAGACGGTGCTGGACACCAGTGTGAACAGTGCCATGGGAGAGTACCACAAAGCACTCTGGGAGGATTACGGCCTGCTTTTTCTGGACTGTTCCTACAAGAGCAGTCAGCCTTCTTATCAGAATTTGTCGCAGCACATTCAGCTGGCAGCGCAGCAAAATCTGGGGACGGGAACGGGGTGGCTGTCCATGACACTGACGGATGTGGACGTTTCATCTGTTGTGCTGGCAACGGACGCTTCGGGAGAGGTTTTTATCAGCGCAGTGTCGAAGCGGCGCAGACGGAGACGGGACTTACCTTTCTGGAGCAGCTTCTGTCCTATGTGACTGCCGCGGAGGAGCTGCTCGTGCAGGGAGAAAGCATTCTTGGCACGGGAAGCGCTCTGAACAGCACGATTGAGGAGGCGAATGGACAGGAGGTTGAGGTATCTCCGGAGGAGTGGGGCTATGATGAAAAAGGAAACTATGTGCTGGAGAAGGAAGCGGAATACGAACAGGTGGACATCACCAGTCCCGTGCAGGGCATCCTGGACACTTCGGAGGAATTTATCCTGTCTCAGGCGGTGTCTGATTTCAGCCAGGTATCTGCTCTGAGCATTGATGCTTCCACTACTGCTTCCAATCGTAGTCTGGCGGTGGGACAGGGATCCTTCGAAGCGGAGGGAAGTCTTACAGACAGGATTTTTTTCCTGTATTATCTTCACACATACATGGGCAATTACTGTGAGCCGGTTGATGACGAAAGCCTGCAGTATTCTCTGGAGTATATTCTGGCGGGGAAGGATTCAGACCGGAAGAATCTGGCCGCCGCGGTCTCACGTATTTTCCTGATTCGGATGGCGGATAATTATATCGTAATCTGGCAGGACGCGGATCGGGTGGCGGCGGCTGAGGCGAGCGCCGCTGCCGCTACTATTCTCGTCCCCTATCTGCAGCCGGTGATGAAACAGGCTCTGCTTCTGTACTGGAGTTATCAGGACAGCGTGGGAGATCTGCAGACCTTGCTGGCAGGCGGAAAGGTGCAGCTTTTGAAGAGCGCGGGGCTGGATATGGAGCTTACTTATGAGCAGTATCTGATGATTTTGCTACTTATGACGGATCAGGAGGCGTTGTCTTACCGGACCATGGATCTGATCGAGCTTGCGGTCAGGCAGACGGATGGCAATGAAAGCTTTCGCATGGACGCCTGTATTGACAGCTGCCTGATTACAGGGAAGTTTGAAGACAGCGCCGGTAAGACTTATACAACGGATATTGAGTTGCGCTATGCACAGTAACTTGCAGCCGTTCACGGCAGGGCTTTCCCTGACAGAGCCGGGATTTTCATTCGGACGGCATCAGCGGTGTTTTCGAAGGAAAGAAGTGCGGAAATATGAAAATACATCAAAAACATCAACTCTCCAGGTGCGGGGCCGGGCAACAGAAAACCCTCCTGTCCGGCCTGAAAATTCATATTGCGTCGGTTCCGGAGAGAACATCGCTGATGCTGTCTGAACGGAAGAACGGCAGTGTCAGCGTTGAGGCAGCGCTTGTTCTTCCGGTATTCATGATTTGTATTCTGGGACTGTTTTCCATACTGAATTATCTCAGGGTGTATGGCAGTATGCTGGTGCAGTTAAAGGAAATGGGAGATCCGATTGCCGTGTATGGCTATGCGCTGGAGCTGACGGAGGAAGAGAGCGACAGTGCGGAGGATACTGGGATTCTTGAGTTTCTGGCGCAGGCCCTGATCTTTTCAGAAGGATATTTAAGCTCTGTTTTGCAGCTGGAGTGGAAGGATACAGCAGGGCGGGATACGGTTGTGGACGGTGCTTCGGGAGTCAGTTTTCTGGGGTCGGTGCTTGACACGGAGGAGAAGGAGGTTTCGATTCACGCGCATTATCAGGTGCAGGCGATCCTTCCGCTGAGTATTCTGCAGACCAGTCTGTCCAACCATTATTACAGCAAACTCTGGACGGGTTATGAGGCAGAAGTTTCCTCGGAGGAAATGGTATATATTACCGCCAACAGCGAAGTATATCACCTTTCAGACAGCTGTTCTTATCTGCGGCTTTCAGTGAAGACAGTCACAGCCAGTCAGCTTTCGGATTTGCGGAACAGTTCAGGCGCGCGTTATCGCAGCTGCAGCCTGTGTGGAAGTGGAACAGCGACAGGAGGAACCTACTATATTACTGCGGATGGAGACTGTTATCATACCTCGTCCTCCTGTTCCGGCCTGAAGCGGACAGTGTATCAGGTGCCGCTGTCCCAGGTGGGAGATAAGCGCCCCTGCTCGCGCTGCGGAGGATCATGATGCAGGCCGCTTTTCATTCATTGAAAGGGACTGAACTGATTTAGGTTATGTGTGCCTGGATCGCGAAAGCGGGGCGGTACAGCGGTAGAATGGAGTGTGTATGTTGACAGTAGCGGTGATGATTTTTCTGTTGATTTTGAGTATCTGTGACCTACGGGAGAAAAGTCTGCCTGTCTGGCTTCTGCTGGCAGGTGCGGTAGTGATTGGTCCTTTCAGTCTGTGGGAAAACGGGCTGGCGGAGACGGCTTTAGGCTGTATCCCCGGCATTGCGCTGCTCTTCATCAGTCTGGCACTGCCGCATTGCCTGGGAACGGGAGATGGCCTGGTGGTGATGACAGTGGGTGCCGCGTGGGGACTGTATGCCTGCTGCAGATGGCTGCTGCTGGGCTTTACGCTGGCGGCTGCAGTTGGCCTTTGGAAAATGCTGATCCGAAAAAGGAGCGGGAAGGAACAGATCGCGCTGCTGCCCTTTCTGCTGCTGGCCGCAATAGGAGAATGTCTGATATGAGAAAAAAGAGCGTGAACGGCTCTCTGACGCTGGAGTTTACGTTGCTTTTGCCGGTGCTGATTATGATTTTGCTGCTCATGGCACAGGCGGGTCTGTTTTTTACAATCGCTGCCTGTTAAAACAGAACGCGCAGCTTCTGGCGCTTCAACTGGTACAGGAAGGAACGCAGACCATGACGGAAGAGGAACTGACCGAATACATCGGAGCGCTGAAGCAGTACAAATATCTGCTGCTTCAGGATGTGGAGACCGGATACAGCAGAAGCGGGGATCAGATCACTGTTTCTGTCAGCGGCAGGATGTTGAATTTCTGCTCTGTAGTGGGTCTGGGAGACGCATATTTGGCTATGCGGGAGGAGGCAACGTGTCAGTACATGGATAAAGCAGGGATTCTGGGCACCATCCGGAGCCTGAAGAGGAAAGCGGATACCTATTTGGGAGGAGAAGATTCATGATGTCATCAATGCCGGAGTTTATCAGGGGGAATCAGAGAAGCTATCTGAGAATTGGCTGCGACAGGGAGGAACTGGAGAGAGACTACGAATATCATATGTATACACGCAATGATACGAAGCTTTTGCTGCGCGGCAGTTTTCGTAATATGGACGGAGAGGAATATCTGTATTTCGATATTTCCGCGCGCCAGTCGCTGGATGTGCTTCTGCAAGTGAAAAAGTTGAACCGCGAGATGGCGCAAAGGCTTTTTACAGATATTTTAAGACTCTGTGACGAGACAGACAAATATCTGCTGAACCTGCGGAAGGTATCCTTCCGTACGAGACATATCATGTACAGTCAGGAACAGAATGATTTTCGTTTTCTGTACAATTTTTCCGGTCAGGGCGAGCAGTGGCAGCAGGATCTGGCACAGTTTTCGGAGATGATGGTGGAACGGCTCGACTATAGTGACGATAAGCTGATGGAGGTCATTTATCGTTTTTATGAGATGATGACAGACAGTCAGGAGGCGGTCGACTTAAGGGGACTTGCGCAGATGGTTCTGAAAGCGATATCTGATTCAGGGCGGGAAGCATCAACCAGTCCTGCGGAAACAGAGGGATATTCTTTCGATTCAGGGGAAGCCTGGGGCAGAGAGGCGAAGGATACAGAACGTATAATCGATCATGACGGGTCATGGAATATGGAGGGAACATCCGCCATGCCTTCAGCAAAAAACGTCGATTTCGGGTCTGCTGACGAAAAGGGTTCCGCTGCCAAAAAGAAAAAAAGAAAGGGAAGTAAGAAGAAAGCAGATGCGCCAGAGATATCAAATACAGGCGAATCTTTAGTCAGAACAAAACACAGAAAGAGTCTGTTGATTGAGCTGTTTCTTTGCCTTGCGGCGGACATTGCTTCGGTTTTCTTAGTGGAACCGGGGAATATTTCTGTGATGTTTTTGCAGATTGTGGCGGCGCTGATCTGCCTGGTTATGATCGGCAGACAGCTGTGGCTTCGCAGGAGAGACGCAAAAGAAAAGCAGGAGCAGGAGTCAGAACAACAGGAGGCCGCGGCACAGGAGTTTCAGGAGGAATTTCAGAATCTGATGCAGACGGGGGATCAGCTTCTGGCGGGGACACAGATTATCGCGATGGAGGAGGTTTTCCCAAAGCTGTATTCCGTGTATGGCAGGGAGCCGGAATATATAGAGATCGTGGGTCATCAGCTGGTCGGCTCTCAGGAGGATCTGGTGCAGGTATGCCTGCGCTATTCGGGCGTCAGTCGTATTCACGCGTCTTTACGGCGTGATCCGCAGGGCAATTCTGTGCTGGAGGATTTAAATTCCACCAACGGGACCTGGGTGAATGACAGCCGCCTTTCTCCCAGAGCTCCCTATACGCTGCGGCGCGGTGACAAGGTGAGCTTTGCCGGCTGTGAATACATCTTCCGCTGATTTCCCTTTTACATTTTCCGGCGAATGTGGTATCATGCAGAACAAAGATTACTATTCCAGCGCCTGTGAATAGCAATCGCAAAGTTATATATTCCCAGCAGGTACCCACATGACCAAAATCGCACTTCCAGAAGATGTAAAGTTCATAATTGATGTCATCACCCGCGCCGGATATGAGGCCTACGCGGTGGGCGGCTGCATCCGGGATACGCTTCTTAACAGGGAACCGGAGGACTGGGACATCGCGACCTCGGCCGCACCCTGGAAAGTAAAGGAGCTGTTCCATCATACGATCGACACAGGCTTAAAGCATGGCACCGTGACCGTTATGATGCACCGGGTCGGCTATGAAGTGACCACCTATCGCATCGACGGCGAATATCTGGACGGCCGTCACCCGGAGAGCGTGAGCTTTGTGACCAGCCTGGAGGAGGATTTAAAGCGCAGGGATTTCACGATCAATGCCATGGCGTACAATGACCGTTCGGGTCTGGTAGATCTCTTTGGCGGTCAGCGTGATATGGAGCAGGGGATGATCCGCTGTGTGGGAAACGCTGCGGATCGCTTCAGAGAGGACGCGCTCAGGATGCTGCGGGCGCTTCGTTTTTCGGCGCAGCTGGGGTATCAGATACATCCGTTTACACAGGACGCGATCAGCAAGATGGCGGTGAATCTGCGGAAGGTCAGCGCGGAGCGGATTCAGACGGAATTTCTCAAGCTGCTGCTCTCGCCTCATCCGGAATATCTGCAGCGGATGTACGAGCTTGGACTGACCGCGCAGTTTCTGCCGGAATTTGACCGGATGATGGAGACAGAACAGAACAATCCGCATCACTGCTATACCGTGGGAATTCATACGATCCGGGTGATGCAGGGAGCCCCATCGGATCGGGTATTACGACTTGCGGCGCTTTTCCATGATGTCGGGAAGCCGGACTGTAAATGGACGGACGGCGACGGTACCGATCATTTCGCGGGACACGCGCAGGAGGGCTGCAATATGACGGAGCAGATCATGCGGCGGCTCAAATTTGACAATGACACCATCCGGCAGGTTTGTTGTCTGGTACTCTATCATGATATGGGCAATGATGCGGAGATCACACCGGAGTTTACCCGCTATCTGATGCATGACGTGGGACCGGAACTGTTTTCGAAGCTGCTGACGCTAAAGGAGGCCGATGTGGCTGCACAGAGCGCGTACATGCAGGAGGAGAAGGCTGAAAATCACCGCCGAATGCGCCTGTATTACGAAGAAGCGCTTCGCAAAGCGTACTGCATCGATTTGAAACATCTGGCGCTGAAGGGCCGCGACCTGATGGAAGCGGGAATGCGGCCGGGAACGCAGATGGGCGAGGCACTGGAACGACTTCTGAACGAGGTGCTCAGCCACCCTGAACGGAATCAGAAAGACATTTTGCTTGAAAAACTCAGAGCCTGGGGCTATATATAGCCCCAGATTTTTTTGCCCCAAAACCATCCGGGGAACAGTCTGAGAGATGCTCAGCAAAGGCGTTTTTCATAAAAAAATTTCTTCTATTTCCATAAAAGCGTTCATAGATTATGGTAAGTTATGCGCCGTACAGCGGCTGCAGCGCGATGGCTTTCTGCGGATTACGCTCTGACTGCCGCAAAAGGATTCTGTGTGCAAAAACACAGTCCGGCTTATGATGGGAGGGGAAGGAATGGCAGAGCAGGCCGCGTATATTTTGAACCAGTATCAGCTGACTGTGGAGGACGTCCGCAAAGGTCGGGGTCAGTGGATTGTGCAGGCAAAAGAAGGCGTTTTTGCACTGAAAGAGTGCCGCATGGGAGAGGAGCGCCTGAATCTTTTTGAAAACCTGACAGAGCACATTGTCCGTACAACACAGGTGCTGGTGCAGCAGATTGTCCGCACAAAAGAGGATACGCTGATTGCACGCGATATTGATGAAACGCCCTATATGCTGCAGACCTTCTGTGAGGGAAGAGAGTGCAATATCCGGGACGGCAGGGAGTGGCGGCAGGCAGTTTGCCTGCTGGCGGATCTTCATCAGGGCATGCAGATGGAGACAACGAGCCAGGCTCCTTCTTATAGCCTGGCGGAAGAATTTGGCAGAAAAAACAGGGAGCTGCGCAGAATTCGCCGTTATCTGAAGGAAAAAAAGCAGAAAAATGAATTTGAACGACTTTTGTACCAGCAATATGGGCAGTTTATGGAACAGGCGCTTCAGACGGAGGAGGAATGGCTGCCCTACGAAAGGATTTTTGAAGAGGAACGGAGCGCATGGTACTGCCATGGCGATTATCAGCATCATAATGTGTGGTTTGGCTCGGAAAAAAATCATGATTTTGAATCTGGAAGGATTTATGGCGGACCTGCCGTGCAGAGACCTGTATCAGTTTATGAGAAAGTTCCTGGAGAAAAACGACTGGGACAGACGGTTTGGCGAGGAGATGCTGACGGCTTATGAGAGCAGGCGCAAGCCCGCTCTGGAAGAAAAAATTTCTCTGATTTATCGCTTTTCCTACCCGGAGAAATTCTGGAAAATCGCAAATCATTATTTTAACAGCAAAAAGTCTTTTACGCCGGGGAAAAACGAGGAAAAGCTTTTAAAGCTTCTGGCGCAGGAGCAGGCGCGTCAGAGGTTTATAGAAAGTGTGTTGAGGGAAAGTGTATTGTAAAGCTTGAACCGGAAGCCGGCCAGGGCGCGGTTTTTCGCGGAAAATGGGACTTTTTTACGCGCAACCATACTGAAATTCCTTGACATAGCCTGAAATAAAGGCTATAGTATTGCTTGTCGCAGACAGGAATAGCGATAGGAAGGAGTACGAGCATGAATAAGAAGGAATTAGTTTCAGCTGTTGCTGAGGCCAGCGGTGTATCCAGAAAAGACACCGAGGCTGTCATCAGTGCTTTTACTGAGGTTGTGGGCGACGCGATGAAGAGCGGCGAGAAAGTGCAGCTGGTTGGTTTTGGTACATTTGAGACCACGCAGAGAGCGGCAAGGATCGGCAGAAATCCCGCGACGGGCGAGACCATGCAGATTGAGGCTTCTTGTGTTCCGAAGTTTAAGGCCGGTAATGCTTTGAAAGAAAAAGTAAACGCATAATAAAAAAGATAAAAGAGCCTGTCAAAAGGCTCTTTTTGCATCGTGGGGATTTTATGAGATTAGACAAATATTTAAAGGTTTCCCGTCTGATTAAGCGGCGTACGGTGGCGAACGAGGCCTGTGACGCGGGCCGCGTTATGATCAACGGCAGGGCGGCAAAAGCGTCCGCTGAAGTAAAGGTGGGCGACCAGATCACCATTTCATTTGGAAATCGTGAGGTGAAGGTGGAGGTGACAGCTGTCGCGGAAACGACCAGAAAAGAAGACGCGAAAGAGCTGTTCAAATATGTGTAGGCGTTTCTGCGCAAGAGGTCCATGGCTCATGGAGCAGGAAATGTCCTGGGCAGAAACGCTAGGAACCGGAATATCCACGCCGTCCGCCGCATACGCTGTAATAAACACAGTCCGCGACGTCTGGCTTTTCGTCGGGTGTCGCGTTCTGTGATCAAAGGCGGAGGTGCGAGATGGAGGAGCTTTATCGAAAAAACAGCGGGGAACACAAACTGACGCTGGAAAACCGCGGCGGGCTTACGGTAAGCGGCGTGGTGGACATCATCAGTTTTGACTTAAATGAGGTGCTGATGGAAACGTCCACGGGGATGCTGACTGTGCGGGGGCAGGATCTTCACGTCAATAAGCTGGTGCTGGAAAAGGGAGAAGCGGACATAAGCGGCACGGTGGACAGCCTGCTGTATTCGGACATCTCCTCCTATGGAGAGAAGGCGGGCAGCCTTTTTAAGAGGCCGTTTCAGTGAGCTTCCATGACGAGGAGTGGCGGCTCATTGGCAGAGCACTGTTGCTGGGTTTTTCCATGTCGTTTCTGTATGACCCGCTGCGAAGCCTGCGGCACTTTGGGCACCAGAGGCGGGGAATCACGTTCCTGTGTGACGCGGTCTTTACCTGCTATACGGCGGCGGCTTCCTTTGCGCTGCTGCAGAAATACAGCAACGGCATGCTTCGCTGGTATGCCGTGGGTGCTGTATGCCTGGCGCTCTGGCTGTATGGAAAAATCATCGGAAACATGGTCCGAACGCTTCTGGGCGGCCTGTTTTGGCCGGTGAGAAGATATTTTCTGCGCCCGACAAAGATTTTCTTGACGAAAGTCAGGGAAGTCGTTATTATGAAAATACACTTAAAAAGGAAGGAGGCGGACGACGATGCAGCCGGCATATAAAGGAAGAACAAAGTACCACAACAAAGCGGCAATTTATATTGTCTGCGTCCTTATGGCGGTTCTTGCACTGGTCATCGCGGTCAACTCCACCTCCCTGAGTGCGAAGAAGGCGGAGTATCAGGCACAGTATGACGCCCTGCAGGAGGAACTGGAGAGCGAGACGGCCAGGACAGAGGAACTGGAAGAGTATGAGAAGTACACGCAGACCATGAAGTATTATGAGGAGGTCGCCCGCGAGAAGCTGGGCATGGTCTACGAGGACGAGATCATTTTTAAGGACAACGACTAAATCAAGAGCAAAAGGCAGCCTGTTTCAGGCTGTCTTTTTATGCAGATAAATTCTGAGAATCAAACAGGCACTTTCGACACCCTTTTTTCCACGAAGGAAGTATACTGATAAAACGTCCGCAGAAGCGGACGTCACCAGGAATGAAAGGCGTCTGATATTCAGACAAACGGTGCGCGCTCCGGGCACATGCATCTTTTGTCTGTCTGTCAGCGACGTTTTCACGGTGAAACGAAAAAAGGAGGACGGAGGGCATGAGAAGAAAAGAAAGCGAAGTCTCAAACATGACGGAATACCTGCCGGAGTATGGGCAGCAGAAGTTATTGCTCTGCGCGGATTCCTGCAGAAATATTGCCAGAGTGATGATTAATTTTCCACCGTCAGAGGAAGGGCTTAGCCGGGAGGATCTGCTGTATCACAAAAGACTTCAGGAGAACCAGGCCTTTGTGGCGCGGCAGCTTCTGTCAATGGCGGACAAGCTGTCCGGCCTGGCCGGCGAGAGCTACAGCTATGTTTCTTCCACTGACTCCAGGTACAAAGAGATCGTACGTCTGCTGAGGGCGGAGGATATTCAGGTTAAGCATCTGTATTTCATGGAGGATGAAAACAGGGACGGTGTGCTGGAGATTACCATGTGCAGCAGAAACGGGCGTGTGCCGGTGAAGGATGTGGCAGGGCTTTTGGGCGGTTTTTATGAAATGAGGCTGATGCCGTCCGCCAGGTGCCCGTATTTTATTGAAGAAGAATATCACAGCTTTACTTTTGTGCAGGAACCGGCCTATAATATCATTGTCGGACAGGCCGGCGCGGTGATGCATGGCGAGAGCGTCAGCGGGGACAACGCGACACTGATGGAGGGAATCGACGGGCACGGTATTCTGATGCTGGCGGACGGCGTGGGCAGCGGAGAAGAAGCGTTTCAGAGCAGTGAAAAGATTCTGGAGTTTGTGGAGAAGTTTCTGCTGGCTGGTTTTGCGCGGGAGGAAACGATACAGATTTTGAATAATCTCCTGCTGCAGAGCGGGCAGGAGAAGTGGATGGCCTCGCTTGATCTGTGCGATATCAATCTGTATAAGGGCATCTGCGAGTGGTATAAGATCGGGGCGGCCGCGGGGTATCACAAGCGGCAGGACATGGCGGAACGGATTCAGATCAGCAATCTTCCGCTGGGCGCGTTTGGCACGCTGGACCTGGATTCGGCGCGTATCAGACTGGAAGAGGGGGACTATCTGATTTTATTGTCGGACGGTGTGGCGGAAGGACTTCAGGAAGAGGATCGGCGGGGACGGCTGGAGGAGTATATCGGGAGGCTTAAGCTTCAGAATCCACGGGAGATGGCAAGGGCGATTCTGGAGTATGGGACCCAGCTGCACCGGGGAAGGGTGGAGGATGACATGACGGTGATGGTGGCAGGGGTATGGAGAAACCGAGAGCGGTTGTTGCGGGAAAAATTAGAGAAAGAGTCGCAGGAAAATATATAAACCACTTCGCTCATACGTGCCGGACATTCCGATGAGCCTATGGGCAAGACAATCGTGTTCGGGTGAGGCCTCCACGATTGTCTATAGTCTCATCTCCATGGCACGAAAAATCGCTCAGCGGTTTATATATTTTCCTGCTCTGTTCTACTAAATTTAAGCAGTAAAAGACAAACAGCTTTATGAATTAATTGTATGGAGAAATTCAAAAAACGGAAGAAAATACATTATGCGACAAAAGGTATTGGATTATATCAAAAAACATCATTTGATTGAAACCGGCGACAGGCTCATCGTGGCTCTGAGCGGCGGGGCAGACTCGGTGGCGCTGCTGCATTTTCTGCTGAGCATCAGGGAGGAGCATCGGCTGACGCTTCTGGCGGTGCATGTGAATCATGGGATTCGTGAGGAAGCAGGGGAGGATGAGGCGTTCTGTGCGGGATTGTGTGAAGAGATGGGAGTGCCTCTGCGCTGCTTTCATATTGCGCCGGGTGAGCTTGCGTGTGAAAAGGGGATGGGCTTAGAGGAAGCGGCCAGGTCTGCCAGGTACGGGCTTTTGGAGCGGTGCCGGCAGGAGACGGGTTTTGATAAAATCGTGACGGCGCATCACACCAATGACAACGCGGAGACGATATTGTTTCAGCTGTTTCGCGGCAGCGGGCTGAAGGGGCTTTCGGGGATTCCCGTGGAGCGGAACCACATGGTCCGTCCGTTTTTGTGTGTGACGAGGGCGGAAATCGGGCAGTATCTGCGCGACAATGGTCTTGCGCATGTGGAGGATGCCACCAATCAGGATGTGCGGTATTCCCGCAACCGGATTCGCGCCGAGATGATTCCGGCGGCGGAACTGGTGAATGCCTCCGCGGTAGAAAATATGAGCCGCTGCGCGGAACAGTTAAAGGATATTCAGGCATATCTGGAGGCGGAGGCGGGAGCGTTTTTGGACAGAAACGCAGTTTTTGATGGAAATGATGCGGCGATTTCTCTCACCGCGCTGAAGGCCATCGCTGCGGCTTTGCAGCGGGAGGTGCTTTTTGAAAGCGTGTCGCGGGTGTGCGGCAGCAGGAAAGATATCACGCTTTCGCATATAGAGGCTGTGCGCGCGCTTCTGGACAAGGACGGGCAGAAGGACTGTGCGCTTCCGTATGGAGTGACAGCGCGTAAGGGCTATGACACGCTGCGGATTTTTAAGGGAAATGGCAACACAGATCTTTACAGTGCGGGAAAAAATAAAATAAAAGCAGTGAATTGCCCAAAAGTGATTCAGCCGCAGGGTGCGAACGAGGACTTTCTGGCGCCGGCAAATGGAAAAATCATGCTTCCGGATGGGGGAAACCTGACGTTTCGAACCTTTTCAGTAAGCTGCGCGGGTGAAAAAATCAATAATATTCCGCAAAATGATTGTACGAAGTGGTTTGATTGTGATAAAATCAGGGATAATCTTATGCTGCGGCACAGAAGGCAGGGCGATTATCTGACCGTGACGGCGGATGGAGGCCGAAAAAGCCTGCAGGATTATCTGATTAACGCCAAAGTGCCGCGCGATGAGCGGGACAAGCTGTGGCTTTTAGCGGACGGCCCGCGTATTTTATGGGTGATCGGGCTGCGCATCAGCATGGCGTACAAATTGACAGAGAAAACGGAAAACATACTGGAAGTACACTGGGAGGAAAAAGCGGATGGCGGAGAGAGTGGAAGTACTGATTCCGGAGGAGGAAGTGAACCGGAGAATTCATGAAATCGGGGAACAGATCAGCAAAGACTACGCGGGAAGGGAACTGCACCTGATCTGTACCTTAAAGGGCGGCGTCTTTTTCATGTGCGAGCTGGCAAAGCACATCACGGTTCCGCTCACCATGGATTTCATGTGTGTGTCAAGCTACGGGGATACCACCAAATCAAGCGGCGTGGTAAAGATTACGAAGGACCTGGACGAGCCGATCATGAGCAGGGATGTGCTGGTGGTGGAGGATATCATCGATTCCGGCAATACCTTAAGCTATATGATCGAGATGCTGCAGGAACGGAAGCCCGCCAGTCTGAAGCTGTGTACGCTTTTGGACAAGCCGGAGCGGCGCAGGAAGCCGGTGAATGTGGACTACACCGGATTTGAGATTCCCGACGAGTTTGTGGTAGGCTATGGACTGGATTACGCGCAGCGTTACCGTAACCTTCCTTATGTGGGCATTGTGAAATTTGAGTAATGTGATGATACGGGGGACAAGCGATCAGAAATCGAATGCTTACACAAGATATGCCCTATGGGTGCGCATTCGTATCTGATGACATGTAGAACCGTTGTATCATACTTTTATAGCCATGTGATTAAGAGAGGATGGAAGATTGAATAAGAACAGAAGCGTGAATGGAATGGTCCTGTATCTTTTGTTTATGGGACTCATTCTGATGGCTCTGATCTCCGCGAGCAGCAATGCGAATACTGCTGTCAGCCGTACAAAAGATGAGCTGTTTGAGGATTTGAACCTACAGACCGTGTCCTATGTGACGATTTCCCAGAGCAGGGATATTCCAACCGGCACTGTCGAGGTGGTGCTGACGGACGGCAGCACGTATGAAGTCAATGTGACAAATGTGGAAACGATTGAGGACGAAATCAGAGAGATCTCCGATGTCGCGATCTATGTGGACACCGTGCCGGAGGAAAGCTGGTTTATCAACCGGGTCCTGCCCCTGTTGATTGTGGCGGCGATCGTCATGCTGTTTTTCGTGATGATTACCAATCAGCAGAATGGCGGCGGCAACGCCAACACAAAGATGATGAATTTCGGCAAAAGCCGGGCGCAGATGACGACGGAAAGCCCCATCACCTTAAAAGACGTGGCGGGTTTAAAGGAGGAGAAGGCGGACTTAGAGGAAATTATCGCCTTTTTAAAGGAGCCGGCGAAGTTTACCGCGCTGGGCGCGCGCATTCCGAAGGGCGTGCTCTTAGAGGGTCCTCCGGGCACCGGCAAGACGATGCTGGCCAAGACCATCGCGGGGGAAGCGGGCGTCCCGTTTTTCACCGTGTCGGGTTCGGATTTCATGGAAATGTTTGTGGGCGTGGGCGCGTCCCGCGTCAGAGACTTATTTGAGAACGCCAAAAAGAACTCCCCCTGCATCGTTTTCATTGACGAGATTGACGCCGTGGCGCGCAAGCGCGGCACCGGCATGGGCGGCGGCCACGATGAGCGGGAGCAGACGCTCAATCAGCTGCTGGTGGAGATGGACGGCTTCACGCCGAACACCGGCATCATCGTGATGGCGGCCACTAACAGGGTGGATATCCTGGATCCGGCGATCATGCGTCCGGGCCGTTTTGACAGAAAGATCGCGGTCAGCAGGCCGGATGTGGGCGGCAGAGAGGATATCCTGCGGGTGCATGCCCGCAATAAGCCGCTGGGCGACGACGTGGATTTAAAGCAGGTCGCCAGAACGACCGCAGGCTATACCGGCGCGGATTTGGAGAACCTCTTAAATGAGGCTGCCATCATGGCGGCCATGCACAACCGCTCCTATATCACCAATGCGGACATTCAGGCCGCCTTTATCAAGACCGGCATCGGCGCGGAGAAAAAGAGCCGCGTCATTTCCGACAAGGAGAAAAAGATTACAGCCTACCATGAAACCGGACACGCGATTTTATTCCATGTGCTGCCGGACATGGACCCGGTCTATACGGTATCTATCATTCCCACGGGCGTCGGGGCGGCCGGCTATACCATGCCGTTGCCGGAGAATGACGAGATGTTCTGGACGAAGAGTAAGATGGAACAGGATATCATGGTATCCCTGGGCGGACGTATCGCGGAGGAGATCATTTTCGGCGATATCACGACGGGCGCGTCCAGCGACATCGAGCGAGCCACACAGCGGGCCCGCAGCATGGTTACCCGCTTCGGCATGAGCGAGAGGCTGGGGCTGGTCAGCTACGACGACGGCCAGGAGGTCTTCATCGGCAGAGATTTTGCCCAGGCGAAGCCCTACAGTGAGGAGACGGCCAACACCATCGATGAGGAGGTGCGCGGCATTGTCAGGGACTGCTACTCGAAGGCGAAGGAGATCATTCTGCAGCATGAGGATATTCTCCACAGCTGTGCGGCGCTGCTTTTAGAGAAAGAGCGCATCACCAGGGAGGAGTTTGAGGCACTGTGGCCAAAGCAGCCGGCACTGGAGACGGCGCAGCAGAGCCCGGAGAATGCTGTGTAAAAGCCGGAAGGCGTGTTTGAGACAATATTCACAATAAAATTTAGAAGAATTGAACAAAAAATGGGCGCAAAAATTATTATATTTGTATAGAATCAGACTGGACGAAATCGGGGACTCATGGTATTATTCCATTGTAACCCCAATACATTTTATAGTTTTTTGCTATACCCCATAAGAAAATACCTTCTCTAAAAGACAGCGGCAACGCTGTCTTTTACGTTGTGGGAAAAGTCATTTTGCGGGGCAGCTTTTGCCCGATTGTAAAAAGCAACTTCCTTTTCAGGGCAACCTGTGTTTATTTCGTGGAAATTTCATGACTTTTTGTGCGTTTTGATTGAAAAATTGCGGTATTTGTTGTAGAATAAATAAAGTGCGCGGGCTGTTACTCTTGAATTTGCCAAACCGGATTAAGCCCGAATTAAAAGGGAATGCAGAGGAAAAGTTCATGAGAATTGCAAAAATTGTTATAACGACCGCGTTTGTTTTATGCCTCCTTGCCGGAGTCAGTTTTTCGGAAGTGGCGCGGGTGGTTGCTGCGTCCCAGACATCAACAGGGTGGGATCTTTCCAAGTCAAAGGAAGCAACGAATCTGGAAATGAATCTGGATGAAAATTATGAATCGCAGGTGACGCTGTCCCTTCCGTCCGCGAATTACACGGGGAATCTGGACGTTGTTTTTGTGCTGGATGGCAGCACCAGCCATGACAATACGAATCTGGCTGCGCAGGCAGCTGTTCTTTTGAAGGAATTAACAGCATATGAAAATCTGACGATCAAAGTGGGCGTTGTCATATTCGGTGGTTATAATCCGATTCTGGCATCAACAGATCTTCTTGACCTGGATACAAATCTGAAGACGCTTCAGGACTTTCTGACCACAGATTATAAGAGTATGGATGGCCGCTCCGGCAGCAACCTGCAGGCCGGTGTGGAAAAGGCGAGAGCACTCTTAAACGCTGACACCACTGTGGACAGCAGTGATAAATATATGATTATCCTGACTGACGGCGGCGCGCGGATGTGGTATGACAGCGCAAGCGGAGAGGCAATGTCAGACGCCTATGCGTATGGCACCAGCGTGTGGTGGAACAGTAATGAGGACTGGCATAACCGCTATGGAGTTACGGGCACTGAAAGTTATGTGTCAGAAACCGCGCCGACGTTTGAAAGCGTATGGAATGATGGCCAAAGTGGAATAGATATTGGAAAATACGGACTTTCTTACAGTGAGCATCAGAACGTGCTTGTGGGAGATACTACTATTACGTATGCGTCCTGGGATACAGCGATGCATGCTGAAGATTATTATACAACCTATGAGGCGGCATGTTATTACGCGGCGACCTCGATTGTGGCAGCCTCGCAGGAAGTCAATGTATGTATGGTTACATACGAGTATTATTCCAATACTACATATACTACATTTACTGAACAGTTTAAAACCTGGCTGGAAGACTATGTCACACGCTATAACATTAATCAGACAGAAGACATTGACGAAGAAACAGCAGCCGCAGTATTTGCGGAAGTTAAGGACGAACTGATCCAGTTAGTCGACGCCGGCAGTGCCGTTGTCGATGAGATGGGTGAAACCGCCGATTACGATTTTGATTTCATAAATGATATCAATGAGCTGACGCTTACGGTGGATAATGTCGCTTACGCCGTTACACAGATTGACGACACATCTTACGGCTTTGGTTCCTCCACCGGAAACGAAGACAAGACAAAATCCTATCAGTTCGTACTTATCTATTACGAAAACGGAACGACCTATAGCGATACCACCTATGGCGAGTGCTTTATTCTGTATATCAACGTGCCAATCACCAAAAACGACCAGGTGCAGCTGACATACAGCGTCATCCTGACCAATCCGCAGAAGACAGCGGGGACGTATGGCACATATGACCAATACGGGGACAACAATGACGGCAGCGACAGCTATGATCTTTACACCAACAACGTGGCGACGCTTTATCCGGTGGATTCCGACGGCAATCCGGGGACTTCTGAGGATTTCCAGAAACCGACCGTATCCTATACGGTCGTAGAGGAGCCGGAGACGCTGGAAGAAGAAGACACGCCGGAGACAGAGACGCCCGAGGAGGACGACACGCCGGAACCGGAAACCGAAGAAGATGATACGTCGGAACCCGAGACAACGGAAGAAACCACGACCGAAGAAGTCGCGGAGAAAACGGTGGAAGAAACAGTGGATGAAAACGTGGATCCGACGGCAGTAGAATCGGCACCCACCGGAGACAACGCATCAATTGAGGTTTTCATTGCGCTTGCCACGATATGCGGAGTTGCCGTGAGTACACTTCTGCTTCAGGCACGCAGGGAACAGGAGCAATAAAAGAAATAGTAAGCTTTGCGCTTTGAGAGACAGCGGGTCTTTGCCCCGCTGTCTTTTGTCGTGGCGATCAAAAATCTTTCCATTTTCCCCTTGCACATTCCATCCGAATATTATAAAATTTTTCTGTCTGTGCAGTAAAAGGGTGATGCTATGGGTTGCTTCACAAAAAAGCGCCCGCAATCCCCTTTTATTATGATTATTACTTCGTAGGGGAACTGATTTATGGCATTCAGGATGCAGAAGTGGCTTAAGAAGAACAAACAGTATATTCAGGAGATGCGTCCTGTTTTAAACAGGGACGCTCTTTTTAGTGATACAGGCAGCGACTATGTGCTTCCGCCAAAACCGGAGGCGGGGCAGGAGATTACCATTCGCTTCCGCACGGCGGCCTGCAATGTGGACCAGGTTTTTGCCGTGATCAACGGGGAGAGACTGAAGCTGACCTGCGTGGAGCGCGGCCAGGAATTTGATTTTTATGAGTTGAAATACCGTCTCGGCGGCGAGATGATTTCCTATTATTTTGAGGTGCGGGAAGGCAGAGTCTGTGGATACTATGACGCCCGCGGCCTGGTGCGGGAGGCGGATCCAAAGGCGTATTTTAAGGTAAAGCCCGGCTTTTCGGTTCCTGACTGGGCAAAGGGCGCGGTCATGTATCAGATTTTCGTGGACCGCTTTTATAACGGGGATCCCTCCAACGACGTGGAAACAGGGGAATATTATTATATCGACCGGCCCAGCCGGAAGGTGGAGAACTGGAATGAGCTGCCGGACAAATCAGACGTCGGCAATTTCCATGGCGGCGATCTGAAGGGCATTTTGGAAAAGCTGGATTATTTGCAGGATCTGGGTGTGGAGGTATTGTATTTAAGCCCGATTTTTGTCTCGCCCTCCAATCATAAATATGACATCCAGGACTATGACCATGTGGACCCGCATTACGGCGTGATCGTCGATGAGAGGGGCAGGCTGTTAGAGCACTGGGAAACGGAGAATACAGGCGCGGAAAAGTATATCAACCGGGTCACGAATCCGGCGAATCTGGAGGCGAGCAATGCTTTTTTCGCTGATTTCGTGAGGGAAGTGCACAGCCGCGGCATGAAGGTCATTCTGGACGGTGTTTTCAATCATTGCGGCTCTTTCAATAAATGGATGGATCGGGAGTGTATTTATGGGAGTGAGCACGGCTACGTCCCTGGCGCTTATGTGTCCGCCGACAGCCCCTACCGGAATTTTTTCAGTTTTCATACCGACCAGCTCTGGCCGCACAACGGCTCCTACGAGGGATGGTGGGGATACAATACGCTGCCCAAGTTGAATTATGAAGGAAGTCAGGAGCTGGAGGACTATATTCTGCAGGTCGGGCGCAAATGGGTGTCCGCGCCCTACAACGTGGACGGCTGGCGCCTGGACGTGGCCGCCGATCTGGGACACAGCGACGCGTATAACCACGCGTTCTGGAAAAAGTTCCGCAAAGCCGTGAAGGAGGCCAATCCCGACGCGTTGATTCTGGCGGAGCATTATGGAGACGCTGACGCGTGGCTGAAAGGCGATGAGTGGGACAGCGTGATGAACTATGACAGCTTCATGGAGCCGCTGACCTGGTTTCTGACGGGCATGGAGAAGCACAGCGATGATTTCAGGCCGGAGATGATCGGCGACGCGGATTTATTCTGGCGCTCCATGGCAAAGCTTTACGGGGACATGGAGAGCGGCCTGGTGGCGATGAATGAATTATCCAACCATGATCATTCCCGTTTCCTGACCCGCACCAGCCATAAGGTGGGACGGATCGACACCCTGGGGGGCGAAAGCGGCGAACGAAGGCGTTCAGGTGGCCGTCATGCGGGAGGCGGTGGCGGTGCAGATGACCTGGCCGGGCGCGCCCACGGTTTACTATGGCGATGAGGCGGGCCTGTGCGGGTTCACGGATCCGGACAACAGGCGGACCTATCCCTGGGGGCATGAGGATCAGGAGCTGCTTTTATTTCATAAGGAAATGATCCGCATTCATAAGGAACATCAGGAGTTAAAAACCGGATCTCTGAAACGCCTGAACGATGAGAAAAATTATCTGGCCTACGGGCGGTTTGATCAAAACGGCGCCGTGGCGGTGCTCGTCAATCACTCGAATGAGGCGCATGAACGGACCGCGGCGGTTTGGGAGCTTGGCATTCCCCGCCACAGTGTGATGGAGAGGTTGATATTGACCTGCGATCAGGGTTTTACCACACAGCCGGAGCAGATTCTGGTGGAAAACGGAGATGTGCGCGTCTGGATGCCGCCGTATTCTGTGATGGTGTTGAGAACGAAACTTTAACGGGGAGATGACCGGCAGGCTTAAAACAGAGAACTTCGCAGGGCGGAGTTCAGGAGTCGGATGATGAATATAACGACGCAGGAGCTGCAAAGTTTTCTTACAACATATCGTGCTGAGATCAGGGAGAGCTCTGAGAAGCTTTTGCATGAGGAAATGCCTGCTCTCAGACAGGAGGAGTTTGACCTGTATGAACAGAAGGGAGATCGGCTGATTTACGAGGCGGCTTATTTTCCCAGGAGAATGTTCCTGGCGGTTTTTGGCATGGAAGCCATTCTGGAAAAGGAAGAAAAGGGTACGGTGGATTCCACCGTACTTTTTAAACTCTGTGATGTGCTGGAAAAAATCTGTACGGAGGACACCTGGGCGCTGCCGGCGCATGTGGATCGGCAGCAGAACCCCGCCTGGCGCGAAACGGCAGACCTGTTCGCGTCGGAAACGGCGCAGACGTTGTCGGAGCTTCTGGACAGGCTGTCTGATTTCCTGCCTGAAGAGCTGAAAAACAGGATAGAAGCGGAAGTCAATCGCAGGGTGCTGGAGCCCTATTACTTTTCTGAGGTGCCCTATGCCTGGTGGGAGGTGGGGACCAACAACTGGACGGCGGTCTGCGCGGGAAGCATCGGCAGCGCTGTGATCCACTTATCAAAAGCCGGACGGCGTCTGCCGAAGCCGCTGTCAGAGTGCCTTAAGAGAGTATGTGCGGCCATGCCCTGTTATTTTCAGGGCTTTACCGACGACGGCGCCTGCATGGAGGGGTTACAGTATTATACATATGGAATGACTTATTTTGCCAATTTTGCCTGGGAGCTGAAAGCACTGACGGGAGAAAATCTGTTTCAACGGCCGGATATCGCGGCTTTTCCCGCCAAATGCTTTTTTAAGGACGGCGTCAGCTTAGGCTTTTCTGACGGCAGCAGTCATGATACCTTCCGGGTGGGGCTGCAGGCACTGCAGGCGCTTGTGTATGGCGGCGCGGCGTTTCCGTCCATGAAACGGGCAGCAGGGCTGCACTCGGATGACTGCTATCGGTTCGCGGGGCTGAAAATGGACTGGTTCGCGACGAAGGAATACCTGGAGAGGGCGGATGGGGCGGCTCGAGAAAGGTTGCATGCAGCAGAGGACCTGCAGCAGAAAGACAGGACCACAGAGGGAACAGAAGGGAAAAATCTGAGCACTGAACTCTCATCCTGCTTCCACATTCTGCCTTCCGCCGAATGGTGCATCGGATATGCGAAAAACGGGACAGGCTTTGCCTGCAAGGGCGGCCATAATGGGGAATCTCATAACCATAATGATATCGGGCACTTGATTTACGAAGCGGAGGGCGTGTTGTTTTTAACGGATCTGGGAGCAGGAGAGTACGACCGGGATTATTTCTCTGAGAACCGTTACCGGGCGATCTGCAACCATTCTTTTGGCCACAGTGTTCCTATTTTAAACGGACAGGGACAGAGAGAGGGGAAAGAATATCGCTGCACCGCTTTTTCGGCGGAGGTGGAAGAGGAACAGAAGAAAAGGACGGAAGTGGAAGAGGAGTTGAAGCGAAGGGCGGGAGCGGATGATGAACCGAAGCAGTGGGCTGCAGAGCAGTCGACGGTGGGTGCTGTTGGCAGGGTCAGCATGGAGATCGGCAGCGCTTACAGTCTTTCTGAGGATGGAGCGCCCCTGGAGGGGAAGGCGATCCGACGGGAGATCGCTTTCGGTTTGGAGGATGGAAGCGCGGAGGTTACAGACTATTTTGACCTGCGTGCAGGAAAAGGAATAGCGTCAGTTGATTGTGACAGTCGTGTCATAAAAGAAGAGAGCAGGAAAGGCGACGTGAGTGTGACGGAAAATTTAGTCACACAGATTCTTCCTGTGATAAAGGAGAACCGGATTTATCTGGAACAAAACGGCGCCAGGGCTGTGATTGAGGTGGAGATGATGCCTGACAAGGCAGTTCCTGCCATTACGGTGGCGGAGTATGATCACAAAAACCATCAGGGCGGGGCGGAGAAGGTTTATGGAATCCGCTGGCAGGTGCCGCTTCAGGAAGGAAAAGGGACGGCCAGGTTTACCATTCGACGTCCGGCTGACAATTTTTCACCGGCTGACATTTTTTCCTAAAAATATAGACAGGCGGCGGTGTTTTGTGTTATCTTGAAAAAACGTGGAGAAATTCAGAATGAGCAAGCAGAAGAAAAAGCCGAACATATTGATCCTCATGAGCGACGAGCATCGTTATGATGTCAGTGGATTTTATGGCAATTCCGTTGTAAGGACGCCGAACCTGGACCGGCTGGCGAAGGACGCGGTGGTCTTTGACAATGCTTACACGCCTTCCCCGGTGTGCATTCCGGCCAGACAGTGCCTGGCGGCGGGCCAGTATCCCAGGACCTGCAAGGTAGAAGGCTTTGGGCAGGATCTGACGCCCAATTACCGCACATTTGCCAGAGTGTTCAGTGAGAATGGCTATCAGACCGCGGCCTGCGGCAAGCTTCACCATCTGGGGCTTGACCAGATGCAGGGCTGGCGTTACCGCATCGCCGGAGATACGGAGGTGGATGTCAGCTATTATCACAGGCAGTCAGGGAATGAGAATGTTGCCTATCGTTTCAACAGCGCCGTCAAGTGGGATGACAAAAAGGAAATCCTGAGAGCGGGACCGGGGCATCCCGTTCACGCGAGGGAGGATGAGCTGGCGGTGCAGGGCTGCCGGAATTTTATTTATAAATATTTTGTGGACAGCTTTTACGACCGGGCAAAACGGGATGAACCGCTGATGCTTTATGTGGGGCTGCAGAATCCGCACTATCCGTATATCGCGGAGGAGAGCCTGTTTAATTATTACTTAAACAGGGTGGTTCCCTATGAGAATACCCAACCCTCTTCCCATCCGTTTTTAGGGCGTTGCTCGAACTGTCCGCCGCTGATTGTGGGGCAGGATATTTCCGAGCGGGATTTAAAGCGGGCCATGGCGGCCTACTATGCCAATATCGAGATGATCGACAGACAGTACGGAGAGATTCTGGATGACCTGGTCAACGCGGGTGAAAATCTGGACGACTGGATTATTATTTACACGACGGATCACGGCGAAATGCTGGGAGAGCATTCCATCTGGGAAAAGCAGCGCTTTTATGAGGGAAGCGTAAGAGTTCCGCTTCTGATCCGCTATCCGGCGAAGTTTAAGCCGGGACGCTGTGACCGGAATGTAAACCTGATCGACATTTATGCCACACTCTGTGAGCTGTGCGGCTTGACGGCGCCTCCTCAGGTGGAGAGCCGCAGCCTGACCGGTCTGATGGCGGGGCAAAGCCAGGACTGGGACAATGAGACGGCTTCACAGTACCGCGGCAAAAATCTGATGATTAAGAGGAATGACCTGAAATACCACTGCTATCTGGATGATCAGAGTGAGCTTTTGTTTGACCTTCAGCGGGATCCGCTGGAGAATCAGGATTTTTCATCTGATCCGGCATATGCCGCGGATATGGAGTATTTCCGGACACGCAGGAAGGATTACGGGTTTTAGAAGGAGAGTACCATACCAATGGAGCAGAAAAAATTTTCACTGGGGCCTTATTTACTGAAATATAAATGGAGTTATCTGATCGGTATCATCCTGCTGATGCTGGTGGATCTGGCAAGCCTGTATGTGCCCCAGTTCATCGGGGAAATCATTGACGGCCTGTCCGCTGGAACGCTTGACATGCAGGGAGTGAAAACACTGATTTTAAAGCTTTTTGCGGCCGGCATGATCATGGCGGTAGGGCGCTTTGGCTGGAGATACGGCATTCAGGGCGCGTCCAGAAATGTGGAGTATGACTTAAGAAACGACATGTTCCGCCATCTGGAAACGCTGTCGGCCAAATATTTCAATTCCCATAAGACGGGCGATCTGATGGCGCATTTTACCAACGATTTGCAGGCGGTGCGCCAGGCGGTTGGTATGAGCGTGGTGACGGCCTTTGACGCGGTGGGCATGACCATCATGGTGCTGGTCAGGATGGTGCTGTATGTGAACCTGCAGCTGACGGTGGTGGCGGCGGTACCGTTGACGACCGTGGCGGTGGGATGTTATTTTTTCGGCAAAGCCATGAAAAAAAGCCAGATCGAGCGCCAGGACGCGTTCTCCTATCTCTCCGACAAGGTGCAGGAGAGCCTCTCCGGTATCCGGGTGATTAAGGCCTTTGTACAGGAGGAGAAAGATTTCGATTCCTTTGAGGAAGCCAATGAGAAAAACATGGAAAAGAACCTGGCGGTCGTGAAACTGCGCACTGTTTTCGGACCGGCGCTGGACGCCATCACGGGCATCAGCATTTTACTGACCATGCTGATCGGCGGTCGTATGGTTTTAAACGGCACGCTCACCATCGGCAAGTTTGTGACCTTCAATTCCTATATTAATATGCTGGTCTGGCCCATGATCGCCTGCGGTGACTGTATCAACTCCTTCACGCAGGCTTCGGCCGCTTTGAAGAGAATCGGCATGATCTTTGCCGAGCAGCCGGATATTGTGGATCTGATTCCGGAGGAGCTTCAGGGAAAAGACTTACAGCTTCAGGGAGAGATTGAGTTAAAGAATCTGACCTTTACCTATCCGGACGGCACGGAACCGGTGTTAAAGAACGTCAACCTGAAGGTGGAGGCGGGAGAGATGCTGGGAATTCTGGGAAGAACCGGCAGTGGCAAATCCAGCCTGGCGGACCTGCTTCTGCGCGTCTATGACTGCGAAAAGGGCGAAATTCTGCTGGACGGCAGACCCATCACGGACTATCCCCTGGCGGTGCTGCATCGCGATGTGGCATATGTACCGCAGGATAATTTCCTCTTCTCCGATACGCTGGAGGAGAATATCGCTTTCGGCCTGGAAGAGCGCATCACGGATCATCCGGAAATCAGAAGGCGGATCCGGCAGGCGGCGTCAGACGCCTGTATCGATGACAATATCATGGAATTTCCCGACCGTTATGAGACGCTGGTGGGTGAGCGAGGCGTGACGCTCTCCGGCGGGCAAAAGCAGAGAAGCTCCATCGCCAGAGCGCTTTTAATGGACGCGGCGGTGCTGATCATGGACGACTCTCTGTCGGCGGTGGATACGGATACAGAGGAACAGATTCTGGAAAATCTCCTGCGTCTGCGCAAGGGAAAGACCACCATCATCATCGCGCACCGCATTTCTACCCTGCAGAAGGCGGATCATGTGGCCGTGCTGACAGAAGGGGAGCTGACGGAGTACGGCACGCACGAGGAGCTGATTGCACAGAATGGTTTTTATGCGCATATTTATGAGAGGCAGCAGCTGGAAGAGCAGCTGTCCCAGATGTAGGAGGGCGTATGAGCAGTCTGGTTGATGATAAGGTTGAAAATGTATACAAGGGAAATGTCTGGCTGAAGCTGTTTGAATACATGAAGCCGCATCTGGGGAGCATGGTTTTCTGCCTGGTGCTGGTGCTGGCGCTGACCTGCTTTGATTTATACCGCCCGATTCTGATCGGCGATGCCATCGATCTTTTTGAACAGGACGGGGAATACAGTAATCTGGTACACACCGCTGTCATTTACGCGATTGTACTGGCGCTGGGCGTGGCGGCCAATGTGGCGCAGACCTGGATTTTGCAGAAAACGGGTCAGAAGATCATTCTGAAAATGCGGCAGGATCTGTACGAGCATATCCAGTCGTTGAGCCTACGTTACTTTGATCTGACGCCGGTAGGCAAAATCGTCACCCGCGTGACCAATGATGTGGAGGCCATGAATGAAATGTTCTCCGGCATTTTAGTCAATCTGTTCCGGAATATTGTCAAGATTCTGGGCTATGCGGTGGTGATGCTGGTGCTGGATTTTAAGCTGGCGCTTTTAAGCTTTGTGCTGCTCCCGGTTGTGGTGGTTCTGACAGTCGTATTCCGAAAGCTGGCAAGAGAGGCCTACAGGCTGACCAGGACGAGGCTGACCGATATCAATACCTTCCTCTCCGAGCACATTTCCGGCATGAAGGTCATTCAGATTTTCGGCAGGGAGAAGCGCAAATTCGAGGAATTCGATGAGAAAAACCGCAAGCTGTACAAGGCGTATTATAAGGAAATGATGGTCTTCGCCATTTTCCGGCCGGCGACCTATGTCCTGCGGATTCTGTCGCTGATGATTGTGCTGTACGTCGGCAGTACTGAGGTGCTGGGATCGGTGATTACCGTGGGAACGCTTTATATTTTCGCGCAGTATATCCAGTCGTTCTTTGAGCCGATTGAGACGCTGGCGGAGCAGTTTTCCACGCTGCAGTCTTCGTTAGCTTCCGCGGAGAAGATTTTCACGGTGATGGCCGAGGAGCCGCTGGTGCAGGAGGATGAGAATCCCATTATTCTGCCGGAGATTAAGGGGCGGATAGAGTTTGATCATGTGTGGTTCGCTTACGACGGCGAGAATTACGTGCTGCGGGATGTGTCCTTTGTCATAGAGCCGGGTGAAAAGGTGGCCTTTGTGGGTGCGACCGGCGCGGGCAAAACTTCTATTTTGAATCTGATCGGCAGATATTACGATATTCAGAAGGGCAGCATCACCATCGACGGCGTGGATATCCGCCGCCTCTCCAAAAAGCAGCTGCGAGAGGCAATCGGCCAGATGCAGCAGGACGTCTTTGTCTTTGAGGGCGATATCGAGTACAATATCCGCCTGCATGACGAGGACATCACCCATGAGCAGGTAAAGGAAGCCGCGGAATATGTCAACGCTTCCCACTTTATCGAGAAGCTGCCGGGCGGCTATCACGAGCCGGTGATGGAGCGCGGCGCGACCTTCTCCGCGGGCGAGAGGCAGCTTTTGAGCTTTGCCCGCACGCTGGCGCACAATCCCAGCATTCTGGTGATGGATGAGGCCACCGCCAATATCGATACGGAGACGGAGATCCTGATTCAGGAGGCGTTGGAGAAGCTGATGAAGGGCCGCACGACCATCATGGTGGCGCACCGCCTGTCTACCATCCAGCACGCGGACTGCATCATGGTCATGCACAAGGGAAAGATCCGCGAGCGCGGCACGCATCAGGAGCTGTTAGCACAGGACGGTATTTACAAAAAGCTGTATGAGCTGCAGATCCACCATGAACTGAATGAAAAGAAACCGGCTTGAGGAATGAGCCGGAAGCGGGAGACAGGGCTGCTGATGCGGCCCTGTTTTTTGATTCTGTCAGGGACGTTCTTGTCTAAATCGACAAAAACAGCATATTTTTGAAAAAAGTTTTGTGATAAATTCCGGAAAAGCATTGAAAGTTTTTTGCACGTGTAGTAAAATTAACATACTTATGGGGACACTTTCGTTGTGGACAGTGTCCGCTTTGTAAAATATTTTTCCGGAGGAATGAAAAGTGAAATCTTTTGAGTACACGATTAAAGACGAGATCGGAATCCACGCCAGACCCGCCGGCCTGCTGAACAAGGAAGCGAAAAAGTACAGCTCCACCGTTACCATCACCCGCAAGGACAACGGGAAGAGCGCGGATGTGAAGAAACTGATGATGCTGCTGGCTCTGGGCGTAAAATGCAACGATACCATTACCGTCACCGCCGAGGGTGAGGACGAGGAAGCGACCGTCGCCGGCCTGGAGGCGTTCCTTTCCGCAAATCTGTAAAAGTCACGGATAAAGAAGGTATTTGCAAAATGGAAAAAGTAACCGGTCAGAAAATTTTAAACGGCATTGCCATCGGCAAAATCCTATATTACGTGAAAGCCGAGGGCAACGCGGAGAAGAGAAGCATTACCGATACGGAAGCGGAGATTGCCCGCTTTGAGGCTGCCAAGGAGACCGCACAGGATCAGCTTCAGGTGATTTATGAGAAGGCGCTCAGGGAGCAGGGAGAGGAGACGGCGCAGCTGTTCGAGGTCCACTCCATGCTGCTGGACGACGATGATTATAAGGATTCGATCCTTTCCAAGATCAACGACGACAAGGTCAACGCGGAGTACGCGGTGGCGGCTACCGGCGAGGAGTTCGCCGAGATGTTCGCGAGCATGGAGGATGAGTATTTCCAGGCCAGAAGCGCGGACATCCGTGATATTTCCAGCCGTGTGGTGAATGTGCTTTGCGGCGTGCAGGATATGAGCGATTTGAAGGAGCCGTGCATCCTGGTGGCGGTGGATTTAGCTCCCAGTGAGACCGTGCAGATGGATACCTCCAAGCTGCTGGCCTTTGTCACAAAGGAAGGCTCCACCAGCTCCCATACCGCGATTTTAGCCCGCAATATGGGCATCCCGGCACTGATCAAGACGCCGATCGACGCAAGCTGGAACGGCAAGCTCGGCATCGTGGACGGCGCCGCGCAGACGCTGATTATCGACCCCGATGAGGCGACTTTAAAGGAGTATCAGGCCAGACAGGCCAAGGAGCAGGAGGAGAAAGCCCTGCTTCTGGAATTAAAGGGCAAGGAAACCGTTACCAAGGCAGGCCGTCATGTGAAGCTCTTCGCGAACATCGGTAGCGTAGCCGACATGGAAGTGGCAAAGCGCAATGACGCCGAGGGCATCGGCTTATTCAGAAGCGAGTTTTTATATCTGAATTCCAGTGACTTCCCGACCGAGGAAGAGCAGTTTAAGGCATACAAAGCGGTGGCCGAAGGCATGGAAGGCAAACAGGTCGTCATCCGCACGCTGGATCTGGGCGCGGACAAGCAGGTGGATTATTTCAACCTGGGCAACGAGGCGAACCCGGCGCTGGGCTATCGCGCGATCCGTATCTGCTTAGAGCAGCCTGAGATCTTCAGGACGCAGCTGCGCGCGCTCTTACGCGCGAGCGCCTATGGCAACATCGCGATCATGTACCCGATGATCACTTCCGTGGAGGAAGTACGGGACATCAAGGAAATCGTGGCAGGCGTGATGGCAGAACTCGACGCGGAAGGCATCGCGTATAATAAGGACATCAAGCAGGGCATCATGATCGAGACCCCGGCTTCCGTCCTCATCAGCGATCTGCTGGCTCAGGAAGTGGACTTCTTCAGCATGGGCACCAACGACCTGACGCAGTACACCCTCGCGGTGGATCGTCAGAACAATAAGCTGGATCGCTTCTACAAACCGCATCACGAGGCCATCAAGCGCGCGATCAAGATCGTCTGCGACAACGCGCACGCAGCCGGCATCTGGGCCGGTATCTGCGGCGAGCTGGGCGCGGATCCGGAGATGAACGAATATTTCCTGGAGTGCGGTGTGGATGAACTGTCTGTAGCGAGCGGTATGATTTTACCGCTGCGCAAGCTGATCAGGGACTCTGAGATCGGGTGAGTGTTTTACCCGTGAGAAACCGATACATGAACGGGCTTTGGTGGAAACTGAAGCCCGTTTCGCTACGTATTGAATGGAGGGAACCTCATGTACGAGCGTGAAAAACTCTGGGCGCGTGAACTGTGCCGTTACGCGGGGGAGGATGAAGCTTTTTTTGAGGACTTCTGGAAGAGGCTGAGCGCCGATGAGGAAGTGATGGCGGAATTTTCCTATTATCTGGAGCATCAGAATTTCCTCTGCAGGGCGAATGTGGACGGTTATACTGTGGTGGATATCATGGTCTGGCAGATGGATCATTTCAAAGCGGAAATGGATCGGGGAAAATACGCCATGCGGGAGAACGGGGACACGATGCTGTTGATGGCGTTCGACACGTTCCTCAAGATGAAACAGAATAAGGAGCCATACCTGCAGAAGCTGCAGGGCGAGACGGGGACGGACTATCCGGGGAAAACTTTTTAAATGGGGGTAAAAGCCATGTCTGAAAAAATCATGCCCGGCACGGGCGGAGAACACTATATTCCCTACGAGGAGCGCACGGGGGAAAAGTCGGTAGTCTATTTCACAAGAGATCTTTCCGCAGAGGGACTTCAGAAAATTTATGAGAGAATCAGCGCCTGTCTGACAGGCAAAATCGCGGTCAAGCTCCACACAGGTGAGCAGTACGGACCGAATATCATACCGCGCCCCTGGGTGCGGAATCTGATTGAGACAGATCTGCCGGACGCGACGATTGTGGAGACCAACACCTATTATGAGGGCGACCGCGACACGACCGAGAAACACAGAAAGACACTTGAGGTGAACGGCTGGACCTTCTGTCCGGTGGACATTCTGGACGAGGATGGGACCGCCATGCTGCCGGTGAAGGGCGGTAAGTGGTTTACGGAAATGTCCGTGGGGAAGAACCTTTTAAACTATGACTCCCTTTTCGTGCTGACCCATTTTAAGGGACATACGCAGGGAGGCTTCGGCGGCAGCGGCAAAAATATCGGCATCGGCTGTGCGGACGGCCGCATCGGCAAGGCCATGATTCACACAACGCCCGGCTCCGACGATATGTGGGATATCAAAAAGGAAGAGTTCATGGAGCGGATGACCGAGTCGGCCAAATCCGTGGTGGATCATTTCGGAGAACACATTGCCTTTGTCAATGTCCTGCGGAATATGTCCGTATCCTGTGACTGCGAGGGAACCGCGGCCATGCCGGTTGTGACGCCGAATATCGGAATCGTGGCTTCGCTGGATATCCTGGCGGCGGACCAGGCTTCGGTAGATCTGGTGTACGCGCTCAAAGAGGAGGATCACAAGGATCTGGTGGAACGCATGGAGAGCCGTCACGGCCTGCGCCAGCTGACTTATATGAAGGAACTGGGGATGGGCAACGACCGCTATACGCTGATTGACATCGATCATGAGGATGAGGTGATTTCACCGGCAAAAGCGGTGGAGGGCGTGAAGCCGTTTATTCGCATGAAGGCGTAATGCCTGACAGGATAATTTAACGCGAATGAAAAACGCGGCAGATTGCTGAAACCGCAGCTGATTATAAGCAGCAAATGATAAGGGCCGGATCCCATAGCGGAGTCCGGCCCATTTTTGAACTCTTTTTATTTATTGTCTTTTGTTTCCAGTACATCAAATGCCTGGCCCTTTGCCCAGGGACTGCCGACGTCACAGCGCCCCAGATGATATAATCTCTCCACCTGACCTTCCGGCTGATCGTCCGCTGTGTTGATCTTTAAGCGGCTTTCACCGCGGTCGGTAAAGTCGTCCAGAATTTTCAGAATGTCCTCGATTTCCTTTTCAGTCGGGTTCATGAGCACCTCCTTTAGCGGTTCATACCCTTTTCATGACGCCTAAGCCGAGCGGATAAGGCCCGTTGTGCACGCCGATGGTCGCGCCAATCTGATACACCTCTACGTTCGCGGTGGCTCCTTTGCTTTTCAGATAGGTCTCCACCATGATTTTGAGCGCCTGCCCTTCCTGCGGGTCATAGCCAAAACCGATGGAAAAATCAAAATCGCTCAGGTTCAGATTCCCTTCTCTTGCATAAGAGTCGAGCAGATCGATGATTTTTTTGGTGGCCTTTGTCCGGTTGCGGCAGACTCCGGCAGCCTCCAGTTCCCCGTCCTTAAAGACAATCATGGGCTGAATCTTCAGCACACTCCCCGCGATTCCGACGGCCTTCCCGATTCTGCCGCCGTGGATCAGGTACTCCAGGTCCGCTACCGTATAAAAAATTCTGGAAGTCTTTTTGATGTCAATCAGCTGCTGCGCGGCTTCGTGGACCTCCAGTCCTCTGCCACGCAGTCGGATTGCCTGTTTTAAGAACAGACCTTCCGCCACGGTTGCCTGTTCGCTGTCTAAGACCACCACTGTCGCGCCTTCGTGTTCTTCCCTCACAAGCTCCGCTGCGGCTACCGCGGACTGGAAGGCGCTGCTCATATGAGAGGTAAAGGTAATGCAGAGCACTGTTTTGCCGTCATTGACCAGAGGCTCCATGTAATCGACATAATCCTGCACGGATGGGAGCGAGGTTTTGGGGTATACGCCCGCATTTGCCACCATTTTATCATACATGTCGCGCACGGCGAAATCGATTTCCTCACGTTCGTATTTTTCCCCGTCAAAGGAAACATAAAAAGGCACAATTGTCACGCCCTGTTCTTCACAGACTGACCTTGGAATGTCGCACGCGCTGTCACATATAATTTCAAACTGTCTTGCCATTTTCTTTCTCTCCCCGGTCTGCATTCTCGTTTTTTTAAACCGTAAATGTAGTTTTCAAAACCATGTTTAGTATAAGCCAGACTCAGTATGATTTCAACCCTGTTTTTATGAAAAAATCAAAAACTTTCCGTCATACGGCGGCAAATTGGCAGTTTGGGGCGATATATCGTCCAAGCCGCAGCTGTTGATGTGTTAGAATGAAGTATAGTCTCAAAAGGCCGGGGAGGTATGCGTATGTGCTTGCACACAAAATTACTCAATATCAGGGAAAGCCATTTCTGGACCATCAGCTATGTGTCTCAATGCACCCATATTTCAGTCTCATCCATCAGCGCCTACGAGCAGGGCCGCTACCTGCCCACTCTGGCCAATCTCTGCATCCTGGCCGATTTTTACGGCGTGAGTACGGATTATCTGCTGGGGCGGGAGGGAGCGCCGCGGGAAAAACGGCGTTTTTAATGGAATTTTTCTTTTTTCTCTTTACAAATTAAAAAAATGAGATTAAGATAACAGGGCGAGTTTGAATAAGCAAATGCAGTGAGGAAGACAGTAGCCTCATCAGGAAAGGCAAAGCGAGCCGGGGAGGGTGAAAGCCCGGTGCGGACCGATGAGAGGAACATCACTTCTGAGCAGCCGGGCGAAAGGGAACGAGTAGCCTGTGGCCGGCATCCCGCCGTTATAGGGAAACATATGAAACCGGCAGACGGGGAGTATGCGTAACAGGTGGTATTGAGAGGTTTATGGCTTCTTCCTTTTACGGAAGAGGCTTATTTTTTACTGTAAAAGTGTTCTCAATAGACAATCATATGGGCATATTTGTATGCACAGATGATTGGATATTAGAGAACCTGATCTGTATGAGCAAGCAGCCATTTTCTGAAGGAAAATGAGCGGATTGTGAATACAGGCAGCGATTGCGGGAGCTCATAGAGCGGAGCAATCGGCTTTTACAGAAACTTGAAGGAGGAACAAGATGTACAACAAAGTATCTCCGGACCTGAATTTTGTGGAGAGAGAAAAGAAAACCGAGAAATTCTGGTCTGACAACGACATTTTCCGCAAATCCATGGAAAATAGGAAGGGCTGCCCGACCTACACCTTTTATGACGGCCCTCCGACCGCCAACGGCAAGCCTCACATCGGCCACGTCCTGACCCGCGTGATCAAGGACATGATTCCCCGTTACCGCACCATGAAGGGATATATGGTGCCCCGCAAGGCCGGCTGGGATACCCACGGTCTGCCGGTGGAGATCGAGGTGGAGAAGCAGCTTGGCTTAGACGGCAAGGATCAGATCGAGGAGTACGGCCTGGAGCCTTTCATCGACAAGTGCAAGGAGAGCGTTTGGAAATACAAGGGCATGTGGGAGGATTTCTCCAAAACCGTCGGCTTCTGGGCCGATATGGACAACCCCTACGTGACCTACCACGATGATTATATCGAGTCCGAGTGGTGGGCCTTAAAGGAAATCTGGAACAAGGGCCTCTTATATAAGGGCTTTAAGATCGTACCCTACTGCCCGCGCTGCGGCACCCCGCTGTCTGCGCAGGAGGTTGCCCAGGGCTATAAGACGGTCAAGGAGCGCTCCGCTGTGGTTCGTTTCAAGGTAAAGGGCGAGGACGTGTATTTCCTGGCATGGACCACTACACCCTGGACCCTGCCCTCCAACCTGGCGCTCTGTGTCAACCCCGACGAGACCTACTGCAAGGTGAAGGCCGCAGACGGTTACACCTATTATATGGCGCAGGCTCTGCTGGATACTGTGCTTGGAAGGCTTGGCAGCGAGGAGACGCCGGCCTACGAGGTGCTGGAAAGCTGCGTCGGCAAAGACCTGGAATACAAGGAATACGAGCCGCTCTACACCTGTGCCGCCGAGGCTGCCGCAAAGCAGAATAAAAAAGCCTTTTTTGTTACCTGTGACAGCTATGTCACCATGTCCGACGGTACCGGCATCGTCCATATCGCGCCGGCCTTCGGTGAGGACGACAGCCGCGTGGGGAAGGACTATGACCTGCCGTTCGTGCAGTTTGTGGACAGCAAGGGCAACATGAGCGAGGAGACCCCCTACGCTGGTCTTTTTGTGAAAAAAGCGGACCCGGAGGTCTTAAAAGACCTGGACGCGAGAGGCCAGCTTTTCGACGCGCCCAAATTTGAGCATGACTATCCGCACTGCTGGCGCTGCGACACTCCGCTGATTTATTACGCGCGTGAGTCCTGGTATATTAAGGAAACCGCGGTGCGCGACGACCTGGTGCGCAATAACAACACTGTCAACTGGATTCCCGAATCCATCGGCAAGGGCCGTTTCGGCAACTGGCTGGAGAATATCCAGGACTGGGCCATCTCCCGCAACCGTTACTGGGGGACTCCTTTGAATATCTGGGAGTGCTCCTGCGGCTATCAGGAGTGCATCGGCAGCCGCGCCGAGCTGGCCGAAAAGGCGGGCGATCCGAACGCCGCGAAGGTGGAATTGCACAGACCTTACATCGACGAGGTCACCTACACCTGCCCGAAGTGCGGCGGCACCATGCACCGTGTCCCGGAGGTCATCGACTGCTGGTTTGACTCCGGCGCCATGCCCTTCGCGCAGCACCACTATCCGCTTGAGAATCAGGACCTGTTCAAGGAGCAGTTCCCCGCTCAGTTTATTTCCGAGGCAGTGGATCAGACGAGAGGCTGGTTCCACGCGCTGATGGCGGAGAGCACCTTATTATTTAACTGCAGTCCCTATGAGAACGTCATCGTGCTGGGGCATGTTCAGGATGAGAACGGCCAGAAGATGAGTAAGAGTAAGGGCAACGCGGTGGATCCGTTTGACGCGCTGGATAAGCATGGCGCGGACGCCATCCGCTGGTATTTCTACTCGAATTCCGCGCCCTGGCTGCCGAACCGCTTCCATGACAAGGCCGTGACCGAGGGCCGCAGCAAGTTCATGGGCACCCTGTGGAACACCTACGCGTTCTTTGTTCTGTACGCGAACATCGACGACTTTGACGCAACGAAATATACCCTGGAATATGACAAGCTGACCGTCATGGACCGCTGGCTCCTGTCCAGATTAAATTCCATGATTAAAGAGGTCGATTACGACCTGGAGAATTACCGCATCCCAGAGGCGGCCAGAGCCCTGGAGGCCTTTGTGGACGACATGAGCAACTGGTATGTACGCCGCAGCAGAGAGCGCTTCTGGGCCAAGGGAATGGAGCAGGATAAGATCAACGCATATATGACACTTTATACGGCGCTGGTTTCCTTCTGCAAGTGCGCCGCACCCATGATTCCGTTCATGACGGAGGAGATTTACCGCAATCTGGTCTGCTCTATCGATGAGACCGCGCCGGAGAGCATTCACCTCTGCGATTATCCTGTCGCGGATGAGAGCCTGATCGATGAGAAGCTGGAATCCGACATGGAGGAGCTGTTAAAGATCGTCGTGATGGGCCGCGCCGCCAGAAACGCTTCCGGTTTAAAGAACCGTCAGCCGATCGGCGAGATGGTGGTCAAGGCGCCGTCTGTCTTAGACCAGCTTTACACCGACATCATCGCGGACGAGCTGAATATCAAGGAAGTGAAGTTCGTGGACGACGTGTCCGCCTTCACCACCTATACCTTTAAACCGCAGCTGCGCACCGTGGGTCCGAAGTACGGCAAACAGCTCGGCGGCATCCAGAAGACGCTCGCTTCCCTGGACGGCAACGCCGCCTACGCGCAGTTAAAGAGCGAGGGCGCGCTGAAATTTACAGTCAATGATGTGGAGATCGTGTTGACAGAGGACGATCTGCTGATCGATACGAAGCAGCAGGAGGGATACGCGATTGAGGCGGACAACACCGTCACCGTGGCGTTAAATACCAACTTGACCGAAGCTCTGATCGAGGAAGGCAACGTCAACGAGATCATCAGCAAGATCCAGACCATGCGCAAGGACGCCGGTTTCGAGGTCATGGACCACATCCGCGTTTCCTTAAACAGCAACGCCGCGCTGTCCGCTGTCATTGAGAAAAATAAGGACGCTGTGGCAAGCAAGGTCCTGGCGGAGGAGATCACCGCGGATACGGACTTCGCGACATCAAAGGAATGGAATATCAACGGACAGAAGGTTGTGATTTCACTGGAGAAGTGTGAATAAGGGAAGAAAAAGGGGCGGTTTCTTTTACGAAGCCGCCCCTGAAACATTGGTTTTTGCCTGAAATTACTGCATTTTTGCAAGATTTTTGCTTTCAATTAAAGGAAAGCTGTGCTATACTACCCATGTATGCTTATTTACTACACAGGAGGTTTTTGAATGGCTAAGAAACTCGGCAAGAAAAAATTCGATAAAGAGCAATTCAAGAAAGACGTTGCCTATAACGTCAAGACTTTATATCGCAGAAATATTGAGGAAGCCACACAGCAGCAGATTTTCCAGGGTGTCGCGTACGCAATCAAGGATGACATCATGGACAACTGGATGGCGACCCAGAAAGCCTGGGAAGAGCAGGACCCCAAGATGGTCTATTACATGTCCATGGAATTCCTGATGGGACGTGCCCTGGGCAATAACCTGATTAACTTAAAGAGCTACGAGGGCGTGGCGGAAGCGCTGGAGGAGATGGGTCTGGATCTGAACGTGATCGAGGACCAGGAACCTGACGCGGCGCTCGGCAACGGCGGCCTGGGCCGCCTGGCCGCATGCTTCCTTGACTCTCTGGCAAGCTTAAATTACGCGGCTTACGGCTGCGGCATCCGTTATCATTACGGCATGTTCAAGCAGAAGATCGAGAACGGTTTCCAGGTGGAAGTACCGGATATGTGGCTGACCGAGGGCAACCCCTTTGAGCTCAAGCGCAAGGAGTACGCGCAGGAAATCCACTTCGGCGGCCATGTCGTGACTGTGGCGGACGAGAACGGCAAGCTGCACTTCAGGCAGGAGGGCTATCAGTCCGTGATGGCGATTCCTTACGACCTGCCGATCGTCGGCTATGGCAACGGCATCGTGAATACGCTCCGCATCTGGGACGCGGAAGCCATCAACCACTTCCGGCTCGACAAATTTGACAAGGGCGAGTACCGCCAGGCCGTGGAGCAGGAGAATCTGGCGCACAATATCTGCGAGGTCCTGTATCCGAACGACAACCACTATGCTGGCAAGGAGCTGCGTTTAAAGCAGCAGTACTTCTTCATTTCCGCGTCCGTGCGCGCCGCGATTAATAAATATATGCGTTCCCATGACGACATTCACGGCCTGCCGGATAAGGTGACATTCCAGATGAACGACACTCATCCGACTGTTGCGGTGGCGGAGCTGATGCGCGCCCTGGTGGATGACTACTGCCTGGAGTGGGACGACGCCTGGAGCATTACCACCAGAGTCTGCGCCTACACCAACCACACGATCATGTCCGAGGCGCTGGAGAAATGGCCCATCGAGCTCTTTTCCAGACTGCTTCCGCGTGTGTACCAGATCGTGGAGGAGATCAACCGCAGATTTGTTGATGAGATTTACCGCAGATATCCGGGCAACCAGGAGAAGGTCCGCAAGATGGCCATCATCTACGACGGTCAGGTCAAGATGGCGCACCTGGCGATCGCGGCCAGCTACTCCGTCAACGGCGTGGCGAAGCTGCACACCGAGATTCTGAAGAATCAGGAATTAAAAGACTTCTATGAAATGATGCCCGAGAAGTTTAACAACAAGACCAACGGCATCACGCAGAGGAGATTCCTGCTGCACACCAACCCGCTTCTGGCCAGCTGGGTCACCGATCACATCGGCGACGAGTGGATCACCGACCTGTCCAGAATGTCCGGCCTGAAAGTCTATGTGGATGATGAGAAGGCGCAGGCGGAGTTCATGAATATTAAATACCAGAATAAGGTTCGCCTGGCGAAATATATTCTGGATCATAATGGCATCGAGGTCGGCCCGCGCTCCATCTTTGATGTGCAGGTCAAGAGACTGCACGAGTACAAGAGACAGCTGCTGAATATCCTGCATGTGATGTATCTGTACAATGAGCTGCAGGATCATCCGGAGATGGACTTCTATCCGAGAACCTTTATCTTTGGCGCGAAGGCGGCGGCAGGCTATCAGATCGCCAAGCTGACCATCAAGCTGATCAATTCCGTCGCGGACGTGATCAACAATGACGAGTCCATCCACGGCAAGATCAAGGTGGTCTTCATTGAGGACTATCGTGTTTCCAACGCGGAGCTGATCGTCGCGGCGGCGGATGTATCCGAGCAGATTTCGACCGCTTCCAAGGAAGCCAGCGGCACCGGCAACATGAAGTTCATGTTAAACGGCGCGCCGACACTGGGCACCATGGACGGCGCCAATGTGGAGATCGTGGAGGAAGTCGGCGAGGAGAACGCCTTCATCTTCGGCCTGAGCGCGGATGAGGTCATCCAGTACGAGAATTACGGCGGCTATAATCCGATGGAGATCTTCAATAATGACGGCGATATCCGCAGAGTACTGATGCAGCTGATCAATGGCACTTATTCCGACGATACCGAGTTGTTCCGCCCGATTTACAACAGTCTGCTGAACACCTTAAGCACCGACAAGGCTGACAGATATTTTACCTTAAAGGATTTCAAGGCTTACGCCGAGGCACAGCGCGAGGTGGAGAAGGCTTACAGAGACCAGAAGAGATGGGCCAGAATGGCCATGATGAACACCGCCTGTGTGGGCAAGTTCTCTTCTGACCGTACGATCCATGAGTATGTGGATGAGATCTGGAAGCTGGACAAGGTTGTGCTGGAGCAGTAATAAGTCGTTATCTGATATTTTTTCAGATTTTATTTTAAGGTGAAATCTGAAAATGAAGCGTAATTATCATAGTAATGATTGAAACTGGCCGGCGTGCGGTGTAATCAGCTGCACGTCGGCTGTTTTTAACTGCTTTCATGGTCTGCGTCTTCTCTTTTACAAGAAGATATATTCCCGATGAGAGGTGCTTTGCAGTAGTATGACTGTGTAAAGTGCCAGTCAAATGGAATAGTAAATTTTTGTGCATAAAATAAATCATCGCTGTCCATACTAACCTCAGTAATACATGTATCAATCGATACAGGAGGGACAGATATGGAAAGCAAAAATGGAAATACAGGAGCACAGTTTGTAAGCCGGAAAAAGGAGAGAACCGTGATTGTAGGTTCCGCGGTTCTGATCATAGCGGCGCTCACCGTGGCGGGTCTCTATGTCAGTAGTTTATCACAGCAGGAGGACATCATCCTGCAGGATCTGACCGGCATTGAGGAAACGACCGAGAGCGAGTTTAACTCTGTGCTGGAAGAAGAGCTGGAAGAGGTGGAGGACGCTGATTCTTCCACGGTGGAAAATCCTGGCCGTACCGGCAGCGGTACGAGTTCAACATTAAACTCTTCCGGCAGCATCTCATCCGCGCGGATCAGCAGTACCGTGAATACCACGGATACGCTTACCGCTGAGAGCGTTACAGAGGAAGATCTGCTGAATGAGGAGACCATGACGGATGAGCTGTTCGCTGAGACCGTGGAGGAGATGATGTACTCCTTTACCGGAGAAAGCATGATCTGGCCCATTGCGGAGGAATACGAGATCTTAATCCCCTACAGCATGGATTCGGCGGTTTATTTCACAACCCTTGACCAGTACAAATACAGCCCTGCCATGGTGATCTCAGCCGAGGTCGGCACGCCTGTCTACGCGGTCTCCGCTGGTAAAGTGACTTCCAGATACTGGAATGAGGAGACCGGCTGGACCTACGAGATGGACCTGGGCGGCGGCTTTGCCGCGTACTACGGCCAGCTGGACTATAACACGATGGAAAAAGAGGTGGACACCTACGTCGCGGCCGGGGATCTTTTAGGCTATGTGACGGAACCCGCCAAATATTATACCCTGGAAGGCCCGAATCTCTACTTTGAAATGACAAAGGACGGGACGCCGGTGTACCCCATGGACTATCTGGAACAGGACTGAGCGCCTGTTCCTTTTTGTGTCTCCCTGTAATTGAAAAATATCCATTCTGCAATGAGAACCTGTCTTAAATCGTTACATTCAATCGTTAAAAAAATAACGTAATTTCCTCTTTCTTTTTTTTTAAAATATGGTATACTGTTGTTTGTCACCAATGACGCGGGGGTATAGCTCAGTTGGGAGAGCGCTTGCATGGCATGCAAGAGGCCGTGGGTTCGAGTCCCATTATCTCCACTCCATTCAAGCTCAGGAGTTCCTTAGAAACAGGCTTCCTGAGTTTTTTATGCCTTATTTTCTGAAAAAAGGGAAGACATAAGATCGGAAATGCAAAATAACGCTACGTTTTTTAGGATACTTGTGTTACAATGCATAAAGATGACGTAGCAGGAAGTGATTCGATCGTGCATCTGCTTCTGCAGATTTCGCTGGAGGGAGGATTTGCATATGCCTCAGGATGATCAGAACAAACAGACCCAGAGCGACTTTCTGGAGGAGACGATCAAAAAGCGGCCGGTTAATAGAAAGAAAGTATTTCGCAGGATGGTGGAGGTTTCGATGCTGGCGATTCTGTTTGGCGCGATTGCCTGCGCGACCATTATTCTGCTTTCTCCGGTTTTAGAGAATATGATTTTCCCGCAGGAGGAAGAGGAGACGCAGGCGGAAATCGCGGAGATGGATTTCGCGGAGGAAGAGCTGGAGGTCGTGACGGAGGAGATTTCGCCGGAGGAGATGCTGACGGAGGAGATGCTGGCCGAGGAGGCGGCGCAGGAGGCCGCTGAAGCGGAGGATGCGGAGCCCCAGGCTGAGTTCACTGTGAAGAATATTGTGACGGATGAGGCGCAGTTTTTTTCTGATCTGGCAGTGTCCTGTTCTAAATGGCTGGTGACGGTGCGCGGTGTGCACAGTAATTTAAGCTGGCTTGAGAGCAGCCTGGTCAGTGCCTCGGAGAGCAGCGGCGCGATTGTGACGCAGAGTGAGGATGAGGTATTTGTGCTGACTTACAGCGGCAGTGTGTTGGCGGCGGACTATATTCAGGTGGAGTTTGTGGATGGAACGACCGCGGTCGGGACCATTCGCGGGGAGGACTCCAATACGGGGCTGGTGGTTCTGGCCGTAGCCAAAGATGATTTGTCGGCTTCGACGCTGGAGAGCATTGCGTCGGCCGTTTTTTATAATTCCAATCTGAAGTCAACGCTGGGCAGCAGAGTGCTGGCAGTGGGCAGCCCGATGGGGGTGTTTGGCTCCTATGTGTCCGGGACAGTTACCGCCATGGGGATTGAGGAGAGCGCCTGGGACATTAACTATAAGATTATCATGACTGATATTTACGCGAGCGAGTCGCCGCAGGGATTTTTAGTCAACCTGCAGGGATATATTGTGGGAGTTCTCTGCAATGATTATAATTCATCCGATACGAAAAATATCCTGAGTGTCCTGGGCATCTCCGAATTGAAAAAAACAATTGAGAAGATGTACAGCGGCGATGAGCTGCCGCGGCTGGGGATTCAGGGAACGGATGTAACGACTGCCGCGAACGAGGAGGAAGGCGTTCCGCTGGGGGCCTATATTACGTCCGTGAAAATGGATTCAGCGGCGATGGCCGCGGGGATTCAAGTCGGGGATATTGTGGTCGGTTTCGACGAAACGGAGATTTCCGGCATGTCGGATCTGACGTCAGCGCTTTTGTCCCATCAGGTGGGCGATGCCGTGGCGGTTACGATTTGTCGTTTGAGCCAGGGGGAATACCGGGAAGTTGAAGTTTCCATTACGCTGCAGTAGAATTCTTTTGAATGGCAGGAAATGCGATATCGTTACAGGATCGTGAGTCCAAATATTTTGCGAAGTGATCCTGTAGTGTCATTTAATAATAAAAAAGAAGGGGACAGCTGCTGAATGCGGTTCCCTGACGGGAGAATGAAATGAAATATATCAAAGAGTATCATGAAGGCGACAGAATGTCAGATATTTATCTGTGCAAGCACAAACAGGCCGCCACCACCAAAAATGGGAAACCTTATGAGAATGTGATTCTGCAGGACAAAACCGGCACCATTGACGCCAAGGTCTGGGATCCGAACAGCGCGGGGATTGGGGATTTCGACGTGCTCGATTATATCGAGGTGTACGGTGAAGTGACCAGTTTTCAGGGCGCGCTGCAGGTTAATATCAAGCGTGTGCGTGTCTGCAAAGAGGGAGAATACAATGCGGCGGATTATCTGCCGGTTTCCCAGAAGGGGATTGAGCCCATGTATCAGGAGCTGAAGGGTCTGATTAACAGCCTCGATAATCTGTACTTAAAGCAGCTTCTCTTAGATATTTTTGTCAATGATACCGCCTTTGTGAAGAAATTCTGCGCCTCCTCTGCGGCCAAGACGGTCCACCACGGTTTTGTGGGCGGGCTTTTGGAGCATACGCTGGGCGTGACGAAGCTGTGTGACTTTTACTGTACCCAGTATCCGGCGCTCCACAGAGATCTGCTGCTGACGGCAGCCATGTGCCATGATATCGGCAAGACGAAGGAACTGTCCACTTTCCCGGAGAATGATTACACGGATGAGGGACAGCTGCTGGGACATATCGTGATGGGCGTGGAGATGGTTTCGGAGAAGATCAGGGAAATCGACGGCTTTCCGGATAAACTGGCCAACGAATTAAAGCATTGCATTCTTTCACACCACGGTAAGCTGGAGTTCGGCTCTCCCAAGGTGCCGGCTCTGATGGAAGCGACGGCCCTGTATTACGCGGACGACACGGACGCGAAGATGGAGACCTTCACGGAGCTTCTGTCCGCGGGCGCGGGCAGGGAGGGCGAGTGGCTGGGGTATAACCGGCTGCTGGAGACGAATGTCAGGAGCGCGCTGGCGCCGGAGAGATGAAGGGTGACAGATATAAGACTTTGGTATGGCGATTTCAGACCTGTAGTCAGGCTGCTGTCCCTGAGAGGAAATGGAACGGAGTATGCAATTTTTTAAGAACCAGACAATTCAGTTGAAAATTACGGATCTGAATACAGACGGCGAGGGAATAGGGAAAGTGGACGGCTTTCCCTTTTTTATCAAGGACACGGTGCCGGGTGACGTGGTGACAGCAACAGTGATGAAGACGAAAAAGAACTACGGCTACGCCAGGCTGCTGACACTACTGACTCCTTCGCCTGACAGGGTGGAGCCTGTCTGTCCACAGCACAAGGCCTGCGGCGGCTGTCAGTTGTAGGCCCTTTCCTATTAAAAGCAGATGGAATTCAAGGAAAATAAGATCGCCAACAACCTGCGGCGCATCGGCGGCTTAAGTGAGGAAGAGGTGGAGGCGGCCCGTGAGCCCTTCGTGGGGATGGATGAGCCGTTTCATTACCGCAATAAAGCCCAGTATCCCGTGGGGAGAGACAAGGACGGGAAGATGGTCTGCGGTTTTTACGCGGGGAGAACGCATACGATCATTTCCAATACTGACTGCGCGCTGGGAGCAGAAGAGAACGGAGAGATCTTGCGGGCGGTGCTGGCACACATGGATCAGTATCACATTGCACCGCATGATGAAGCTTCCGGTCAGGGACTGGTGCGGCATATCCTGATCCGCGGCGGCTTTGAGAGCGGGCAGATTATGGTCTGCCTGGCGGTGAATTTATCCACCGCGGAGTGGGAGAAATGTGGATGGGAGAGGCTGAAAGCCGGGGAGCTGGTGGAAAGGCTGCGAGGATTACAGTTGGAGAATGAACAGGTAGTAGATGAGCAGGCAATGGCTGAGCAGCCGGTAAATTCTGGCGCAAGCAATGTCTGTGATCAGGAATCACCGCGAAGAATTTGCAGCATTTCAGTGAATCTGAACACCCGTCGTGACAACGTTATCATGGGCGATACCTGCCGGACCCTCTGGGGCAGCGATACCATCGAAGACAGCCTCTATATCCGCGACGTCGCAAACGGCTTTGCTCGTACAGAGAATTTCCTGACTTTTAAAATATCGCCCCTCTCCTTTTACCAGGTCAATCCTCGTCAAACTGAAAAGCTCTACAGCATTGCTTTAGACTACGCCGACCTGACAGGCCGCGAGACTGTCTGGGACTTATACTGCGGCATCGGCACCATCTCCCTTTTCATGGCGCGCCGCGCCGGTCTGGTCTGCGGCGTGGAGGTCGTTCCGCAGGCCATTGACGACGCCCGCGCTAACGCCGCTGCAAACGGCATCACGAACGCGACCTTCTATGTGGGAAAGGCGGAGGAAGTGCTGCCTGAGTTCTACAAGGAGCATGGTAAATACGTGGCAACGGAATGGCAAGGAAGAAGCGACACCCTGTGCACGGAAACCGCGCAGGAAGTTGCCCTGACTCACCCTGACGTCATCGTCGTCGACCCGCCCCGCAAGGGCTGCGATCAGGTCTGCCTCGACACCATGCTTCAAATGCAGCCCGACCGCATCGTCTACGTCAGCTGCGACTCCACCACCCTCGCCCGCGATATCAGATACCTGCGAGAGGGCGGGTATGAGCTGAAAAGGTGGCAGGGCGTGGACCAGTTCGGGCAAACTGTACATTGCGAATGTACGACGTTGATGGTGCGGACAGGAGAATAAATTAAAAATAGCAGGGAAATAACGAAGCTTTAAAACAGGCACGCATTTTGGCGGAGACACTTTTCCATTAACTGACTGCCCGCAGGCCGCTCAATACCCTGCGTCCTCTTTGACATTGGCGCCGACGAAGCACACCGCGGCCGCCGCCAGAACCATAGTGGGGTCGATGCTGGGCCTGTCGATGTGGAACAGGTCGAAGGCCACAGGAAGCTCGGTGCAGCCTAAGATCAGTGTCTGGGCTCCCTGGTCGAACAGCTCGTCCATAGCGGCGTAGAAGCCTGTCAGGTCGATGGACAGGTTGCCTGCCTTGACGCCTTTGTAAGTCACATCCATGACAGCCTGCTGCCGCGCGGGGGAGGGCACATACATCTCAATGCCTTCTGCATGGAAAGCAGTCTCGTAGACACCGGAACGGCAGGTGCCGTCTGTGGCCAGAAGGCCAACCTTCGTCAGGCCGCGCTGTCTGACTGTTTTGACGGTTTCCCGGATCATGTGGAGCATAGGAATGTCCAGGAAGGGGACAATGCGGTCATAGAAATAATGAGCGGTGTTGCAGGGCATGATCAGCACGTCCGCGCCCATGCTCTGGAGCCGTACTGCGCTCTTGACCATCTCCGGAACAGGGTCTTCCCCGCCTTCCAGAATGGCTTTGGTCCGGTCCGCGATTGCGGAGTTGCTGTCGATGCACACGCACACATGCTCCTGATCACAGCCGGCGTCGGTGATGTCAATGATTTTGTGGAACAGGTCGCAGGTGGCCAGCGGCCCCATGCCGCCCAGGATACCTATGGTTTTTGTCATAATAATCACCATTCCTTTGTAAAGGTAATTTGTGAAATGAGTGGCTTTCTGTCAGTATACTCTATTTGAAGACAGATGTAAATCTGTCTTTTTGCCGGGTGAGGCAGTTTGCAGGACGTTTATGCGTATGTGGGCGGAGAGGCGCGAATAGCAGCATTTGAGAAATGAAAGCGGACAGGGAGGTCTCATGCAGATACGACTGGATAAATTTCTGGCGGATGCCGGAGTTGGCACGCGAAGCGAAGTAAAATCCATCATCCGGAGAAAAGGCGTCACTATCAATGGCGAATGCGTGGTAAAACCGGAGACAAAGTTAAATCCGGACACGGATGAGGTGGCTGTAAATGGCAGCAGTGTGGTTAAGCGCGGCAATGTTACTTATCTGCTGCATAAACCGGCAGGCTATGTCTGCGCGACGGAAGACAAGCGCTTTCCGACCGTGATGGAGCTCGTGCCGCAGGCCAGGGACCTGTTCCCGGTCGGCCGTCTGGACAAGGATACGGAGGGCCTGCTTCTGATTACAAATGATGGGGAGATGGCGCATCGCATGCTTTCCCCGCGCAGTCATGTGGATAAAACATATCTGGCCGTGCTGGACAGACCGGCAGAGGATGCGTTTGCCGCTCTTTTTGCCGGGGGAGTGGACATTGGGGATGATACGCCGACGCTGCCGGCAAAGCTTGAAATTTGTGAGACAGATCATCCCGCGCTGGCATATTTGCCGGAGGAATATCGTACCGGCCTGCGTGCGGGGCAGGCTGTTCTTCTGACGATTCATGAGGGACGGTATCATCAGGTGAAACGGATGTTTCACGCGGTGGGCAGGGAGGTAATTTATCTGAAGCGCCTGTCTTTCGGACCACTTGTGCTGCCGCTTTCCCTGAAAAAGGGGGAGGCTGTCCCTTGTGATGCGGAAAACATAAAAAACGCTTAGAGAAAAATTGTAAATATAATTCACTGAAATGTTTGCTCGTGTTATAATAATGAGCGCAAGCGAGCCCGAGGGAGCGTGCTCACTCGTGGCGAACGGCGAATTGGATCATGAGCGTCCTCTGCTCATGATATAGTTGATCAGGCAGACATTCGGAGTGTTTGCCCAATGTTACACAGGACGGTATTTTACATGAAAGAAAAAGATACATCTTCACGCAATGAGCAGATGCTGAACTCACCCATAGAGGTGATCATCCCGAAGCTGGCGGCGCCGACCATCGTCTCCATGCTGATTACATCGATTTATAATATGGCCGATACGTTTTTCGTCAGTCAGCTGGGGACGTCCGCGTCGGGAGCGGTGGGCATCGTTTACTCCGCGATGGCCATGATACAGGCGTTCGCGTTCATGATCGGTATGGGCGCAGGCAATAATATTTCCCGGTTACTGGGAGCGGGGAAGGCGGAGGAAGCGAAGCGGTACGCTTCGGTCGCCTGGTTTACGGGATTTGCTCCGGGCTGCGTGGTGGCGGTACTGGGCATGACACAGATGGAGCCGATCGTCATGCTGTTAGGGTCCACGGAGACGATCGCGCCCTACGCGGTGGCTTACGCCCGGTACATATTTCTGGCGGCGCCGTTTATGATGTGTTCCTTCATCATGAATAATCTGCTTCGTTTTCAGGGTCTGGCGTCGTATGCCATGGTCGGTATCACGATCGGCGGCATTCTGAATATGATACTTGACCCGATTTTGATTTTCGGACTTGGGATGGGAACGGCGGGCGCCGGCGCGGCGACCGGTTTTTCCCAGTTTGTCAGCTTCTGTATTTTGCTTTTTATGTGCAATACACATAAGGACGCGATCCACATTACGCCGCGCAATTACAGACCGTCCTTACAGATTTATGGGAGAATTATATACACGGGCATGCCGTCTCTTGCCAGACAGGGCATTGCCAGCATTTCCTCCGTCATGCTGAACTCGATTGCGGGGCAGTATGGGGACGCGGCGGTCGCGGCGATGTCGATCGTGTCACGTTTTACTATGTTTATCAATTCTGTGATCGTAGGCTTCGGTCAGGGCTTCCAGCCGGTCTGCGCGTTCAATTTCGGCGCGAAGCAGTATGAGCGTGTGAAAAAAGCGTTCTGGTTCTGCGTGAAGGTCGCGACCGTGGCGCTGATCATTCTCTGCGGTATTTCCCTGCTGTTCTCCGGCAATATTATCGCTCTTTTCCGCAAGGACGACGCGGAAGTCATTGCCATTGGCACGTTCGCGCTGCGGGCACAGCTGATTACGATGCCTTTGTGGGGTTATTACACGATGTGCAATATGTTTTCGCAGTCGATTGGGTACGGCGTGCGGGCGTCTGTGATTTCCTGCGCGCGCCAGGGACTTTTTCTGATCCCGGTGCTGGCGATCCTGCCGCGGGTTCTGGGACTGCGGGGCCTGCAGCTGTCGCAGCCGCTCTCGGATATTCTGGCGTTCCTTCTGGCGTTTGTGCTGACCAGGGGGATACTGAAGGAGCTGGATCAAAAAGGAAAGGCTTAGGGCATGAAACGGAATGAAAAAATATGCTGAAGCAGTCAGATTTAAGTGGAAGAGCAGGCTCTTATCTGCTAAAATGGGTGCAACATGTGCAACTGTAAAGGAGGAGCGCTGACAATGAACGAATTTCTGGAAGCGGTGGTCGAGGCGGACGACCAGCCGGTTGTGATCTGCGATACGGAGCACGTGATCGTCTATATGAATCCGACGGCCATCAAACGATATGAAAAGTGGGGCGGCGAAAAGCTGATCGGCCAATCAATTTTTGACTGCCACAATGCGCATTCCGCAGAAATGATCCGGTCGATATTCGCGCGGTTTCAGCAAAATCCTGATCTGAATAAAGTGTATACCTTTTCAAAAAAGAAGGACGGCGAGGACAGAGATGTCTATATTGTCGCGCTGCGCAATAAGAGTGGAGAGCTGATCGGATATTACGAGAAGCATGAGAGCCGCGTACATGAGGCGCAGAAACGGTAATCCCTGTATGATGGGCCGGATCGGGCGGGCAAAGGACAGGAATGGATTATAAAATTATCAGAAGCGGCAGGAAGACTCTTGCGATTCAGGTGAATAAAGACGGTGTGGTCGTGCGGGCGCCGTACCGGGTATCAGACGCGGAGATTAATCGCTTTGTGTCTGAGCGCCAAAGCTGGATATTAAAGCACCAGGAGAAGCTGGCTTTAGAGCTTTCCGACCGACCAACGGTGGAAAGGCTGACGGATCAGGATATTCAGGAACTGGCGGATGAGGCGCTCAAAGTCATCCCGGAACGGGTGCGGCATTACGCGCCGCTGGTCGGTGTGACCTATGGCCGCATTACCATCCGCAATCAGAAATCCCGCTGGGGGAGCTGCTCGTCAAAGGGCAATCTGAATTTCAACTGTCTGCTGATGCTGACGCCGCCGGAGGTGATTGACAGTGTGGTGGTGCATGAGCTCTGCCACAGGAAGGAAATGAATCATTCCAGGGCCTTTTATGAGGAAGTTTACCGGGTGTATCCCGAATACGACAAATGGAACCGGTGGCTGAAAGAGAATGGTTCGGCGTTGATGCGGCGAATGACCGGATGAACGATTGGATGAATGGTCGGGCCATGAAATGACTGAGAGGCGCGGTGCTTCCGGAAGTGTCAGATGACTCGGGTTTGGAGAGAAGCAAATGATTTTCCGGAAGGGAAAATGAGAGGAGAGAAAAGAGATGTTCAGCAGCATGTATTTTTACCTGATGGTGGTGGTGATTGTGTTCGCCCTGGGCGACCTGATCGCGCACTTTACGAAGGGCAGACTGTCCGGCATGATGATGGTCATGCTGATTTTCCTGGTAGGGTTTCTGGCCGGAATATTCCCGGCGGATATCATTGACCAGGCGGGACTGACGAAGCTGGCTAACCTGGCCATCGCAATGGTGCTTTTTAATATGGGAACCACCATCAACGTCAGACAGCTGATCCGGGAGTGGAAGACGGTTTTGATGGCGACGATCTGTATGGTGGCATCCTGCCTCCTGCTGCTGGCTGCGGCGCCGATCATCGGGCTGGATACTGTGCTGGTGGGGATGCCGGTCATTAATGGCGGCGCGATGGCGACTTCCCTCATGACAGCGGCGGCGACGGAGAAGGGACTGACCACGGCTGCGGCGCTCTGCGCGGTCATCTATTCTGTACAGAAGCTGGTCGGCGCGCCCATTGCCTCCGCCATGGGACTAAAATACGCCAGGAAGCTCGCCGCGGATTTCCGTACGGATCCGGAAAGAAAAATGGCGGCGCTGAAGGAAAAGCAGAGCAGTGTTTCCACTGAGAAAATCCCTTTTTATGAAAAGCATAAAGAATTATATACCGCGAATGTGGACATCGCCATCGTCTGCGTGGGAGGATGGCTGGCCAGAAGTATTGGCGGTGTGACACCGGTCAATTACGCGGTGTGGGCACTGGTTCTGGGTTCTGTGTCCGGAATTGGAGGCTTTATTCCGCCGAAGCCGCTGCAGCGCGGTTCCTCTTATGGGATTCTGATGATCGCGATCTACGGCTCTATCATTCCCTCTCTGGCGACGGTTTCTTTATCAGATCTGGGAACCATGGCGTTTCAGACGATCCTGCTCTTCGCGCTGGCAGTTCTGGGCGTGGCGCTGGTCAGCTATGTGCCGCCCATCGGTAAGCTGCTGGTGGGAGATAAAGACCTGGCCATGGGCATTGGTGTGGAGCAGTTCCTCGGCTTCCCCAGCAATGTGGTGATCTGCCGCGAGGTGGCGGAGGCGGTCGGCGAGACGTCGGATGAGAAGACATATATTGAGGATACGCTGAATGTGCCTTATGTGGTGGGTGGCATTACAGTTGTGACGATTCTGTCAGTTTTGATTGCGGGACTTGTGATCGGGCTATTGTGAACAGAAGTTTTTGCTGGGTGCTGAGTGTTATTGTCATAAGAACAGCTTCTGTTCAGGATATGCGGAATGGATTCTTGCGTATATGAAAGAGGAGTTAATATCGTGTGAAGGCAGACGCTTGGTCGGTACATGCAGAATTTGCGCACTGCCGATGAAGGTATAAAGAGAGGGGTTTTGGCATGCAAAATCAAGAATTCAACATACAGGATATTTGTGATTACATCGACTCCAGGGAGAACTCCATGATGCAGCTGTGGGAGCAGATGGTTCGGATTGAGAGCCCGTCCGCGGATACGGCGGAGGTCAATCGGCTGGCGGCACATCTGGACACCTACCTGGACGCCATGGGGCTGTGGAGAAAAAAGGTCGCCTTCGCGGAGGCGGGTTCCAGCCTGGTGGCGCAGACAGAGGAAGGAGAGCTTCCGGCTGTGGCGCTGATGGCGCACATGGACACGGTGCATCCCGTCGGCCGTTTCGGGGAGGACGCTTTTCGCCGCGACGGGGACAAGATTTACGGTCCGGGCGTATATGATTGTAAGGGCGGTATCGCGGTGGCGATTCTGGTGATCAGCACTCTGCAGCGTTTTGGCTACCGCAAACGGCAGCTGCGTCTGATTTTAAGCGGCGATGAGGAGGTGGCGCACAGCCTCTCCAAAGGAGGAGGCTGTCAGGTTTACGCGGACGCAGCCGCAGGCTGCGCGGCGGCTTTTAACTGTGAGAGCGGTTTATTAAACGGGGATGTTGTGTACCGACGCAAGGGCGGCGGGATCGTGACCATCACGGTGCACGGGGTCTCCGCGCATGCGGGCAGGGAGCCTGAGAAGGGCGCGAGCGCCATTCGTGAGGCTGCCCGCAAGATTTTAAAGATAGAGGAATTATCCGATCCGAATAAGATGCTGTTCAACTGCGGAATTGTGAAGGGCGGCACCACCAGCAACGCCATTCCTGATTTCTGCGAGTTTTCCGTGGGCCTTCGCTTCCCGACAAACCAGGATCTGGAGGACGCGCTGAAAACATTACAGGAGATCTGTGATGATAACGCGGATCCCCGTGTGCGTGCGGAGCTGACCGTGAAAACAATCTTTAAGGCCATGGAGCCTGTGCCTGACACAAACGAGCTGTTACATCTGTATCAGGATTCCTGTGAGCAGTTGGGCTTTCCGCGGCCTGAGCCTGTTTACTCCGGCGGCTGTTCCGACGCGGCCTATGTCACCATGATGGGAATTCCCGTTCTCTGCGGCGTGGGTGTGCGCGGCGACGCCAGCCATTCTATCAACGAGTACGCCGTAGCCTCCTCCCTGACGGAGCAGGCGAAAAAGATCGTACTGACGATTTTAAGCATGCCAGATGATTTTCAGCAGTCATAAATGAGGGCAGGTCAAGGCGTCTGTAGTGATTGACTGCGCTCTTCGGGCAGTCATCTGCATGCATTTAATTTCTCAAAAAACTCCGGCAGATCCTTATCAATCCGCAGAATGTGCCCCTTACTGTTCAAAAAGCAGTGGGCGCTTTCCGCGGTGCAGACGGTCTTACCGAACACTGTCATGGTATATTGCAGCGTCAGCTTCACCGGCGTTACATCGAGCACCTTCACGGCAATCTCAATGACGTCCGCGAAGGTGGTGCTTTTTTTATAATCACATTTCACGGAGACGACCGGCGAACCTATGCCGTCAGCTTCCATCTGATCATATCCATACCCCAGCCGCTCCATGAAATCAATCCGCGCCTCCTCGCAGAAGCGGATGTAGTTGGAGTGGTGGGTGATGCCCATTTTGTCGGTTTCATAATACTGGACCTTGTGCGTGTAGGGGGTCATGCAAAATCCTCCTTTTCCGATTTTCCCTATGATACAAAAAATGGTATAAAATTTCAAGATAAAACGGGCTTGTATTCAGACAGAATGTTTTGTATCATAAAAACAGAGCATTTGACGTTATTTTATATTTTCTGGTACAGGGGAGACAGAATAATGGCGAACATAATGGTTACAAATGAAAAAATTACATACCGCAAGCTGCTGAAGCCCTGTGAAATCGCGTTGGACGACCTGCAGTGGGCCTACCTTCAGAAGCAGGATCTGCAGTCGCGCTGCTGCTGCGGTTCGTACGCGTCGGAAATCGACCGCGTCATTGTGACACTGAAAAGCGGGAAAAGAGAAATGTTTCAGTTTGAGAATATGGACGAGGCCAAGAATTTGCTCGCGAGACTTCAGGCGGCGAAGCCTGATCTGGCAGTCGGGTATACGCCAGAAAATCGGGCATTGTATGAGAAAGCCTGATTTTTGAAGAGAAAATCAGGGCAAAAGCGACTGGTGCGAAAGGTTTTGCCTGACCTGGCCTAAAAAGATTTGAGAAACTGCATGATTCATGGAAAGATGCCAATTATGGATGAAAGACTGCAAAAACAACTGGATTTTATTCTGGAAATCGACAAAGAAAAAAATATCCTCCGCCAGACCCACCTCTCCGGTCACGGCAGACGCGAGAACGACGCCGAGCACGCCTGGCACATGGCGATCATGGCGTATCTGCTGCGGGAATATGCCAATGAGGAGGTCGACATTGCGAAGGTCATGCTGATGTGCCTGATCCATGATATCGTGGAGATTGAGGCCGGGGACACCTATGCCTATGACGAGGAGGGTCTTTTGACGCAGAAGGCCAGGGAAGATGCTGCGAAGGAGCATATTTATTCCATCCTGCCTGACGATCAGAAGACGGAGTTGATTGCGCTTTTTGATGAGTTCGAGGCCTGTGAGACGCCGGAGTCGAGATTCGCGCACGCGATGGACAACCTGCAGCCACTGTTATTAAATGACAGCAATGGCGGCGGTGACTGGCTGGAACACAAGGTGAGCGCCGCGCAGGTTTATGGCCGCCAGGGCAAGACCCGGCAGGGCTCTGAGACACTGTACGAGGTGACAGATCGAATCATACAGGAGCATATCCGGAAGGGAAATCTGAAATAACGGGCTGAAAATACAAAGGAGAACCCACCATGGAATACACATACACAGAACTCTTAATCTTTTTCCTGCTCTACAGCTTCATGGGCTGGGTGGGCGAGGTCGTCATCACCTCCGTGACCAGGCGCAAATTCTGAAACCGGGGTTTTTTTAATATGCCCCTCTGCCCGAAATACGGGGTGATGGCGGATATTCTGATTCTGGTACTGCCGACGGTCGGGGAGGAGTTAAGCTTTCTCAATATTTTCACGCAGTACGTGATCACACTGGTGGTCGTGTCGGTGGTGGACTATGTGACAAGCGATATCGCGCACCGCATTCTGCACCGCAGACTTTCACAGTATGAGAGAGATACGCTGTTTGGAGGAGAACTGAAGGGAACTACGGTGGCTGTCGTGAAATCAGCGGTGATCCTGGTGCTGATCAAGCTGCTGCATCCTTTTATTTTTACGTTTGTCCGGCTGCTGCCGGTTTTGCTGTTGCAGATTGTGGGGCTGGTGGTTTGCGGCCTGCTGGTGCTGGACATGGTCTCGGTTGTCTATGCGGGTGAAATGAGGCAGCGCAGAGAGGCATTAGAAAAAAAGAGAAAAAAGAGCGGGAAAAAGACCAGAAATGGGAAAAAGCGTGTGGACATGACGCAGGTTGTCTCTGAGGAAAATCTTGGTAACCGACTCTGCAACGCGGTCTGGAGACGTCTGGAGCGCGCATATCCTGGCATGGGAGAGCGGGATGAAATCCGCTCCGGTAAATATGTCTTTGCGAAGGGACTCTGCCTGAATAAGCTGCTCTGGATTTTCATCATCTGGGCGTTTGTCGGCGATCTGTTTGAGACGGTGTTTGTGTGGGCAACGACCGGTGTGTGGATGAGCCGCACGAGTGTGATTTACGGTACCTTTTCCATTGCGTGGGGGTTCGGCGCGGTGATTATTACGGTTGTTACACAGAGGCTGGCGGGAAGAGAAGACCGCTTTGTATTCTTTTCGGGCGCCGTTTTGTGGGGCGTCTATGAGTATACCTGCAGTGTCATTTCCGAGTATGTCTTCGGCAGAACCTTCTGGGATTACAGCGATATGATGTTCAATATTGGAGGCAGGACGAACCTGCTGTTCTGTCTCTTTGGAGGCGTCCTGTCTGTGCTGTGGGTGAAAATGCTGTATCCGCTGATCAGCGGTCTGATTGAAAAAACGCCGCCGGCGATCGGCATGGTTGTTACCTGGGGCGTCATCGTTGTGATGATCGCGGACCTCTTATTGTCCGGCGCGGTGCTGTCAAGATATGTGAATCGCCTGGATGGTGTGGAGGCGCAGAACGTGCTGGAGGAATTCATCGATGAAAATTATTCCGATGAATTTGTGGAGAGCGTCTGGCCGAACATGCAGGTGCCGGGGAGCGGGACGCCAATCTGGCAGCAGGAGACGGAGTAAAAAGGCATAAAAACACCTGCGGCATTTTAATTTGCCGCAGGTGTTTTGACACCATAGATATGATTGTTTTTAATATACGCAAAGGTGCCGGTCAGGATGATCGGTAAAGCTTATGGGATTACCGTGCAAAAGCTGCTTTCCACATATTGTTGCTCTGCGGATAAGTTTCAGTCAATTCATCTGTGCGCGCCATTCTCTGTTCCGGAAGGTAGGCAAAATCACCGTGACATGCCTCATACTGATTCGTGAGGGCGCGCATTTCATGTGCAGACAACTCTGCTGCATCCCGATTTCTCTGAACAAATGTGTTCCATTTTGATTTTATACTCATAATTTAACGCCTCACTTTCTGAGTGATCTTTCCTTCACTCTGGTATTATTATATAGCCTTTTAAATGCTCGGCGAAGGCGTTATATTGACGAGTTTTAAGGCGATATTGACATTTTTTGCTGCTTTTCATACAATGAATGTATCTTATCCGGAGGTGTTTGCAATGGCAGAAGCGTATTATGAGCGACTTCAGGAACCGCTGGAGTCGGGCTTTCGCGTGAATTATGTGACCGCGCCCGGCGGATACCATCCGCCTCACTGGCATGAGGAGGTGGAAATTCTTTTTCATTTGAACGGAGACAGCGATATCACGATAGAGAAGAAAAAGTATCGCCTGCAGGCGAAACACATGCTGGTGATCGATTCCCGCCAGGTGCACAGCACCTTTACGCATGACCCCGCGTCCATGTTTGTCAGTATTCATATTTCAAAAGATTATATGAAAAAATATATCCCGGATCTGGAGCTGTACCAGTTTCAGTGTACACCGGAGGATGTGACGGATGAGAATTTTCAGGATTATTTGGGAATCTGCATGCTGCTGCAGGAGCCGACAAGAGTGTATGTCCGCAATCCGGCTACCTGTTCCATGGAGACGGAAGGATATGTGCTGCAGATCTTCGCACGGGTGATTCAGTTTTTTTCACATCCGCAGGGAACGGTGCCGACGGGCGCGGATCAGCTGACGGCACAGAGAATCCGGTCTGTAATCACCTATGTGATTGCGCATTACAGGGAGGAGATCAGTGTGCAGGACGTCGCGGATCTGCCTGGCTTCAGCAAGGAATATTTCTGCCGTTTTTTCAAAAAGGCGATGGGGAAGACGTTCCTGCAGTATCTGAATGAGGTGCGGGCCGCGCATGTCTATCAGGATCTGGAAAGTACGGATCTGCCGGTTATGGAGATTATGGAGAGAAATGGCTTCACAAATCAGAAACTGTTCAACCGGGTTTTTAAAGAAATTTATGGGTGTACGCCTCGGTCGGTGAGGAAAAAGGAGCACTAAAAGGGTCTTATAGCGGCGGCACATACCAGTGTTCAGAGGCCGCGGCTTATAAAATTTCCCTCAAAAATCTTGCAAGCGGGGTAAAATGAAGGTATAGTAGACGGAGATTTCATTTATGGGAGGATGAGAGAGTCGCACGACCTTTTCCACTGTATTTTATCAGATGCTCGCGCTGCTGATCTTAATCGGCGCGGGCTATATTGCCGCGAAAACCGGGATGATGGACGAGCATACTTCCTCGAAGATGTCCGCAATGATCTTAAATATTTTCAATCCAATGCTGGCGATTTCCAGCGCGAGCGGGGCCGTCGGACAGATACCGCTGTCGCAGATGGGGATGGTGGCGCTGATCGCTGTGTCGATGTTTTTGCTGTTTATTGTCATCGGCAGGCTTCTTTCGCCCTTTTTGCCAAAGATGTCTTTCAGAAGAAGATTTTTGAGCTCATGTTCGTCTTCTCCAACCTGGGTTTCATGGGAATCCCGGTAGTCAGCAGCGTGCTGGGCTCGGAATATGTAGTCTATGTCACGGAATTCATGATGGTCTATAATGTGTTCTTCTATACCTATGGGATTACGGTGATGGACGGCAAATTTTCCGCTGCCTCTCTGAAAAAGCTTCTGACGCCTAGTAACCTGCTGGTTTTTTCATCTATTTTTATTCTGGTATTCAGTATTCAGCTTCCGGATTTTATCAGTACCGCGGTCACTTATCTGGGCAATGTGACTTCACCGTTAGCCATGATGACCATCGGCTACGCCCTCTCCAAAGCCAGCCTGAAGGATATTTTCACCAACGGAAAGCTTTATCTCTTTACATTTATCAAGCTTTTAGTCATCCCGCTGGCGCTTTTGCCGGTGCTGAAGCTTTTACCCATTCCCTCGGACTTAATTCCACTGCGCATGATCATGTTCGGGATGCCGGTGGGCAACCTGCCTCTGATCTTAAGCAATGAGCGCGGTATCGACGGCACTACATGCTCCGCGGGCATTATTATGACGACGCTGTTCTGCCTGGTGACGATTCCGCTGCTGATGGCGATTGTCTGATACAGACGTTTTACTGTAAGAAAACGGTTGTAATACGCCGACGCTGATGGAAGCCCGGACTGAAGAGTGCTTCTGCACAGGAGATACCTTATGAAAAAAAGCAGATTAAAAATTGTAATAAACGCTCCGGTTATTCTGACTTTTGTGCTGATCAGCTTTATCGCAACAGCATTAAATGAATTCACGGGCGGTGCCACAACCGTCATGTTCTTTATGACATATCATTCGTCCCTGACCAATCCTCTGACATGGCTGCGCTTTTTCACGCATGTGTTCGGTCACAGCGGCTGGGATCATCTGATCGGGAATATGACTTACCTGCTTTTACTGGGGCCGATGCTGGAGGATAAATACGGCTCCGCGGATATTCTGGAGGTAATCGCGGTCACGGCGCTGGTGACTGGTCTGGTCAACTATTTCTTTTTCCCCAATGTGGCGCTGTGTGGGGCGAGCGGCGTGGTGTTTGCGTTGATCCTGCTTTCCTCGATTGTGGGTGTGCGTCAGGGAGAAATTCCACTCACCTTCATTCTGGTGGCGGTGATTTTTTTAGGGCAGCAGGTTTATGAGGGTCTGACCGTCCAGGATAACATTTCCAACATGGCGCACATCGTCGGCGGCATCACCGGTTCAATTTTTGGATATATTTTAAATAAAAAGAAGTGAGAAACAGAAAAAGATACTTTATTTTATTTGTTTTTTTCGTATAATAGATTTAAAAGTTTCTGCTCATGGAAGAATCTGTCTTTTTACAATATAAAAACAGAAGTCCGTGAACCGTAACGATAACTTAGCTATAGAAAAAGAGAAGGAGAAGACTATGAAACGGCATCTTGCGATTGATATGGGGGCATCCAGCATGCGCGGCATTGTGGGCTGGATGGAAAATGGCACCATGCGGATTGAGGAAGTCTACCGGCTGCCGCACGAGGCGATTATACGGGGCGGCCATATGTGCTGGGAGATCGAGCCTCTGTATGAGGGAATTTTGGAGTCTCTGCGTCAGTGTAAGGCGAAGGGGCTGACGCCGGATACGCTGGGCATCGACACCTGGGGTGTGGACTATGTCCTTTTAGATGAGAATGATCAGATCCTGGGCGACAGCGTGGCTTACCGCGACAGCCGCACGGACGGCATGGATCAGGTCCTGGAGGAGACGCTTTCTTTTGAGGATCTTTACGCGATCAGCGGCATCGCGAAGCAGCCTTTTAACACAGTTTATCAGCTGATGGCGCAGTTTCAGGAGCATCCGGAGCACAAAGAGCTGGCGAAAAGCTTTCTGATGATTCCGGATTACCTTGGTTTTCTGTTGACCGGTGTGAAAAAGAACGAGTACACCAACTGCTCCACTACGGCCATGCTGGACGCGAAGACGAAGAACTGGTCGCCTGAAATCCTGAACGCGGCCGGTATTCCACTGAGCTTGTTTTCCGAGAAGCCAGCGGAGCCTGGTACGGTGCTGGGAACTCTGAAACCGGAGTTGGTTCAGGAGCTGGGCTATGATGTGACCGTGGTGCTGCCGGCAACCCATGACACGGGCAGCGCGTTTGTGGCGGTACCGGCGAAGGACGAGAACGCGGTGTACTTATCCAGCGGCACCTGGAGTCTTCTGGGTGTGGAGCTGGACGAGCCTGAGAGAAGCGTGGAAGCACTTCAGACCGGCTTTACCAACGAAGGCGGGTATGATGGCAGAAACGGCAAGATCCGCTTCCTGAAAAATATCATGGGCCTGTGGATTTTGCAGAATATCCATAAAGAACTGAATGGCGCTTATTTCTTCGGCGAGATGGCGGATCTGGCGGCGAAGGCCGCGGACTATCCTGGCAAGGTAGACGTCAACGACAACCGCTTCCTGGCCCCGGCCAATATGTCTGAGGAAATCAAAGCGGCTTTGGCGGAGAAAGGCTGCAAAGAACCGACGCTGGAGGAGCTTTTATCCTGCGTTAATCACGGCCTGGCCGACTGCTACGCGGACGCCATCGCGCAGCTGGAGCAGATGTTAAACAAGAAATTTACATCCATCAACATCGTCGGCGGCGGCAGCCAGAATGTGGTCTTAAATCAGTGGACCGCGACCGCCTGTGGCCTGCCCACCTACGCCGGACCGAGCGAGGGCACGGCCCTGGGCAACCTGATGATCCAGATGATTTACGCGGGCACCTTTGCTTCCCTGCAGGAAGCACGGGATACCATTCGCAAGAGCTTTTCTATCAATGAGATACAGCCGTGAGCACACATAAAAGACTTACAACCGGAAATGAACCGGATTTTCGCAGGTAAGCAGGAACCGACATCCGGAAAAGATAAGGCGAGAATTCACGTCAGTTTCGAGCCGTTCTTTTGCCGGATGGCGGTTCCGGAAACTGCCATAACAGAAAAAAATAGGAGGACAATTTTATGTTAGTAGAAACCAAAGCAAGAGTCGGCACATTCGCCATCGCCCTGGGCGCGTATCTGCCCCAGTTTCCCTCTCTGGTACCGGAGTTTGAGGCGCAGTACGCGGCCTTCAAAAAGACTCTGCCGGATACCGTGGAGGTGATCGACGGCGGTATCGTCACCACCAAGGAGCAGTCCCAGGCGGCGGGCGACAAGTTCCGTGCGGCGGATGTGGACCTGGTATTTTTACAGCTTCTGACCTATGCCACATCTTATAACATGCTTCCGGCTGTGAAGGATCTGGATGTGCCGGTCGTGCTTGTCAACGTGCAGAAGCTGAAGGCTCTGGATTATCAGCACACCGATATCGCGTCCTGGCTGGGCGAGGGTTATGCCTGCGGCGCTGTGGGCGAGATGGTAGCGGACCTGGAGCGTTTCGGCAAGAGACATGCCGTTATCACCGGTGTGGTAGAGGGCGGAGATCCTGGCGTGCAGGCCGAGATCGAGGACTGGTGCCGTGCAGCGCAGACCAGACGCCGTTTCCGCGATACCAACATCGCGCAGATCGGCCGTCCCTATCCGGGCATGATGGATCTGTACATCGACGAGTCCAACCTTTACAGACGGATGAACCTCTACACCAAGCAGTTTGACTGGGAGAAAATGTGGATTATCGCGGACGATATCACCGATGAGGATGCGATCCGTGCCAAGGCGCAGGACATTCTGGACACCTTCGACATCGAGGGCGGCGGCTCCATCGAGGAGGTCTGGGAGATGGCCAGATACGTGGTGGCCTTCGAGAAGTGGGTCGAGGATGAAAAGATCGGCCTGATCGCTTCCCACTACGATGGACTGGCGACCGGCAAGGCAGGTGTCCTTGACAGCACGCTGATCCCCGCGTTCTCCATGCTGATCAAGCAGGGTGTAGCCTGCGCGGTTGAGGGCGACATGAAGGTGGCCATGGCCATGAGCATCATGAAGACCATCTGCGGCAGCGGTCAGCTGGCGGAGATGTACTCCATTGACTTCAATGACGATATCGCCATCATCGGTCACAGCGGCTCCGGCGACGCGGACATTTCCTCCAAAAAGCCGACCATGAAGATCGTAAAGGTCTTCCACGGCAAGACCGGCGGCGGCTATCTGACCCAGTTCTACCCGCACTTAGGACCGGTAACCTACCTGGCCATTACCCAGGACGGAGACGGCAACTTCAAGTTTGTGGTAGCCGAGGGCGTCAACGAGGAGGGCGAGATTCTCTCCTTCGGCGACACCAACATGAGAACCCGCTTCACCTGCGGTGCGCGTGAGTTCGTGACCCGCTGGAGCGAGTGCGGCCCGACCCACCACTTCGCGGCTGGTTCCGGCAGGCATATCGACACGATTTTGAAGGTGGCGAAGATCTTCAATGTGCCGGTGAATATTGTGACCAGATAGTGTCATAGTTTCAGAAAAGAGCGCTGCGCCACATCGCAGCAAATAGTTGCAATTAGATGAACACACTCCTGTGTTGTGAAAGCGGTGGAAATACCGACAGTCACAGCGGGAGTGTGTTTTTGTTATGCATAAAAAATGTTCTGTAAGTACATTGCTTACAGAATGAGCGCCTGTAATATATTAAAAAAGGAATTCTGACGATTTCTGACTTTGGTCTGACTGCGAATTGTGTCATGGCCGGACCACTGATCTGACCACTGAGCCTCTGTCGAAGTGACTATGATGAAATGGATGGAATTGTGATTAAAACAGCTGCTTGCAACATGTTTCAGGTTTCGAGTTTTGAAGTTCTTAAAATGTTCGAAATTTTAGTATTTGCTGGAAAATATAGTCTTATTTGCATGGTTTGCGCGCTCAGTTAATGTAGTTAATGGGATCAGACCCCCGGTAAAAAAGTGTGAACTTTATTGGAGAAATAAAGCGAAGCTTTTGAAGTAAGGAAAGCAGGACGTGAGAAAGGGAATAGATCTCGGACTCACGCCCTGCTTTTGTTATGGATGTACTGCCTCAGAATTTTGACTGCCTCATAGTGTCATCCGGAGTCATTCTTGCGACCCAAGTCCCAGCCAAGCTTCAATGGTTTTCGTATCCTTGCGGAGATAGCCGGCGATTTTATGTATGGGCACATTGTCCTGGTACATAATCAGTACGGTTTCCCTAGAAACTCTTTCGGTGGTCTCCCTTGAAACTTTTTCGGTGGTTTCTTCGATGGTTTCCTCCCGGATTTCTCTCCTCAGACTGGCGATGTAATCCTCCATCACCTGATCCTGGTCAAATAAGGTAGCATAGATATCAACCACTTCCCGTTCCCTCCTTCTCAGATATTCTTGCAGGATACCCTGCTTCGTGCAGATACGGATTGCTTCCGTAATGGCCTGGCGCGTCCGGCCGTATTGGCGGATCTGCTCGTTCACGACATGTGTGAAGGCGACATACTGGCTGATGATGTCATCGCCTTCATTGCCAGTCAGGACCTTCATACGCGCTTCCAGTGCTGTCAGCTCGCCGTTGAAGAATTCTTCCGACAGAGTGATGAATTCCTTTTCCATTGCCTTGTCACCGGTGTAAACCACATACAGCTCCGGAACCGGCATATGCACCGGTTTTGTCGAAAACAGACTCTGCTCGCTCTCCCTGAAATACTCCTGGTAAGTGTGGACGATGTACATCAGTGACCTTACCAGGATATTCACAGACCAGGTACTCTGTGCCTCCAGCATCACCAGCAGTCTGTCACCGACACGGAAACCGAGGTCATTGTGAATATCCCGCACCAGGATCTGTTCCAGCGTCATACAGATCAGCTCATGCTCTGTACAGTTCTCATCCTCTGGGTGCAGTGTCCGGTAAAGCAGGAGCAGGTATTTTTTATCCAGGAATAAATCCCTGAATACGCTGTCCTTCAGCTCACGGTTTGCTTTTGGAATTTGGCGCGGATCCGTAGGAACATCCGCTGCTTTCTCTTTGGCAGGTGTCTGGTCTTTGAACGCAGAATGCATTGTCTCACCTCCCAAATATGCCGGAGACATTCCACCTCATTCGCTGCAGAACGCATGAAAAGAGCCGCATGAAAAAGCATACTAAACGCTGTGCGAAAAAGCGCGAACGCGGGCGAAATCTTCCGATACAGGGATTATAACACAGAAAAATGTCGTTTTAGACGATATATCGTCTTTTTGAAGATTTTATAGAAATTTAATAAATCAAATTAGACTCACACCCTGATTTTTAGCGGGACACTTTTTATATACAGGTACTTTACGCCGAGCTATTAAAAAATGATCTGCTTCATTGACAGGTTATGGTCATGATGGTAGTCTGAATTTACGTGTAAACACGGGAAATGTTAAAACAGAGGATTTTAAACGGAGCTATAATGAAGATAGAGAAGCAGAAATGTACGGTATTCCAGGAAAACGTAATTAGGGAAACACTGAAAAATAGCACTTTCAGCTCAACTAACCATCCACGTGGA
>JAJQFS010000016.1 GCA_021200995.1 Lachnospiraceae bacterium | reverse complement strand
AAGTCTCCACAATCGTGAACACGCCCTTCCCGGTATACTTCCCGGTCTTCGCGAACCCCGTTCCAGGACCCGTGCGGATATTCAGGTTGCTGATGCTCGCCTTCACCTGGAAGCTTTCCGTCTCCGCGCTTCTGGAAAGAAGCGCCGCGAACGGCTCACAAAGAAGGAGGAACAGCTGATGACTGTATGGTCAAGCCGTTGTTGACTCCGTATTCCATCGCTATGATGCCCACAGCTTACGTGATCTGGCGTCATGCTATTACGGCGAGTTGTTTGCGGATCTGGAACAGATCGCGAACGATTAAAAATGAATGAACTGTCCTGAGTATGACATAAAACTGCTTTCCCGAGCGCCATCTCACCTTCTTCGCGGCCACGAGGTGTGTTCGCAGTTGACGGACGGGAGAACTTAAAACAGAGTGCCAGCTTTGCGAACGGCTGGTCACCGAACGAAGCGGAGTAATCCGTATGAGGTGACCGACTATGACAATGATAACTGGCAGCCATAAGGTTTTTCTCCGCTTCGGTTTCTACGCCGAAAGGAGAAAATCACATGGCAATCAAAGAACTTAACCCCGACAAGTACAGCAACAAGCGCAGCTATGACGGACAGCCCGTTCCAGCTGGTCAGGTGCTGGTCCCCATCTGGATCAAGAAAGGCTTCCAGAGGGATACAGACATCTGTGTTTCAGAGAATTTCATAACCTGGAAATTCGCCGGCGTCCATTTTCTCATCGGTTTCGCGCCGATTGGCAGAGATGCTTTCGGATCCTACATGAAGTTCTTCTGGTCCGAAATCAATGAATATCTGGAACAGAAGCGGACCGGCAGATGCGTCATTGGACGCAACGCGGACGGCACTCCCTTCGTCTGCCCAAAGGCCCACCGCTGCGCCGGATGTCCAGACAGAGGAACTCTGCCGCGCTATAACCCGAAATCCGATGAGGTAGAACTTTTATCTCTTGACTTCTGCTATGAAGATGAAACATTTGACGTGGCAGATTATTCACAGCCTGCTCCGGAAGAAGCAGTCTTGATGGATGAGCTCTATGTGTCACTGCTGGAGCATTTGCGCAAGATTAAACCGCGTTACGCCATCATCGCAAAGCTCAGCCGCGAAGGATTTTCCCGTGAGGAAATCATCACGAGGATCGGGCTGAAGCCCAGCCGCGGATATCAGGAAATTGAGAACACCTATCAGTTGACTCTAAAATACCTGCGCCTGAAGAAATAGTGCAGACTCAGTGAAGCGGCACCACCTTTTCTGGTGATGCCGCTCCCCATCAATGCTTATAAACCGGAACCCTGCCGTTCATCTGAAATTCATCGTGCTTTCGGATATTCCTGAGCGCCCTGCTCAGATTCGGCGCTCTGCCATGCAAATGGTACGGATGACAAAATCTGTGTTTGTGATAAATCACGCAGGTTCCTTCCCCTGGATGCTCTGTGTTATGAATGGTCCAGTAATGCCCTGTGTTTTTTGACTGCAAGGAAACATCATACGCATCCAGCACAATGATATTGAAATAGCCCCGATCAACCTTTGCAAGCGCCTCTGCTCTGAACATCCGCAGCCTCCTTTCCCATCACCCACGCCTCCAGTGCTTCTTCGATAACTGCGGCAATCTGCTTTTTCTCCATCCCGGTGAAATATTTTTCTCTCCATGTGTCCGGGATTTTCAGGCTGAACCCCTGTCTTCTCTGGCTCTGTTTATCCGGTCTATTGAGAATAGGCGACACCATTTCAGCGGTCAGGCTACCGGCATGCTCCCGTAGCTTCTTTACCTGATCCGCATCCGGCATTACTCCCGCTGCCAGCGTGATCCGCTGTTCTTCCTCAGATAGGTAGGAAAGATTTACTCCGGTCATAAATGGCAGTTCCCCAGAATCCACCTTCTCTCTGTATTCCGGGATCAGATGATTCACACGCAGGAGCCGTGCCACAGAACTTCCGGACAAACCATACTCTTCTCCAAGGCTGTCGCGGCTTTTTAACCTGTGGTCATCGTGACCACAAGTGACCTCCGACTTCATCCCGCTCAGTTTCTCCAGTTCCCGGATAATATCATTCCGTTTCCCCTGTGATAAAACCTTATCATATCGCTCTTTCAGGACAACCGCCTTCTCTGAAATCGCCAGTTCTGAAAATGCGCGCTGAATCAGATTCGTTTCAATCACATACACATAAGCATCCTGCTCCGACAGATCCTCCTTGACGATAGCGGGGATCTCCGTCATCCCCGCCATTTCCGCCGCACGCATCCTGTTATGTCCGGCCAGCATCACATATCCGTCATCCCGCTTCCAGATAATCACCGGCACCAGAATGCCATGCTCGCGGATGCTCTCCACCATTTCTTCCAGGCGTTCCCCTTCATACAGATGGAAGGGATGTCCCGGAAACGGACGGATCCCGTTTACCGGAAACATCTGCGCCGCATTTTCAGGTATTTCCAGATGTGCATCTACACTGCCCAGCAAATCCACAGCGTCATTAAATATTTTTCTCTTCGGCGCATTAGCTTTCATAAGACATCAACTCCTTCGCAAAATTCTGATAGGCAACAGCTGCTCCGGACTTCGGACAATACTGTGCAACCGGCATACTGTAATAAACACTCTCCCCAACCTTCACGGTCTTTGGAATTCTGGTCTCGAAAATCCGGATCCGCTGATGGAAATTCTCTGTCACTTCCTCAGTCAACACCCTGCAGAGCGTCGTCCTTGCGTCACACATCGTAAGCAGGATTCCCACAATCTCCAGCCTCGAATTAATCCTTTTCCGGATCTTCACGGCCGTTCGCAGGAAGTCCTGCAGTCCCATCATCGCCAGAAGCTGAGGATTTACCGTAACTATAACTTCGTCCGCGGCAGAAAGCGCGTTAATCGTCAGCGCGCCCAATGATGGACAGGTATCAATCAGAATATAATCATACTTTTCACGAAGCGGCTCCAATATCTCTGACAGCATCCGCTCCGCGCCCATTTCCAGCCGCAGCTTCGCGTCCGCCACAGACAAATATATGGATGATAGAATAAAATCCACACCGTCCTTCGTCATGATGTAATCTGAAATATCTTCTTCCGGCATGTCCTCCAGCGCTGCCATCATCAGATGTCCAATCGTGTGATCCAGCGAAGCCGCATCCTCCGCGCCATAGCACGTAGTCAGATTTGCCTGACTGTCAAAATCCACCGTCAGCACCTTCTTTCCCATTTCACACAAAGAATGCGCGAGGTTAAATGTCGTAACTGTCTTTCCAACTCCACCCTTCTGTGAACCAACCATAATAATTTTTCCCATATCGTCCTCCTTGTCCCGGCAGACCGGTTTCCCAAAACCAGTCTGCCGCTTAAAATTTCTGTCATCAGCTCCTCAAAGCATTTTCCCTGTGAATGCCACTCACATTTTTATTTTCCGTACCTCAGCTTTCGCTCCGCTACCATCTGCGCCTGGAACTTCTCCATTTCCGCGTCCATAAGAGCCTTTTCCTCAGCAAGCCGCTGTTCCCGCTCATGATCCGGCGTAATAATCAGCCTTCCATTCTCACACTCCACCCGGATCAGTGCGTCAATATCAAATCCCAGTTCCTCAAGCCACTGCCCTTTCAACATGATCGTCGGTGTAGCCTTGTAATGGTAACCACTCTGCCCTGATACCTTTAACTCTCTGAATTTCTTAAATGCCATAGATTTGCCTCCTTAATCCGTAAATGACCATTTACTCTGAATTGAAAAATACTCTTGCTCTCCGAAATCAAACCGTCCCGCCCAACGGCATCACCTCCCTTACACGAAAAAAAGCTGCTGATGTTTTTACGCATCAACAGCTTTCTACTGTAAGTTCCGTGTATTGAATTCGCTTATTTTCTCTGATCAGCAAACCTGTAATAGTCTTCCATATCCAGGCTTAGTCTCACATGAGAGTCAGGTTTGATTTTTCGGTTGCTCAATAATACAA
>JAJQFS010000024.1 GCA_021200995.1 Lachnospiraceae bacterium | reverse complement strand
TCTGAATGGAGTTCAGATTTTTTACGATGGTCTGCTTTTTGCTCATGGAGACAGCGCCTTTTGCAAGGCAGGTCGTGACGATCATGGGCAGCATTTCCGGTGTCAGTCCCACAGCAATGGAAATGGCGAACAGGAATGCGGACAGCCAGTCACCCTTTGTTAAGCCATTGATAACAAATACCAGCGGCACCATCACCATCATAAACCGAATCAACACCCAGGAGACGGCATTGACGCCTTTGGTAAAGCTGGTTTCCACCGCTTCCCCAGCCACTGCCGACGCCATAGAGCCAAACAGCGTATTGTCGCCGACACAGACGACCACAGCGGTGGCACTTCCCGAAATAACATTGCTGCCCATAAAGGCGATATTGGAATAGTCAGTCACGGTGTCCGCCGGCTCCGCCACGAGAGGCGTTTTCTCAATTGGCTCGCTCTCGCCGGTCAGACTGGCCTGGCTGACGAACAAATCCTTTGCCTCAAGGATCCGCACATCGGCAGGGATCATATCCCCAGCGGACAGGTGGACAATATCCCCCACGACCACCTCATCCAGCGGAAGCTCTGACTTGGGAGCGTCTTTGCGGGTGACGGTGCAGGTGGTGGTGATCATGGCCAGCAGTTTTTCCGCCGCATTGCCGCTCCTGGATTCCTGTACAAAGCGAAGCGTGCCGGAAATCAAAACCATCGTCAGGATAATAACGACTGTCAGGCAGTCAAAATCTTCCAGTTCACAGCCGAACAGGGAATAGTAGGGCAAAATCATGTCTGTAATCGTGGAGACAACGGCCAGGCAAAAGAGAATCGCTGTGAATGGATTGACAAAGGCTCCGGCCAGGCGCTGCGCCAGCGATTTTTTCTTTTCCTTTGTCACATGATTAGAGCCGTTTCTGCTGCGGCTGGTCACAACCGCCTCCTCATCCAGTCCGGTCAGCGCAGTATGCAGCTGTGCCAGAACGGAGAGGGTCGGATTTGTTGCCGCGAATGTGATGCGGCTGTTCTGCTCATCCCGAATCACGGCTTTTTCCGCCATTTGATGCAGGGCCTCGCGGGTTATTTTCCTGTTCATTGGACCTACCTCCTGTATACTTATAATTTGAGCAAGAGCAATCACACGGGCGAACAGGGAGTATCCGAATGCCATGTGTAGATTGATCCTGACGTAATCCTACAAAAAAAGCAGGGAAGATCACATGGTCAAAACCTTGCGATTTCCTTGCTTTTTGACAAGAATTATAATTGTTCGGCAGCGACCCCTTAAATCCTGTCGCTGAATTTGTAACCGATGCCCCAAATGGTCAGGATGTACTCCGGTGCGTCGGGATGAGGTTCGATTTTCTTCCGCAGCTTCCGGATAAACGCCATGATATTGCTGTCGTCCATCAGATACTCGCCGTCCCAGACGGCCTGATAAATCTGTTCCTTGGTGAAAACCTCGCCTCGGTTTTTCGCCAGAAACAACAGAATATCAAACTCCTTCGGCGTCAATGAGATCTCATTCTGCCCCATTTTCACGCGCCGCGCAGCGGGGTAGATATGCAGCTCGCCGCAGACGATTTCAGAAGCATTTGACACGCTGCCGGTATCGCCCAGCTCCAGCATCAATGTCTGACTGTTTCCCTGTGCCAAATCGGAGAGCGCCTCCAGTAGCTCCTGTGCGCCTGCGGCATCCCCCGGCGCTGTTTTCAGTTTTTCACTCAGCCAGGAAACTGTAACGGAATCCAGGCTGACAAAACCAACTCTTTTCTTCATGGGACACCTCCTTACAGCAGCTCTTTGTGCTTCTTAAAATAGAAGTACTTTGCGCCGCTGATGGCAAGCAGATAGCAGATCACATCCAGCAGCAGAAAACCATAATAGCCCATCGGAAGGGCCGTCAGTCCCAAATAACCGCCCACCGGCGTGACAGTAAATATGGTAAACAGGACGACCCCCAGAATCGTGACCAGAAAGACCGCATGAGAGGGCTTGCTCTGGAGGAACGGAATTTTGCTGGTACGCAGCAGATGCAGGATCAGCACCTGCGTCCACATGGATTCCAAAAACCACCCGGTCTGAAACAGGGAAATGAAAGCCGCCTGTCCAGACGCATCCAGCCCTGCAAAGCTGTCCCCGCAAAGAGATGGGCAAAGGACGAAAAACAGGAATGCGAAGGTCAACACATCAAAGACGGAGCTGATTGGACCGAACCGGCACATAAACCGTCCCAGATTTTTTCCTGTCCAGTGAATCGGAGCTTCCAACTGTTCCGTATCCACATTGTCCCAGGGCAAGATCAGGCACAACGTATCATACAGAAGATTTAGGAGCAGCAGCTGGAGTGAGGTCATGGGGAAGAAGGGCAGCAGGACGCTGGCGATGACGACAGCGCAAATATTCCCGAAGTTGGAGGAGGCCGTGATCTTAATATATTTCGCCATGTTCGCAAAGGCCTGTCGTCCTTCCAGGATTCCCTGCTCCAGTACATTCAAATCTTTCTTAAGCAGAATGACATCGGCGCTCTCTTTGACAGCCTCTGCCGCCGTATCCACGGAAATCCCCACGTTGGCAGCCAGCTCTGCGGGCAGGTCATTCATCCCGTCACCCAGGAACCCGACACTGTGGCCGTTCTTCTGTAAAAGCTCCACGATCTGCGCCTTTTGTCTGAGCGCCAGTTCCGCAAAGACGGTGGTTCTCTCAATGAGCATGGGAAGCTCATTCTCAGAGATCAGTTCCAGCTCTGCGCCGGTCAGGATATGGTTTGTCTCTATGCCGAGGCGGGAACAGATGGAAATCGCTGTTTTCTGATCGTCTCCAGTCAAAACACGAACATCCACCTTTAGTTCTTTCAGGCGTTCCATAGCCTCCGCAGCGCTTTTCTTCGGCACATCAAAAAAGCCGAGATACCCCAGAAGGATGAAGTCTGATTCCTCCCCGCTCAGAACAGAGGCGCTCGTTCTCCGGCAGGCAACGGCAAGGACTTTCATGCCGTCCTCGGTCATCTCGTCCACGATGGCGTGGGCGTCCTGAACGGAATTTCCCTGAATTGGAATTTGCGCTCCCTTAAACTGGACGTACCGACAACGTGACACAACCTGTTCTACATTGCCCTTGATGATATGCAGATTTTCCGTTTCACCTTTCAGAAGGATTCCAACGAACTTGTGGGTGTAATCAAAGGGCTGCTCATCCAGAAGGACACTGCTTTTGGAAAGCGTTTCAAAATGCGCTTTCATGCAGGGCATCTCCTGGCAATTCAAAATCGCCGTGTCCAGATGATTTTTCACGCCGCTGTGATAATAGCTGTTCAGAAAGGCATAATCCAGAACCGTTTCGCTCTCATTTCCCAGAACATCCATGAAATATTCCAGCGTAACGGTATCTTCGGTCAGAGTGCCAGTCTTATCCACACAGAGCAGATCCATGCTGCCCAGGGACTGTATGGCGTTGATGTTTTTCACCACCGTTTGCTTTTGCCCCATGGAAAAGCTGCCCTTAGCCAGACAGGCGTTGACCACCATCGGCAGCATCTCCGGCGTCAGCCCCACCGCAACAGACAGGGCAAACAAAAACGCCTCCAGCCAGTTGCCCTTCGTCAGCCCGCTGGCGAGAAAAACGACCGGAACCAGAATTACCATGAATTTGATTAACACCCATGCGATGGACGCTGACCCACGGTCAAATTCCTCTTTTCGGTTCGAGGGTGTTGCAGAAAAATTCCCGTAAACGGTATCGGCTCCGACAGCCAGAACGATGCCGGTTCCCCGGCCTCCGGTGACGGTCGTTCCCTGAAAGACAGTGCTGCTATACTCACTGATTTTGGTCGGAGTTTCTGCCAGCGGCAGGGTGTTCTTCTCCAAAATCCTGCTTTCTCCGGTGATGACAGATTGGGAAACAAAGAAGTCTGTTGCGTCCGTCAGGCGAATATCTGCCGGAACCCGGTCTCCGGCTTCCATACGAACCAGATCGCTAACGACCAGTTCATCCGAACACACTTCCTGCCAGATGCCGTCCCGACAGACAGAGACAGTGGTTTG
>JAJQFS010000075.1 GCA_021200995.1 Lachnospiraceae bacterium | reverse complement strand
AGACATGCAATTGATTTCATATTAAAACAAATGTCAGAGGATTCTTGTTCATTAGCAGTTTCTCATGCGACTGCAATATGTGCATATTTATTGAACTATTGTATCGTTAACGTGATTGATGCAAATAGTAAATCCAGAAACGTTATTTTCGGTGGCAAAGAAATATTTATTGACAATTTGTATTATACTAGTTATTTTGTTTTGAAATTTAATGGGACAGACCTAGTTGATATAACATATCATTGTAATAAATCTTTCCTTAATGATTTATCATGCAACAGTCAAGAACATCTGTTCTGATTATACTTTCAAAAGAGGGCTCGCAAAGTGCCTTTTCCCCTTTCCCATCAAAGCCATCAATTTCCACCTGGCACGAACACAGAATAGCCTCATTTTTTTCACATCTCCATCACCACTCTCCAATATTATGTTCATGCTGGGTATCCTGCTGTTAAGCGACAGGATAATAGTCTGTAAAGAATTAAAAAGCATTTGGGAGGGCATGTATGAAACACAGAAAAATCAGACCATTATGCGGTCTGGCTTTGGCATCAGCCATGGTTCTGGCAACAGCCGGATGTGCGCAAACGACAACGGATACGGCGGAGAGCCAGACGCAAAGCGAGGCCGCAGAAAATACATTTGTTTACGCAGATGATTCGGAAGAGGCTCCTGTCTCAACAACGTTGACAGGTACCGTGGAGAGCATCGACGGCAACGAAGTGACGCTGAGTATCAGAATGGGCGACAGAAATGACTTCGGTCAGGGAGACGGACAGCCAGGCGGCAATGACGACATGGGGCAGGGAGGCGAAGAGATGAACCGTGAAGCGCCTTCTGATATACCGGAGGGTGAAGCCGGAAGCGGAACCGACGGCGGAAAACAGCTTTCTGACAAGCCAGACGGAGAAGCCGGTGACGGAATCGATGGCGGCGGACAGCCTGGAGATATGCCGGATAGTGATGCTGAAAACGGAACCGACAGCGGAGAACAGCCGGGCGACATACCAGATGGTGATACCAGAGAAGGAGCTGAAGGAGGAGAGCAGCCTTCTGACATACCCGACACAGATGCAGCGGGCAGATCTGCCTCTGCTGAGCAGCCGGATTCAAATATGACCGGCGGATCGCAGGCCATTCTGACGATCGGCGACGAGTCCGTTATCGCAGTAGAAACTGAAGAAGGCGACACTCAAACCGGCAGCCTTGAAGATATCACAGAAGGGTCCATGCTGCAGATTACCTTCGATGAGGAAGGAACAATCACAGAAATCCTGGTCTCCTCCGGCATGGGCGGCGACATGGCGATGGGTGGTGACATGCAAAACGGTATGGGCATGGGCGGCGACATGGCGATGGGCGGAGGTGGCATGTCCGGCAGCTCTTCCGGCGTCGACAGCTACTCCGCGGTCAATGCGTATACCACCGACACAGATGTCACAAATAAGGTCATCTCCTCGACCGGAACCGATGAAAACGCGGTTCTGGTATCAGATGGAGCGTCAGTCAGTTTCCAGAATGTAACAGTGGATCGCACTTCGACAGACAGCACCGGCGGCGATAATTCCAGCTTTTACGGCGTCGGGGCGGCCATGCTGGTGACCGACGGTACACTGATTGTCAGTGATTCGACCATCACAACTGACGCGGCAGGCGGCGCGGGCGTATTCGCCTATGGAGACGGCACAGCCTATGTGCTCGACACGACCATCCTGACCACGCAGGACACCTCCGGCGGCGTTCATGCTGCGGGCGGCGGTATTATGGTGATTGACGGCGGCACCTATACAAGCAACGGCGAGGGCTCTCCCGCTCTCTACTGCACCGCGGATATCGCTGTAAATGATGCCGTGCTGACAGCGACCGGTTCCGAGGCGATCTGCATGGAAGGCCTCAATACGATTCATCTGTTTAACTGCGATATCACCGGAAATATGAGCGATCTCAGTCAGAATGACACCACCTGGACTGTAATTGTCTATCAGAGCATGTCCGGAGACTCGGAAGTCGGCACCAGCACGATGCAGATCATCGGCGGCACTCTGACGTCTGAAAACGGTGGCATTTTCTACACGACAAACACAGAAAGTGAGATTTATATCTCGGGTGTAGACATCACAGCATCCGACGACTGCGAATTCTTCCTGATGTGTACCGGAAACGCCAATGAGCGCGGCTGGGGCACAACAGGCGCGAACGGCTCGATCTGCTCTTTCACCGCTGCTGACCAGGAAATGGAAGGCGATGTGATCTGGGGCAGCATCAGCACACTTGATTTTTATATCATGGACGGCAGCACGCTGACCGGTGCTGTCAGCGACGATGAAACGTATGCCGGCAATGGCGGAGACGGTTCCTGCAGCATTTATCTGAGTGAAGATTCCACCTGGATTGTGACAAGGGACAGTACCGTAACAAACCTCTATGCGGAAGGAGCAATCACCGATACAAACGGAAACAGTGTCACAATTACTGGCACTGACGGCACTGTATATGTAAACGGAACCAGCTCTTATACCATCACGGTAGACGCTTACAGCACGACAGCCGACTTCTCATGCGCGTCGGAAGCGGATTCCTGGGCTAACCATGCGGTGGCAAAACCAGAGATATAAAACAGCAAGCACAGAGCAAGAGAAAGGCAGCCGCTCCGGCTGCCTTTCTTCTTTTTTGCATAAATATGAACTTTAGTATTCCCTGTCTGAGTGCTTCCTGCGCATTACAATAAACCCTGGAGTCTTTACAGAGCCGCCAGCTCCTTCATGATCTTCGGCACATCAATATTCTGCGGGCAGTGTCCCGTGCAGGCGCCGCAGGCGACGCAGTCCGCAGGCTTTCCGACGGATTCTACCTTTTCCATCTTCTGCTTAATGCCGCCCCTGCCCTGCAGCTTCATTTCATTATAAAGGGAAATAAACTGCGGGATCTCAATCTGCATCGGACAGCCGTCACAGCAATAGCGGCAGACCGTGCAGGGAACTGTCAGATATTTCCGGTAAAGCGCGGCAGCTTTATAAACAGTCTTCGTCTCCTCCTCGGACAAAGCAACGCCGTCGGAGAAAGTATTGACATTGTCCACAATCTGATCCAGCGTGCTCATGCCGCTTAAGACCACCTGCACCTGCGGCAGGCTCTTGACAAAGTGCAGAGCCCAGGACGCGATGCTCCACTCCGGACGCGCTTCGTTTAAGATCGCGTTTGCCTCCGGTCCAAGATCCGCCAGACGGCCGCCCCTGACAGGCTCCATCACCACGATGGGCAGTCCCTTCGCGGCGATCTTTTCATACTCGATCTTGGTCTTACTGTAGCACCAGTCATAATAATTACATTGAATCTGCACGAAATCCCAGTCTGTCAGCTCCAGGAATGTGTCCAGCACCTCCGGCGTCGCGTGGAAGGAAAAGCCCAGGTTTCTGATTTTTCCTTCTTTTTTCAGTTCTGTGAAATAAGCAATACAGCCGCTGTCTATGTATTTCTGAAAATTATTGACCTGGATGGCGTGCAGCAGATAAAAATCAATGTAATCTGTCTGCAGTCTGTTCAGTTGTTCCTCAAACACAGCCTTATAATCCGGATTTGCCCCGATATTAAACTTCGTGGCCAGATAGTAGCTGTCCCTGGGATATTTCTTCATGACGTTGCCGAGAAAAACTTCTGATTCGCCATGATGGTAAACGTAAGCGCTATCATAATAATTGACACCGTGCGCCATCGCATAATCAATAATTTCCTCCGCCTTCTCATAGTCGATGGGCGTGCCCTCCTGATCAGCGTGCACCGGCAGACGCATATTGCCCATTCCCAGTCGGGACAGTGAAATGTTCTTAAAGTCCCTTTTCTCCATGCAGATAAAACCTTTCCTTTCCATTTTCCTTGTAAGTAACGCAGCTATTTCTGCGCCATCAAAGCCTTAGCCTGTTTCATGATATTCGGACAGTTGGCAATGGCATAATCCAGAGAATTGACCACGTCAGCCGGCAGGCCGGTGTCCTGTTTGATCTCATTGAGCTTGTAACGAACCTGCGGTCCGACCAGGACTATGTCGTAATCCTGATAAACGCTCTGATACTCGCCAAGTCCCACGGCGGTGATCGTCAGCTCCTCTCCCTGCTCCTCCCAGTAGGCGGACATCTTTTTCATCAATAAATTAGTGGACATCCCACCCGCGCATACGAGTAAAATTTTCATTGTCTCTCTCCTTTGCTCATCCGTAAATCCTCTAACTGCCTGTACACGTCAATGATCTCTTTAATCAGCTCCTCCGCCAGCATAGCGGTCATGAAATGATCCTGCGCATGTACCTGCAGCACGCCCATTTCAGGGGCATTGCCATTGGCTTCGGCAAACAAAAGCTCCGTCTGTGCTTTATGTGCTCCGGCGCCGGCTTCCTTTGCCTGAGCAAGCATCCTGTCAGCCTCTTCAAAGTTTCCCTCCTTCGCTGCCGCAAGCGCGCCAAAGGCATAGGATCGGGCATCTCCCGCACTGGCAATGATGCTCATCGCAATCATCTCGCCGTCCAGCTTTTGATTCTCCGTATCCGCCATGCTCCTTTTCCTCCCGTTTGTTCAATTTTATCAGAACCTCTGTAATATTTATACTAAACTTTAGAGGCTTTGTCAAATTATATGTCAGGATTCAAAGTGATTCAAAGCAGTGTAAACCAATATATCAATCCCAGTACCCAGCTGGAAAGTATTCCGTACAAAATCACCGGACCTGCGATGGTAAAAATCGTGGCTCCGATTCCAAAAACCTGCCCCTGCACCTGATTCTCAACCGCGGGTGCCGCCACGGAATTGGCAAAACCGGTGATGGGGACCAACACGCCCGCGCCGCCCCACTTCACAATGGAAGGGTAGAGATTAAAACCGGTTAATAATGCGCTGGTCAAAATCAGAATAATGCTGCAGATCGTACCGGCGGTGTCCATATCCTGCCCCAGGCTGACCGCAATGTTGATAATCAGCTGACCAATCACACAGATAATTCCTCCGCAGACAAAAGCGTTACAAAGCTGAAGCCAGAAATTGTGAACCGGCGTGATCTGATTGATATAATCCTGATAAATCTGTTTTTCTTCTTCTTTCATAAAGAAAATCCCTCCTCTGCGCATGAACCAGACTCCACGTTGCCGTCTTCATATGCATCGGAATACTGCGCAAAATCTGTCCATGTCGATACCTGATCCTATTATACCCTGCGCGCAGATTCCTTATACCCGGATAAAATAAGAAACAATGCACCATTTCACACATCGCCGCATCGAAAGCTGCCTGTTAACAGAACAACACAATTTCTATGGCAAAAAGGTTCGCACCCACGTTCCTTCTTCGCTGATCTCCACCTCAACCGCACCCTGCAGATATGTATGCAGGATTTCCGTTCCAACGTCCTCCAGTCGGGCTATGGTGTCCGGATGCGGGTGATTGTACGAATTTTCACCATAAGACAGCACCGTATACCGCGGCGATAAAACATCAAGGAACACAGCGGATGAGGAATATTTGGATCCATGGTGAGCTGCTTTCAGAACAAGCAACGCCTCCTCGGCCAGAATGTCATATTCTTCCGTCAGCCGTTCCTCCACATCTGAGGAAATATTGCCTGTACTCAGCAGCCGCTGTCCCTGGTACTCCCACAAAAGGACCATGGACAAGTCATTTTCATCGCCGGTATCGGAAGGCGTCGGAGCCAGAACAGATACTGTCACATCTCCAAGGCGGTACTGTTCCCCCGCGCTGACATAACCTAACGGAATCTGATATTCAGCGGCAAGACTTAAAATCGTATCAAAACCTCCCTCAGCGAACGCGGCCTCACACTCCGGCAAAATCAGCGCTCCGATGGTTACACCGCTGTCAGCATAATCAGAAAGCCACTGCTCGATTCCATTGATGTGGTCACTGTCCGCGTGACTCAAAAAAACAGCGTCCACATAACAGATCCCGCAATACTGCAGATAAGGCAGTAAAATATCTTCCGCCACCGCGTCCTCACTGCTGCTGCCGCAGTCAACGACATACACGCTGCCTCCTGTCTGCATCACCATGCAGTCACCCTGTCCTACACTTAAATAAGTACAGAGGAAATCCGGAGGAACACGATAGAATAAAACAAAACCAGCTGTAATGACTGTGAATATACTGACAATAGCGAGTGCGACCTGAACGACGGTCCTTTTCCTTTCATTCCATCGCAAGGTTTTACATGTCAGCCGTGTTTGCAAAGAACCTTCCCGATTCCTGCACCAGCTCCATTTCCTGTCATCCTTCTGTTTCCTGCCGCCGCCCTTCTGTTTCCCTCCTGACAGGAAATCAAAGCTTTGCCCCAGTCTTTCCGGCAGCTTTCCGCTTCGCGTTTCAATCTGTACTTCACAAAGCAAGCAGAAGAGCCCAGCCAGCGCATAATACGCATAAATCTGCCAGTCTTCAGGCCGACCCGCGACCAGACTGTGCCTCGGCAGACTGACTGTAACCCGGCACAACAAAAAGAACAGATCGAGCAGCCTTTCGCAGCCCCAGGCCGCGCCCGCCGCCAATACCCCCGGCAGACAGCATAGAATTCCCAGACCAGCGCCGATTAACGTCGGCATCAGGGGAATAATCACCACATTCAGCAGAATACTGTAAGGCGCCCAGATAAAATAATAGTACAATTGAATCGGCAGCGTTACAGCTAAGACTCCAAGCCCTGCTCCGAAAATCTGAACCGCCTTCTGAATCCACTTCTTCCGATCCTGTGCCAGTCTTTTTAAAAGCGGCGCTACCAGCGCCATTCCCGTAACCGCCCCATAGGAATATAGAAAACCGCTGTAAAACAGATACAAAGGCTGCTCCATCAAAAGCAGCACCGCCGACACCGCCATGCCGGTCAGCATATCATAGGTACGTCCCAGAAAGACCGCCAGCATTTGCATCAGGAACATACAGATCGCGCGAATCGTAGCGGCGGCCAGACCAATCAGACTTCCATAGGACAGAATCAGAAGCGCCCCGCATACGGCGGAAACTCTGGGAGAGGCCCCTGCCTTACGCAGCAGCCGAAAACACCCCATCCCAAGCATGCTGATATGCAGTCCGGAAATCGTCAGAATATGCAGAATGCCGCTTGCGGAAAACAGATCCTTAATATCCTGGTTCAAATCTGTCTTCACACCCAGCAGCATGGCCCGCATCACGCCCAGATAGGTTTCCCCGAAATACAGCGCAAGTCTGTCCTGCAGCGTATTTCGTGCCCATTCGATCAAATCCCCGAGAGGATGTGCCTCCCCGTCCTGCCACAAAAGTGACGCGCCTGTCACATATCCGGGCCGGCCCTGCAGATAATAATAGCGGTATAAATCAAACTGTCCCGGATTCATCGCTTTGGAATATATTTGAAGCGTGCCGCCAATCCAGACAGATTCCCCGATATGGACCTGCGGCTCCTCAGAAAAATAACAGACAATCTCTCCCCATCTCTCTGAAACAGCATCGTCGCTGTTTCCCTGTATGGTAATGCCGGAGAGCGTCACCAGATATCTGACGGAAGTATAGTAGGTATTTTCTGTCACTTTGACAGAAAGATCCGTCACTTTCCCGCCGACATAAACAAACTGCCCGGAGGCGGAGGATTCTCCGTATCCGGGCGTAAAGACACCATAATACAACCTCAGTGCCAGCAAAAACAACAGGCACATCACAACAAAAGGCCTTCTCATGCCGTGCCTCCTTTCCGTGATCAGACACCAAAAGGAACCCGCACCCCGCCTAATCTACTTCCACATAAGACAGGTCTTTTGTAAATTCCGTGTTCAGGGAAATACTCTCCCTGAACATCACATTCAAATCACCGTTTACAGAAAACTGCACACGGCTGATGTTGCTCAGTTCACACAGCGTGTTGACTATGCCGTAAAGGATGACCTCCGCGTCTACATCTGTGCTGTAATTTAAAAAAGTCTCATCCAGGTTCACATAGCATACCCTGTCCTGAACAATCACACTGATCACCTTGGTATCGGAGGACAGCAGCGCGCTCACCTCCGTATTGGTACTGGCGGGTCCTTTGATCAGCTCCTCCAATACCAGTCTCTCCATGGCGATGTTGGTATTATATGCCAGCGTCCTGTTGACCGCTTTTAAGGCAGTTCCTTCCTCATTGGCAAAATACAGGCGGATCGTCGTTTTTTCATAGGAAGAAATTTCTTCCCCGGAGTTGTCGATAAAGTTGTCAGCAGTCATTCTGCCCACCAGCTCCCCGTCATTGTCCCGGATATCACTTCCCTCTACCTGAATTGCCACATAGGTAATATCCGCGATCTGCGTCAGGCTGCGCACAACAGACGCCCTGGTCAGGATCTCCGTAATACTGTCCAACTGACCGTATTCCTTGGAAAGATTTAAGATGACACTATCCTCATTCACTGTGACATCCAGCACTTCAATTTCCTGGGCCAGTGGTGCTGTGTATTCCATTTTGGACGGAGTCGTGGAAAGTAAGGAGAGAATCTCATCCACCTGAGATGCTGTAGAGACAGACTGAAGATAATACTCTTCCTCCACAATTTTCGTGCCATCTGTGCTGATGTAAGCCATGATAATCGGCATACCCACCTTATCCTGCCCACCGCAGCCTGCCAGTCCCACCGCCAGAATACCCAGCAGAAGAATCAGGAGTACATTACGTTTCACAACAGATTTTCTCATACTCCCTCCTGACTGCCGGTATACTTCAAAGGAATCTGTACAGTGAAGGTACTTCCCTTTCCCAGTTCCGATTCCACCTGAATGGTCCCTCTGTGCATCACAACGGCGCTCCTGGTAATCGCCAGCCCCAGTCCGGTGCCGCCAATCTCTCTGGAATGCGACTTATCCACCCTGTAAAACCGCTCATAAATATGCTGTAGATCCTGCTCCGGAATTCCGATTCCATTGTCCTCCACCTGAACGGTAAAGAACTGATGATCCGCGTCCAGTCGAACTCTTACACTTCCATTTTCACGATTATATTTAATTGCGTTCTCTACCAGGTTGGTAAAGACAAGATTCAGTTTGACCTCATCCACTTCCGCGACGACCGGACGGGCGCACTCCAGCACCACCTCGATGTTTTTCTGACGTGCCAGAGGAAGGAGCCGCTTTAAAACCAGCTCAAGCATGTCGTTGATATCCTGCGGCGCCACGTTTATCTCCGCCGCCTTTTTATCCATCTTCACTAAGGAAAGCAGGTCCGTGATAATCTGATTCTCCCTGTCAATCTCTGAGGTCACATCCTGGAAAAATTCCTGATACAGCTCTTTTGGCGCGTCCGGCTGCATGGCAATCGAATCCGCGAGCACCTTCATGCTGGTGAGCGGCGTCTTCAGCTCATGGCTGACATTCGCCACAAACTCCTGACGGGAATCGTCCAATAGCTTCATCCGGTCCATCAGTTCCTCAAATGCCGCTGAGATCTGACTGGTCTCCACGTAGGTGTTCACCGGATGAAACTCATCCGAAAAACCGCTTTTCACATTGCTGATGGACGTACTCAGCCGTTTGAACGGTAGCACAAGAATACCGGACAGAACAAACGCCACCATCACAATCACAACCATGGAGAGCGTCAGAAGAATCACGGCCCGGTTCTGCAACAGGTCCAGAATATCCATAATGGCGTCGTTGGAAATACTGGTGAAGAGCACACCGATCACCTGCTCCTGCGTCACCGTCTCACCGCTCTCCGTAACTCCCTCGACGGAAATCGTAATGGGCGTGATGATCTCAATATACCCATTTACGCGGTCATAATGGGACATACTGGTTCCTTGAAAGCCCTTGATGACTTCTTCAGAAACCATATATTTTCCGCTGCTGATTCCGTAAGTGTCCTCCACTACCTTAAACGAGGAGTCTATAATCATGACACGGCCCTCGTAAATACTGGAGAGCATATCCAGCTCCGCCTTCACCACATCCGAATCCCTGTTTTCCAGATAATTATAGGTTACCAGATGGTTTGTCAGAACCTTCAGCTGATTCTGCACCATGGAAACACGGCTCTCCACCGCACGATCCTCATAATTCTGAAGAATACCGAAATACAAAATCCCCGCCGGCACCAGTCCCACAATGAGCATGATCAGAAAAATAACGACGCGAAGACTGACAAGAGATTTTATAAAATGGACGAAACGACCCCAAAATTTCTTCATATACCAATACTCTGCTTCATGATGCTATGCCTGTTTGGATCGATAATAATATCCCACTCCCCATTTGGTGTGAATGTATTTGGGTTCGCTGGGATTCTTTTCGATTTTTTCCCGCAGCCGGCGGATGTGGACGTCCACCGTACGCACATCTCCCGGATAATCCGCGCCCCATACCAGCTTCAAAAGCTGTTCTCTGCTGTAGATCTTATTGGGATTGGAAGCGAGCAGTTCTAAAAGTTCGTACTCCTTCGCGGTCAGGTTCATCTCCTGACCATCAATATAGCAGCGGCGGCCGTCCCTTTCCAGGCGCAGATCCCCGTCCTCGATCAGATTCTGTGCCTGCGCGGCATCCTCCTTTTTGGAGGTGCGCCGCATGATCGCCTTCATTCTGGCTTTTACCTCCAGAATATTGAACGGCTTGGTAATGTAATCGTCGGCGCCGTATTCCAGGCCCAGGATTTTGTCCATATCATCGCCCTTGGCGGTCAGCATCAGTACCGGCACATCCGAAAATTCCCTGATCTGCTGGCAGACCTCAAAGCCATTCAGCTTTGGCAGCATGACGTCCAGCAGGATGATATCGTACTCTTTATCTTTGGCCATCTGAAGTGCCTCCTCCCCGTCATAGGCGGCGTCCACCTCCATGCCCTCCTGCTCTAAGCTGAAGCGAATTCCCTTTACAATCAGCTTTTCGTCGTCCACTACCAGAACCTTTTTTGCCATACTTCGCTCCTATTCTACATAGATGTAATCCCTGATTTTCTCCAATGTACTGTCTCCGATGCCGCTCACCTGCGTGAGTTCGTCCACCGTTTGAAATCCGCCGTTCTCTTCTCTGTACTGTAAAATGGCCTCCGCCTTACTCTCCCCGATCCCGCTCAGTTCACACAGCTGCGCCGCTGTAGCTGTATTCAGGTTGATTTTTCCCGCGTTGGCCGCATCCGCTTCCGTCGCCGCGCTTTCTGTGCCGGCCGTGCCTGTTTCTTCTCCAAGAGCCGGAATGTACAGCTGCATTTCATCTGTCAGAAGCTCCGCCAGATTGACATAATCCGTGTTGGCTTCCTCTGTAAAACCTCCGGCGGCCTCAACCGCGTCCACTTTTCTGGAGCCGTCCGAAAAATAATATACCCCCGGCGATATGACCTCCCCGCAGACAAAAACACAGATGGTGTCTTCTTCTCCGTCGACAGTGTCTGTGATGTTCTGTTGCTGATCCTGTGCCTGAGTATCCGCAACAGACTGCACATCCGTTCCGGCATCCACCTCCGACCCTTCTACGCCAGCAAAAAAGGTATCATCTCCGCTGGCAGTGCCGCCATTCTCTTCTGTATTCTGCAGAATTTCCTGGATATCCGGTGTACTGCTGCCGCAGCCCGCCATCAGGAGCATGGCCACCGCTGTCATAAGTATTACTTTGTATATTTTCTGCATGAAATCCCTTCCGGGATGGCCTGACAACTATATGTACAGATTCAGCCGCACTCACTCAACCGCGTACTGTGCCTTTACCTGGTCCTCCAGCGTCAACAGCTCCGTTTCGATGCTCTCGCCTTCCCAGACATTACTGAAAGTATTCTCCAGAAGCATCCAGAAATTGCCTGCCGCCGGATTTTTGGGCAGACAGGTGCTGCGTTCATACTCCTTACTGAATACCTCCTCCAGCTCTGTGGTTTTCTCCACGGTTTTGTTGGCGGACACATGACCAGTGCTGGTGTAAAGGCTCTCCACCTCTCTGCCATATTCTTCTGTCAGAAAAGAAGCAAACGCCGCGGCCGCCTCAGCATTCTCTGAGTAGCCGTTCACCACCACGACCTGCGTCACAGACAAAGCCGCACCCATCCAGACATCACTCGGATGTGGAATCACGCTGTAACCGTAATCATACTCCATTGTGCCTTCCGCGGCCGCCTCTTCCAGCTGCAGCGCGTGATTGATATCCATGATTGTGAAAAGCACCTTGCCTTCCAGAAATTCCTCCAGAATACTGTCCGCGTCCACCTCGTCCGGATCCACATAAAAGAATTCCGTCAGCTCCTGAAAAATGGTCAGGCAGCTGATGGCACCCTCTGTATTGATATCCACATCCGAGCTGGTCGACCCGTCCACCACAATCTGACCGCCGATAAAATAATAATTGTAAAAGACGTCATTCACGTCCCATTTAAACAGAGATTCCACTCCGTCCGGCGCTTCATAATTATTGGCCAGATCCAGCAGCTCTGCTACAGTCACCGGCACCAGCTCCTCGATGGAGAAGGAACCATTCTCCGCAACCGTTTCGCCGGTTTCGGTTTCCGTACCGGCCTCTGCCGCCTCTGAGCTCTCTTCCTCAGTATCCTCCGCGGATTCCTCTTCCTCCTCCGATGCATCTCCGTCCTCAGGGTCGGCAGTACTCAAATCCACATCGTCTTCATCGTCCGAAGACGCGGTCTCGCCATTCGCGATCTGCTGCAGATAGGTTTCATTATATACCAGAGTGCTGGTATTAAAATAAAACGGATAGCCCAGGACTTTATTTTCATAAGTCACCGCGGAAATGGCAACCGTGGAGAACTCCTCCCAGAGCGTGCTCAGATCCTCTCCGGTCACCGGCACCGTCAGTCCGGCCAGATAGGCCTTCCCCAGAGAATCGTCGCTGATGACATACAGGTCGGGATAGCTTGTACCCTCCACGGATGCCTCATAAATATCATCCAGGTATTCCGCGCTGTCCACCAGCGTCGGGACAATGGTGACGCCTTCATTGCGTTTATTGAAGTAGCTGGCGGCGTTATTATAATAGCTGGTCATGGAGCTGTCCGTATACCAGAACTGCAGCGTTACACCGGAGGCTGACTGTTCCGCGGGCGTCCGCGTACCGCCATAGAGATCCAGATAGGTGAACACACCAAATCCCAGCACGACTATCACCATGAGAAGGGTGAGCATCCCCTTAATTGCCTTACTCATGCCTGCTCATTACTCCATTCATCCAAAGCTTCTGCCAGAATCGCCAGCATGTCGTCCACATCCTGTTCGGTAATCACCAAAGGCGGTACAAAACGAAGGATATTCGATCCCGCGTTAATCAGCACAAGTCCTTTTTTCAGTGTTTTTTGTAAAATAACATTCACAGGACAGTCAAAAACCAGGCCGCGCATCAGGCCAAGGCCGCGCTGTGCGGAAATAAAATCATATTTTTCCACAAGTGAAGAAAGCTTCCGCTCCAGATATACGCTGACCCTGTTCACGTTTTCGAGGACCTTTTTCTCCTCCATCAGTTCAAATACGCTGCAGATGGCGCGGCAGGCCAGCGGATTACCGCCATAGGTAGAGCCATGATCGCCCGCCGTAAGAGATTTTAAAGCCACACGTTCCGTCATGGCGAATGTGCCCACCGGCACGCCGCAGCCTAATGCCTTGGCCGTCGCCAGGATGTCCGGTTTTACTCCATACTGCTCGTAAGCGTACATGGTGCCTGTCCTGCCCATGCCGCACTGAATCTCATCCAGAATCAGTAAAATATCCTTTTCATCGCACAGTCTGCGGATACCCTGGATAAACTCCGGTTTCGCGGGAAAAATACCGCCCTCGCCCTGTACGGTTTCCATGATGATGGCACAGGTTTTGTCCGTGATCTGCGCCTTCACGCTCTCAAGGTTATTATATTCCGCAAATTTAATATTGCCGATCAGGGGTTCAAACGGCTCTCTGTAATGCGCGTTGCCCGTGACGGAAAGCGCACCCATAGTGCGTCCGTGAAAGCTATGCTCCATGGCGATGATCTCATGATCCGTGTGGCCGTCCCTGGTGTAAGCGTATTTGCGGGCCGCCTTGATGGCGCCCTCCACGCTCTCGCCGCCGGAATTGGTAAAAAAGACCCTGTCCATGCCGGAGTATTTTTTGACTAACGCGGCCGCTTTGATGGCGGGTTCATTATAGAAATAATTGGAGGTATGAATCAGTTTATCCACCTGGTCTTTGAGCGCGTCGTTATATTCCTTCACGCCATATCCGAGCGCGAAAACCGCGATACCGGCGCAAAAATCCAGGTACTCTTTTCCTTCCGTGTCATACAGATGAACGCCTTCCCCATGATCAAAAATCACCGGAAAACGGTTATAGGTGTGTAGCAGGTCTTTCTCCGCCTGCTCAATTTCCTGAGACATCATAACATACGCTCCTTTTCCGCATCCGCCACAACGGCTGTGCCGATACCTTTGTTGGTAAAAATTTCCAGTAACAGGCTGTGCGGAATACGCCCGTCCAGGATATGGACACGGTTGACGCCGTCCTCAATGGCCGCAATGCAGTTGCCCAGCTTCGGCAGCATACCGCCCCCTATGATACCGCTTTCAATCAGCTCTCTGGCCTCCGTCGCGGAAAGTCTGGAAATAAAGGTGGATTTATCGTTGATATCCCGATAAAGTCCCTCAATGTCAGTCAAAAAGACCAGCTTATCCGCACCGACCGCTCTGGCAATGGCGCAGGCCGCGTCATCCGCGTTGATATTATAAGTCTGAAAATCATCATCCAGACCCACTGGAGCTACGATTGGCAGAAAGTCCTTATCCAGCAGGTCAAATAAGAGCTTTGGCGTGACCTTTGTGATATTGCCGACAAAGCCGATGTCCTGGCCGTCCGCGTATTTTTTCTCCACATGGATCATGCCGCCGTCTTTGCCGGTGACGCCCACAGCTCTGACACCCAGCTCCTGTACCATGGTAACAAGGCACTTATTGACACGGCTTAAGACCATCTCGGCGATTTCCATGGTCTCCGCATCCGTGACACGCAGGCCGTTGACAAAGGTGCTCTCCTTGCCGACCTTCTGCACCCAGCGGCTGATTTCCTTGCCGCCGCCGTGGACGATGATGGGTTTGAAGCCCACGAGTTTTAAGAGGGTCACGTCTTTGATGACGTTGCGCTGGAGCGTTTCATCGCTCATGGCGGAGCCGCCGTATTTGATGACGACGATGCGGCGGTTAAACTGTTGTATATAGGGTAGGGCCTCGATCAGGACCTCTGCTTTTTTCATGGCGTCTTCCATGTGATCCATTGGAGTTTCTCCTTTCGTCAGGACCGATAGTCAGCGTTGATTTTGACATAGTCATAAGTGAGGTCGCAGCCCCAGGCGGTGGCGGTGGCGGTGCCCATTTTCATATCGACGTAGACAGTGACTTCAGGCTCGGAGAGGATTCTGGTGGCCTCTTCCTCGCTGTAGTCGGTGCCGGCACCGTCTTTGTAGATCAGGATATTGCCTGCCCTGGAAAAGCAGGAAAGCTCAATTTTCTCCGGGTCAAAGATAACGCCACTGTAACCAAGGGCACAGACAAAGCGGCCCCAGTTGGCGTCATGGCCGTAGATGGCGGCTTTGCTCAAGGAGGAGCAGATGACGCTCCTGGCCAGTGTTCTGGCGTGTTCTTTGGTGTCGGCATTCACCACCTGACAGGTAAACAGTGCCGTTGCGCCCTCGCCGTCCCCTGCCATGCGTTTGGCCTGGGTTTCATTGATATAATGAAGTGCCTCACAGAATTTATCGTAATCTTCGCCCTTATGGTCGATAATCGGGTTGTGCGCCTGACCATTTGCCAGCACCAGAAGGGTGTCATTGGTGGAGGTATCGCCATCCACGGAAATCATATTGAAGGTGTCCTGCACGTCGTTTTTCAACGCCTCGGTCAGCAGTTCCTTTGTAATCAGTACGTCAGTGGTCACAAAGCCCAGCATGGTACACATATTGGGATGGATCATACCGCTGCCCTTGCACATGCCGCCCATGGTCACGGTGACGCCGCCAATCTCAAACTCCACGGCGGCCTCCTTGGAGATGGTGTCCGTGGTCATGATGGCACAGGCCGCGTCATGCGCGGCGTCTGCCGAGCTGCTTTTCGCAGCAGCCAGTAAATCAACGCCTGCCCTGACTCTTTCCATATTTAACTGCATGCCGATGACGCCGGTGGAACCCAGCAGAACACTGTCCGCTGGGATTTTAAGTGCCATAGCAGCCGCCTGCGCGGTCTGTTCGCAACGGGCAAAGCCCTCTTTGCCGGTAGCGGCGTTGGCAATGCCGGAGTTCACGACAACAGCGTGAACAGCCTCGCTCTCGTCCACGATTTTTCTGTCCCAGAGTACGGGAGCGGCCTTCACCACATTGGAAGTAAATGTGCCTGCGGTCACACAAGGAGCAGAGCTGTAGATAAGTGCCATGTCCTTTCGGTTCTGATATTTGATGCCGGCTTCCACGCCCGCGGCTTCGAAGCCTTTGGGGGCGGTGACGCCGCCGGAGATGATTTTCATGATCGTTCCTCTCTAGTTGATGAACACTGTGTAATTGTCCTTGTTCAGAGCAAGGTCGTAGTAGTTCAGGTCGTCGCGGTAGATCCACTCGAGCTTGCCCCAGAACATATTGCCGACGGCGTTGCGGCGGAAGGCAATCAGGTTGACTTTGTTAATACCCTCGGCGGCGAGTCCTTTGACGCAGGCTTCCACCATGCTCTGGCCAATGCCCATCTGGCGATAGGCTTCCGACACACAGACGTGATAGAGGCAGCCCCGGCGCCCATCATGTCCGCAAAGGATACTGCCCACGATTTTGTCATCCGATACCGCCACCACGGACAAACCGGGATTTCTCTTTAAGAAACGGGACACGCCCTCCCGCGAATCATCAATAGAACGGATGCCGAAACCGGTGATAGTCTCCCAGAGGGCAAACACGTCGTCGTAGTCCGCTTCCTCCATGGGGCGGATCTGAAATGTTTTCTTCATATTTTGTAATAAATCCCCCTCTTACGGAAACATGGGAACAAGGGTAAGCCCCTCATTCTCAGCAAAGCCGAACATCAGGTTCATATTCTGTACAGCCTGTCCCGCGGCGCCCTTGACCAGATTATCCAGGGCACCAATCATAATCACCCGTCCGGTCCTGTCATCCAGGACAAAATTGATATCCAGGAAGTTGGAGCCCTCCACCCATCTGGTCTCCGGAAGGCTGCCCTTTTTCAGGACGCGGATGAAATACTCATTTCCGTAATATTTCTCATACGCGGCGTGAATCTGTTCCTCCGTGGGAAGAGAGCCGTCCGCCTGCGGCAATAACTTCGCGTAGCAGGTGGCGAGAATGCCGCGGTTCATGGGCACCAGATGCGGCGTAAAGCTGATGGTCACCGGATGACCTGCCGCGTAGGTCAACTGTTCCTCGATCTCCGGCGTATGTCTGTGCGTCGCCACACCGTAGGCCTTCATATTTTCATTGACCTCACAGAAGAGGTTCGCCACCTTAGCGCCGCGCCCCGCCCCGGAGGTGCCGGACTTCGCGTCCACAATCAGGGTATCCGTGTCGATCAGACCCTCTTTGACCAACGGGTAGCAGGTCAGGATGCTGCAGGCGGTATAACAGCCGGGATTTGCCACCAGGCGGGCCTTTTTGACATCCTCTCTGTTGACCTCGCACAGGCCGTAAACCGCTTCCTTAATAAACTGCGGGGATTTGTGCTCGATGCCGTACCACTTCTCATATACGGCGACATCCTTGATTCTGAAATCCGCCGACAAATCAATCACCTTTACCTGATTTAATATCTCTTCGGTTAAAAGTCCTGCCAGATATCCCTGCGGCGTAGCAGTGAAAATCACGTCCACCTGTCTGGCTAACTCCTCCAGATTGTCATCCATGCACTGCGCGTCCACCAGCGTGAAAAAATTCTGATAGATGTCCGCATAAGGCTTTTCTATGTAAGAGCGGCTTCCATACCACTCAATCTTCACATCTTTGTGATTTAATAAAATACGCACAAGCTCGCTGCCCGCGTAGCCTGTGGAACCGATAATTCCGACTTTGACCATTTCGTTCCTTTCCTGTCTGTAACTGTTCTGAAATTCTTCCAAAATGATACAGCATGTAACGTGAAAACATACCTTCAACAGCATTTTCACAGGTTCTGCTGCGGCATTCTCAGAACATTCCTATCATACTTGAATTGATTTAAAATTACAAGGGGTTTATGACAGAGTTGTTACGGACTTTTATCCTCCTATGTTTTTCGGCAATAAACGCCAGGGATTCACCTTTTCCTGTTACGCCATGAAATAACCGTCTTTTGGACTTTCCCACTTCCGCATTTATGCCCGCTCCCCTAGTTTATACACCCATTTTTGCATTTATGCAAGTCTCTTTTTCTTTTATGCAGTTTTTATATAAACTTTCTGCATAAATTTTAAAATTTGGGGGTTGATTTTATGAAAGGAATGGTATATAGTAGGTGCAGTCTTAAAGAAGTTCCAAAGAAAAAGGAGATTATCTATTATGAAAGAAAAAGTGATACTCGCATATTCCGGCGGTCTGGATACCACCGCCATCATTCCCTGGCTGAAGGAGAATTTTGATTATGAAGTCATCTGCTGCTGCATCGACTGCGGTCAGGCGGAGGAACTGGACGGCCTGGAGGAAAGAGCCAAATCCTGCGGCGCTTCCAAGCTTTACATTGAGAATGTCATCGACGAGTTCTGCGACGAATACATCGTACCCTGCGTACAGGCCAACGCCATCTATGAGAACAAATACCTGCTCGGCACCTCCATGGCCCGCCCGCTGATTGCGAAAAAGCTGGTGGAGATCGCCCGCAAGGAGGGCGCTACCGCCATCTGCCACGGCGCTACTGGCAAGGGCAACGACCAGATTCGTTTCGAGCTGGGCATCAAGGCTCTGGCCCCCGATATTAAGATTATCGCTGCCTGGAGAAGCGATAAATGGAATATGAGCTCCCGTCAGGAAGAGATCGACTACTGCAAGGCTCACGGCATCGACCTGCCCTTCTCCGCGGACTCCTCCTACAGCCGCGACAGAAACCTCTGGCACATCAGCCATGAGGGTCTGGAGTTAGAGGACCCGGCGCAGGAGCCCAATTATGACCATCTGCTCGTCTTAAGCCAGACACCCGAGAAGGCTCCGGATGAAGCGGAGTATGTGACCATGACCTTTGAGGGAGGCGTTCCGAAGTCCTTAAACGGCAAGGAGATGAAGGTTTCCGAGATCATTGAGGAGCTGAATGTTTTAGGCGGCAAACACGGTATCGGTATCATCGACATCGTGGAAAACCGTGTGGTCGGCATGAAGTCCCGCGGCGTATATGAAACCCCCGGTGGCACCATCCTCATGGAGGCACATCAGCAGTTGGAGGAGCTGATCCTCGACCGCGACACCTACACCCTGAAAAAGGAAATGGGCAATAAATTCGCCGACCTCGTCTATGAAGGCAAGTGGTTCACCCCGAAGCGTGAGGCGATCCAAGCGTTCATCGAGTCCACACAGAAATATGTCACCGGCGAAGTGAAGTTCAAGCTCTACAAGGGCAATATCATCAAGGCCGGCACCACCTCTCCCTACTCTCTCTACAGTGAGTCTCTGGCAAGCTTCACCACCGGCGAGCTGTATGACCACCATGACGCGGAAGGGTTCATCACCCTCTTCGGCCTGCCGAGCAAGGTACGCGCCATGAAGATGATGGAGATCGAAGGAAAAAATAAATAATGCAGCCCGGATACTTTATTCTGATTTATTTCGCTGTCATCACACTGGTTGCCTTTGCGATGATGGGCATCGATAAACGGCGCGCAAAGAAGGAGGCCTTCCGGATTCCGGAAGCCTCCCTCTTTCTGTCAGCGCTTTTAGGCGGCAGCATCGGCTCAGTAGCCGGAATGCTGATTTTCCACCACAAGACCAATCACTGGTATTTCCAGGCTTTTATGCCGCTCATCTGCCTGCTGCAGGTGACGGCGCTGCTGATGGGGCTGCTTATTAATACAGGGCTTTTATCGTTTTAGAACCACAGCAGCAAAGCAGAAGCAAATTCTACAATACCTAGCTGGCTGTGTCAGATACTAAAAGGACGATTTCACTGCCTGCCAACAATTTTACGTCCCTACATCATAATAGCTTTTCAAACTTCAAAGGAGAGAAATTATGCTCGCTCTGCAGATCGACGAAGTCAAAACTTTCATGAACCGCCTCCTGGCAGGCTCTGCCTTCGACACCTTTCTCTTCGTGGAAGGCGCTCTGCAGATGGGCTTTGGCTATGAATTCGACGGTCATCTGAACCGCGATTTTTATACAGAAGACGAGCTTGCAGGAATTGATGAGGAGGAAACCTATATCTCCTACAGTCAGGTCCGTCCTGTTCTTTTTTCCCTGATCCGCGGGAAACGGACGCCGCTGTCCTTTCGCCTGACCCTGCAATTAAAGGAGTCACAGGCACAGGCTCTGCTCTCTTCTGTTTCCTCCGCCGCCTCTGTCAAAGGGCTTTTGCTCAATATCCGCTATGACGGTCAGAAGGTTTTCCTCACAAGCGGCGTCAATTACAGCGCCTTTTCCTTTGACAAAGCGCCGGAACGCGCCTGGGATACCTGGCTGACAGAATTTATAAAATCACTCTCACTGTAATCTGTACAATCAGGATTCTCCGCCCTTGCAGGATGCATTATCAGCATTTGTACTCCATCGTTTCATTCTTTTACTTTGATTGTGCCAACTTCCTCTCAACCCACGCATACACCGGTTTTCTGATCGGCGGCGAAAGATTCTCCGGAATATCTTCCGGCGCAAAAAATGAAGCCTCTCCACCTCTGCCTCCTGACATTTCATCGTCCCAGAGTAGCTTTTGCATAAAAATACCACGTCCACATTAGATACTTCATCTCCATTCGGATAAACATAATGCAGATCCTTCCCCGAGAATACGCCAAACAGCTCCAGTGAATCCGCAACAAGTCCTGTTTCTTCAAACAGTTCCCTTCTGGCCGCGTCCTCCACGATCTCATCCAGTTCCACCGATCCGCCCGGATATCCCCAACAGTGATTATCCGTTCTCAGTTCCAGTAAAATCCGTCCCTGTTCATCCTCCAGAATCACGCTGGCGCCTACCTGCAGTATCGTACGACGGCCTACGATTTGGTGCAAGTCCATAATATAGTTCGACATGAAAGATCCTCCAACAGATAATTTTGAACTTCCTTACGGATTGCAGACTGAACAGGCATCATAACCCTGCGCGATCGCGTCTGCTTTGGAAATCGCGATTTTACTCTTTTTCAGATAACGGCAGGAGCCACGGTGATATTTTGAACCGGTGTTTGTGATATATACCGTTTCACTACTCGAAGTACTGGCAGAAGCACCGCCTGATACACTGGCAGTCTGCGTTTGTTTTGCTTTCACAGTGACAGACGCCGTCTTTTCTGTCACGTTACCGCTGCTGTCAGAAATGGAATAGGTAACCTCATAGGTTCCGGGTGTATCATAATCCACCGTCGAATCGTCGATAACAACACTGTCAGCCAAATCCCCATCTACAGCATCCGTGACTGAAACCGCACTGGCAAAGTCCAGTGCTTCGCTTCCGGCAGTGACAGAATACGAAGTCTTCGTCGGCGAAATCACTGGCGGAGTGGTATCCTGAACGATAACAGCCGCGCTTTTCTCTGCCACGTTTCCGGAACTGTCCGTCACAAAATACGTCACAGTATACTCGCCCGGAACGCCATACTCTACATTCGCATCATCTAGGGCAATCTCTTCCGTCAGGTCTCCGTCGATTTCATCGATCGCAGTGACACTTTCCAGAAAGTCCGGCGCTTCGTCATCTTCCGTCAGATCATACTCACTCCTGATCCCGGAAAAATCCGGTGGAATTTCATCGATAACAGAAACCGAAACAGCTTCTGATGTATCATTTCCGCTCTCATCCTGTGCCGTGACAGTGACAACATATTCCCCAATATCAGAAAATACAACGGAATCAGATGTCATCGAATAAGAAACTGCAGACAAATCCTGTGAAACCGGCTGTACATTGGAAATATAAACAGCAGTATCTGATATCTCATCCTCCGCGACGGCATAGATAACGCCTTCGCTTTCCTGATCTGACAGTTTTACGGTTTCACCATAACCAACCTCCAATTGTTCCGCAAAACCTGTAAATACCGGTGAGATCCCATCCGTTACATGGACCGCCGCTTCCGCAGTCGCTTCATTCCCGCTTTCATCTGTTGCAGAGATGGTAACAGTATAATCCCCAGGGAGCGGAAATGTAACAGATGTAAAGTCCTCAGACAAAACCGCCGATTCAGGTGAAACCGTTTCGATCAGGACATCAACAATCCCGCTGTTTTCATCGGTTGCCAATGCCAGTTCATATACAGATATTGTCTGCCCATATCCCAGATCAGCGTCAGAAACTGTAATCTCCGGCGGTGTCGTGTCTCCTCCCATTGCAACTATCACAATACTGGCCACAAACAGCACCGCCATGCCTGCCAGAATCTTCAGACTCAGCTTTCTGCGCTGCCTGTTCTTTCTGATGAAAGAAAGCAAAAAAAGAACAATTGCCGTTCCTCCTCCTAAAAGCGAAATCAGGAATAACAATACCCCAACTGTAACCATGCCGTTTTGCCCCTGCCTTTATCTTTTGTAAAAAAACTGATTTATTTCGTTCAGTATAGCACAGGCACTTTGATATTTCTATCATAAATTCATCCAACGTCTGGCAGGATTTGTTTTATGCAAAAAACTCCCCCAGGATTTCTCCCACGAGAGCCTTTTGCCAGCAGCACTTTTAAATATTCCAACAGAAATTATGCGCTTTGAGACATCATATAGCTGTCAATCTCCTGCTCCGACAGCGAGTATTTCTTCATGACGCGCCGCCGGATATCCGTTTCCGGAAGCAGCATTTCACGGTAAATCTCAATCGAATTACTGATAATCGAGCTCTCCTCCCGCTTCTGCGCAGCCTCGCGCTCTTCCTGCCTTTCTTCTTCTCTTGCGTCCTCGATCGCGTCTTCCCAGCCTTTACACAGTTTCTTCTCACGCTCCTGCGCTGCCTCACGCTCTTCCTTTCTTGCGTCCTCGATCGCGTCTTCCCAGCCTTTACACAGTTTCTTCTCACGCTCCTGCGCTGCCTCACGCTCTTCCTTTCTTGCGTCCTCGATCGCGTCTTCCCAGCCTTTACACACGTTCACCACCTCCTGTGTTGTTTCGGTATTGATTTTGACATTTGCGCAGTCCCGTATCACCCGCGCAGCCTTTCGATCCAATCTTTGAAAAGTTTCACTTCCGTTAAGTAATTCCCTCAGTTTCCGCTTGTCCGGTGCCGCTTTCATAAATCTCAACACATCTCCCAAGCTCGTAGAGAACTTCTCAAAATCCTCGTCCTGCATACGTGAAGGTTCAATCAGGAGTACCCGGTAATCCTGAATAAACGGCAGGAGCCTGTCATCCGGCAAATTCAAAAGCTCCCTAAGACTCAACGCACCGTCCCAGGGTTCCGACCCAAAATGAATACAGATCGTAATCACAGGTGCCAGCCGATCAGTTCTGTGCATACCTGACAGAAATTCCGCAGAACTTTCCTTCTCTCCGGCGCTCCTGTGCAATATCCGCAGCTCCTCCGCCTGCGCCGCGTACTGCAGTGCGTCATTCAGCATGCTGCGGATCGGCATTCCATAATGGATATTTGTCTGCGCCTCGATCCCGAAAATCACATAAGCACAGGTGCCGTCCGACATGACTGTCCACTGCCGCACTACATCGTGGTACCGCTCCACCGCTTTATCTCTTTCTTTGTATGTCTCTTCTTTGTCACCATGTCCGAAAACATGTAAAAGAAGATTGGAATCCAGTGGCTTTAATGAAGTCGGTTTCACCACCGTCTCCCCGCTATACAGATAGTAATTCACCGCGTCCGCGAAAACATCCGCATCGCTTAAGTAATCTTTAGTAGACGTGTCCTGTACACCCATTTCTTTCCCTCTTTCTGAAACGCCCGGTGTCAGGATTTTTCCTGTCTCCAATTTAGCACAAATTATTCAAATATTCAAGTACATGTTAACTGCGTATCGTGATATTTTAACTGACTTGTATATCCGACAATTTTCGCACTGACGTTTCACTATATATATGCACGAAAGTGCCAAAATGTCGCGAAATTTTTTAATCGAATTTGTTATATTGAAATACTCGCCTCGTGGTTGATGTTGTCTGTATTTGATGATAATAATTTCAGAATTCTCTGTCTGTACTTTGCCTCCCTGAATATAAGCGGGTTCCGGAAGTATTCCTGAAAACACGGGGCATGTATATGGTCGACGTCTCCCTCACCCCTGATACCACTTTGCCTGTTCCCGCCGGATTTTTGCATAATCTCCCTGTGCCTCCAGGAGCTCCTCATGCGTTCCCGTCTCCACGGCGCAGCCGTCCTTCATAACCACGATCCTGTCTGCGGTGCGGCAGATTCCCACCCTATGAGAAATGATGACCGCCGTGCGCTCCCTGGTAAGCTCCAGGAAGCGGGTCAGAATCTCGTATTCTACCAGCGGATCCAGGGCGCTGGTGGGCTCATCCAGGATAATCAGCGGGCAAGAAGAGCGCCGCACCCGGCTTCGCGCAAAAGTTCCGCTGTTTCAAAGCCGTTCAGAGTTTCCTTTCCATCCTAATTTTCTGGCGCTCTTTCTCCCTGCATGCACTTTTGCGGTATTCCCGCATCCAGCAGAATATCCAGGAAAATCACATCAAGCAAACAGCTATTTTTCCACGCTTTAAGCAGCGCCTCGCCTCTTTGATAAATTTCTATATTCAGTTCATAACCATTTAAAATACTGTCCGAAACAAGCAAATTCCGAATATGGTCCGTAAAAACCGGTTCATCATCGCAGACTGCAATGTACACGAAACATTCTCCCTTCCTAAGTCAATTTGCCTCCATCAGACTTAAATACCACACTTTAATCGCAATTTGCGCTTTAGTAATAGATTTCTCATGTTTTTCCGATGATTGGCGGATATCCTTTCCGATGATTGGCGAACATTTTCTCCGACGATTGACGTGAAGCAAATCCGTCTGCTGACTCACAGTTTCCTGCTGTACCTGCAATCCGGATAATTCCTGCATCCCATGAACTTACCGTACCTGCCGTTTTTCTCAATAAGCTCTCCTCCGCATCGCGGGCAAATATTGGCTGCTGCCCTTCCCGGATTCATTTTTGATATCGGCTGCTGGCTTTGTACTGTTGGCTTTTCTCTCTGCAGCCGCTCCTTGCATTCCTTACAGGCTGTCTCTTTAACACATCTCCGAGCCC
>JAJQFS010000015.1 GCA_021200995.1 Lachnospiraceae bacterium | reverse complement strand
CATCCACATGGATGGTTAGTTGAGCTGAAAGTGCTATTTTTCAGTGTTTCCTTAAGGCCATATCCACCAGTTCTGTGGGGGACTTGCTGCCGTCAGATTTATAAGAATGGGTGTGTAGGTCAACTGCTTTCATGTGAATCTCCATTCCGCCGCCTTTTAAGTTGGCGGCACGAAAAGTGCTGAAAGATAGCTTTCTTTTACACTATGCTTCCTCGGTATCGGTGACGCTGGCGGTGTAGACGGTACGCTTGCGTGCCATCTCGTCGCTTGCCAGGTATTCGTCGTAGGTGGTCATCTTATCAATCAGCGTTCCGTCCGGCAGAATTTCCATAATACGGTTGGCCGTGGTCTGCACCAGCTGGTGGTCGCGGCAGGAGAAGAGCTCTACGCCGGGGAATTTGATCATGCCGTTATTGAGGGCGGTGATGGATTCCATGTCCAGGTGGTTGGTCGGCTCGTCGAAAATCAGGACGTTCGCGCCGCTGATCATCATTTTGGAGAGAAGGCAGCGCACCTTTTCGCCGCCGGAGAGGATCTTTACCTTTTTGACGCCGTCCTCGCCCGCGAAGAGCATCCGGCCCAGGAAACCGCGCACATAGGTGATATCATCCACAGGGGAGTAACCCATCAGCCAGTCCGCGATCGTGTAGTCATTGTCAAACTCCGCGGTGTAATCCATCGGGAAATATGCCTGCGAGGTGGTGACGCCCCATTTAAAGCTGCCCTCGTCCGGCTCCAGTTCTCCCATCAGAATCCGGAATAAAGTGGTCTTGGCATGTTCGTTGCCGCCCACAAAGGCGATCTTGTCGTCATGGTTCATGATGAAGGAAATATTGTCGAGGATTTTGACGCCGTCGATGGTTTTGGAGAGGTTTTTCACCTCCAGGACCTCGTTGCCGATCTCGCGGTCAGGGCGGAAATCAATATAGGGATATTTGCGGCTGGAGGGTTTGATCTCGTCCAGCTCGATTTTTTCAAGTGCCCGCTTACGGCTGGTGGCCTGCTTGGATTTGGAGGCGTTGGCGGAGAAGCGGGAGATGAATTCCTGCAGTTCCTTGATTTTCTCCTCTTTCTTTTTGTTGGCCTCCTTCATCTGACGGATCAGAAGCTGACTGGATTCGTACCAGAAGTCGTAGTTGCCGGCGTAGAGCTGGATCTTGCCATAGTCGATGTCCACGATATGGGTGCAGACTTTATTTAAGAAATAACGGTCGTGGCTGACCACTATAACGGTGTTCTCAAAGTTAATGAGAAATTCCTCCAGCCAGTCGATGGCGTCTAAGTCCAGGTGGTTGGTCGGCTCGTCGAGCAGCAGGATGTCAGGGCTGCCGAAAAGAGCCCGTGCCAGCAGTACCTTCACCCTCTCATTGCCGTTCAATGTGCTCATGAGAGAGTAATGCAGGTCTTCGCTGATTCCCAGGCCGTTTAAAAGAGTGGCGGCGTTTGACTCTGCCTCCCAGCCGTCCATCTCGGCAAACTCACCCTCCAGCTCGCTTGCTTTTATGCCGTCCTCATCCGTGAAATCCTCCTTGGCATAAAGGGCGTCCTTTTCTTCCATGATGTCATAGAGGCGCTGGTTGCCCATGATGACCACGTCCATGACGGGATATTCATCATATTTGAAATGATCCTGCTCCAGCACGCTCATACGCTGCCCCGGTGTCATGGCAATGTCGCCGTTTGTGGTCTCCAGCTCTCCGGAGAGAAGCTTTAAAAAGGTGGACTTGCCGGCGCCGTTCGCGCCGATGATGCCGTAGCAGTTGCCCTCGGTAAATTTGATGTTGACGTCCTCAAAGAGGGCCTTTTTGCCCACGCGGTAGGTTACGTTGTTGGCTGATATCATAAAAACTCCTTTGCCTTTATATCTGTATTTTGCGGTGTCGGGATGCGAAAACCGCAATGAATAATCAATCTGTTCCAAATCCTGCGCACGTTTGCGCACAGCCTTCATTTTGGCAGATAATCAGGGATATTGCAAGGGGAAATTTGAAATTTGCAGGAAATATCAGAACGCTTCCGGAGGAAATAAGTCAATTGTGTTTGTGGAAGGGGCAACGAATAATTTCGGCCTGAAAAATGGACAGAAATAATGCCGAAATTTATTTTCAGGAGAGTCTTGTGAAAGCGGGGATGGTTCGCTATAATAAAATGGAGTTTTGTAAAAAGAGGGGGAATGAGATGTACTGGAGAAGCTTTGTCAGCCGCAGCTGGCTCGTGGTGTTTGCGGTCGGCCTGTTTTTACTTCTGGATGGTGTGATTTCTTCTGCCGTTGTAAACAGGTTCTCTTCTTCGAAGAATGCCGATACATACGCATCAGTATATGAAGAACTGATGGTGGGAGACGAATATGCGTCCAATTTCCCGACGACTGTCCATGAGATGGGAGAGAACTTTACGCTCCAGGACAGCGTCACACTGACCGTGACGGAGTGCAGGGTGCTGGCGGATCACAGTACGTTGGAGAGCCTGGATGAGAATCTGAAGCTTGTGGCTGTGCGTGTAGAGGGAAGCAGCAACGGCGAGTATGAGAATGACAATCACATTTTGTCTCCGTATCTGGAGGCGGGCGGGTCTTACAGAGAAGCGATTTCCACATATACCTTTGAAGCCTACGGAGATGTTTTCGGGGCGTCTCCCGTCATGGATGATTATGCGCTGTGCCTGAATCCGGTTTCGGACGGCTGGTACGGTTTCCTGATGGACGCGGACGCGGATACGGCCCGTATCTGGTTTTATGAGTTTAAAGGAGAGTATTGTAATAATAATCTGACAGCCAGCCATTGTGTGGAACTGACCTTTGATACGGAAGGGGGAACTGTGCAATGAAAAATGGCGGCGTGAAATTCTGGCTCCATCTGATCTGCCTTCTCATCGGCCTGTGGATGGGGGTGACGGGCGTTTATCTGCTGAGGGATAATGCTACAAGCCTGTTTCCGGGCCTGACAAAGTGGTTTGGAAGCGGGTATGCCAGCGATGACAGAGTCTACTACTGTGTTGCAGCCTTTGAAGGAGCGGAACAGATTGGTGATACCTGGGAAGGAACACAGGCGGAGGATGGGTACAGTTTTTACCGGCTGCAATATACCGTGACCAATCTGGGGGACAGATATTATTATACGGACTGTCCGTCGTTTTATTACATGGGAGATTCGTATGAGGATGTGATGGAGTATTGGGATTGGAATACAGAAGAGACAGATGCATACAGCTCCCCGTTTGAGTATTATGAGCAATCCTGCATTCCGGTCGGCCGGACAGCCACCGCATATGATATTGTCCAGGTCAGGGATGGTGTGACAGAGTTTGAGGCGTCCTATTACCCTAATTATGAGGAGGACGCACAGGAGATTTTCCTTAAGATTACGCTGGAATGAGTGTGGGAGGCTGACTTGAAGTGATCGGCTTTTTGTGTTACGATAACTGACATCTTTACTGAAAAAAGAAAGGTAAAATACATGAGCAGAAAAATATTAAGTGTGGCGATCCCGTCCTACAACTCCGCGGCATACATGGAGCATTGCATACAGACACTGCTCTCCGCGGGCGAGCGGATCGAGATCCTGATCGTGGACGATGGATCAAAGGACGAGACAGGCGCCATCGCTGACAGATATGAGAAGGAGTATCCCTCCATCGTGAAGGCCATCCACCAGGAAAACGGCGGCCATGGCGAGGGTGTCAATACGGGAATCAAGAACGCGACGGGCTTATTTTATAAGGTTGTGGACAGCGACGACTGGGTAGACGAGCAGGTTCTGGCCGAGGTGATGGATCGTCTGGAGGAGCTTGGAGAGCGTGTGGATATGTTCGTCACCAACTTCCTCTACGACAAGGTGGGCGTCGCTCACAAAAAGACCATGGAATACAGCAAATACATGCCCACAGGAAAAGTGTTTACCTGGGAGGAGATGAAGCCCTTCCCGGTTGGCAAATATCTGCTGATGCACGCGATTATTTACCGCACGGAGGTACTGCGTCAGAGCGGCATGGTGCTGCCGAAGCATACCTTTTATGTGGATAATATTTTCGTCTTTGATCCCTTCCCTTATGTAAAGCATATTTATTATCTGGACAAGGTGCTGTATCATTATTACATAGGTAGGGAGGATCAGTCGGTCAACGAGAAGGTGATGATCAGCCGTCTTGACCAGCAGATGCGGGTAAATCGTCTGATGGCGCAGTCTTATTTAAAATCCGCGCCTGCGGATGGACCGCTGCAGAAGTATATGTTCAATTACCTCTCCATCATCACCACCATTTCCTCCGTCCTGGCAATCAAGAGCGGAACAGAGGAGAATCTTGCGAAGAAAAAACAGCTCTGGGAGGATATCCGCGAAATGGATGCAGGTCTTTATTTAAAACTCAGGCATACAATTCTTGGTGTGGGCATGAATCTGCCGGGAAAAGCGGGGAGGAAGATTGCGGTCTGGGGATATAAGATTTCGCAGAAGATTTACGATTTTAACTGAGAAAAGGGGGTGAAAATCAATGAGTTTAAAGGAAAAATATGACTATCTCATCGTGGGCGCGGGTCTGTTCGGGGCGGTCTGCGCCGAAGCGCTGACAAAGCAGGGAAAAAGCTGTCTTGCCATCGACGTGCGCGGCCATATCGGCGGCAATATTTATACGCAGGAAGTGGAGGGCATACAGGTTCACAAATACGGCGCGCATATTTTCCACACCAGCAACCGCAGGGTATGGGAATATATCAACAGTTTCGCGGATTTTAATCACTATATCAACTCTCCGGTGGCGCGTTACCGCAGTGAGCTGTACAACCTGCCTTTCAATATGAATACCTTCCACGCGCTGTGGGGCGTGATTACGCCTGACCAGGCGAAGGAGAAAATCGCGAAGCAGATTAAGGACCTTGAGATCGGCGAGCCAAAGAATCTGGAGGAGCAGGCACTTTCCTTAGTAGGACCGGATGTCTACGAGAAGCTCGTGAAGGGCTACACGGAAAAGCAGTGGGGCAGAGACTGCAGGGATCTGCCGGCCTTTATCATTAAGAGGCTGCCCCTGCGCTTTACCTATGATAATAATTATTTCAATGATCGATATCAGGGCATTCCCATCGGCGGCTATACGCAGATTGTGGAAAAGATGTTCGCAGATACCGATGTTTTGCTGAACACGGATTATAAGACATTTATCAAAGAAAACCCGGATATCGCGGACCGCACCATCTACACGGGTATGATCGACGCCTACTACGATTTCTGCTATGGGCCGCTGGAGTACCGGACAGTCTCCTTTGTGAACGAGGTTTTAGACTGTGAGAATTATCAGGGCAACGCCGTGGTCAATTATACCGAGCGGGAGGTGCCCTACACGCGAATCATCGAGCACAAGCATTTTGAGTTCGGCACGCAGCCAAAGACGGTCATCAGCCGGGAATATCCGACGGAGTGGGCCCCGGGCATGGAGCCTTATTACCCGATCAACGACGACACCAACACAGCACTGTACGCACAGTATAAAGCGCTGGCGGATAAAGAGGAAAAGGTCTGGTTCGGCGGCAGACTGGGCTCTTATAAATATTTTGATATGGATAAGACGATCGAGGCGGCCTGGGCGCTGCTGGAGCGACTGTGAACTGCTTTGACGGCGTGGTCAGCTCCTGTGGCCCGTGAGCGGATTTGTCCGGGACGTTTGGCTGCAGCGTGCTGATCGACTCAGAAAGGAGTTTTGCTTGGAAGAGACATTTCCCCCGCAGGGGCAGCTGATTGCCTACGTGGACGGCAGTTACAATGAGGCGCTGTTAAAATACGCATTCGGCTGTGTACTTTTGACGCCGGAAGGAGAAACAATCGAGAGAAGCGGCAGCGGCTCCAGCGCGGATTCCCTGGCTATCCGCAATGTGGCGGGGGAGATGCTGGGGGCCATGTACGCCGCGCGCTATGCCTGCGTCAAAGGCTACCGCGAACTGGAAATCCGCTATGATTACGAGGGAATAGAAAAGTGGGTGACAGGCGCCTGGAAGGCGAAAAAAGAGCTGACGCAGAAATACGCCGCCTATATGAGGTCCCGTGAACAGTATATTTCCATCAGATTTACGAAAGTGAAGGCACATTCAGGGGACACTTATAATGATCGGGCGGACGCCCTGGCGAAGGAAGCGCTGACGCAGCCGGACGGCATACCGGAGGTATAGGGTTGTTCTGTGATACATCCGATTTCTGACTTTTGGTCCCTTGTATCACAAAAAATACTTTCTTTATAGGGGAAAGTATGCTAAACTGACTAAGAAAAGTTTTCAGCAAAAAACATAAAATTTTGGGAGGTAACATCATGCGTTATTACTTTGACTGTAAGATCGAGTCCAAGGAGAACGGCGGCTTCGTGCAGATTCCATTCAATATCTGGGAGGTCTGCAAGCAGCGCGAGGTGATTCAGGCTGACGTGGTGCTGGACAACCGCATCATCGCCTGCGAATTGCTGCCCGTGGAGAAGGGCAATTACATGATCCATCTGAAAAATGAGGATCTCGAGGGCGTTGATCTGAGCGCGCCGCACAAGCTTTTACTTCATGTCTCCGGTTCCCTGATCCGTATGGATCAGCACAGCCCCTATTCCTTTGAGAACCCGATCCGCGAGATCGATGGGATCAACATTATTCTTCAGCCTTCAGACGGCCTTTGCGGCCAGACCTGCGTAGCCATGCTCGCGGGTGTGACCATCGCCGAGGTCATCAATGTGATGGACTGCAGAGAGTGGCAGGCAACCATGGGCCGCATGATTTCCGCGCTGAATTATTTCGGCATCGATCACACGGACATTATCAATTATACGCAGGGCGATCCGAATGTCGTGCTGCCCAAGTGCTGCATCATGATGGAGAAGCTGGGACGGTTCAGCCACTATCTGCTGCATTATGACGGCAAATATTACGATCCGAATCTGGGCGTGCTGGATGAGTATGATTTCACGCAGCTGCGCGGTTATCTGGAGATCAAGTGCGTATAAGAGTGGTCTGAGAACGGGCATCGGCGGAGTACATACGATTATTTACAAAGGAAGAGACTGGAAGGCCTCTTCCTTTTTGTATCCAAAACATAAATTTCATAAAAAAAAGGTAAAATTCAAAATAGGGCTTGCAATTTCCAAAAAAAGGGCTATTATATGTATTAGCACTCGAAAGAAATGAGTGCTAATAAATTGAAAGAAAGCATTATAGTATAAAAGGAGGTTCATCGAAATGAAATTAGTTCCATTGGGCGACAGAGTTGTTTTAAAGCAGCTGGAAGCTGAGGAGACGACCAAATCCGGCATCGTACTTCCGGGACAGAACAAGGAGAAGCCGCAGCAGGCGGAAGTCATCGCGGTTGGCCCCGGCACTGAGGAGGTCAAGATGGAGGTAAGCGTCGGCGACAACGTGATTTTCTCCAAATACGCGGGAACCGAAGTCAAGTTAGAGGATACCGAGTATATCATTGTAAAACAGAGCGATATCCTGGCTGTATTGAAATAAACGGGAGGTAAGAAGAAATGGCAAAGGAAATCAAATATGGCGCGGACGCGAGAGCGTCTTTGGAACAGGGTGTGAATAAGCTTGCGGACACCGTCAGAGTGACGCTTGGACCGAAGGGCAGAAACGTGGCACTGGGCAAGTCCTACGGCGCACCGCTTATCACCAACGACGGTGTGACGATCGCCAAGGAAATCGAGCTGGATGACAATTTCGAGAACATGGGCGCGCAGCTGGTAAAAGAGGTTGCCAATAAGACCAACGATGTGGCTGGCGACGGCACTACCACCGCGACGGTTCTGGCACAGGCCATGATCAACGCCGGCATGAGAAACCTTGCTGCAGGCGCAAATCCGATTATCTTAAGAAAAGGCATGAAGAAGGCCTCCGATGAAGCGGTTGAAGCCATTAAGGAGATGAGCTCCCCGGTGAACGGCAGAGATCAGATCGCCAGAGTCGCGGCGATTTCCGCTGGCGACGAGAAGGTTGGCGAGCTGGTAGCGGACGCGATGGAGAAGGTTTCCGGCGACGGCGTCATCACCATCGAGGAGTCCAAGACCATGCAGACCGAGCTGGATCTGGTCAAAGGTATGCAGTTTGACAGAGGTTATGTTTCCTCCTACATGTGTACCGATATGGACAAGATGGAAGCGACTCTGGATGATCCTTATATCCTGATCACGGACAAAAAGATTTCCAACATCCAGGAGATCCTGCCGTTACTGGAGCAGATAGTACAGTCCGGCGCGCGTCTGCTGATCATCGCGGAGGATGTTGAGGGCGAGGCGCTCACCACTCTGATTGTCAACAAGCTGCGCGGCACATTTAATGTTGTCGCTGTCAAGGCTCCCGGCTACGGCGACCGCAGAAAGGATCAGCTGCAGGATATCGCGATCCTGACCGGCGGCAAGGTCATCAGCGAGGAGCTGGGTTATGAGCTGAAGGATACCACCATGGATATGCTGGGCCGTGCCAAGAGTGTCAAGGTGCAGAAAGAGAACACCGTGATCGTGGACGGCGAGGGCGACAAGGCCGAGATCGCTGCCAGAATTTCTCAGATCAGAAAGCAGATCGAGGAAACCACCTCTGATTTCGATAAGGAGAAGCTCCAGGAGCGTCTGGCGAAGCTGGCCGGCGGCGTAGCCGTTATCCGTGTCGGCGCCGCGACTGAGCCGGAGTTGAAGGAAATGAAGCTGCGCATGGAGGACGCTTTAGCGGCTACGAGAGCAGCTGTGGAAGAGGGCATCGTGCCTGGCGGCGGATCCACTTATATTCACGCTTCCAAGAAGGTGGCGGCTCTGGCTGAGACCCTGGAAGGTGATGAGAAGACCGGCGCACAGATCGTACTGAAGGCTCTGGAAGCGCCTCTGTATCATATCGCGGCCAACGCGGGCCTGGAAGGCAGTGTGATTATCAATAAAGTATCCGAGGCGGAGCCCGGAACCGGCTTTGATGTGCTGAGTGAGCAGTATGTGGATATGGTAGCCGCGGGCATTCTGGATCCGGCAAAGGTGACCAGAAGCGCGCTGCAGAACGCGACCAGCGTTGCCAGCAGCCTGCTGACGACCGAGAGCGTTGTGGCGGACATCAAGGAGCCCCCGACCCCGGCAGCCATGCCCCAGCAGGATATGATGTAAGGAGCGAAAGCGAGAAGGGCATGCTTGCATGTCCGGCGAGCGGCGACGCGGATCGTGTCCGCGGTTTTGCGGGCACGATATAAGTTAACAGTTCAGTCATAAAATGAAAGACACGGAGAAGACGCATGCAGTTTATGCGGATTCTCCGCGTTTTTTATTTTATGAGCTAAGTGCCCCATTATGAGCAAAAAGGTGAGCAGCGCCCTTTGCTGCGCCGGATGCATAGCAGACGCTTTTGCGAATAAGGGGGACTGAACTGTTAACGACAAGGCGGGGACTGAACTGTTAACGTCGCGCGCCCCGTTTTCTTTATCTTGCCATAACCAAAAAGAAAGCTTATAATGTCAGCAGGACAATCAAAACTGGTTTTACCCAGCGCACTCTGGCGGGTAAAATCTGTCAACGCTAAAAAGAAGGAATCCCACCCATGGAACAACCAAAAACTGAGAATGTTATCGCAAACAGGCAGGGAGAGCGAAAAACATACATTGACCTGCTGCGTATTCTCTCCGCGTTCAGCGTCATCATGATTCATGCTTCTTCCCAGTATTGGTATACCTTGCCGGTGGACAGCGCCTCCTGGCTTGTGTGCAACAGCTATGACGCATTGTCAAGGTTCGGGGTTCCGGTATTTGTGATGATCAGCGGCATGCTGTTTCTGTCAAAAGAAGGGGAAATCGACATTTCCCGTTTATACCGGAAGAATATTTTACGTCTGGTGGTGATCTGCTGCGTATGGAGCAGCGCATACGGACTGGCCAGATGCATTCCTTTTCTGAGAACACATGAGATCACGCTGAAGGAATGCGTCAAACAGATGCTCGCGGGAAAGTATCATCTGTGGTTTCTACCGATGCTGATTGCGATTTACATGATTGTTCCCGTGCTGAAGATCTTCACGGATCATTGCACCAGAAAACAGATAGAATATTTTCTGCTCCTCTTTTTTGTTTTACAGATCGGCAGAGAAACCCTAGCCATCGCCGATTTATCTGAGACTGTCAGCTCTGTGGTGGGACTGCTGGATGTGGAGCTGGTCGGAGGCTATGTGGGCTATTTTCTGCTTGGCTATTATCTGTATCGGTATCCGCTTTCTGTGAAAAAGGAGAGGCTCAGCTATCTGCTGGGAGCGGCAGGTCTGGTATGCGCGGTAGTGGTGAGCGGTTATCTTTCCCTGCGAAGGGGAGACGGCCAGGCGGCAGTGTTTGACAGCTTCAGTATAGTTACGTTTCTGGCGAGTACTGTGCTGTTTGTTTTCTTTCAGAACAGGGTGGGAAAGCTCAGTTTTTCACCGTCTGCCAGGCGGTGGATCAGAGAGATTTCAGAGAATACGCTTGGGGTTTATGTGATGCACCTGGGGATTCTGGAGCTTTTGCAGGCAAGGGGAATCAGCAGCATGTCGGTAAATAATGTGATTGGCATACCGCTGCTGGCGTTTGGCTGTTTTATCATATGTAATATTGCGGCCGCGCTGCTGCGCAGAATTCCGCTGGTGGGTCGTTATATTTGTTAGCACGCTGTGCGGTAAGCCGGGGAGGCAATGAAAAAGCCGGACAAATCCGGCAAAATCCGGTAAAAATATGAAAAAACGCCTTGCATTTTCCAAAAGAGAGTGCTAGTATGAGTATGATTTAATGAAATACTCAATGATGATGAGAGTTTGCCGCGGCAAGCTCTTTTTCAGTGTTAAGGTGAAAGGGGTTATGACTATGGCGAAGCAGGATTCCTGCGCGGACAGAACAGAAGCGCTTCTCACTCCCATCGCGAAAGAACATCAGGTCGATATTTACGATGTGGAATTTGTAAAAGAGGGCAGCGACTGGTATCTGCGCGCGTACATTGACAAGCCGGGAGGGGTTACAATTCAGGATTGCGAGGACGTCAGCCGCGCGCTTTCGGACAGGCTGGATGAGGAGGATTTTATCGAGGACGCGTATATCCTGGAGGTTTCCAGTCCGGGGCTGGGCCGTATCCTGAAAAAGGACCGTCACTTAAAAAGCGCGCTGGGACAGGAGATTGAGTGTAAAACCTACCGGCCCGTGGATGGACAGAAGGAATTTTCGGGAATTCTGGTAACATTTGACGAGGAAAGTCTCACCATTGCGGATGAGGGGACGGAAAAGAAATTTTTACGCAAGGACCTGGCGGTTGTTCGCCTGGCACTGGATTTTTAGAGATTTTTTCAGAAGGAGAAGGAAGCAATGAATAAAGAACTGTTGGAGGCGCTGGATCTATTGGAGAAGGAAAAGCAGATCAGCAAGGAAGTCATGTTTGAGACCATCGAGACTTCCCTGATTGCCGCCTGCAAAAATCACTTTGGTAAATCCGATGCCGCGAATATGAAGGCGGTAGTTGACAGAGAGACCGGAGACTTTATGTGTTTCGCAGTGCGCCAGGTGGTGGCGACACCTGAAGAGGTGGAGGATCCGACCGCGCAGATTTCCCTGGAGGAAGCGCGGCAGTATAATCCGGACGTCCAGGTGGACGAGACCGTGAACGTGAAGATCAAGTCGAAGGATTTCGGCCGTATCGCCACCCAGCACGCCAAAAACGTCATTTTACAGAAAATCCGCGAGGAAGAGCGCAGCGTTGTCTACAATCAGTACGCCGGACTGGAGAAGGAAGTAGTGACCGGCATTGTGCAGCGCGTCGTAGACAGAGGCGTCAGCATCAATCTGGGCAAGGCGGATGCTCTGCTTTTAGAGAGCGAGATGATCAAGGGCGAGGTGTTAAAGCCCACCCAGCGTGTGAAGGTCTTTATTGTGGAGGTTTCCAACCGCAAGGGACTGCGCATCACAGTCAGCCGGACGCATCCGGATTTAGTGAAGCGCCTGTTTGAGGCGGAGGTCACGGAGATCAGCGATGGTACTGTGGAGATCATGAGCATCGCGCGTGAGGCCGGCAGCCGTACCAAGATGGCGGTCAGAAGCCACGATGACAATGTGGACGCGGTGGGCGCCTGCGTTGGTATGAACGGTTCCCGTGTCAACGCCATTGTGGACGAATTGAACGGGGAGAAAATCGATATCGTTCCCTGGGATGAGAACCCCGGCAACTTCATTCAGAACGCGCTCGCGCCGTCCAAGGTGGTGGCGGTGTTCGCGGACCCGGATGAGAAGACCGCCAAGGTGGTGGTACCGGATTATCAGCTCTCACTGGCCATCGGCAAGGAAGGACAGAACGCGCGTCTGGCGGCCAGACTGACCGGATATAAGATCGACATCAAGAGCGAGACCCAGGCTAAGGATGCTTACGGTTTCCGTTATGAGGATTATCTGGACGATGACAGCGAGTACGAAGAGTACGATGATTTCGATGAAGAATATGATGAGGAGGAGTACGAAGGCGAGTACGCGGACGAAGACGAAACGTATGAGGATGAGTCCGGGGAATATGAAGAGGAACCTGAGTACACGGATGAGTCCGGGGAGTATGAGGAGGAGTCAGAATACGCGGATGATGACGAGGCGTATGAGGATGAATCATATGAAGACGATGATGACGTAAACCAGGATGAGGAAGCATAAATGAGCAAAAAAATTCCCATGAGAATGTGTGTCGGCTGCGGTGAGATGAAGCCTAAACGGGAAATGATGCGGGTAGTCAGAACGCCGGAGGACACATTTGTTCTGGATGTGACAGGCAAGAAAAACGGAAGAGGCGCATATCTTTGTAAGAACGCGCTCTGCCTTGAAAAGGCAATCCGCGGCAAGGGACTGGAGCGCTCGTTTCAGGTACGCATTCCGGAAGAGATCATGGAAAGCCTGACAAAGGAGTTTAACCATATTGAGACAGAGTAAAGTAGAATCGCTGCTTGGACTGGCGATGAAGTCCGGAAATGTAGTTGGCGGCGGGGTCGCGGTGGAGGAAGCCGTCAAAAAGGGAAAGGCTTTCCTGGTGGTCATCGCTGAGGATTCATCCGGCGGTACCAAAAAACATTTGAAAGACAAGTGCAGCTTTTATCAGGTTCCGTTTGTGGAATATGGCACCAGAGAGACTCTGGGGCACGCAATCGGAAAGGAAATGAGAGCTTCTCTGGCAATATCAGATCAGAATTTCGCCAAAGCTGTCTGCGCGCAGATAGATCAGACGAGAAAGCAGATGGAGGGGGCAGAATGAAAGAACAGGAAAAAGAATTAAACACCAGAAAAACCGCAGCAAAAAAGGAGGTGGCGCCTGTGCAGGAGAACAGCACACAGCAGGATCAGCCAAAAAAGAAAAAACGCATTGTGATTGTGGGCAATCCGCAGAACTCGAAAAGCGGAATGAATGTGCCTTCCGGTACCGGCAAAAGGCCGTCCAGACAGAGTGCATCTGATCGCCCGAGGGAGAAAAGACCAAGGCCCGCCTCTAATAATGTGAAAGCGGAGGATGTGGCAGCTAAATTCAAAGCGGCTCTGGGCGAAAAAGAAATACAGAAGCCGGCTCCTGCCCCGGCTGAGGCACCGCAGCCGGCGCCTGCCGCGGAGGAGAAAAAGACCGAGGTCTTTGAGCCGGAGCTCAGAAAGCGTCCCTTTGTAAAGGCGGAAGAGGCGCCTGCCAGAGCGGCGAGAGCCGCGGCCGAGAAGGCGTCGCAGATCAGGGAAGCGGCGGAGCAGAAACGGGAGATTAAGAGCGAGACCCGTCAGGGCGGCGCAGAGCGGAAGAGTGAAACCCGCCAGGGGCAGTCTTTAAGCGGCGAGCGCAGAAGTGACGCTGGCAGAACCTCACAGCGCGCGGAAGGCCGCAGCATAAGCGGCGAGCGCAGGAGTGACGGCGCCAGAAGCAGCGAGCGCAGGAGCGACGGCGTCAGAAGCGGCGAACGCAGAAGTGACGCCAGCCGCCAGGGCGCGGAGCGCAGCGGCGCAGCGCGCCAGGGAAGCGCGGCGGGCCGCGACGGACGCTCCTCAGATCGTCAGACAGGTACAGAAAGACGCCGTAGCGACGGATACCGTCAGGGTACTGGTACCGGTACAGACCGCAGAAGCGATGACCGGCGTCAGGGCTCTTACAGCAGCCGCAGCCAGGGCGCCGCAGGCGGGCGTCCGGTCTTTGATAAGGATAAGGACGCGGACAACAGCCGCCAGAGCCGTCCGGGTCAGGGCAGGAGAACGACCGGCCGTTCGGCTGGCGTAGGTTCTTCCGGCTTTGGGGACGTTGGTGTCAAAAAGGATCAGAAGCGTGACGAGCGCCGTCAGGGCCAGGAAAAGGATAAAAAGAACCGCAAGGATTATATTTATACCGAGGAAGGCAGGAATACCAGGGGTAAAACCGGTAAAACTGTCAATAAGGCGGGCAAATTCATCAAGCCGGAGAAAAAGGAAGAGGTGGCAGAGGAGCAGATCAAGGTGATTCAGCTGCCGGAGACCATCACCTTAAAGGAACTGGCGGAGAAGATGAAGATGCAGCCGGCCGCCATTATCAAAAAGCTTTTCCTGCAGGGCAAGATCATGAATCCGAATCAGGAGCTTTCCTATGAGGAAGCCGAAGAGATTGCCATGGATTATGAGATCCTCTGCGAGAAGGAAGTGAAGGTCGACGTCATCGAGGAGCTGTTACGCGAGGAAGAGGAGAACGAGGAGCTGATGATGACCCGTCCTCCGGTCATCTGTGTGATGGGCCATGTAGACCATGGTAAGACCTCTTTACTGGACGCGATCCGCAACACCAATGTAACGGATAAGGAAGCCGGCGGCATCACACAGCATATCGGCGCTTATACAGTCACGACAGCGAGCGGCAGGCCGATCACCTTCCTGGATACGCCCGGACATGAGGCATTTACCGCGATGCGTATGCGCGGCGCCAATTCGACGGATATCGCCATTCTGGTGGTGGCCGCGGACGACGGTGTTATGCCGCAGACCATTGAGGCGATTAACCACGCGAAGGCCGCCGGTATTGAGGTGGTGGTAGCGGTTAATAAAATCGATAAGCCCGGCGCCAACGTGGACCGTGTCATGCAGCAGCTGACCGAGTATGAGCTGGTGGCGGAGCAGTATGGCGGCAGTACGGTCTTCTGTCCGGTATCCGCCAAAACCGGCGAAGGCATTGAGAATCTGCTGGAGATGATTCTACTGACCGCGGATGTCATGGAGTTAAAGGCAAACCCGAACAGAACCGCCAGAGGACTGGTGATCGAGGCGCAGCTGGATAAGGGCCGCGGCCCTGTGGCAACCGTGCTGGTGCAGAAGGGTACGCTCCACGTGGGCGACTTTATTTCAGCGGGCACATGCTACGGCAAGGTGCGTGCCATGATCAATGACAAGCATCAGAATGTGAAAGTGGCCGGTCCCTCCACGCCTGTGGCAATTCTCGGACTTTCTGATGTTCCGGCTGCCGGCGAGGTTTTCCTGGCGCATCCGAGTGACAAGGAGGCGAAGGAATATGCGCAGACCTATATGGCCCAGTACAAGGAAAAGATGCTGGAGGAGACCAAAAAGCGCATGAGTCTGGATGATCTGTACGGACAGATCCAGGCCGGACAGTTAAAGCAGCTGAATGTGGTAATTAAAGCAGACGTACAGGGCTCCGTGGAGGCGATCAAACAGTCTCTGGAGAAGCTTTCCAATGATGAAGTGGTAGTGAAGTGCATCCATGGCGGCGTTGGCCTGATCAATGAGAGCGACGTTACCCTTGCGGGTGCGTCCAACGCGATTGTGGTTGGTTTCAATACCAGACCTGACGCGACGGCCAAGTCTACCGCTGAGAGAGAGCATGTGGAGATCAAGCTGTACCGCGTGATTTATCAGGCGATTGAGGATGTCGAGAGAGCCATGAAGGGCATGCTTGACCCGATCTATGAGGAGAAGGTCATTGGCCATGCTGAGGTGCGTCAGATCTTCAAGGCGAGTGCCGTGGGTAATATCGCTGGTTCCTATGTGCTGGACGGCGTGATCCAGAGAAACTGCAAGATCCGCATCACCAGAGCGGGCGAGCAGATCTATGAAGGCGAGCTTGCGAGCTTGAAGCGTTTCAAGGACGATGTGAAGGAAGTGAAGGCCGGTTTTGAGTGCGGCCTGGTATTTGAAGGCTTTGATAAAATGCAGGAGCTGGATATTGTGGAAGCTTATGTGATGGTGGAGGTGCCCCGTTAGGGCACCTTCTCACACTGTCATTTCACTCCTGTCTCATCAGGAAGGGAGTATTATGCGCAAAAACAGCGTGAAAAATATCAGAATCAACGGTGAAGTACAGCGGGAGCTGGCTGAGATTATCAGAAGAGAGTTAAAAGATCCCCGGATTTCTCCTATGACCAGCGTGGTTTCCGTGACAGTTGCCCCGGATCTGAAGACTTGCAAGGCCTACATTTCCGTGCTCGGGGATGAGGAGGAGCAGGCCGCGACCATGGACGGTTTAAGGAGCGCTTCCGGCTTCATCCGTTCTGCTCTGGCCAGAAATTTAAATCTGCGCAACACGCCGGTGATTACCTTTATTTTGGAACAGTCCATCGCGTACGGCGTGGAGATGTCCGCGAAAATCGATGAGGTGATCGCGCAGATTCCGGACCGCGGCGACGAGGAGCTTTCGCAGGAAGAGGAAGGAAACCGGCAGTGACAGAAGACTGTCATGTGTCGGAAAGCGGTAGGGAAGAAACGATCGGGAAGCGGACAGCAAAAGAGCGGAGAATTTGAAAAATGACAGATATTCTGAAATTATGTGAACATGCGGAATATATCGGAATCAGCGGACACATTCGTCCGGACGGCGACTGTGTGGGCTCCTGCATGGCGCTGTATCATTATCTGACGAAAAAGCTTAAGGACGCCCATGTGTTTGTGTATCTGGAGAAGGCGGCTTTAGTATTTACGCATATTGCCGGAATTGATGAGATTGATACGGAGTACAAGCCAGCGCTCCGCTATGACGTTTTTTTCTGCCTGGACACGGAACCGGCAAGGCTTGGCAAGGCGGAAAGCCTTTACCGGAGCGCAGCCGTGAAAGTAAATATCGACCATCACCAGACGAATCCCGGAGATGGAGATTTCTCTCTTGTACGTCCCGAGGTTGGTTCCTGTGCGGAGGTTCTCTATGAACTTCTGCCGCAGGAAGATATTGATGAGAAAATAGCGCTTGCGCTTTATTTGGGTATTATTCACGATACAGGCGTATTCCAGTATTCCAATACCAGGCCTGAGACACTCCGGATTGCTTCGAGACTGATGGAACGGCATATTGATTTTTCCAGACTGATTCAGGAAAGCTTTTATCAGAAAAGCTGGAAGGAAGCCCGGGCCACGGCTTATGTTCTGCTGCATACGGAGAGCCTGTTTGACGGCAGGGCAGCGCTGGGGCATATGACTTTAAAGGAAATGCGGGATCTGGACGTCAGTACTGGTGATTTGTCCGGAATTGTCAGTGAGCTGCGCAATATCGCGGGCGTGGAATGCGCTGTTTTCATGTATGAGCTTGTGACAGGCGTCTGCAGAGTCAGTCTGCGCACCGGGGAGAACATCGACGCCACAAAAATCGCGGAGCGCTTTGACGGCGGCGGGCATATCAGAGCGGCGGGCTGTAATATCAAGGGGACTTATGCACAGGCATGTGAGCGTCTGATGCCGGTGCTGACGGAGCTTCTGGGATGAATGGAATCATCAATGTTTATAAAGAAGCGGGCTATACCTCCTTTGATGTGGTGGCCAAAATGCGCGGTATTTTAAAAACCCGAAAAATCGGGCATACCGGCACGCTGGATCCGGCCGCTACAGGGGTGCTGCCCGTTTGTGCCGGTAACGCGACGAAGGCCGCAGAATTCCTGGCGGATCATGACAAGGAGTATGTCGCGCAGCTGCTTTTAGGCGTGACGACCGATACGCTGGACACGACCGGACAGGTCTTGAGCAGAAGGCCGGTGGATTGCAGGGAAGAAGAGGTACATGACGCGATTTTTTCTTTTCTGGGAGTATCTGAACAGATTCCGCCCATGTACTCCGCCGTGAAGGTAAACGGAAAGCGCCTCTATGAACTCGCGAGAGCGGGAAAAGAGGTCGAGCGGACGCCGCGAAGCATTGAAATCACCGAGCTGGAAATCCTGTCGATGAACCTGCCGGTGGTTTGTTTTCGGGTAGTCTGTTCCAAAGGAACCTATATCCGTTCTCTCTGTCAGGACATCGGAGAAAAGCTTCAGTGCGGCGGCTGCATGCAGAGCCTGGAGCGGACCAGGGTGGGCGCCTTTGACAAAAGCACGGCCGTCACGCTGGATGAACTGGAGCGGCACAGGGATGCGGGAACACTTTCAGATATTGTTCTGGGGGTGGACCAGATTTTCACGCAGTATCCGGCAGTGACACTGAAAACGGATTTTTCCCAAATAGCGGACAACGGCAATAAACTGCGCACGAAGATGCTGATGGAACCGTTTCCCTTTTCAGATGGGATGCACGTGCGTCTCTATGGAGGGGACGGACGTTTTTATGGCGTCTACGTATATCTGGGTGACGAAGATTTATTAAAGCCGAGAAAATTTTTCCCGGCTTAACAGGATCATGAGAATTATAGAAGGCACAACAGAATTTCATATTTCAGAGCGTACCGTGGTCGCCATCGGTAAATTTGACGGTGTCCATCTGGGACACCAGAAATTGCTGAAGCAAATGTGCAATTGGAAAAAACAGGGCCTGACAGCGGTGGTATTTACCTTTGATAAATCTCCCGCCAGTGTGTTTGCGCCCGGAACTCAGACCGCGGAATTGACGATGCTTTCGGAAAAGCGTGTGTTGATGGAAGAACTGGGGGCGGATGTTCTGGTAGAGTTTCCCATGACGGTTCAGACGGCGGCGACACCGGCGGATATTTTCGTGCGGGAGGTGCTGTCTCGGCAGTTAAACGCCGCAGTCATCGTGGCTGGAGAGGATGTGAGCTTTGGCCATAAGGGGCTTGGCAATCGTCAGTTGCTGGAGAAACTGGCGCAGCCGCTTGGGTATCAGGTGGAGATTGTGGACAAGCTTTCCGCCGCTGAGGTCCTTCCCCAGTATGAGAAGCGCGTCGCGGTGAGCTCTACACTGGTCAGAGAGCTTCTGGAGACAGGGAATATGGAGGAAGTGACCGCCCTGTGCGGACGTCCCTATTCTGTCTGGGGTCCGGTGATTCATGGAAATCATATGGGAGGACCTGTCCTGCATATGCCTACCATCAATGTGGCCTGGCCGGTCGGAAAGCTGACGCCGCCTTTCGGCGTTTATTATTCTCAGACAGTTCTGGATGGGAAACGATACGCGTCTATCACCAATGTGGGCTGCAAGCCGACTGTTACGGAGAAGAAAAACGTGCTGGCGGAGACCTATCTTTATGGGTATGAAGGGGATGCGTACGGAGAGGAGGCGCAGGTCTTTTTTTATGAATATAAACGTCCGGAGCGGAAATTTGACGGGTTGGAAACGCTGAGGGAACAGATGCAGAGGGATATTGCGCAGGGGAGAGAGTGGTGGAAACTGTGAAAGTTTATACTTGATACTATGGATTGCTCCGCAGAAAACGCTCTCACAATCCATAACACCACTCGGAATCCGCACAATTTGACCTGAGAAACGGTCAAATTTGCTCCTTCCCCCACAGGGCGCCCTACGGGTGTTATGTTGTTGCGGTCCCCAAGGTCATAAATACGAATGCAAGCATTCGATTTATGACCTTTGGTCCCTTGTATCAAGTTATAAAAAAATATGACGAAAAACCTTGACATACCAGGCTTCGCTTGTTACAATTAGTTTGAGATTTGTAATAAATTTGTAACAATTCAAAGTGCAAAAGGGGAAGCATACCAGATTTAGGCAGGATTTGCATTGTTACACCACAAGTTATAGCGGAGTTAAGGATTTATGAGATATACAAAGGTTTTGATGGCGGGGATGATTTGCACGATTGCGATAGCGGGACAGTCTGTGACCGCATCGGCCGCCAGCATGACGACGATTTCCAATCAGATCGGGATCGCGAGTGTCACCAGCGCCACCCTGGATGAGGAGGATTGCATTCAGTACGCGGAGAGCGGAGAGAACAATCTGTGGGGATATACCAATCTGGGTATTGCTCAGGTGGAAGAGGGCAACCTGAATGTGAGAAGCGGCCCTTCGACAGATGACGCCGTGGTTGGCAAGATGACCAATAACGCGGCCTGCGAGATTTTGTTTGAGAAGGATGGCTGGTATTATATCACCTCCGGCGATGTGACGGGCTATGTCAGTGCCGATTATATTATCACCGGTGTTGAGGCGAAGGTGAAGGCCCTGAGCGTTGTTTATACCAAGGCTGTGGTGCAGACAGACGGTCTGAATGTGCGCACCGGCCCCGGAGAGGAATATGAGATTTTAACCCAGGTGGCGACCGGCGAGGAGCTGGAAGTCCTGGAGGTACTTGACGGCTGGGTTGCGTGTGTCCTGAATTCGGACACTGTCTATGTCAGTGAGCAGTATGTGGAGATCGAGGAGAGCCTGGATACCGCAGTAACGCTCAGTGAACTTCAGTATGGCAGCGGCGTTTCGGATGTGAGAGTTTCTCTTGTGGATTATGCGCTGCAGTTTGTGGGTAATCCTTATGTATGGGGCGGCACCAGCCTGACCAATGGCGCAGACTGCTCCGGCTTTGTACTCAGCGTTTATGCACATTATGGCTATTCCCTGCCGCACAGTTCGGCGGCGCAGGCCAACTGCGGGACGCGGATTTCAACCTCGGATTTACAGCCCGGCGATCTGCTCTTCTACGGCAGCAGCGCCAGCAGTATCAGCCATGTGGCAATCTACATCGGGAATGGGCAGATCGTCCACGCAAGTGATGAGAGAACCGGTATCAAGATTTCGAATTATAACTACAGAACGCCTGTAGCTGCGGTGCGGATCCTGCCATAATTTTACCAATCAATATTCTGAGGAAAAGGGCTGTGAATGATGTGAAATTACTCATAGCCCTTGTAAATTTAAGGATAAATTTCTCTTTACAAATCCAACTGCGTATGCTATGATGTTGCAGTTGAATTGAGCCAACACCCGGTGGCGGGAAACTCCGACCCCTGCCTGGTGTCTGGCGTTTATTAAAATTTCAGGAGGATGATGAAATGATTTCCAAGGAAAAGAAAACCGCAATTATGAACGAATATGCTTTAACCCCCGGCGACACCGGTTCTCCGGAGGTACAGGTGGCTGTTCTGACCGCGCGTATCAACGAGTTGACAGAGCATCTGAAGGCAAATCCGAAGGACAACCACTCCCGCCGCGGCATGTACAAAATGATCGGTAAGAGACGTGGCCTGCTGGATTATCTGAAGAAGAAGGACATCGAGAGATATCGTGCCCTCATCGAGAAGCTGGGCATCAGAAGATAATAATTGCCTCTTTGGTGGGAAATGCCGAAATGCATTCCCGCCTTTTGCGCGTTTATTTGAAAGCCTCAGGCTTTTAAAATAGAGCATCATTTTTGGCCTCTGTCCGCTTAAAAGACGGATTTGAAGGTCACAGTAGAAGTCGCAGCATTGCGATATGGAGGAGAAGAATGTATAAAACTTACACAATGGAACTGGCCGGCAGGACCCTCAGAGTCGATATCGGCCGTGTTGGAGCGCAGGCCAACGGCTGTGCGTTCATGATGTACGGAGACACGACCGTTTTATGTACGGCCACCGCTTCCAAGAAGCCCCGCGACGGCATCGATTTTTTCCCGCTGAGCGTGGAGTATGAGGAGAAGATGTACGCGGTTGGCAAAATCCCCGGAGGTTTCAACAAGCGTGAGGGCAAGGCCAGTGAGAACGCCGTTTTGACTGACCGTGTGATTGACCGTCCGATGCGTCCCCTGTTTCCAAAGGATTACCGCAACGACGTCACACTTGACAATATGGTTATGAGCGTAGATCCGGAGTGCAGACCGGAACTGGTTGCCATGATCGGCACATCCATTGCCACCTGCATTTCCGATATTCCGTTTGACGGCCCCTGCGCCATGACGCAGGTGGGCTTAATTGACGGCGAGCTGATCATTAACCCGAGCCAGGAGCAGTGGAAGAAGGGCGATTTAAATCTGACCGTCGCTTCTACCGCTGAGAAGGTCATCATGATTGAGGCCGGTGCGAACGAGGTGCCGGAGGATCTGATGATCGAGGCCATTTATAAGGCGCACGACGTCAACCTGACCATCATTGACTTTATTAATAAAATCGTAGCTGAGGTAGGTAAGCCGAAGCACGAGTATACCAGATATGTGATTCCGGACGAGCTGACTGAGGCGATCAAAGAGATCGTTCCCCCGGCTGAGATGGAAGAAGCGGTATTCGCGGATGTGAAGCAGGTACGCGACGAGAATATCCGCCAGATCACCGCGAAGCTGGAGGAGGCATTGGCCGATCATGAGGAGTGGCTTCCACTTTTAGGCGACGCGATTTATCAGTATCAGAAAAAGACCGTCCGCAAGATGATCTTAAAAGACCACAAGCGTCCGGATGGACGTGCGATCAACCAGATCCGTCCGCTGGCCGCCGAGGTGGATATCATTCCGAGAGTGCATGGTTCCGCCATGTTTACCCGCGGACAGACACAGATCTGCACCGTTACCACACTGGCTCCTCTTTCCGAGGCGCAGAGAATTGACGGCCTGGATGAGAATGAGACCTCCAAGAGATACATGTACCATTATAATTTCCCGTCCTACTCTGTTGGTGAGACCAAGGTCAGCCGCGGTCCGGGACGTCGTGAGATTGGTCATGGCGCGTTAGCGGAGCGTGCTCTGGTTCCGGTACTGCCGAGCGAGGAGGAATTCCCCTACGCGATCAGAACCGTGTCCGAGACCTTCGAGTCCAACGGCTCCACCTCTCAGGCGTCTATCTGCGCGTCCACCATGTCTCTGATGGCGGCAGGCGTGCCGATCAAGAAACCGGTGGCAGGCATTTCCTGCGGACTGGTGACCGGCGATACCGATGACGATTACGTCGTTCTGACGGATATCCAGGGTCTGGAGGACTTCTTCGGCGACATGGACTTCAAGGTGGCAGGCACCAAGGACGGCATCACCGCCATCCAGATGGATATTAAGATCCACGGCCTGACCAGACCGATCGTGGAGGAGGCTATCCGCCGCACCAGAGAAGCGAGAATGTATATTCTGGACAATATCATGCTTCCCTGCATCAGCGAGCCGCGTCCGGAGGTTGGTAAGTACGCGCCGAAGATTATTTCCATGCAGATCGATCCTGAGAAGATCGGCGAGGTGGTGGGTCAGCGCGGCAAGACCATCAATGAGATCATTGCCCGCACCGGCGTGAAGATTGACATCACCGACGACGGCATGGTATCCATCTGCGGCACCGACCAGAAGATGATGGACAGTGCGCAGCAGATGATTCAGACCATCGTGACCGATTTTGAGGCTGGACAGGTCTTCAAGGGCAAGGTCGTCAGTATCAAGGAGTTCGGCGCCTTCATCGAGTTCGCTCCTGGCAAGGAGGGGCTGGTGCATATCTCCAAGATCTGCAAGGAGCGCATCAACCATGTTGAGGATGTTCTGACCCTGGGCGACACTGTCACGGTTGTCTGCCTCGGCAAGGACAAGATGGGACGCTTAAGCTTCTCCATGAAGGATGTTGCGCAGTTCTGATGATTGTCCTGTAATCCTGTTATAAATATGAAATGATTTCCCCGGGAGTCCGTGAGATTTCCGGGGATATTATTTCCCATGAGAAATGAATATACAGGAAATTGCAGCACATACGAAAACGCAGCAGGCATTGTACCGAGTTTTATAAAATAAATTACTTGATTTTATGGTCGCTTTCAGTTATGATAAGGAAGTGCGATTTCTGGAGAGTTAGCGAAGTGGCCGTAACGCGCCGCACTCGAAATGCGGTTGTCCTTTTTGGGCACGTGGGTTCGAATCCCACACTCTCCGTTTTTTGAAAATGATGATGCAGGCGGCTTTGCCTGCAGTGGAATATTTCATTTAGAACAGTGTCTGTCCTTCGGGATATGGCGCTGTTTTTTATGCCCTTATGCTGTCTGCCGTAAATCTTAAGAATATTTGCAGCAGTTTTTAAAAAATATGCCGTAAAATGAAACCGGGACGGGTGTTTTTGCGTCTTATAGAACAGAAGAGAAAAGGCATAATGAATATCGAAAATGAACATTAGTGGTTTGCTGTTGTTCGGAAACAAAGGCGGAATCGAAAAACGGGTAAAACTGTAGTACATATGAAGGGGGAATTTGATTTTGCGGGACAATGAAATTGTGGCGCTGTACTGGGAGCGGGACGAAGCGGCGCTGACAGAGACAGAGAAAAAGTACGGGAGATATCTTAAGAAAATCGCGTTTAATGTGCTGGCGGATTTTGAGGACAGTGAGGAGTGTGTGAACGATACTTATTTCAAAGCGTGGAATTCCATGCCGACGCAGAGGCCGGAATTTCTGGCGACCTATCTGGGCGCACTTACACGCCGCGGCGCAATTGATCAGTACCGCAGAAAAAACAGCCAAAAGAGGGTTGGTTCACAGTATGCGGTGGCTTTAGAGGAGTTAGCGGACTGCGCCTCAGTCGGAAATGTGACAGAGCAGGAGGTGGAACTGCACATTCTGGGAGAAGTGATTAATACATATCTGAAAACAGTGGCTGAGGAGGCCAGGGACGTGTTCATCGGAAGGTATTATTTTCATGATTCTTTAGAGGAAATCGCGGGTTACTGCCGCATTTCCGTACCAAAGGTGAAAAGTATGTTGTATCGGCTGAGAAAAGGTCTGAAGCAATATCTGGAGGAGGAAGGCTATTATGATGAATAAAAACGATATCAGTGACGCGATGGCTTTTCTGGATGAGGATATGATCCGGCATACAGAGCTTTTGCACAAAAAATATGCCAGGGAAATAAGGGGAAACAGACGAAAAAGAGAGCAGCTGCGGTTTGGCGCGGCGGCAGCTGCTTGCCTGTTGCTTTTAGGGATTTTGACGGCCCTGATGGCGGTGGCACTGAACAGAGGACTGTTTACCGGGCTTAAGGAGCAGGGTGAAGGTATGACGGTACAGGAAAACGGGCAATCCGGGTCGGAGGATTTGGCGGCTTTTCGTTCAGAGGAAAACGCCGCGGAGGGATCGGAGGATTTTGTTGCGATTGAGACGCTGTTAGCGCAGTTGGAACAGGAAGAGGAAGGCACTTCCACGGAAAAGAGCACAATGGATATGCTTCTGAGCGCTGTAGATCTCGGGGAGTATGTGGGCCTGTATGAAGTGATTTACCAATCACATTCGGAAGGAGGGCTTCTGTCTGAGAGTGTTGGAGGCATGGCGACAGAGATAGCGGATGGGTATTACCGGGTTGCGGGGCATGATGACCTGCAGTATCTGATTTATAAAGAAACGCATGCGGTATACGCCGGCGAAGGGACTTACGCATACACTGAGGACGGGGAACTGATTGAGGCAGACTACTATTTTCTTCTGAAATTCGTTTGCTTTGACAGTGAAGAGTATCCCTTCAGTGATGTTCTGAGTCTGGTTTATCAGATTCATTCCGCGGAGGATATCCAGCAGATCCTGGTAAAGCCGTCCAAAGCGGACAATACGGACACGGGGAAAGCACTGCAGGAGCAGATCGGGGAGAACACCGTGACGGATTCAGCAGATATCGAGGCGTTTTACGAAATTTTATCTTCGATCACCTGCTACGGCTGCGACCGCTGGGACCTGATTGATACAGGAAACTGGGATATCCCCGCGGATTCGGCGGCTGATTATGACTCCCAAACCTGGTCGCGTATCCTGGTTGAGCGGTATTTGACTATCACTACGGACTACGGAAATGAAATTGATAGTCTGAAATATACCGCTTATTCGGATATGTTTTTTGAATTCAATGGGATCGCATACAGCGCACTGACAGAGGAGCAGGCGGAGCTGATCTGTGAGATTCTGGGGATTGACACGGATGGGACGGTATCATAAGAATGCTATGTGTAAACCCCCAGAATGAAGCTGAGAGAAATTGACATGCTCCCTTTTCTTTTGTATACTGAAAATTAA